>JBNPEG010000028.1:0-63002 GCA_051117555.1 Elainellaceae cyanobacterium | reverse complement strand
GTCGGTGCCGTCATGCACAAACTCATCCGAATCATATACGGTGTCTTGTCTTCAGGGGAAAAATTTGACTCGGCTAAATTAGTCCCACACAACACTTGACCTACAGTGGCCTAAACAGTATCTACTGAGATGTTCCTAGCTTTAGAGAACTCCCGAAAGCTAAAGCTGAAGTAGATAGCGGCGGCGAGCCATGACGGCTTCCGGGTCAACGTCGGTGACGGCTTCCTCCAGGGGAAGAGTGCGCAGTTGTAGATCAATCACGTTGACTTGATGAACGTGTCGATTTTCTAGATCTAAGGCAGTGAGCCAGCCGCTTTTAGGATGGTATGCACCTGTGTCGATGCCAAGCCATCCTCGCCCTCGGGCGATCGCCCCTGGCATGACACCGGGCAACGTGAAGGTGATGGTGTGTCCGGTAATGATCAGCTTGTCCGGGAAGTAGGGCTTCATCGAGCTATGAAAGGGTTCTCGAATCCAGCAATATTCTTGAACGGTTTGAGCGTCGAGTTCTAATCCGGGATGAACGCCTGCATGAGCCAACCACACGTCGCCCAAATCCAGATGAGTTGGCAACGAACGTATCCATTCGAGTTGTTCTAGAAGGCATTCAGGGTTATCGTAGCTTGCGACCGTGGTCTGTCCACCGCTATACAGCCACGCCTGCAACGCGGGTGGATGGACTTTTCCATTGGGAAAAGCATCGAGTAAAAGTTGCTCATGATTGCCAAGCAAACAATTGTGACCACTCTGCCGAACAAAGCTAATCACTTGAGCACTTTTAGGGCCTCGATCAATCAAATCACCCAAAAAATAGACATGGTCGTCTGGCTTGGGGGCGATCGCATCCATCAGTTTCATCAGTCCATCATAATGACCATGAACATCACCGATGAAAATTCTTCTCTGCTCAGTCACCCTCGCTCTATACCTCGCGTTTGATAGTCATATATTAATGGCGGACCAGTTTGGTAAATATCCGGGATGCAATTTTTTTTGCTGAAGATGGTTTGTTAACTCGTTGAGTTGACGGCTACGCGTTGGCATTAACCCTTGATTCGAGAAGTCGTTACGCTATTCTATCCATTATGCCTGACACCTCTTTGTAGCTGCACCATTCTGAGTTAATATCATCGCAACTTAATTCAAATTTCACCATTCTGTGTTATTGACTCAGCGCTCTCAAAAACTGCTGCAACCCGGATAGCAATCCTTTGCGGGGCGGTTGCGTCTGCACAGCTTGAGACTCAGTATCACCCGAATTCAATGTACCTACCAAAATTCTCTCAAGCTTTTCTCCGATCGGTTTTTGAGGTTCTTCTGCGACGAGTTCGTAGGTATCGTCAGATTCTATCCAGACTTGCCAGGGTGAGGGATAGCACCGAAACAGCATTGCGCCCTCCATGGGGCGAATGTAATAGCACGAATCAAACGTGTTTAGAAATCTCTCTCGAAGCTGTCGCCCCGCATATCCAATACCAATCGTGGCGATATCTTCTAGCTTAGGATTGAGAAAAACGACGGGACGCTCGCCTGCTTCGTTGCATAGCTCTTCTACTTGTTGAACCTCGACTGATGACGGTTCGATGAATAGAAATAGGGTTTCTTCAGGCTGGATCTTGGCTTTAAGCTCCCCGATGCCTCGAATCGCATAGGGTTTTTCACCCCAGTCTCGACGGGCTAACGCAGCGGCACCCGGATCAGGGAAAAAGACACGGAGCTGAGAGCCCAACTCTTCAAAGGCCAACAAAAATTTCTCAGCGACAGGCATCACTTTTAGTTCTGGAATCACGAGTTCAATCTGGAGGCGGGAATAGCCATCTTCGACGGCTGCCGTCGTAGCCTCTCGTGCTTGAGCGATCGCCTCATCCAAATCATTTGGAAGTTGAGTCATGATACTAGGCTAGCTTCTCATTGGATTGCTCTTCTATGTTTTATGCTAGTTCAGTTTGGGGAATGAAATCAGCGATTTCAGCGCAAAGAAATGCATTGAAACTGAGGTCAGCGTTTATTTTGCCTTTTGCTTTCTGCCTTTCTGCCTTTCTGCCTTTTCTTCTGCCTTCTGCCCTCTGCTTTAAGATATAGCGATCCTAAATCGCTTGTAAATTGTGTGTGAGCGGTGGGGCGGGCGCCGCCAACCTCACCGCTCAACCCATCTGGGATGACTCTATTTAAGACGGCGATCGCCGTCTGACCTCATCGACAGAGACATTCAGCGCATCGGCAACCTGTTCAATCGTGAGCCCCATTGCCAGTAGACGGGGAATTGCATCGTGCTGAGCTTGTTCAGCCCGGTCGGCTCGCTGCCGTTCTTGGTCAGCTCGCTGCTGCTCTTGGTCAGCTCGCTGCCGTTCTTGCTCGCGGAGCCGATCGAGTTCAACAACGGTCAAAAACTTGCGTTCATCTGGATAGTAAATAGTTAAGGTTTCAGGGCTGAGTTCAAATCGAATCCCAAGTCGGGGACTCGTCCATCCGGCCATGTCTTCGACAACGACTAACTCATTCCCAACGCGCTGAAGCCCATGCAGGTCAATATCATCGGGATCATAGATGTAGTATTCGTCAACCCCAAACCGCTCATAAAACTTCAGCTTCTTGGTCATCTCTTTGAGCGAGTTACCCGGTGACAGAATTTCAAACACCACTTGAGGCGGGATGTTGTCTTCTTTCCACTGTTGATATGACCCGCGATCGCCTTTGGGGCGTCCAAATACCACCATCGCATCAGGAGCTTGTCGTGTCTTGTTGTCTCCCTCAACGGGATACCACAGTAGATCGCCTGCTACAAACACATCGTCTCGATCAGCGAATAAAATTTCTAAATTTTCTTTGATCGTGACGATCCAGCGAAACTGCTTCGTGTTGTCCGCCATGGGGCGACCATCGCTCTCGGGGTAGATGATGTCCTGGGGGGCACGGGTCGGCAAAACCATATCGCCTCCTGCATACTCGGTTTTATTTAAACGATCGTTTATGAAGATCTACTAGAATTTTTCAGCCGTATGACGGTCGGGGTCAAATTTGTAGCGCTGATCGTAGGCGGTGACGCCATAGAGATTAAAGCTAATCGTCGGTTCATCGCCTAATGCCTCAACGCAGTGAATCGCATCTGGGGTGAATCCAATCATATCGCCAGGGACGAGAATCTGCTCCCCGACTTTCTCGATGCGATTGGGATGCTCGGGGGTGGGCGATCGCCTCCAGAAGGTATTTTTCTCCTGACCATTAATAAGCGCCACAATGCCCCAGGTTGCATGATTGTGGATCGTCGATCGCTGCTGGGGCGACCATGACACCATCTGCACCGTAATTGGAAACTTGGGTTCTCGATAGAGAAACTTGACCGACCAGCCCTTTTCGGGATGAGGCTCACGATATTCCATTTGCAGCCAATCAGAACTCGTCAGCAAGGTTCGCACTAAAGGCGCGATCGCTTGAATGCGTTGAACATCGTCCGGTTCAGCCGCCAAAACGTCTTCCAGATCAGTTAGGAATCGATAGAGCCGATAGGGGGCTATGGGTGAAACAAACTCATCAGGAAAAAAGGGATGGCACTGCCCATCCGCTGTGGCCCAAAAATCTTGTGCGTCTGATACGTGTGCGTCTGATATGAGTGTATCTGAACGAATCTGTTGCATTAGATTTTCTGTATTTCGGTTAGTGGTTGTTTGATGCTAATTGGAGGTGGTCAACCGTCGATAAAAATACGTTCAGCGATTCCTCTGCCTTGCTAGTCTAAAGACAGTCTTTTCCTGAGTGTAACAAGCGACGATTTGGGTAAGACGTTTAATAGACATTGATGCAAACCCGATGAATCATTGTTTGAGATGGATCGCAGCGCTTCTCATGGTTGCTATTGCAATCAGTTGTGGGCAGACTTCTCTACCCGATCGCTCCATGACGCGCGATCGCTGCGAGGTCGATGCCGCCTTTGTGTTTGTTCCAGATGGTGACTACATCGCCGGCAGCGATCAGGCAGAACGAGACTACGCCTATCAAATCTCAGCAGAGGCGATCGCCCAAAGTCCTAGCCAGATTTCTCAAGCAGAACAGCGACTGCGAGAACGACGCTGGTTTGAATTTGAGCCTCCCCGTCAGACGAAATCGCTCCCTGCATTTTGCATCAGCCGCAATCTCATCACCAATGCAGACTATCAGGCATTCATCGACGCCACTGGACATCGTCCACCCGGCATTTCAGAAGCAGACTACCAAGAACAAGGTTTTCTCGTGCATCCCTATGAAGATGTGCGACCGTTTCTGTGGACAAACGGTACCTATCCAACCGGCGAGGGACAGCATCCCGTGGTGCTGGTGTCCTATGAAGATGCGATCGCCTATGCCGACTGGAAGGACGAGCAGGACGGAACGTCCTATCGGCTACCGACAGCAGATGAATGGGAAAAGGCTGCTCGCAGCACCGATGGTCGCTATTTCCCGTGGGGCGATACGTGGCAAAATGATGCCACCAACTGGGCACAACAGGGCGGGCTGCATACTACCGAGGTTGGAGCTTATCCTCTAAGCCGCAGTCCCTATGGTGCAGACGATATGGCAGGCAACGTCTTTGAATATACGTTTCCGCCTGTCGAGGAAGGCGAAGAAACCGTATCGATTATGAAAGGCTGTTCGTGGGACGATTTGCCTGGGTTCTGCCGCGCCGCCTATCGACATACTCGCCCGCTTGACTCTCGGCATATTTTGTTCGGATTTCGTCTGCTCAAAGATGCATAATTCTCGCTAACCCGTTCGTAATCGCTGTTCGCTTCTACCACGGGAGCGGCGATCGCCCCGTTTCACTATAGCCACATCTCTGAGTCTTGGATGTAAGGACATGCCTATTGCCGATCATAGGTAGTGACGACTTGCCAACCACAGTACGAGTTGACCTGATTGGCAAGCGAAACCCCTCGGTTTGCCATAGTTTCCATTTCGGCCAACGATGCTTCTAATGTCCAGATGTTTCCAGAGTTAGCAGCCGTGATAAATTCACGGGCGCTATGGCTAAAGTTAGAATACATCGACACAAAGTTAGTTACCAATCCTCGTAGCTGATTGTCTGAAATCGAAAGAGTTTGCAAATCTCCTGCGGCTCGATCCGAGATGGCAGCAAGCTGAGACATCGTGCTTAGCAACGAGTTGATATCAGAAAAGTTTGCTCCTTCAAAGGCAGTTGATGCGTGTTGATCCGCTTGACCAATGATGGTGCCCAATTGAATACACTGTTGGCGATCGCCACTCGCTTGAGCCGTTGAATTCGCAGGGCTTATACCCGGCTGCACGGGAGATGAACGCGCATTGTGTTGGTAGGGTTGCGTGACGCGTTGCCAGTCAATTGAGCGGCTTGGCTCACTGTCATTGGATGATGCCTCTACCTCTGCGATCGCCTCGTCACAATTGGGCACATTATCAATCGGGGCTCCCGTTGATTGCCAGGTTTGCAATTGCTGGCGAAACTGAATCAGTTCGGCGCGCGAGCGATTTGTTAATTCAGGTGAACTAATCATCGGATTGACGTATTGGAGTGCGCGATTCCAATCGTTCTGACAGACTGCCGCTTGCAGATTGAGGTGAAGCGTTTCCAGATCGCTCATTTGTGTCTGTGCCCGTGTCGCTGCGGAAAACCCTGGCAGCGATAGCAAAATCGGTGTCATTAGGGCGATTGCATGACTTTTCTTCACCATCCCGTTTCACCATCCCAATAGTCGGCAGTTTTTCTCTAATTTCTCCCTAAAACCTTTGAAAAGCTATCAAATGATTCAGCATATTCGAACAGGTTTTTTCCAAACTCCATCCATTGCAAGCTGATTTCTCTCATTTCTGTCTTATTGCCCTTTCGCGTGCGATGAAATCATGGGATCATCGCAAAACCGCGGTATCGTATAAGGGTCCCTGATGACACAACGGGTTTTAATTTTGGGTGGGCAAGGGCGGATTGGGAGCAGCGTTGCTCTAGATATCCTGACCTATACACACGCCCACGTGACGATTACAGGTCGTCAACCAAGGTCTACAGCCAAACGACTCACGCATCCGCAAAAATCTCCAGAATTTTTGCCCTTAGAGCTAGCAGACTGGGAAGCTCTTAAACGGGCGATCGCAGATGCCGATCTAGTGATTCACTGTGCAGGTCCATTTCATCGTCGAGATGCCCGTGTCTTACAACTGTGCATTGAATTGGGAGTCAACTATTTAGATGTCAGCGACAGCGTCGAGTTTACTCGACGAGCACTCACCTATCAAGATGCTGCCCAGCAGTCAGGGATCACCGCTGTGATTAATACGGGAATTTTTCCAGGCATTTCAAATAGCATTGTGCGGCAAGGCATTGAACAGTTTGATAAACCTGAAACTATTCATCTGGGCTATGTCGTCGGGGGATCGGGAGGGGCTGGCGTGACAGTGATGCGAACCACGTTTTTAGGATTAGTACGTCAGTTTCGAGCCTGGGTGAATGGACAGTGGCAGACAATTAAACCCTACAGCGATCGCGAAACCATTCAACTCCCCAAACCTTACGGAAAAGTCGGAGTCTACTGGTATGAGATGCCAGAAACCGTCACTCTGGCAGAGTCATTTCCGGTCGATACCGTCATCACCAAGTTTGGGTCTGCTCCCGATTTTTATAATCACCTCACCTGGATTACGGCCCATTGGTTTCCAAAATCATGGCTTCAAAATCCGTCGGGCATTGAATTTTTGTCCCAGGTCAGTTATCGAATGACCACGATCACCGATCGATTTAGCGGCATTGGGGTCGGCATTCAAGCTCGAATTAGTGGGTATAAAGATAATCAAGAGTGTCACTATGGGTTAACCGTAGTGCATAACAATACGGCTATTGCCGCAGGCTACGGCACAGGTAGTATTGCTCAGTTGGTTCTATCAGGAAAAATCAGTAAGCCTGGGGTTTGGTCCGTTGAGGCAGTGCTGCCTACTCCTTTATTTGCAAACGCCATGCACGAGCGAGGACTCGATCTTCAACACGGTTGGATTAAAGGAGATTAATCCATGAGACGCGATCAAATTTGGCAAGATTCCACGATTGTTGAGAAATTTTTGACTGGCGTTCGAGGCGGCATCCCCTTTGCGTCCGAACAGATTGGCATTGCTATACGCCTGATAGATTGCGCCTTCAGTGCATTTGGGGTGCAATCCATGGATGAGAAATCCTCATCTACGGCCTATCAGATAGCAGATTTGGGATGCGGAGACGGCGTGATCTCAGAAGCCATATTGACTCATTACCCTGATAGTCGGGTCATAGCTATTGACTTTTCAGAACCCATGCTCCATCAAGCCAGACAACGTCTTGTGCCGTTTGGCGATCGGGTCGACATTCGTCATGCCGATTTGCATTCAAGTTGGCAGAGCACCCTGAATCAGGTTGATGCAGTCGTATCAGGCTATTGCATCCATCATCTCTCCGACACTCGTAAGCGATCGCTCTATCAGGAAATCTATCACCAGTTGAAACCTGGCGGATGCTTCCTGAATATTGAACATGTATCCTCTCGGACTGCCTGGATAGAGGAAATTTTCAACGATGCATTGATCGATGCCCTCTATCAGTGGCATCGAAAACAGGGAGATGATAAATCTCGTGAAACCATCGCTGACCAGTTCTTGAATCGAGACGATCAAAATGCTAACGTCCTTGCATCTGTCGAAGACCAGTGTCAATGGCTCCGTGAGATTGGATTTCAGCACGTTGATTGCTATTTTAAGTTCTTTGAACTGGCGGTGTTTGGAGGAGTGCGCTTATAGATGCAAATCGTCAGTGAGTAAGACTCACGGTTCTACCTGAGAGGGAGGGCTACAGCAGGCAACATTGTTTGAACATCGCCAGTCTTACTCACTAGATGTCATGCGTTATTATCCGTTCCCATTAAGGGCAATTAGGGGTAATTAGGGGCAATTCGTGTGAACAGTGCCATCGCACCCAGGGTTTTTCGGAGATTGAGAACCAATTCCATTACTGGCGATCGCTCCTGATGCAGTTGCAGCAATCGATATACTCAAACCCATCAGAATAAACAATTTAAGACATGCGGAATTGTGAATGCGAAAGCAAACCATCGAACACTCCACCAGTTGTAAAATTTCACAGCACGCTGGGCTCAGCTCCGTAAAATACGGTGCCAAAGGTGACTAATCCAGCTCATTCATTTCTTATTGCCCTTGCTTGAACCATTCAGCGATTGAAGGGTAGATGCAAACATTCAGTCAGACAAGGACAACGAAGTCATAACTCAAACCTGATTTTTAGAATCTCTATTGCAGGTGGGGATTAGAACCCTTATCTACGTCACCGCAATCAGATTCAGATATTGCATGCTCAAATAGCCGTCTTGGTGTTTTGGTTTAATCCAACCCAAGACTTGAAATGCATGGCAAGGATCTTCTGTTTTAGTCTCTAGCGAATTGAGGAGGGTTCTCAAAATTGAGCCTTAATAGGACTTAGTTGACCTAAATCAGGGAACGATTTCACACACGTTAGAGAACAGGTGTAACAGGTCGTATTACTAGGGGCATTGTGCGTAATACATTCTTAGTCTAATGAATCAAATGTTACATGACTGATTTCGGTGATTAGCTTTATAGAAGCTTGTGAGAGAATTTAAGCTTCGATAAAGTTTCACTCAAATGCAATCCAAACAACTCGATTAATCGGAGCACGACATATTTCTTATTACAGAGTGAAATCCTCTGTATCAGGGAATTTCAATATTTTTTTAGAACAATAATTGTCCTTTTCCCTAAATTATTTGAAGCGAGAATTTTTTAATTAAGTCAGAATTGGGCCCCTTTTATCAAGAAGCGGTGAAGTGGAAGGGGATAAATCTAGTCTGTAATACGCATATAAATTTATAAATTCCACAGCATTATTACTGGTATTGCGAACGTATTTGGGTGACTAAGTTGGCAAGTTCAGTAAATATACGGAGGAAATCAATCTTTATTTGATTAGCTTTAAGGGTTAGCCGTCAATGTGTCTAACGTTGCCCTCTTTACAGGGCTGGATTGGGATACTCACCTGGAATGTTGTGCCGATCCCTTCTTGGCTCACAAATGAAATGTGCCCATGATGTTGCGTGACGCATTGTTTGACGATGGCTAGCCCAAGACCGGTGCCTCGAATCGTGTCAACATTTTTGGCTCGATGAAATATCTCAAAAAGTCGAGGCTGATCGTCTGGTGGAATCCCAATGCCGCGATCGCGAACTATCAAAACAGCCATGTGCTCATCACACGACAGTTCAAAATCAATCGTGCTATCGGCGGGCGAGTACTTCACTGCATTAGATAGTAAATTCGTCACGATGGAGCGCAGCAGGGTTGGATCAACATAAACGCAGCTACAGTCACCTCCTCTAACAAACGCAATCGTATGCCGTTTGCTGGTTTCATCGAGCCTAATCTCCTCGATGAGGTCATGACAAAACTGATCGAGATCGATTGGTTGTGGATGAAACTCTAATGTTGATGAATCAGACGTTTCAATCGCAAAAATATCGTCTAGTAGCCCATTCATAGTGGCGATCGCCACGCAAATGCGTCGAAAATATTCGTGCCGCTTTTCGGGGGTCGCTCGATGACCGTAATGCTCTAAAATCTCGATTGAGGTTCGGATTACTGTAAGTGGCGTGCGAAACTCATGAGACACCATCGAGATAAAACGCGATTGCAGTTCATTTAATTCTTTCTCGACTTGGAGGGTTTGACGCATTTCATCTTCAATACGCTTCCCTTCAATGATTTGGTATTCACGGACACGAATGCCTTCGATCATATTTTCAAAGGCATGAGCTAGCACACTGATTTCATCGGCTAATGCCCCACTATCGAGAAGGGCTAATCCTTCGTCATAATCGCCATCTGCAATGCGTTTTGCAGATTCTGTAAATCTGTGCAACCGCCGCGTTAACATCCCAGATAGCAAATCGATCAAAACCAATAACCCAGCATAGGTTAGACCGAACGACACTAGAATGCGCCTTCGAATGGCATGCTGAATTTGCAAAACATAACCTGCTTCGATGTCCAAGCCTAGAACCGCGACAATTTTGCCTTGATTGTTACGGAGAGGAATAAATGCAGAAATCCAACTGCCCCAGTCGTCCGTATAAATGTCGGGCTTCTCGATCAATCTGCCCTGCTCAATGACTTTTCGAACCTCCGGACTGATATAGTCAGACTGAAGAAATCTGGCAGCCTTTGCGGGATTGTAGCGTGACCACACGTCAACCAAATAGATGACTTCAGGTTCTCCGGGTTCTACAACCATGTTTCCTACTCGTCGATTCGTCTCCGCATAGCCGACGGTAAATGAATAGAGCCATGCCCGGGGTTCGAGGTCATGCACGGTTTCAAACCATTCCATCTGATTTTGATAGCGAGGATCATCTGAGAACCCTTGTGCATTCGGTTTACCGGTTTTATAAAGGGCCATCAGTTCTTGCACGTCAACACCTGTTGCTGCGCCACGTAGCGTTGAGCGCATATCTTCCCGCAAGCGAAACATTACTTGGTGGGTCGTGAACGTGTAAAACCAATAAAAAGCTCCGGCAAAAACGATGCTAAAGGCGATGCTAAAGGTAAGCAACAGTTTAGTCCGCAGACTCAGCATTGAGAATCGGCGTGTCAGTGGGGCAGGAGTTGCCAGATGTGTAACGAATGATTGATTATGCCGTAGATTCACCCGATAAACGTTAGCTAGGAGCTAATCCGAATAGCCGTGGAAGCGTGGCTCAAGGCGCACTCTTATACTAAAGATGAGCCCTAGAGAAAAGCTACCGTAGTAAATGTAGCTTTTCGTTGGATTTTGGAGTGAATATGACACCAAGCACCCCCCCAGTGATACCAACCGCAATGACCATCGCGGGGTCTGATAGTGGAGGTGGGGCCGGGATTCAGGCTGACTTGCGAACGTTTGCATTTCATCAAGTCCATGGCACCAGCGCAATTACCTGTATTACGGCACAGAATACACAAGGCGTAACCCGGGTGGATGCCCTTTCTCCTGACGCCGTTATTGCTCAGATTCAAACGGTCATTGACGATATCGCGATACACGCTGTTAAAACAGGCATGTTGTTAAACCAAGACATCATTGATGCGATCGCCCATTATCTCCACGAAAACCCTCTCCCCAATTTAGTAGTTGATCCGGTCATGGTATCTCGCACCGGCGCTCAACTCATCGACGACGCCGCTATCTCAACGCTCAAGTCGCGCCTAGCGCCGTTGGCAACCGTGTTAACTCCCAATCGTTACGAGGCTCAAATACTGAGTGAATTGGGCATTACAACCTTCAAAGATATGCAAGCAGCCGCCCAGCGGATTTTTGAACTTGGCCCAACGGCTGTTGTAGTAAAAGGAGGAGGGATGTCTGGAGAACTGCAAGGAGTAGATGTGTTCTTCGATGGCGATCGCTTTGAAACGTTGCAAACCGAAACGGTGCATACTCCCAACACTCATGGTACGGGTTGCACTCTATCTGCTGCGATCGCAGCTAATCTGGCAATCGGTCATGATTTATCAGGTGCTATTCGCCATGCAAAGCACTACGTGACGTCCGCTTTGCAGCACTCACTACAGATCGGTCATGGACAAGGCCCCGTCGGTCACTTTTTTCCACTCAGGCGATCGCTACGCTAAATCCACCTGTGCTTGGTAGGTCTGCCGTTATGACTCCCAATCGGGGCAATCTCCTAAGTCCCAACCGAAGGGATGCATGGCACATACGAGTAAATTGCCGTTGTATATGTGCCCGTGATAGTTTTTGCAGCCAATACAGGCAGGATTTTGGGAAGGGCTAGGTTCGACCGGATAGCCTGTAAACTCAACAAAATCACCCTCTGAAATATCGATCCCAATGAAGAAATAAATAGACGGATCAATCCATTCGTCGAGTTGGTCAACAAACTCCTCTAATTCAGAGGCGATCGCTTCATGAGCTTGCTCGACAACGATATCCGACAGGTCTGCGAACGCTTGAGCAATTTCCACGATGCCGTCGGTTGCTTCAACGAAAGCCTGTTCTATCGTTTCAGAAATTTCGTCAAATGCTTTAAACCAATCTTGAGACCAGCGTTCCATTCACTTTATGCCCTATGTTCGTCCTTCATTCTTGAGCCTGCGTAATTCCTCTTCGAGGTCAGAGACTTGCTGACGTAAATCGTTGGTTGCTGATGATGGCTTTGATTCAGATACCTCATCATCATCGGACAAAATCTCAATACGTCGAGGCTCACGGGGCGACGACTCAGACGACTTCGCCTCGGAGGTATAGGTCTGCTGAGCGCGACCTACCATTTCATCAACCATGCGCCGAGCTTCATCCGCCGTCAATTCACCACGAGCAACCATCTCATCTGCAATTTTTTGAGCTTGTTGCCTAACTTCTCCAAGGGTTTGACCCGCTTTTTCGCCCGCATATGACGCTATGCCAACCCCTAGATAAAACGCCTTTTGAACCAAATCGCCAAGACCTGCCATCGTTATTTTGGCTCCTGTTATGCAATTAAGGAAATACCGCGTGTTTCTAGGATAGAGACAAATAATAAGAATTGACTAGTTACCGACTGCGATCGCCAAGACTAAAAGCTCCGGAAACTAAAAGACCCGGAGTCCACGCCTATTACAAGCATCCCGTATTGCTGCTACCTTCCGGTCCTGACAAAGTTTGGGCGTTGTAATTGCATGGGTCCAGGTCATCTACAGGATAACACGATGTTGACGAGAACGGCTGCCAAACGGGCAAAACTGACAGGTCAAACGGAGTCAATGGTTGACTATGAAGACGTTTGACTGTGAAGATTGGTAATTAATGGGTTAGCCCGCTGTAAGAGCCAGCTTAGAATGAAATTGAGACGAAATTCTTTCTTTAACTTCAAAAACTCTGTCACTCTTTTTAAAGATTTTTAGTTAAAGATTTTTAGGTATTAGGAGAGTGGATATGGCTGTTCTAAATCGCTTTCAGGACACGTTGCAATATCTCTGGGAAGGCATTTCACGTATTTTTAGACCCAATGATGATGCTTATCCAAACACAGGGACGCAGCCGTTTGACGGTGATCCCTATGACGAACGTGAGCATAATCAAGAATTTTTCTAAGCAATGAACCGCTAATGAATCGCGTATTGATAGCGTTGTGAGACTGATTGTGACTGAGTTTAACGCGCAGATCGATGCGGGAAACTTCAATCAGTTATTGGATCAATGTTTTAGATCAATGTTGCCGGGAGCATCAATAGGCTCCCGGCTAATTTTTTAGTTAACTACACATGTTCACTGCTTTTTCGTAAGCAATAGTCCTTGGCTATCCTTAAGCTCGAACATACGCAGGTCAAACGCACTATCATGCATCTCTAAACCCGGCGTGGCGATCGCCACCTGCCACTCATTCACATCAAGCTGGAGCCAGTCGGCTAGCGTCACCTTGGCCGGATCACCTCCCATATGAGTCACCATTGCCAGTTGTGCTGCCGGTTGCGACGATTCGTGAGTGGGTTGACTTCTTAACCCATAAAACAAGGTGTGGTGATCGTTGCTGACTCGATTAAAGCGATCGCTCCCAGTTAAGTTTTCTCTCAACCAGGGATGGTTCAAACGAAACTGCCGAAGATCGAAACTAAAGCGAGTCTGCAGAGGGTTAACCTGATCGACATAATGAGATACATTACTCAAATCATGCATATCTTCCATAAATGCCATCGCAAACTTTTTCAGAGACGGCACATCTAGATTATTGAGAAATGGAATTTTCTTTTCAGGATGATTTAATTCCATTAAGGACGGGAGTTCACAATATTCCAAGTTATCGCCCAAACAATTTTGACAAACGACTGCAACGGCCTCTAAGTCATAATCTGTCTGCATCATGGCGAGTCTCAGAGCGCCCACAAATCCCCTCAAAAAATCATAATCTGAGAACCCAAGTGCCTTGAGGCGGCTGAATACCCATGACTTCTCATACAGCTCAGGTTCGACTTGCCAGTCAAGGAAGCCAATCTCCTCTGACGCAACTTTAACGCCGTATCGCTCATCGGTATTTCTGAAGAACCCCCAGGAAGCGTGCATAAGCGCATTGATGAAGTCCATTGGCAGGCCAGGGCTAAATCCATAGACCCAAAGTTTTACTGCCGGATTATCGTACGCGTTATTTAATACCTCTGGATGAGTTTTACCTAGATTCCAATTGATTGGACCATTTGGATCAATTTGGTTACCGCGCCTTACCGTATCATGATTCGCACAGCCGGTAATCCAGTTACTTCCCTGGATCATAACCTCGCTGACTCGTCTCCATTTTTGATCCCAGAATTTTTCGAGGGCTGGAGTGTTATGGGCAAAAATAAGCGGTCCCCATTGAAACGAGTCAGGCTTCAGCTCAATTAAGTCTCGATATGTAGAGGTTTCTTCCCACCCTTCTTGGGGCCACGGGCGTCCATCCTCAAAAATGGTGAACACCAATCGCCGGTGGCCATCAATTTCTTGAACGACATCACTCATCGCCAGCAAATACGCATCGTCTTGCTCGACTCGCCCAGAAATTGGGTTAAAGAATCGAAAATCTTGTCCTCCATCAACCCGGATGCCATCTGCCCCCGTATCGAGTTTTCGGCGCTGCATCTCAAGCAAATTTGCACGCACCGCAGGTAGCTGATGGTTCAAATCTTGCCCATACATATTAGGCCCCTTCAAAAACTGGCGGCTGAGCAGTTGTTCAGATTGATTATCTGCATGACCATACACAAGGTCGTAGATGACTTGAATCGGACCTTGCGAAAAATTATGCAGGACTGCTACAAAATCGATCAGTTCATCGGGGCGTAAGCTGCCCAAAATTGCTGGATTAGTCGCAGACGATCCCAAGATAGGAATGTCGTATCCCCAATTGAGGGTATTGGGTTTACGGAGAGTAATGTCGACCGTATAGCTTGCATTTAGATCAGGATCGGTTGAGGCATCTGCTTTAGGCGCATTAGAAATCTCAGGTGTTTCGGAGACCTCAGATACTTGATCAGATTGAACAAGCGGATGAATTGCAAAAAATTCATGCTCTGAATTATCGGTTTCATGACGATATTCAATCGTGGGCTCGATCGGTAAAAGTTGAATGCCGTCGTAGCCTACATAGTTTTCTTCGGCAGGTGTGAGCGATCGCCCCGATGCTAATTTGTCAGAAATTTCTTGATAAAGCTGGGTCAAACCTTCGAGCGTCCCCGGTTTTGAGGCTGTACTGATATGAATTTGCAACAAATTGACTGGGGTTGGACATCTAGGGATTTCGTCTTCAGAATCAGACGGACTCCCTGTACGACGGAAATAGTCTAGATCGGCCCGCTCGTGCTGTAGCCGATCGATATCATAGAGTTCTGCTGGAGCAAACACGCCATAGGGAAGCGAGTATGGAACAACATCTCGAATGGTATGAAGATGACCTTGGGGATCAAGATATTTCAGCCAATAGAACGATCCCGCCTGATTGCGAGTACCCGCTTTCATACCGGAAACTACGCCCCAGATATACTCACCTTGTTGGGGTAACGATAGGCGATCGCACCGAAAATTCAGCGTTTGCGCTGAGGCTCGAAAATCAATAGGATCTAATGGAGTAAACACTTCCAAGTAAATCATTCGCTCAGATTGGATCACTTCACCTGCCAATTCAGGTGTCCAGAATCCAATTTCAGTTAAGCCATCCGGACGATAATGAGCTCCTAATTTACGAGCAAGCTGTTGAGCTTTTGAGAAATATGTTTCGTCCGAATCCGTGATAGTAGCTGCCCATCCCAACAGCGCCTGAGTTTCCTTCTCAGCCAAGACACTCGAAGATAAAGATTCCACTGTATTCACGACACCGCCTGCGTTAACAGCCTTTCCAATTTAGCGCAGCACCCTCTCAAATCCACAGGGTCTGACGCAATTTTTCAAATTATTGTTCATCTAAATAAATAGCAATCAATGCAATAGCAAGCTCGTTTGAAAGGGCGATTGTCACGAATTAATTTCGATGAAATTTGTTGGTAATCCCCGCCATGAAGTCCCTATTAGTAATTTGCTAGACAGGTTTAGTCTGCAGCAAAATTCTAAATTCTTGAGGTAATCTCTATTACAACACCTAACTTTTAGAAAATGTTAAGTTGTGGTATAGTTATGCAAGGATATGATGAATTTGAGTCATCGAAGTCATGTAGGATGTTTGCCCTGTGGGCTTTTCGAGTCTATTCCTTGGTAGAAACATCTTTAATATTGACCAGATTTCTTTATGGAAATAGTCCTGAAAGTCGCTTAATTTTGTAGAGTATTTGCAATAAGTCGCAGATTTAGCGAGTTTTTGAGAGATTAAATTTATGTATTTGGCGTACAGATTTTAGTGGTTTTAATTGCTGGGTTTGAGAAGCGATCGCATTGGATTGAGCTTAGTTATTTTAGAGGCTAAGACTTGCATAATTTAGCACCGTATCTGTGGGTTACGAGCCTGGCTTGGATAGCTTCGGGACTAAGGCTCTGTGAGGCATAGGGTCTTTCCGAGTCCGTCGATTTGGGTGAAGTTTATTTAAGTGAAGTTTATTTAAGTTATTTCTGAGCCTCATATCTGAGTACTAATGTTTCTAGCGATTGGATATGTTGGGTTTGCAACTTTATTAATAATGATAATGTGATGAATCGATATGTTAATGGCAGATTATCTTAATGAGCCTAGAATGTTGATTCCAGTTGCGAGCTTTGCATTGCAGGTTTAACTTTACATTGATTGTGATGCATGTTCACGTCATGCTGAACAATTTTCAAGAATTGATGAAACGCGTCAGGAGGCAACCTAATGAAATCTTCTTTGGTTATCTTGTACCATCGGGAACCTTATGATGAGGTAAAGGAGAACGGCAAAGTTTATTACCGTGAAAAGAAAAGCCCTAATGGGATCGTTCCGACCTTAAAGAGCTTTTTCACCAATGCTGAACATGGGACATGGGTTGCTTGGAAGCAAATTTCTCCGAAGCAGCAGGCTGGTTTTGAAGAGCGGATTACGATGGAAGGAACTAAAGGAAGCACCGGCGTTCGTCGGATTCCTTTATCTGCTGAGCAGGTTAAAAACTTCTACCACATCACGTCTAAGGAAGCTTTTTGGCCCATTTTGCACTCATTTCCTTGGCAGTTTACTTACGATTCTTCCGATTGGGAAAATTTTCAACATATCAATAAGCTCTTCGCAGATGCGGCGTGTGAGGATGCCGCAGATGACGCCCTCATCTGGATTCACGACTATAATTTGTGGCTGACGCCTTACTACATTCGGCAGCGCATGCCCAATGTAAAAATTGCCTTTTTCCATCACACTCCATTTCCGTCATCTGATATTTTCAATATTTTGCCTTGGCGAGAGCACATCATTGATAGTCTTTTGTGCTGTGATCTTTGTGGATTCCATATTCCTCGATATGTTGAAAACTTCGTTGCGGCTGCGCGGAGCAATAGGGAAGTAGAGATTGTTACTCGCGTTCCAGTCGATCCTGCCTTTACTCCAACCGGCACGGCCCTTGCTGAGCCAGAGCTCACAACTCAGGTTCGTCATAAGGGAAGAATCGTCAATCTCGACGCGTTTCCTGTGGGCACTAATCCAGATTTGATTCGCACGATCATTCAAAAGCCAGAAACAGAACAGCGGGTTGCTCGAATTCGGGAAGACGTGGGTGACAATATCTTGATCGTGTCTGCTGGACGTGTGGATTACGTCAAAGGTGCAAGGGAAATGCTCTGGGCATATGAGCGATTGCTAGAGCGTCGTCCGGATCTACATGGCAAAATCAACATGCTAACGACGGCTGTCACGCCTGCATCTGGAATGCGCGTGTATAAAACAGCTCAAAGTCAAATTGAGCAGCTAGTCGGTAAGATTAATGGTCGCTTTGCGAAGCTAAACTGGACTCCCATTATTCTCTTTACGCAGCCTATCCCCTTTGAAGAGTTGATCGCCTTCTTTAAGGCATCAGATATTGCTTGGATTACGCCATTACGTGATGGTTTGAATCTGGTTGCGAAAGAATATGTCTGCGCTCATGAGGGCAAGGATGGCATGCTGGTTCTTTCGGAATTCACAGGGTCTGCGGTCGAGCTGCCCGATGCAATTTTGACAAATCCGTATTCGTCAACCCGGATGGATGAGTCAATCGACCTAGCACTCTCTATGTCTCCAGAAGAAAAGCAGCAGCGGATGAGCCGGATGTATCAGGCGATTAAGCGGTACGACGTGCAGCAATGGGCAAATCATCTGTTCCGCGAAGCCAGAGCGGCTGAAACTGTTCGCGGCAAGGAGCAGGAACCTGCGCTCGTCTAGATAGTGTGGCGTGGAGACGGATAAAAGTGTAGCTCTTGGGTCGGAATAATTATTTAGCTATTTGACTTTTATCCGTTTGATATTTATCGCATTTGAGCTGAGATGTGGATGAGGGCGATCGCCGCGGTTAAATTCAAATTAAATTCAAATTCCGGTAAGCCTTTCAATTAGGAGCGTTAACCTACGTTGCGATCGCCCCATCTGAGTATTTTGCTGTCGATTTAGATAAAGTTTGTGTAACATTAACTTGACATGTGATCGAGAGGAGTGACCTCACTAAACCCACTAGTGTCCATCTAAATCCAACCGCATAAGCATTTCGAAATTTCATTAACTATCCGTTGTTGTACACTCTAGAGAGGATTATGGTAGGCGAACTCAACAACGCTTGGACGGTATCACCTCAATCTCTTACAACCGAGGCGAGCCAAACTATCGAAGCTTTTAAGAGAAATCAAGTGGCAACACTCGCAGTATTAGGCGCAGGCGCCTGGGGCAGCGCTCTAGCAAAACTAGCATCCGACGCGGGGCATACCGTCAAAACATGGTCGCGTCGAAGTGAAACTAGCCTAGAGGAAACTCTCGCAGGTGCAGACGTTGTATTGTCTGCCATCTCGATGAAAGGTGTGACTGAAATGGCTGAGCGTCTGCGCAAAATTCAACTGCCTGCTCATGTCATTCTTGTGACGGCAACCAAAGGGCTAGATCCGGCTACAACACGCACTCCCTCTCAGATTTGGCAAGACACATTTCCCAATCATTCCGTAGTTGTTTTGTCTGGGCCGAACTTATCGAAAGAAATTGATCAGGGCTTACCCGCTGCTACGGTTGTGTCGAGTCGTGATCACGCCGCCGCCGAAATGGTACAGAGCGTATTTGCCTCTGAGCGATTCCGTGTTTACACCAATACTGATCCGGTTGGTACTGAATTGGGTGGCACCCTAAAGAATGTCGTGGCGATCGCAGTTGGCGTCTGCGATGGTCTAAAGTTGGGCACTAATGCAAAGTCTGCACTGATTACTCGTGCCATTACTGAAGTGATTCGAGTAGGCACTCACTTTGGTGCTCAGCCCGAAACTTTCTTCGGGCTATCGGGATTGGGTGATCTCCTTGCAACCTGCAGCAGTGTGTTAAGCCGCAACTATCGAGTCGGCTACGGGCTTGCTGAAGGTAAATCCTTGGAATGTATCCTAGATGAATTGCAAAGCACAGCTGAAGGCGTTAACACAGCCAACGTTTTGGTCGACATCGCAAATCGGGAGGGTATCCCCGTTCCCGTCTCTCGGCAGGTGTATCGACTCCTGAATGGTAAAATTACACCTCAGCAAGCAGTCGAATCGCTAATGGAACGAGATCTTAAACCGGAAGCCTGCGACATCTTTTAGGAAGCTATCCGACGTTGAGCCACATGCGCTTGTGCGTGAATAGGCGTTGAAACAAACGGGGTGGATTTTACTCCGTTTGTTTCGTTTGAGTTTGTTCTGTTTATGAGGCGTCAACTCGCCACATCTTTAGGGCCGGTGGAGATGCCAGCAAGGTTATGTTGCGTTTAATCTTTCTGTCTTTGAAATATAGCCCTATGGTTTCAGAGTTGAGTGCAGACTTTCCGCGCTACGTAAATTCTACGCACGTTAGACGTCCTAACGCGATAGCGTAATGTGCTATTAAATACTCCCTTCATCATTAGCCTCGGTTTAGAACTCACGAAATATAGCAATCCCAGATGGGTTGTGAGCGATGGGGCGAGCGTCGCCGCCCCATCGCTCACACACAATTTACAAGCGATTTAGGATCGCTATATAAGTTTTCCAACTATTAAATTTAGGTAACTCGTTTGAAGATGAACAATTTTCATAAAGAAGGCATGTTCGGTCGACACGCTAGGATAACAAAGAATTTATTTATACTCTGCACCCGATAAGTTGCAGAGGTTCTCCTACGAGTCAGATTGCAACTAAATCAGATTTCGGCTAAGAGCGTTGGGGGCAAACGATTTATCAGCTCCAGACTCGTTATCCTAAAATGTAGAGATATACTGTTACATAACTTTGTGGGCAATGAGTCTGTTAGCGACTCACCGTTTAAGGAGTGTACCTTGGGAATTCAAGAACTGAATCATAGTTCTATTCAGGGCGTATTCTTGCCGCTCTGCGGAAAATTTGGCTTGAAAATTTTGAACTGCATAGCTGAATATTCGGTTTCCTAAGGCAGCCTTTTCTGATACACAATCTGATGGCAGCTTAAGAGGCAACTTTAGGATGCAGATGACAAAATCTAAATCCCGTCTAGACTTTTGGCAGCTCTGGAATATGAGCATTGGTTTTTTTGGTATTCAGTTTGGCTGGGGACTGCAGATGGCAAATACCAGCGCAATCTTTGAATATCTGGGAGCAGATGCTCATGAAATCCCAATTCTGTGGCTTGCTGCGCCCCTAACTGGCTTATTTGTGCAGCCCATTATTGGCAATTTGAGTGACAATACCTGGGGACCTCTCGGACGAAGACGTCCCTACTTCTTAGTCGGCGCAATCCTAAGCTCAGTCGCCTTAATCCTAATGCCGAATTCATCTAGCTTGTGGATGGCAGCAGGACTACTGTGGATGCTGGATACATCTGCAAACATTAGCATGGAGCCATTTCGGGCATTTGTGGGTGATCTGCTGCCTGAGGACCAACGCACTCGGGGCTTTGCCATGCAAAGTTTGTTTATCGGCTTAGGTGCCGTCGTTGCCTCAGCAATGCCGTGGACTTTAACAAATCTATTTGGCATTGTCAGTGCTGATGAACGCGCTATCCCAGTTGCAGTTGAGTTATCTTTCTACATTGGCGCAGCTGCTTTCTTTAGTACTGTCTTGTGGACGGTCG
Organism: Elainellaceae cyanobacterium; assembly: GCA_051117555.1. Classification (GTDB taxonomy): domain Bacteria; phylum Cyanobacteriota; class Cyanobacteriia; order CAZCXK01; family CAZCXK01; genus DBGGTD01. Next base: position 41,793 of record JBNPEG010000028.1, on the reverse strand, counting down.
TTACCACTAAGGAGCATCCACCCAAAGATATGAAGGCGTTCCAACGTCAGCAATCTGAACGGCTTGGTTTATCCAGCACAATCCGTGAGATTACGACGGCAATGAAGGAAATGCCTCCTACGATGCGTCAATTGGCGTGGGTGCAATGCTTTAGCTGGTTAGGCATGTACTGTGTATTTCTGTATTTTCCGCCTGCTGTTGCTCATAATGTTTTTGGTGCTGTTAGAGAAGACTCTTTACTCTATGCAGAAGGCATCGAATGGGCAGGGCTTTGCATGGCAATGTATAACGCTGTCTGTGTTCTTTTCTCGTTTATCTTGCCTAAAGTCGTAAGGCTTACGAGTCGCAAGACAGCCCATATGATTTGTTTAATATGTGGTGGGGTGGGGCTAATATCGCTTCTGTTTATCCACAACCGCTATTTGTTGCTGGTGGCCATGGTCGGATTGGGAATTGCTTGGGCAAGTTTATTGTCGATGCCCTACGCGATGTTAGTTGGTTCTCTTCCTCCCAAAAAAAGCGGCATTTACATGGGAATCTTTAATTTCTTCATTGTTTTGCCAGAAGTAGTGGCATCGCTAGGTTTTGGATGGGTAATGGCAAACTTGCTTCACGAAAACCGTCTCTTGGCAGTTGTTACAGGGGGAGGCTTTATGCTTCTTGCAGCACTGCTAACTCAACGAGTTCAGGATGTTTCAGCAGTTGAACACCGTTCCGCGACATCTTCATCCGCGACATCTTCAACGGTGGCAACCGGCACTCCTGAGCCTATACCGAATCATATTTCAGAGGCAAATTCGGCAAACTTAGGTGATTTGCCAACCCAGTCACTGACGTTCCCTGAGTCTGATCACGTTTCAACAGAAGCGCCTTCAGCTTCGTCGAAGTGATTTTCCTGGCATTGCTGAATAAAGAGCGGGATTGTCTCAGCGCTTTGTCTGCCGGGGACCTAGCCCGAATAGACCCGGATAAGTTCGTTTCGACCGACGCCGAACTTTGTTATCTTTGCCTTCTCCGGTTAGTCCTAACTGCTTGCGAAGTTGCGTCAAAGCCTTGTTTTGTTTGGGGGACGCATGGCCCTGGTTGTTCATCCAGGTGGTGATGAAACTACCAGCTAATCCGGCGATCGCAGCAATTATTAGGCTAAACGGGGCAGGATAGCCAAGCAAAACAAAACTAACAACAAAAATAAGCCAAAGCTGTAATCCGACTTTGACAGAGCTTTTCATTGGCTAACACAAATTAAGAGAGCAATGATTTGATGCTATTCAGTCTTTTACGGCAAGGCTTTCGCACAAATTTATGGAAGCACACCCTTGCCTATTTCTGTATTCTTCATTTTAATAATACTGCTAGCTGAGATGAAATATCTTGAGTTGTATCGAGTGGTCTCACATACGTGCGTTCCGCGTCTTGAAAAGGCTCTAGATGCTGCCCAGCCAAGATATCGGTTGTCGCGTCAGCAATATCGTCAGAGCGATTTTGAAGACGCTCTTTTAACACCTCCATGGGTGCGGTGCAGTGCAAAATTGTAAGGGGTAGCTCATGAGTATCCGCCTGAGCAATTACCTTTTTTCGAAGGGATGCCCGATCATATTTTGCGTCTAAAATTACCGAATATCCCTGATTCGCCAGCATGGTGCCCAAATCGAGTAAGCGATTGTAGGTTTTTTGAGTCATCTCTGGAGTGTACAAATCATTGCCCCCTCGTTGATGCAGCGGAATTTTGCCAAGATGTTTACGAACTGCATCCGATCGAATATGAATTGCGTTAATTTGTCGCGCAAGGTGTCGCGCAACGGTTGTTTTGCCTGAACCTGACAAACCGCTCATCACAATTAATTGTCCTTGTCGAGGCTGGCTATATTCCCACGCGAGCTGATAATACAGGGATGCAGTTTGGAATGCCTGCTGCTTGTCTTCATCAGAAACCGATGCATCGTCGAGCATAAAGGATGTGACTTTGGCTCGCACATAGGTCTGACGATTCACATAAATTGGCAAAACTTGCAACCCTTCCCAATCTCCGGTTTGCTCGATGTAGGCATTAAGAAATGCGTTACTCAAATCAGGACGCTTTCCGGCCTCCAAATCCATGACGATATACGCGATGTCAAACATCACATCGACAAATCGAAATGGTTCGTTGAATTCGATACAGTCAAATAGATATAACGTATCGTTCCATAGACAGATATTACCTAGGTGCAAGTCTCCGTGACACTCTCGAATCCGATCGTTATGAATTCGGCTGGCAAACAGCTCGGTTCGATTAGAGAAAAACTGATTGGTGTATGCCCGCGTCTCCTCAAACTGAGCTTGAGTTTGAGGACCTCCAATATATTTTTGGGTCTGCTCATAATTTTCGTCGAAGGCAGCTCGAATTTGAGAAATTTCGCCAAATGAACGAATGTAATCATTCGTTTCCGATTGGTTATGAAAGTCTGCAACGACATTTGCAAGCCATTCAATCAGCTCCAGCGTGAGTTTGCCCTGACGAAACTTATGACTAAGCAGCGCGTCTTGAGGAAACTGCCGCATCTTGACTGCATATTCGACGGGTGTTCCTTGCTCAGCAAACTGAAACGTCTCTCCCTGCTGCACGATTGCAACAACATCGAGATAGAGTTTGGCTGCACCTCGCTGATTGAGGCGCAACTCTTCTTTACAAAAATAATGGCGCTTATCAAGTGTTGAATAGTCTAAAAAACCGAAGTTGAGGGGTTTCTTAATTTTGTAGGCATAGTCGCCGGTCAGTAGCACATAAGAAATGTGAGTTTGAACGAGCCGAATCGGCTCCTGAACAGGATGAGGATAAAAGTTGGAATCTAACATCTGCTGAATTAGCAGAGGGAGCGCAGTATTCGTCATAGTGTGTTTTTTAGATCATCAAACGCGGGTTAAACTTATAAATAATTTTAGCCAGGGAGTATTCCCTGGCTAAACGCTGAATCAGCTATTGAAAATTCAGTTGAAATAAAAATTCAGCTGAGAATGCAATGGCTGGGCGATCGCCATTCAATCTAAAACGAGTCATCAAACTGGCCAATCATGATTCTTCAGCATCCTCATCGGCATCCATGATAGCCAGCGCTTCTGCCACGGCGGGGTTAACAGGTTCAGCCTCTTCAGGCTCTGGAGCCAATCTAGGAGGCAGAACCGACACGACTACACGCTCTGGTTCACCAACCGCACTCACCTTGCTAGGAAGCGCGAGTTCCCTGACATGTAGAGCATCTCCAATATTGAGTGCTGAAACATCAACCTCGATACTTTCTGGAATATGGTCAGGATCGCACTGCACCTGAAGCTCAGTCAAGACTGTATCCATAGCTCCTCGCTCCTCCACTACACCGACGGCGTCCCCAACAAAGTGGATGGGAACGGTCACTTCGATAGTGTCTTGAGCCGCAACCGAGAAGAAACTCAAGTGATAAAGATAGCCCTTAGCGGGGTGAGCATGGACATCACGAAGTAGAGCTCTTCCACTCCAAGGTAAATCAGCAACCTGAACCCGGACGAGGGTATTATTAATGGATGCATTTCTAACCAAAAAATCGGCTGCTTTGGCGTCTAATGTCAAAGAGACGGACTCTGCCCCTTTATGTCCGTACAAAACGGCTGGAATCAAACCTTGCCGACGAAGTGATTTTGGTTTCGCTTTTGCATCTCGCGTTTTACATTCAACAGTGAGTTCCATAGGTGTTGTCCATCTAAATCATTCAAACAGTTATCGAACCCATTCACAGCATGGCAAGCCGAGACAATTGAAGACCAGCCCGCTGAGTCTTATCAAACGTTTAGACCTGAACGGTGCGAATGGCTCCATCATTGGAGAGCAGCGCTCGCTTGGGGCCGTGAATGGGATCTTCTACGATGATGGTTTGGTCGCGACTCGCACCCAGCGAAACAATGGCGATCGGAACCTCCATCAACTCCGCCAGAAACTTTAGATAGTCTAGCGCTTGCTGTGGCAAATCTTCTAGCGAACGGCAGTGATCTGTCGATTGCTTCCACCCTGGCAGCACTTCATAAATCGGACGGCAGCGGGCAAATTGACGAGCATTGCCAGGTAAATCATCACACCGTTGACCGTCAATCTCGTAAGCGACACAGATTTTGATTGTGTCAAGTTCATCGAGAACATCGAGTTTGGTAATCGCCAGACAGTCTAACCCATTAATACGAACCGCATAACGACCAATGACTGCATCAAACCAACCGCAGCGACGCTTGCGCCCAGTTGTGGTGCCAAATTCAGCGCCGCGATCGCATAATAATGCGCCCACTGAACCATTCAACTCGGTAGGGAAGGGGCCTTCACCGACCCGAGTAGTATAAGCTTTAGCTACACCAATCACGCGGTCAATAATCGTGGGTCCTACACCTGCACCGACGCATGCACCCCCCGCGACCGGGTTAGAGGATGTGACGTAGGGATACGTGCCATGGTCAAGATCGAGAAGTGTGCCTTGCGCTCCCTCGAATAAAATATTCCGTCGCCGTTTGACCGCGTTATAGATCTTTAAGGAACTGTCTACAATATGAGGACGAAGCCGCTCAGCATATCCTACATATTCCTCAATCACGGCCTCCGGATCGAGTGGGGGCAATTCATAGAGCTTTTCTAGAAGAACATTTTTGCACGTAACAGTCCGATAGAGTTGTTCTCGTAGCCCATCCCGATCCATTAAGTCAATAATACGAATGCCGGTTCGCTCTGATTTATCCGTATAGGTGGGCCCAATGCCTCGACCTGTCGTTCCAATTTTGTAGCTACCCCGACGTTCTTCGGCTGCTTTATCAATCAACCGATGATACGGCATCGTGACATGAGCCGTTTCGGAGATGAACAGATTATCTGTGGAGACATTCAACGCTTCAAGCCGATTCAGTTCTGCAATCAGCTCTTTTGGGTCAATGACGGTTCCAGCGCCGATGACGCATTGGGTATCTGGATAGAGAATGCCCGACGGAATGAGGTGAAGTTTGAACGTTTGTCCGCGCACAACGACCGTATGCCCCGCATTGACTCCCCCCTGGTAACGAACCACGAGATCGGCCGATTTACTGAGCAAATCCGTAATCTTTCCCTTACCCTCATCGCCCCATTGGGCTCCAATCACAACAACGTTAGCCAAGGGTTTCCTTATCGCCTTAAGTTTCCACAAACTCTAATTATCTTAATCTGACCGCTTAAATGTCAACCCATATTTTTGATTTTGAGTGTCATATCACCAAGACGGGTGAAATCCGAAGCGAATATCTCAAATTTCAGAAAAAACTAGGTTTGATTATCTATCATTTTATGTAAGCACGCCCAGCTAGGTGCTTTAAACGACTAAACAGGTTTGTCGAAATCACCGGAATGTTGACATCAGTCAGGTCAAACTGACTTAAGTCCGTATATTTAAGTCGCTGTCAGTGAAATTCTAAATCCTGATTATTCAACGTAGAGAGGTTCTTCTTGTGACGTTATATGCCGAATTACATCGACATCTCGGAGGGTCCGTTGTCCCTCGTATCCTTTGGCGCTATTTTCAGCGCAATCACACTGATTTGGCGCAACAATTCTCAGACTATGCTTCATTCGAGCATTTTTACACGCAGCCTCGCAATACCCTAGATGAATATTTAGAGTTGCATACTCTAGTTGAGAGTGTGCAGACGGCAGACGCGTTGCCCTATTTTATTTATCGATTGATGCGGGGTGCATATATTTTCGAGAATCTGGCATATCTAGAGTTGCGCTATACTCCATACCTGCGGACACCGGAGCATTTGAGTCAAGCTGATCGCATCGAATATATGGCTCATATTGTTGATGTCGTGGGCAAAGCTAGCCAAGTGGGTGAATATCCCATCGTGACTAGCCAAATTTTGTGTATGCACTCTCGGTTACCCTATGAGGTGAATCGGGCAATTGTAGAGTTGGCCGCTAAAACTCCCCGCTATATATGTGGAGTTGATTTGGCGGGAGGTGATGCTCACTATGGCGATCGCCTTGAAGAATTTATCGATCTCTATCGCTATGCGCGATCGCTGGGGCTTAATACCACCGGGCACGTTTATGAAACTCGAGACGGATGCTATCCAGAACTGCTGCCCTACCTGATGCGAATTGGGCATGGTATCCAAATCCCACTGCGCTATCCCGATCTCCTGGAGGAACTAGCAGACCGGCAGCAATGCTTAGAAGTATGCCCAACGACTTATCTCAAAACCGGTACGCTAGACAGTATCCAAGAACTCAAGGTTGTCTTTGAACGATGTTTTGATGCTGGAGTTGAAATTGCCATTTGCACCGATAATGCGGGGCTTCATAATGTTCGATTACCGTTTGAGTATGAGAGCCTACTCACCCAAGATGTGATTGGCTTTGATGAACTCCGCGCCTGCCAAGATGCAGCATTCCGTCATGCCTTTGCATGGCCCCATCGCCAACGTCCAACGTCTATTCTCACTAGAGTCTTGCAGTCTCAACTCGACAGCGAAATGTCTAACGCGTCCTCCGAGCAGTTAGGTCAGCAAACGCTAGAACTGAGCCACTAATTCAAACAACACCCGGGATAGAGATAGGTAGACTCTATCCTTCCTGGGTGTCGTCAAAAATCGCAACCCCAATTTGGCTTTATCTAGAGGGAATTCAAATTCGAGGCGGAATATTGTGTTTAAGTTCTAGCTACGAACCTCGCCTCAAGGCAGCCTCGACGCGCCTAAACTCTTGCTCAAGGCGACTTTTGAGCTTTTCAGGAACGGGCCGATTCGGATAAGAACTGTAGTGACCCGCTAGAGAATTCAGCGCTGTCCGCATTGTAGTAAAGGAACTGAGTCGGGTTATTGATGAGTCGCGGCGATAGCGAGACGCAAATTCATTAATACTCTGGCGTGCTATCTGCTGCGCTTCTGGCTTTTCAGGAGATTCTTCGGGTAGATTAAGTGCCGTCCTCAGAGTTTCAATCACCGTCAATGTGTCTTGTCGATAATTTCCGGTCAATCCAGATGAAGATGCCGGAGATGAGCATCCTGTTAAACCGATCGAGAAAACAAGCAGTAAGGCAAAGACGCAGGAGAAAAATCGTTTCATATAACCTCAGCAGTCAAGGAAGCAAAACGGCAAATTAACCAGAGTCATGAATGGGGATCACAAACATTTGTTTATAATCCTATCTCGATATGGGGCATCCCACCGGATGTATTTTGCTAATTCGATGGAAGATTATCTCGGGGGGACGATTGGTGCTTCTGCCGAAGCTTTAAGAGAATATCGTCATGGATTTCTCGGGTCAGCGGATAAAAATACACCAGGACCAGACCTAGGATTAGGCAGAGTGTTGGCAGGGGGCCGATGGCAAGACGAATGGCAAGGAGCGCTGATTCGGGTTGCTCGGGAATAGGTTGACCAGGGGTTCGAGAAACGAAGCCTGCAAACTCTAACGCATAACCGACTAGAAAGATGCCGATAGCAAGCCCCATTTTTTGAAGCAGCGTCATAAAAGAATAAAACACTCCTTCACGGCGTTGTCCAGTTTGCAGTTCATCAAGCTCGATCACATCGGGCAGCATCGACCACGGGACTACATAGGCTGTTGCCACTCCAAAACTTGCAGCCAACGCCAATACATACATTAGTCCGACTTGGTCAGGTTGAAGAAATACTAGCCCCGCCTGAACAACAATCCAAAAACTCATACCAATAAAATAAATGCCTCGCTTCCCGACTTTCTGACTGATTGCGCTACAGACAAACAGCATCGGGATCGCGCACCCCTGAACGATTAGAGCCACTGAAAAATAGGAGTCTAAGCCCATCCAGTTAACCACAAAGTAGGGAATGATGGCGGCTGTAATTTGCAGAGCCAGCCAAGACAATAGGTAGATGCCGATTACAAATAAAAATGGACGATTGCTGAATACGATTTTGAATTGAGATTGGATGGGAAGAGAGGATAGATGGCGATCGCCCGAATTAGCTGATTGTTGGGCTTTTCGCTCCGCATTGTATCGGAGCCGCCCCCGAGTGCCCCAGATACACCAGTAGAGTGGAAGAACGGAAAGCACCGCGCAGGTGATGCCCAGAAATAGATGCTGCGATTCTAAATTGGGAATATTGGCTGCAAATATAAAGCCCAGGGCTAATCCTAATACTGCACCCGCCAATGAAAACGCCAACCGAAAACTGCTCAGATTTGTCCGTTCGTCATAGTCTTGAGTCAATTCAGCAGTCAGAGCGGCATAGGGCAAATTTACGGAGGTGTAAGTCGTGAAAAATATGATGGAGACTACGACGTAATACCAAAACTTGGCCATCGTTGAGCCTCCAAAGTCTGGGACAACCCACATCAGGGCAAAACTAATCCCGAACGGAATAGAGCCATAGAGCATCCAAGAGTGGCGACGTCCCCACCGAGAACGAGTGCGATCGCTCAAAAAACCAATGAGTGGATCATTAAATCCATCCCAAATTTTGCCAATCAGCAATATTGTTCCAGCCAGTCGGGGGCTCAATCCGGCAACATTCGTCAAAAAGACGAGAAAAGAAAACACGACCAAATTCGCGGTCATGCCAGCTCCCATGTCTCCAGCACCAAATGCGAGCTTAGTTTTGAGAGACAGTTTTTCGGATTCAGGGGATATACCAGATTCTGTAAGTTGATTCATCGGCGGATAACGGGTATGGCGAGCTAGATAAACGACTAGCTCTGTCGTCTTCAAACGGTAGGATAGATTCAGTGCTTTTAAGGAAAAGTACCCTTAAGTCAGCAATCAGTATTATGATGCAAATACGAAGATAAAGTTTTGTAAATACCCTTGACTCCAGCGTTTAGAAACACCGATCTAGCTGCCTTACCTAAAGCCTGGCACGCTCTCCATCCGATTTGGTATGGCGACGCGCGAGTTGTCCAACAAGGATTACCTCACGAACAACTTGCTCCGAGTTGGCAAATTCTTTTGCTGGGAGATGGCTCTCCGACTCGACATCTCCAGCTTTTAACTCGAGAACCCACTGAAGTGGACGTGATCGATATGTCATTGGTTGGCGATGGCCTTGATGGTGCGCCTAATCTAATCGCGAAAGTGCCAGGCCCTCGCTTGAGACGGCAGGTCTGGCTCCGCACTGCCTCAGGTCAGCGGCTTGCCTATGCAACATCCTGGTGGGAAGCGAATCACGTCGATGAGTATTTGCAAAACCGTTCTCTCCCAATTTGGGCGAGCCTAGCTCGCCTTCGCACAGAGCTATACCGAGATGTCCAAGGGTTATATTACGGTCATTCGGATGCATTAGAAGATGCATTTGGCGAAGCGGGCCCCTTTTGGGGACGGCACTATTTATTTTGGCATCATGGACAACCCTTAACCCTGATCTATGAGGTATTTTCGCCCTATTTAGAGAGATATTTAGGCTCAACTCGGAAAGACGTATCGTCCTAAAATGCTTGAATAATGTCTGCATTGTGCGATCGCCAACGAAATTAATTCCTCTACCTCATCTGGAACTCTCGCCGAATGATCTCAGCAAAGCGGTCTAATTACCCCCTCGATGCCCCCATTCAAAATCCCGTAAAATTTGCTGACGTCTTAGAACTGACTCAAGAACCGAATATCGCTGGTGTAAAGACGGCGAATATCATCAATCTGATAGAGTCTAAGTGCAAATCGCTCAACACCAAAGCCAGCTGCAAAGCCGGTATAAACCTCAGGGTCATATCCCACTGCCTTTAAAACATTGGGATCAACCATGCCGCAGCCCATGACCTCCAACCAACGCCCTCGCCATTGAATATCCACTTCTGCAGAAGGCTCAGTGAACGGAAAGAAACTGGGTCTGAAACGAATAGGTAATTCCTCTCCAAAAAAGGTTTGTAGGAAAATCTTGATCGTTCCTTTCAAGTCAGTGAATGTAAGCCCCTCATCAACCGCTAAAATCTCGACTTGATGAAAGACGACGGAGTGAGTGGCATCTGCCGTGTCTCGGCGATATACGCGACCTGGAGCCACGATCCGAATCGGTGGATCATTCTCTTCCATATATCGAATTTGAACCGACGAGGTATGCGTCCGCAGCAAGTTCCCATCCGGGAGATAAAATGTATCTGCCATATCGCGGGCCGGATGGTCTTCTGGTGTATTCAGAGCCTCAAAGTTGTAATAATCCGTTTCCATCTCAGGTCCTTGGGAAACGGTATAGCCAAGCCCCACAAAAATATCCAGAACTCGATCAGTGGTGCTGGTTAATGGATGCAGTCGCCCTTGAGGACGATAAACACCTGGCATTGTTACATCCAATGTCTCAGATGCCAGTTGCGACTCAATCTGTGCAGATTTTAAGGCATCAAGCTTTTGTTCCAAATTGCTCTGTAGAGCTTCCTTAACCTGATTTGCTAACGCACCGATTTTGGGACGTTCCTCAGGTGATAACTTACCCATGCCACCTAAAATTCGGGATAGTTGCCCCTTCTTTCCCAGATACTGAACTCTTAGGGATTCGAGGTCGCTCAGAGTGGTTGCAGAAGCGATCGCCTGATGTGCTTCACGCTGTAAGGCGTCTAACTGAGCCTCCAAGTCGTTTGGCGAGTTGGTCATGCTTGTAGGTGCCATGCAATCGTAGTCAACATTAGGGAATATGTTTGTGTAAGCGAGAAAAGCCATTTCTCAGCTCTTCTTCTTCTTTATCAGTTTATCGTTAACCGTCTAAATCTTAAGCACATTGCTCTCACATTGCTCTAAAGGCAGACCAATTATCCCATAGGGTTTATAAATAAGCGCTCAAAACATCTATAGCTTTCTGAAAAGCTCTGTCAGACGATTTGATCCCAGTCAAAATAGAGAGACAACCTTTGCAATCTACAGTCAAGTATTGTGTCGGATGTCATCTATGTGATGATGGCACACGTGTAATGCCTGACTCATTAATCTGAATCATTAATCAAACGGTTTACGTCTGAGAGCCATGAAGCTTTTGATCAGTAACGATGATGGGATCTCTGCTCTAGGGGTTCGCACATTAGCAAACACGCTAGCTCAATCAGGACACGACATCACAGTTGTGTGTCCTGACCGAGAACGGTCGGCGACCGGCCATGGCTTAACATTGCATAAGCCAATTCGCGCAGACCAAGTCAGCTCTGGGTTTCACTCGTCTATTCAGGCTTGGTCATGTTCGGGCACTCCGTCCGACTGTGTCAAGCTTGCATTAGGAGCATTGTTAAGCAGTCCTCCTGATATTGTTCTTTCAGGCATCAATCATGGATCGAATCTCGGTACTGATGTTCTCTACTCAGGGACGGTATCTGCTGCAATGGAAGGTGTCTTAGAGGGTATTCCCGGAATCGCATTTAGCTTAGCCAGTTTTACTCCTCAAGATTTTCAACCAGCTGCCAACTTTGCTCAGGTTCTAATTAATCATATTTCCCAGTGTCCTCTTCCCAAGATTATGCTTTTAAATGTCAATGTCCCAGCCGCCAAGCAAGATGAAATTGCAGGGACTGCCCTGACGCGACAAGGTGTTCGACGCTATTATGATTGGTTTGAAACTCGAACTGACCCACGGGGGAAAACATATTATTGGTTAGCTGGAGAGGTTTTAGAAGAAATCGACGAGCCAGGGCTCACCGATATTCCAGGATTCAAGGCGATCGGATCTGATGCTCAATGGTTTCGAGATATGGACACTGATGTGCAAGCGATTCAGCACAACTACATCACGATTACGCCTCTTCAGTACGATCTGACCTTTGGATCAGGATTGGCAAGTTTACGGGATTGGAAGCTAGAATTCTCTAACAAGCTTTAGATTGTGGGAAATTCTATCCAGCTTATCCGACTAATTCTGTATTTCGCTTTCAAAATGGTGCTGAGTCGATTCGGCTGGGTACTCTGGATTAGCTTTTGATGATGGTTGTTCAAACCTGCCTAGATTTGAATAGCAGACATTGATTGCTAGAAGCGGACATTGATTGCTATAAATTGTCATCAATGCTGCTTACTTTTAAACTGGGTGCATGTGAAGAATCTAGTAGACTGTTAGCAAGAAGGTAGACTGTTACCAAAGTGCTCTCCGTTTACAGCAAGGCTTACCAGATTGACGCTAGTTCGAACTGTAGTATAAGGATCTCGGCGTTAAGATTTCTATTGAGATGTCGGTGGATTTGGCACAATGCTAATGGCTGATACGACAAACCAGTTTAAGGTTCGGTTTTGGGGTGTTCGTGGAAGTATTGCGTGCCCTGGAGGCGAAACTGTTCGCTATGGCGGCAATACATCATGTGTGGAAATGCAAATCGGAGGGCATCGGCTAATTTTCGATGGCGGCACTGGGCTGCGAGTTTTAGGGCAAGCTCTGCTATCTGAGATGCCATTGCGTGCTCACATGTTTTTCACTCATTCCCATTGGGATCACATCCAAGGGTTCCCTTTCTTCGTTCCTGCATTTGTTCCGGGTAATCGGTTTAATATTTATGGGGCGATCGCTCCGAATGGTTCGACGATCGAACAACGCCTCAACGATCAAATGTTGCATCCCAATTTTCCTGTCCCGCTGCAAATTATGGGTGCAGATTTGTCCTTCTATGATTTGGAAGTCGGTGAATCAGTCGATATTGATGATATCCACGTCGACAATGCTCTGCTTAACCATCCTGGCGAGGCAGTGGGCTATCGCGTCAGTTGGAATGGGCTGACAGCGGCTTACGTCACTGATACCGAGCATTTCCCCGATCGCTTAGATGAGAATGTAATTTGGCTAGCGCGCGACGCCGATTTGTTTATTTACGATGCTACTTACACCGATCAAGAATATAACTCAGAGAGGGCGAGCAAGGTAGGCTGGGGGCATTCTACCTGGCAAGAAGCTGTAAAAGTTGCAAAGGCTGCCAATGCCAAAAAGCTAGTCATTTTCCATCATGATCCGCTTCATAGTGATGATTTCATGGATCAAATTAAGGATGATACCGCTAAGCAATTCCCTAATAGCGTAGTGGCGTGGGAAGGTCTGGAGATTGACTTAAAAGCAACTGCACCTGCTAGTCCTAAAGAGATGCCGAGAGCGCAACTTCCTGCTTAGTTAGGCTCAATCCGCTCTAAAGATATGTAAAAATGTGAAGTGTGTGGATTACTTCTTCGTTAACATCAGTTCGGGTGCCGACGGCGATCGCACTGGGCAACTTTGATGGTGTGCATAAAGGACACCGGCACGTCATTGATCCGATTTTGTCTATGGGCAAGGGCCCGCATGACGTAAGGAAGCCTGGTGATAATTACGCTACCGTCGTCACATTTGACCCTCACCCACAAGAGTTTTTTACTGGTCAAAAGCGGGCATTACTAACGCCGCTAAGCGAAAAAATTGAGTATCTCAGCTCGATTGGAGTTCAACAGCTTGTCCTTCTTCCCTTCACCTCAGAACTGGCGAGTTTAACGCCTGAGGAGTTTGTTGAATCGATCCTGGTGCGCCATCTGCAAGCAGATTGTGTGAGCGTGGGACAAAATTTTCGATTTGGGCGCGATCGTTCTGGTACGACCGATGATTTGAGGGCGATCGCTAGTCCCTTCGGAATTCATGTCTACACAGCTCCCTTGCGAACCTGTCAGGGCGCTAGAGTCAGCAGTTCTGCGATTCGTCAAGCTCTTGCAGAGGGAAATCCAACTCATGCTAATCGGCTCTTGGGCAGACCATATCGATTGATTGGACGCGTCATTCACGGGCAACACCTTGGCAGAACATTAGGCTTTCCAACCGCCAATCTAGAATTACCGCCTGATAAGCTTTTACCCCGACATGGGGTTTATTATGTTCGAGTCGCTGTCTCGCCTCACGGAAATCCTGAGTACTTGCAATCAGGAGTTATGAATATCGGCTTGCGCCCAACCGTTAATGGTATTCAACAAACAATTGAAGTTCATTTATTAGATTGGTCAGGAGACTTATATAACGAAATCTTATCAGTTTACCTAGAAAAGTTCTTACGCCCCGAGCAGAAGTTTGCGTCCCTAACCGATCTCAAGCAACAAATTCAATCTGATTGTGATGCGGCTCGCTCACTCGTCTCACCTAATGAAGAACCATCTAAGACGGCACCGAGATTTGATGTGTAGCCCCATTCGTCTGTTTCGGTAAAATTACTCGCTCTCATTCCCCCTTATCGCTGCCATCATAAAGCAAATAGACATTACAACCATTTATTATGAGAGAGCGTGTCGAACGACTAATAGAAAATTTAGGCTACACAGTTGTCGGTAAATCCGATGCAATTCGACTTATGTTAGTGGCTCTATTTTCAGGGGGACACGCCTTGTTAGAAGATGTGCCTGGAGTCGGAAAAACGCTTTTGGCAAAATCGTTGGCCCGCTCAATAGATGGGCAGTTTCAACGAGTTCAATGCACGCCCGATTTGATGCCAACTGACATTACAGGAACCAATATCTGGAATCCACAAACTGGTGAATTTGAGTTTCTTCCCGGTCCTGTTTTTGCCAATGTGCTTTTAACAGATGAAATTAATCGGGCAACTCCCCGGACTCAATCGGCGTTGCTCGAAGTCATGGAAGAACACCAAGTCACCATTGATCGACTGTCTCATCGCGTCCCCGATCCGTTCTTTGTCATCGCAACGCAAAATCCGATCGAGTATCAAGGCACATTTCCTCTGCCTGAAGCCCAAATGGATCGATTTGCTATATCGCTCAGTTTGGGATATCCCACTGAAACAGATGAATTTCAGATGCTTCAGCGTCTTCATGATGGAAACGGGCTGGGCGACCTCCAACCTTGTATTTCCATAGAGGACGTGAACGAACTTCGATACCGTTGCAGACAAATTAAGGTTGAAAATCATTTGCAGCGCTACATCATCGACTTGGTGCGCGCAACTCGCCAAGTCGATGACATCTTGCTAGGAGCCAGTCCGCGCGGTACGGTGACACTATATCGCAGCGCTCAAACATTTGCTTTCCTCGAAGGGCGAGACTTTGCTATTCCAGATGATGTTAAATTTCTAGCGCCCTATGTGTTAGCTCATCGCATTATTCCTGCTGGCGGACAGCGCTCTAAAACTATTGTTGAGCGTTTACTGCATTCGGTTCCAATTCCATAATTTGGTTGGCGAGATTTTGGTTAGCAAAATCTGAGTTTGCATCCGATTGAAACCTACGTATCGTCTGGAAAGAAGGAATCATTTGTTACGCTTGCGCGAGCGTTGGGAATTCTACGAATAGCTAACGTAATCGACTATTCGTTTTTTAATTTATAGCGTTAACTGGATAACCGACTGGCTTGCGTGTAAATAACGTTCAGTGGAAATGACTCTGTACGGATAAACGCCTGTTTGCCCCTATCCAACTCCACCAGGACATTCTTTTAACGCTAATTCCCTAGACTATGACTCCTGATTAGCCCCTGAATCTGAGAAGACCATCTGGCGAGCAATTGCCTGAAGGTGGCGATTGCGATAACTGATTTCAATAGCTCCACCATGGGATGATCATGCTTGCGTCCTAGGTTTGGGGTACGTATTGGTGCTTATTTTGACATGGACTTTTGCCGAAGCAGGAATTTTCAGGGTTATACATTATGCAAACCTCCGATTTGTCTAAAACAAACGAGCAGTATCATCGTCTCCAGTTCAAAAGCTGTTCTAACGCAGGATTCACCCTTCTTGAAATGATGCTCGTTACGGCCGTTATGGGAATTCTTGCAACGATCGCCGTTCCGAGTTGGTTAACATTTTGGAATGTTCGCAATCTCAACGTCGCTCAGGACAGTGTCTATTTTGCGATGAGGGATGCTCAGAGCGAGGCAAAACGGCACAGCACTGATTGGCAAGTCAGCGTTCAGGATATTGCTGGAAATGTCCAGTGGTCGACTCATAAGGCCGATATACTACCTACCCAAATTCACTGGAACACATTACCTCCTGGAGTTCGAATCGATTTGGGTGAAACGACGCTCGCGCATTCGGGTGGCGTCTATCGTGTCCAATTCAGCCACAAAGGGCATGTCAATGGGCAACTTGGACGCCTAACGCTCACGACGGACGTGCATCGCGCATCAAAGCGATGTGTGGTTGTTTCAACATTGTTGGGTGGAATGCGTAAAGCTCATGAGCAAGCAAGACCTCAGAATGGTCGATATTGCTACTAGGGGGGTGAACGTATTAGCTAGCACTGTACGAATGGCCTCTTCAAGATTGCCCCATAATAAAATCAGTTCCAGCTAGAGGCACTCGTGCCATTGCGGATGCTTCGAGCGTGAGCGCCACTAGGTCTTGCTTTTCGAGATTATGCACATCAGAATTGCCGCAGGCTCGGGCCAGGCTTTGTGCCTCCATCACCATTGCCTGAATATAATTAGCGACTTGCGTGGCTGCTTCTTCGATAGGCAGTCGCTCCATTAACTCATCATCTTGAGTTGCGATGCCTACTGGACAGCGGCCTGTGTGACAGTGATGGCAATGATATGGCTCAGTCCCAAGCGTGTGATAGTCTTCAACATAAATAGGCTTGTTGCAGCCCATTGCAATCAGACTAGCTGTGCCAATACTAACTGCATCAGCGCCGAGTGCGATGGCTTTGGCAACATCTGGACCGGAGCGGATTCCGCCCGAAATAACAAGTTGAACCTCGCCATATACTCCAATTTCTTTGAGCGCATCCACGGCTTGTACGACAGCGGGAAGGGTTGGAATACCAGAATGTTCTTGAAAAATGCTCTGGGTTGCAGCGGTTCCCCCTTCCATTCCGTCTAAAACAATTACATCAGCACCTGCTTTAACAGCTAGCTTTACATCGTCTTTAACCCGAGTGGCTCCCATTTTAATGTAAATAGGGATTTCCCAGTTGGTCGCTTCTCGCAGTTCTTCAATTTTGATGCGGAGATCGTCAGGACCAATCCAGTCGGGGTGGCGAGAGGGCGATCGCTGGTCAACTCCTTCGGGCAGGGTCCGCATTCCGGCGACAACTTTGTTGACTTTTTGTCCGAGCAATAGACCGCCCCCGCCGGGTTTTGCGCCTTGCCCAACGACAATCTCAATTGCATCAGCCCGTTTTACATCATTCGGATTAAACCCATAGCGAGATGGCAGACACTGATAAACTAGCTTCTGAGAGGCGACTCGCTCGTCATCGAGCATGCCACCGTCGCCTGTGGTGGTCGATGTTCCTAACCACGTAGCGGCACGACCTAGAGCAATCTTTGCATTGCGGGAGAGTGCCCCAAAACTCATTCCGGCGATCGTGATGGGAATGTCCAATTCGATCGGGCGTTTTGCATACCGCGTTCCAAGATAGGTTGTAGTATTGCATTTCTCCCGGTATCCTTCGAGGGGAAAGCGAGTTAAGGATGCGGTCAGAAATACTAAATCATCAAACCGGGGGACATTGCGAAAGGCACCAAATCCGCGAATCATGTAGCGCCCGAGGTTAGCTCTCTCCTGAATCGCTTGAATGACATCAGGAGTAAAAGTATTGCTGGTGTTGAGTGTGCGATTTTCCATAGGGAGAGAGGGTAACGTTGACGGGTTAGGATTGGGGGTCAGAAGGTAAGGGTGGCGATCGCGATCCTTGCTATTTAGCGATTAGCACTCAGCAGTTGTAGGATAGGTCGCAGCGTAACCCATGTTGTTTAAGGCTCTTAGCTGTCCATCACCAGCCCAATAAAATGGTTTGGAAACGCCGCTAGTAAGCGTCTTTCCATTTGCTAAAATCCTTCGCTTTGAAGTGATAAAGCTCTTGAGCGCAGACAATTTTCTTAAAGTCATACTCATGGGCACTCATTCCAAATGGGCTGAGTTCTTGATGAAGCATTTGCCAATCTGCCTTACTCATTGGCTCATACCGAGCATCAGCGCCTAATGAACTGACTACTCCGCCAACAAAAATTTCGCCATCATAAATGGAATCGCCCAGATTTGAACCACTATCACCGCAGATAATCAACCGGCCCTGCTGCATCATGAATGCGCTGCTGTGCCCAACATTGCCTTTGACGACAACGGTTGCTCCCTTGAGAGAAATCGCGGTGCGAGGACCTGCATTTCCTAAGATGCAGATTTTGCCACCATGTGCCGATGCGGCTGCATTGGCCGATGCGTTGCCGTGAACGATAATTTGACCTGACATTAGGTTTTCCCCTAATGACCATCCACACATGCCATCAATATGGATGATTGGACCATCACTCAAGCCACCACAGTAATATCCAACAGGACCCTGGAACGTGAGATGAATAGGATACTCTAAACCAACTGCTAGATTATGCTGTCCAGCAGGATTAATCAGATCGACAAACTTAATTCCTTCAGCAGCCAGTGCTTTTAACTGCTGATTAATTTGACGAGTCGTCAACTCAGAACAGTCAACGACTGTTTTTGAAAGCATAAGGTCTGCCATAGACTAACTCCTGCTGTTTGAAAGTTGGAGTTCGCGCTGATTAGCTGACACCGACCAAACATTGATCTCTCCAGCATCGGGTTCGCGAATGCTGGCGTTCTTATCAAACCGATTTAGTGCCATTAACGCTCGGTATTCGGAGGCGATCGCCATCATATGGTCGGTTTCGTAAATGACCGCAGGTTTTGCAGCAAACTTATCACGGACGAGTCCTACTTTATCGGGGGTTGCCACCAGGAAGGTAAACGTGCCGTCTACGTCGTTCAAGAACTTTTCCAGGGCGTCTTCTAACGATTTGCCCTGAAGCAACTGATAGTGAATATAATGGGCGATCGCTTCTGAGTCATTGTCAGTTTCAAACATGATCCCGGCTCGCTCTAGCTGAAATCGGAGTCGATAGTAATTTGAGATTTGACCATTATGAACGATGGAAAGGTCATAACTTGCTGTAAACGGATGGCAGTGGTCTAAATCAACAACAGACTCAGTTGCCATGCGAGTATGAGCAATTCCATGACTGCCCGCGAATGACCTCAGGTCATCCTGAACCATCAATGCTTCGACACCGCTGATTCCCTTATAAACTTCCAGCTTCTGACCAATGCTCATAAAGTGAATATCAGGGAAATGCTGGCGAAGCTGGTGTTTGAATGCCCCGAGGTCGAAGGTCACTCCGTCTGCCAACTCAAGGACGATGCGTTGCCCTTCGGCTAATGGTTCGGAGACGCATGATTGAGCATACTGACTCAACCACTGCGTTAAGCTAGACCACTGCCCGTTTCCGTGAAGCATCATCTTAAGTTGATCAGGATTAACGTCTCGACCATAGAGAGCAATGCCACTTGAGTCAGGGCCTCGACTTTCTAGGGGATGAATTAGCGAGAACAAATCTGAGCCGAGATGCTGATAATCGGCTGGATTACGGTAAATGACTCCTGCAATGCCGCACAAAGCTAGACTCCCAATGGATTAAGTTGAACAATGAATCGACACAGACTAAAGACGACACAATTCTAGAGAGATAGAGGGGAATGGACAGACCACTCATCTAGCGTAATGAGTATCTAGTTCTTAGATGCCGGCCACTCCCCCAACCAACATGCTCTAGAAACGTGGAACGTCTCAACTCGTTATAACAAGTGCAGGCATCTTAGATTGTGTATCTTATAACGTTTTATGAGTCACCGGGCGACACGAAATAAGCAATGTAGCTTCATTTGGGCTGGTTCAAAAATCGACTTGCCATAGAAATAGTATCGCCTAGGTCCACATCGCCATCGCCATCCGAATCTAAAAATGCGTTTAAGACAGAGTTTGATTGCCCGGCTTGAGCCTGACTTCCCTGATTGCTGGCGCCCGTTTTGAGCAAATTGAGCGCAAGAGGGACAAGAATCGGTAGCATCGACTGAATCGTTCCAGTGTTGAGTCCAGTTTGTTGAGACGCGTCTTCAGCGAGTTGCTGCTGTTGCTGAGGAGTAAATAGTGCTTGAATAGCGGCTGCGTTTGGGCTTGTGCCACTAAACTGATCTACGAGGGCTTGAGCTTTTTCTCGACCATCCGTCGATTGTTGCTGCTGCAACGCAGAGCGGACATATCGACCCACAACAGAGACAACGGTTTGAGTCGTTGAAGGATCTACCCCTTGACTGCTGGCAAGGTGTTGGACGGTCCCCAAGATGCCACTAAGCTGTTGAGTACTGGCTTGTTGATTAGGGTTGCTGAGCGCTCCTACCACTTGATCAAAAAGTCCCATGATGATTAAAGGCTCCTATTTAATGCTTATTTAGATTGCAAAACACTCTCGATTATCAGGGCGATCGCCCCCGAATCGCTCAATCATTAAGAGTATTTTCTCTTTCAGATCAGAATAAGCATGCTTTCTAAGCACAAAACTGCAAGGAGAGCCAAGCTTCAAGCGTGATTCTCCTCACGATTAACTATTACATCAACCTTGGATAGTAGCGGAGCTTAAATTAGCGGAGTTCAAGAATCTGCGCGGTAACGGCGAGACTTTCTTCATATAGCGTTTCCCGTCCCCAACGTTGAAGCTGTTGACTCATTAATGCTTCGGCTCGCTGGTCAGAGAGAGCTGTAACCTGTTCCGTTCTGCATGCTTGGGCAGTCCCACCGGCTTCCATGCGCATACAGCCCGTTGTTTCAGAACATAAAATGGTGCAACAATTGGCGTCAAGATTGGTAGACGAGAGCCGCAGACCCACTAAATCGCCTAAGATTTCCCCCCAATCGGCAGTCGGAATGGCTGCCAACTCAGCTTCCACTTTGCGCTGATTCGGGCCCTCAAAGGTCACATACTTCAAGTCGTAGTCACCGCCTGTCATCTTATAGCTGATTGGCTTCCAACCTAAACGACTCGCAATCCAACCGAGGAATAGCAACGCCTGCGCAGAATTGCCTTTCTCATAATCGATGGAAATTTGGTCAACTTCGACTAGGGCGGCTCGCCGCTCGGGTGGATCAAACGCTGCGGCGGTTAACTCTTGCCAAGACGAGAGGCGATGCCAGTTTAAGTCGGCTACAAACGTTCCCGAATCGAGCAAAGTCTGAATTTTGACAAGTTCAGACTCTGCATCGCTAAAAAAGCTGGAGTCAACGATGATGCAATTACATGATTTGGCAAGCTGCTTAAACAGCTCTTGCTCAGGATTAGGAGTGGCTTTCCACCACACAAATCTAGGCAGATCTGGGATCATCAGCGACTCAACAAGGTCGCTCACCCGTTCTAATGCCTCTTTCGTTCCTTTCAAGGTAATATATTCGCAGCAGATAAGATTACTGCCCCCAGTAGTTTGGATAGGGCAATATGCCGAGACTTGAGCCGTTACACCCGTATCCTTACCGAGAATCGGACAAAGCGTAATGATGCGGCAAGGATTTTGAGCGGCGATCGCATCACTGATGCTAAATCCCCGCCCATCTACATTCGAAACCTCAATCCGATCGACCGGTTGCTTACTCACCTCTTCCCGCAAAATTGCCAAGGTTTGTGAGTCAACTCGACCCGTTACCCGCAGCCCATAAGCAGTCTGGGCTTCTCGTACCGCCGCCTTAGTTTTAGGGCCATGAACTCCGTCAATTGGGCCATCATAAAATCCGAGAGTTGCCAAAAGCTGCTGAAATTCTTCTGGCTCATAGACAACCATACTAAATGTTGCCGCACGGGTTGCAGCCGGTGCAGCCTTGCCGCCATTCTGGGTATGCCAAATATTACTTAATTCGGCTTCGATCTCATCGAGTGAGATGTCTTTGGGTTTTTGGAGGGTAACAAGTGGAGTGGTCATAGGTTAGTCGCTAGTCAATCATCGTTAACAGAGACTCGGGCAAATCGGTCGGGGAATATCTGGAACAGAGCTATGTCTCAAGGGTTTAACACCTCTACACCCTAACTCTACTCCTAGGTTCTTACAATCTACGCCAACGGCGATCGTCACGGTTCAATAACAGTTCGGACTCAACAGGTCCCCACGTTCCCGCCTCATAAAGTGGAATGGACTCTGGAGGTGCTGGAGCGTCCCATACTTGCAGGAGAGGAGTCAGAAGCCGCCACGACTCTTCAACCTCATCTCCGCGAGTAAAGAGAGTTTGATCTCCTAGCATACAATCTACAAGTAAACGACTGTACGCATCTGTATTCGCTTGACCAAACGCTGTATCGTATCGAAAATCCATGTCAACTGAGCGGGTTCGAAGCGAATTGCCAGGCGTCTTGACTTCAAAGCGCAAGGAAATGCCTTCATCTGGCTGAATCCGCATTGCAAGCACGTTTTGGTTAACCTGTTTTGCGGCAGATTGAAACATGATATAAGGCACTTCGTGAAAGTGAATTGAAATTTCTGTGACTTTCTTAGGCATCCGCTTACCCGTTCGGAGATAAAAAGGAACCCCTTTCCATCGCCAATTATCGATGAATAATTTCAGTGCCGCATACGTCGGAGTTGTCGATCCTTCCTCAGCGCCTTTTTCCTCTCGATAGGGTGGAACTGATTTTCCTCTCATCCAGCCTTGGGTATATTGACCTCGAACTGCCGATAAGTATAAGTCTTCTAAATCAGCCAGGTGAGTTGCCTGAAGAACTTTGACCTTCTCATTGCGGATACTGTCTGCGCCCAGGGAGTTAGGCGGCTCCATTGCGACTAAGCAAAATAGCTGCATTAAGTGATTTTGCACCATATCGCGCAGTGCGCCAGCCGTTTCGTAATACCCGGCTCTCCCTTCTAAACCAACTGTCTCGGCAACAGTAATTTGCACATGATCTACAAATTGTCGATTCCAGAGGGGTTCAAAAATTGCATTTGCGAAGCGAAAGACCAGAAGATTTTGAACGGTCTCTTTGCCTAGATAGTGGTCGATACGATAAACCTGTTCTTCAGGGCAGACGCGTTGAACCACTCGATTAAGAATCTGAGCAGAGCTTAAGTCACGCCCAAATGGCTTTTCGATGACAAGGCGCTGTTTGCTTGAGTCAGTTAGCATATCTGCATCACCCAGTTGCTGGGCTGCTTCTGCAAAAAAACGAGGTGCTACTGACAAATAAAAGACGCGATTGCCGCGAGTTCCTCGCTGGTCGTCTAATTCGCTTAAAAATGTCTTGAGCTTCTGATAGCTTTCGGACTTATCAATATCACCAGAACAGTAAAATAAGCCCTTAGCAAAATCTTTCCAGAGCTCTTCAGACCCGAGCCCACCCCCAAATTCTTCGACCCCTTCTCGCATATGTTCACGAAAATAGTCATGGCTCCAATCTCGGCGAGAGACGCCGACGATGGTCAACTCTGGAGGAAGACGACGCTCGCGGCGCATTTGATATAAAG
The DNA here is from genome assembly GCA_051117555.1 of Elainellaceae cyanobacterium. Lineage (GTDB taxonomy): Bacteria > Cyanobacteriota > Cyanobacteriia > CAZCXK01 > CAZCXK01 > DBGGTD01. The sequence goes on along the minus strand of JBNPEG010000028.1, from coordinate 18,580 downwards.
CCGGAACTAATTTTCGTTGGGTGAGATCGCCGGATGCCCCAAAGATTACTAGAATTTGAGGTTCCGGAATGCGATCTTGCTGTAGTCCAACTCGAAGGGGGTTTTCAAGAAGAGTCACCATGGGCGTTGAGAATAAACGTTAAGAGAACAAAGGCTCAGGAGATTGAGAACCGCATCACCAGATCCGAATCGGTCTGACACATGTTTTCTAACCTAATTGGATGGGAGAGAAAGCCCAGGCTTTTCTCGATTCTGACGAGCACGTTCTTGAATAAATGATTCGACTAAGGCAACATCCTCTTTACTACCAATGACTAGAGGCGTGCGATCGTGGAGTTGTTCGGGAATAACATCCATAATATCTTGCAGGCCAGTACTAGCCCGCCCACCTGCCTGTTCGACAAGATAGGCTAAGGGAGCAGATTCATAGAGCAGTCGTAGTTTTCCTTCTGGTTTCTTAACCGTACCGGGATAAATAAATACGCCACCTTGAAACAGTGTGCGATGGAAATCACCCACTAATGCGCCACTATAGCGAGCAGAATATCCTTCATGCCGATGAACATAGCGGATATAGTCGCGTATGGATTCATCCCACTGCCAGAAATTACCTTCGTTGACGCTATAGATAGGGCCATGCTCTGGAATTTGAATATTTTCATGGGAGAGAATGAACTCGCCCAAGCTAGGGTCTAAGTTGAATGCGTGAACCCCTTTCCCGATGGAATACACCAACATCGTGCTCGGACCGTAAAGAACGTATCCTGCTGCGATTTGGGCTTGACCACTTCGAAGAAGGTCTTTTGCATCTCCATCCAAGTCGTCTCCTTCTTGTCTGCGAATTGCAAAAATTGAGCCGACGTTTAGGTTGATATCAACGTTTGAGGATCCATCGATTGGGTCATAAAGTAGAGTATATCGCCCGACCGGACAATTTTCTGGAATGTAGTATGGCTTCTCCATCTCCTCGGAAGCGAGACGACAAACTAACCCGCTCTGCTCAAACACTGAGATAAAGACTTGATTGGCATAAACGTCCATCTTTTTGACGGATTCGCCTTGTACATTGGTGTTTCCTGTAAATCCGAGCGCATTTTCGACAAGCCCTGCTCTACTTAGGCGACGAGCAATTAGCTTAGCCGCCAATGCGATTCGATTCATAAGAGCACTCAGATCTTGAGCTTCTGGCGAAAAACTCTGAAGCTGTTGAAGCACGTGACGGGATAGTGTGGTGCAATCACGATCTAATAAATACTCGTGACTTAAACCTAGCTGTTCAACATCAGCCATATGTCCCTTCCCTCCTGCTGAGGATATACTCCCGTAGCTGCTGCAAAGCGTTTGGGGCTTTGTAGCAACATATCGTAAACTTGCTCACTCTTTCTATCTTAGGGAGACATGTTCAAAACAGGGACGAACTTTAGGTGAACTATAGAAACTCGCTTCGGATTCTTAAAGACCTCGATTGAGATCACGTCGACTGCGGATGCTATCACACCCAATCAAGTTAGCTTAATTGGGTTGATCCAGGGTTCGTTAAAAAATAACCTCATGGTGGTGCGTTACGCTAACGCTTTAGCGTAGCCATGCCTGAAAGGCTATACAGCATCCTAAGGCTCAATCAAACTGTGAAGTTGTTTCTTTACGGCCACTTAGTGCGTTTCAGGAGGATCTGATGATGCACTCGGTAGGCTCTCAGAGGTTGATTGAGATACATCAGATGGGGGAAGGTGACCTAAATCAGAGTTTCCTCGAATGCGGTCAATTTGCTTCAATGCCCACTGAGCTGTCTCTTGGACTTCTTGATTTTCATCGTACGCGGCGTGGTGTAAGACCTGGCTAATTTGAGCGACCAAATCACAGACGCGGGTAACATCTCGAATAGCATTCTTACGGACGTCAGGGTTTTCGTCTTGCATCGAGATAATAAGTGCTCGGTTCAATGGTTTGAGCGATCGCATCCCAATTTCTGACATGGCCGCCAAGATCAAACTACGCTGGCTGGAGTCAGAATCAATAAGTAAGTCCGACAATGGCTGGATGGCCTCTGACGAACCTCTCTGCCCTAGTTCCCAAATTGCTTTGCGCCGCTTGCTTGGATCTGGAGTGTGCAAGTCGTTGACTAATTCTTGGACAATATTAACTTTGGCTAGTCGCGTTGTTGCTTCTATGGGAATGGTGTCCGCTGCGAGGGGCGATTTTGCAACCTCGCCTGCACCATTGTGACTCTCAACAATGGATGTATCGCTAAGCGTGACTGGCTCTGCCTGACGATCGCCCTCTCCATTTCCAGACGGATGAGTTGGTGAGTCGGTGATGCCATTGGAGGTTTCTTGGGATACCGTTGCTAACTGTGAATTCGTAGATTTTGGTTCAGATTTTGCAGATGAAGGGTGAGACGAGGAGTGCGGTGTGGGCGATCGCCCGTGAGACAAGCCTCCTTGTTGTCTTTCTTGCTTCCCGCGCCAGCGCCCTATCTGATACAACCCACCACTTGCAATACCGATGACAACGAGCAGCAACAGCCACTGTAGCCAGGAGAATTGAGACGATACATTTGAAGACGGAGTTGTTTCCCCCTTATCTGTTAAGGAGCTCTCTCCAGAACTTTGGGAAGCATCTACTGTATTAGCAATTGTATTAGTATCCGTATCGGGATTAACGTCAGCCGTATTTTCTTCTTCAGGATTAGCCAGTGCGCTAGCTTCGATGCCGTCAGACGTCTCCTCAGTCTCCGTTCCGTTAGCATTATTCGCCTCTGAGTTTTGCTCGCCCTCAACCCCATTTGAGGCTGATGACTCCGGTTCCAATACAGCCTCAGAAACACCTGACGAATCAGACTGTGCCAGATTGCGAGTCGCTTGTAATTGTTGCCAAGTTTGCTGGTCGATTTGACCATCTGGCGGCAAGCCAACATTGCTTTGAAACTCGGACACAGCAATCTGGGTTTGTTCGCCGTAGATTCCGTCTATATTTGCGTCGTAATACCCTAATTCCGAGAGAAGAGCCTGAGCTTCAGCAACGTCTCTGCCATAAACGCCTAATCTCAATACTGAATCTGGATAGTCAGCAGAGGAGGGGGAGGATTGAGCTAGCCGATATGGCTGCGTACGTAGGCTTAGATCTTCCGTTGCCGAGTCAGATTCTGGCGCCAAATTGACCGTAGCCACGGCAAACTGACGCTGTTTCCACTCAATATCGCCACCATCAGACACGCTAATGGCTAAACCAGGGGAAACATCAAAATAACTCAGACAAGCAAGTAGCAGCAAAGATGAGCAGTTGGACATTGAAGACGACGACCAAGCGTCAACATCGTGAACTTTGAGTTGAGATGCATCCTGATTCATGCACGAGCCGCCAACAGTGCTCGTCAGGTTTGTACCTGTGACTCCCGATTATAATCGTTGGCTAAGACTCCGTTTTACGATAACCATACCCTGTTGGATCTTTTTTAACCTGATTTGGGTTGATTTGCTCAACACTAATTTAGATTCGGTATCGATTTAGAAGTGATCTAGAAGCGATCTAGATTCACTATTGAGATGCGAGTCAATGATTCTCATCTATACTCTACAAGACCGCGCATGAACTTAGTGAGGGTATTATCATCGCTTTGACGCCATGCAGTAGGCTCAAAGAATCACGAGAACAAGGAGCGCGAGAACGTAACCTGTAAAAGAGTGTTCCGAATTTTGTGGAATTAAGTGTGTTTGCCCTGGCAATGCGGAGCATAGCGTCTCGGCGACCCTACCGTTAAAGAACACGCGACCGAGGACGGTCGCACTTACACGCAAACCTAAACGCTCTCCCTATAACGAAACGCCCGCTTCATCGTCGACAGACACAGAGGAATCATCAGGGTCTATCCATTCTGTCTGATGCCCGCCAAACATTATCGATAATGCATCTCGCTGATTAATTAAATAAATACTAATTAAAGTCAACAAAACCCCGATCCATTGAATGAGACTCAAGGTTTCACCTAAAAACAGGTTGCCAAAGAGCAGTGCAAACACAGGAGTTAGAAATGTCAGAGAGCTGATGCTTGTTAAGCTTCCTGTAGAGGCAAAGTAGAAAAACAATCCATAGGCGATCGCGCTTCCAAAAATCGCTGAATAGCTTAGTGCCAGGCCGTCTGACGCTGTTAAATTTATCCATTGCTGTGATTCCCATTGTGCTGAGAACCCAAATAGAACTGCACCTCCAATCAACATATGCCATCCAGTGGCCATAATCGGATCAGCGTAGCGAATTACATACCGAATCATGACTGTTCCAGCGGCCATTGATAAGGCGGCTAAAAGCATCAGCCACTCGCCATTCTGGAATAGTGCCTCGACCACATCGATGCCAAACTGCCAGGTCAAGAAGCTACTATCACCCCGGAGTAGGCTAACAATCCACGCGTCAGGCAATCCCAACAAGCTAATTCCTGCGATGCCTAACGATAGCCCCAGCCAACCCCACAAACCGACCCATTCAGCAAACAAAAACCGAGCCATCAGAGCGACAGCGATTGGCTGAGAGTCAATCATCACTGACCCTAATCCAGCGCCTGTTTTTACCAATCCTTCTGCCAGAAATCCCTGAAACATCACCGCATCGATTAGGGCGAATCCCCCAATCCAGAGCCACGCTGACCATCCTCTCGGCTGCGATCGCCCCAGCCAAGCTGCCCCTCCAATTACCAAGACTCCGGCTGGCAGCGTGCGCACCCCAGCCATAAATAGCGGAGTCGTGTGGGAAATAGTGCCCTTCATCGCTACCATTGCGGTTCCCCACAAGAAAAAGGGCGCAATGAGTAGCAGAGATGCAAAGGGGATTTTAGAGTCAGTAAGTTTTAACTGCATGAATATGGGCGTTTGGAATGAATTTCTTTAAAACCTGTATTTCATTATGGCCCTATATTTCATTATGTTAAGATTCTAATTTCATAGTGTGTCACAATTTACAGCCGTTATCGGTACAATCGATCATCTGCTTTGAGGGGTTTCATTCAAATGGGCATAGATTTTGGCATGGACTATTCGACGATTCGTTCGGATATCACCACAGTCTAGCCTTCCAGGATGAATCTCTATGAGCGCTATAAATGAGACACACTGGATTAAGCAGTGACGATCGCAAAATTAGAATTATTCACGTTGTTAGCTACCTATGATTTGGCCCTTTAAGCCACCCTTTCAGAAACAAATTGCACGAATTGAGATCAGCGGAGCGATTACCGGATCGACTCGTCGGCGAGTTTTAGATGCATTAGACACCGTCGAAGAACGAAAATTCCCGGCTCTTTTGCTGCGGATTGATAGCCCTGGTGGAACGGTGGGCGATTCCCAAGAGATTTATAGTGCATTGAAGCGTCTACGAGAAAAAGTCAAGATTGTTGCCAGCTTCGGCAATATTTCTGCCTCGGGGGGCGTTTACATTGGCATGGGCGCCCAGCACATCGTGGCGAATCCTGGAACCATCACAGGCAGTATCGGTGTCATCTTGCGCGGCAATAACCTCGAACGACTGCTCGATAAAATTGGCATCTCATTCAAAGTGGTCAAGTCAGGACCGTACAAAGATATTCTGGCGTTTGATCGAGAGCTAACCGAGCCCGAGCAGAGCATTCTTCAAGAACTCATTGACACAAGTTATGACCAATTTGTGCAAACAGTGGCTGACGCGAGAAACCTAGCTGTTGATACGGTTAAAAGCTTTGCAGATGGGCGAATTTTTACCGGACAGCAAGCCTTGGAGCATGGAGTGGTTGATCGACTAGGCACTGAAGAAGATGCTCGTCGCTGGGCGGCAGAATTAGCAGGGCTTGATCCAGAAAAAGCCGAGTGCTTTACCATCGAAGAACCTAAGCGATTTTTGAGTCGGCTTTTGCCGGGTAATCGGATGTCATCTAGCCTGTCAACGGGAGCAGATTGGCTCGAGTTCGAGCTTTTGACGAGTGGGTTGCCGCTTTGGCTCTATCGTCCCTAATGTCTCGCATCCTGCGTCTGCGTGCTCTGACATCATTTGAATCGTCTTTGGAGAGTGTTCCGAATTTTGTATAGTCAAGTGTATTTGCCCTGGCAATGCGGAGCATAATGTCTCGGCGACCTTACCGTTAAGGAACACGCGACCGAGGACGGTCGCACTCATACGAAAACCTAAACGCTCTCGCAAATGTGAACGCATTTCGAGCAAATATGAACGCATTTCTAACAAATGTGAATGCATTTCGAGCAAATGTGAACGCATTTCTAACAAATGTGAACGCATTTCTAACAAATGTGAGTGCATTTCGAGCAAATGTGAATGCATTTCGAGCAAATATGAACGCATTTCGAGCAAATGTGAATGCATTTTGAGCAATTGCGAACGCATTTCTAACAAATGCGAACGCATTTCTAACAAATGTGAGTGCATTTCGAATGAATGCGAACGCATTTTGAGCACCAGTAGTGGCGTGGCACAGCTAATTTGGTGGATTAAAGTAGGTTAGGTTGAGGTTACGTTCGCGTAGCGTCTCCAAAGGAGAAAACCAACAGCAGAAATCCTTTCGTTGGGTTTCGCTATCGCTAATCCAACCTACTATTTTAGGCGTGTCAAAACAGTAGGGTGGGCAGTGCTCACGTATGTGTTTAGCGTAACGTCCTATAGATCTCCCTAAATCCCTAAAAAGGGGGACTTCAGCAACCTGTAGATAGCCCCCTTGAAAAGGTGGCAGCGACAGCGAGGAATCTTAACATATGCGCTAAACACATACGTGCCCACCCTACGCTAAACCTAGGTTCAAGAATGGGAATTTGCGTAAGTCCTGTGAATGACTCATTCGGGATGCTCCCAATGGATATGTCTATGAAAACGCGCTGTTGACCCTCTGGTAACAATTTCTAAGTAGGGTTTAATAGACACAGACGCTCGTTGTGAATCGGCCAGCGACTCTACTGCAAATTTGTAATGAGTGGAGGGTGATTTGGCGGGTATCAGCGGCGAACAGCTCGTTGCTTTTATTGGAGGAATTTGGCGTGGAGTGGAGAGTTCAGGCAATTCGGGGTGCAACAACTGCCTCAGAAAATTCAATCGAAGCCATCCGAGATGCTGTACTAGAGTTACTTGATGCGCTCGAACATCTGAACCATCTCAACCCAGACCATATGATTAGCGCTACCTTCTCGGTTACGCGCGATCTGGATGCGGTGTTTCCAGCGGCGATCGCCCGTGAACGTCCCCACTGGCAACATGTGCCTCTGCTAGACGTGCAGCAGATGCACGTAGAGGGCAGTCTTGAGCGCTGCATCCGCGTATTGATTCATGTTAATGTGCCCGAACCTTTAGCACCGGTTCATCACTCCTATCTCCGGCAAGCTAAAGAGCTTCGCCCCGATTTGAGTAAGACTGAAGTCGGGCTCGGCAGCTAATGCCGCGCGATCGCATCAGACCAACTCAGCCCAACTGTGACTTTAAAATCAGGCTAAAGGAAGGTTAGTAAGCTAAAGACTAATAGAGCAGCGTCCCCGATGGTTTGCCACATCGGGTTTCTTGAGTTTGGGGGCGTTGGTATCGTGTCACACAAACACTGAGCAACAAGCACATTAGCGTAGTCAGAGTCATGCCGTTATGCCATCGTGCGCTGCGGTTTATTGATAGTCCTCGTTATTTTGCTCGTTATTTTGATTGAGAGAACGACCATGACGACCACGCCGCTACCCGACCATTTGAGTCAGACTATCGTGGGGCAACATCCGCTTGATCCACTTTCACCTGAGGAAATTGCGGCAACTGTTGCGATCGTGTCAGCTCATCCCCAATTTGGCGATCGCGTTCGGTTTGCCACTGTGGTTCTTCATGAACCTCCTAAATCGGTGATTCGCGCATTTAAGCCAGGTGATTCCATCAATCGAGAAGCATTTGTAATCTTGCTCGATAACGCTACAGGAAACACATACGAGGCGATCGCCTCGATTCCCGAACAGCGAATCATGTCTTGGACTCATATCCCAGACGTGCAGCCGTCAATCATGCTCGATGAATTTTTAGAATGCGAAGCAGCCGTTAAAGCCAATCCTGACTTTCAACAGGCTCTAAAAAAGCGCGGTATCACTGACTTTGATTTAGTCATGGTCGACCCGTGGTCAGCCGGTAACTTTGGTCTCGAAAATGAGAAGGGACTAAGGCTCTCACGGGCATTTTGCTGGATTCGGTCAGAACCCAATGATAACGGCTACGCCCGACCCATCGAGGGCGTCGTGCCCGTGGTTGACCTCAACACCATGACCGTTATCAAGGTTGAAGACTATGGAATTGTGCCTTTACCCCCTGAGCCAGGGAACTATGCCAGCGACTACATTCCCCAATTTCGAACTGATTTGAAACCCTTAGACATCATTCAGCCAGAGGGGCCGAGTTTTCACGTTGAAGGGTATAAGGTCTATTGGCAAAAATGGCACTTCCGCATTGGATTCACGCCTCGCGAGGGGCTGGTGCTTTATGACGTCGGCTATGAAGATCAAGGGCGCATTCGTTCTATTATCTATCGGGCGTCGCTGGCAGAAATGGTGGTGCCATACAACGATCCGGGTGTGCCCGACTCAAATCACTACCGAAAAAATGCCTTCGATGTCGGCGAGTATGGTATCGGCATGTTGGCAAATTCCTTGAAACTGGGCTGTGATTGTTTGGGTGAGATTCGGTATTTTGACGCCTTTTTGTCTAATAGTCAGGGAGACGTTGCCACCATTGAGAACGCTATCTGTATGCATGAAGAAGACTTCGGCATTCTTTGGAAGCATATGGATTGGCGGACTGAGCATACAGAGGTCAGGCGATCGCGGCGCCTCGTTGTCTCATTTATTGCCACGGTAGGCAACTACGAGTACGGGTTTTACTGGTATTTCTACCAAGACGGTACGATTCAGTTTGAGGTTAAGCTCACTGGAATTGTGAATACATCGGCGATCGCCCCCGGTGAGACGCCTCAGCACGGCGAATTATTAGCGCCTCAATTAGTCGGACACATTCATCAACACTTCTTCAACGTGCGGATGGATATGGCCGTTGATGGGCAAACCAACTCTATTTATGAAGTCAATACTGAACCGTTGCCTCTAGGGCCTGAGAATCCTCACGGCAATGCGTGTGTTGCCAAGTCAACGCTGCTAGCGACCGAGCAAGAAGCTCAGCGCACCATTGACCCATTTAAGGGGCGCTATTGGAAGGTCATAAACCCGTCAAAACTTAACAGCGTCGGAAATCCGGTGGGGTATAAGCTCATCCCCGGCGATACTGTCCTCTCTTTTGCCCATCCTGAAGCCAGCGTTACGAAGCGAGCAACCTTCATCACGAAAAACGTTTGGGCAACTCCATACAGCTCGGATGAAAAATATCCGGCAGGTGACTATCCCAACCAGCATCCAGGGGGAGACGGGCTACCCAAATGGACCCAAGCCAACCGCTCCATTGAAAACACGGATGTCGTTGTATGGTATACCTTCGGGCAACATCATATTCCACGTCCCGAGGACTGGCCTGTCATGCCTGTTTCTTATGCGAGCTTTATGCTCAAACCCGTTGGTTTCTTTAACCAAAATCCTGCCCTAGATGTGCCTCCGTCGGCTCATAAAAATGGTGCGTGCCATTCACATCACAGCACCTAACATCATTCCGAGTAGGAGAATGAACCCAATCCAGACGTTTTGGCCGAATATCCGTCCATAGACTGATGGATGAGGATGACGCGGGCGCAGCTCAGCATAATGCCAAACCCAACCGGCGATCGCCACCAGCCACGACACCCAAAACCAAGCGTTGAGGCTGAGGGCAACCCCGATGCTGGCTAGCAAGAATGCTGTCCCAGCAAAAAAGGCTCCAACGGCTTCGGAAGCATTGTCTCCAAAAAAGAGGGCGCTGGAATTTACGCCGAGCTTGCGATCGTCTTCTCGGTCAGACATGGCATATACCGTGTCAAATCCGAGTGTCCATGAGACGGTTGCTCCCCAGAGTAACCAGATTGGGAAGTTGAGGCTCTGCGTAACGGCTGTCCAGCTAATGAGGACGGTAAACCCCCAGGCAATCGATAATACGAGCTGCGGTATGGGAAAGACTCGTTTTGCCAGCGGATATAGCACGATGATTGGCACGGCTGCAACGCATAGCCAAAACGTCAGCGCATTTGAAGTTGATAGCAGATAAAACGCCAACCCTGCCGCGCAGGCAGAGGCAACCATTAAAACGCCAATCCCCGTTCTGACTGTCAAACGGCGAGATGCAAGGGGGCGATCGCGCGTTCGCTCTACATTTGGATCAATGTCCCGATCCCAGAGGTCATTGATTACGCACCCGGCTGCGCTTGTGGCTAAACTCCCTAAAATAATGACTAACACAAGTAGCAAGGGGGGCAACTCGCCCGGGTTGACACTATGTGCGCCAAGAAATACGGCCCAGAGGGCAGGCACCATCAAAATGAGTCGTCCAGTTGGCTTATGCCAGCGCAAAAGCCTTACAATAGCGCGCCACGTTGATTCAGATTCAGATTGAGAATGCGTCAGCATAGTCTGAATAGTCGGATTGCGGGTAGATGACCGGATGAGCTCAACTTTAAGAATATCGTCTTTCTTTAGGAAGTAGGGCCTGATCGAGTTCAATCAGCAAATACCCCCATTGCTAGATTGCGGGTTTATGAATAGTGCTTTATGAATATGGGATAAAGCATTCATCCCTACTATGCAATTTTCATATGGAATCCATCAGAATTTGTAACGGGTCACGATAAAATCAGGGCAATCCTTATAAATTGAGTCGAATTCATCAATATGGATTTAATTCACTCGGTTTAATCCGGATGAATTTATCCCGATAAATTCTACTACCATCCGTAATATTCGAAAGTATTCGAAAGCCAGTAGTATTCGAAAATCAGTCCCCTTTTTGTGCCTTTGGACTCGGTCAGATGGTTTATTCAATGTCTCAGAGCAAAGATGATTTGCTCCATCTTCCTCTGTCATCTCTCAATCAAGATCGCATCTTAGCTGCTATCGATGTCGGTACGAATTCAATTCACTTAGTGGTTGTCAAGATTCAACCAGATTTGCCGTCGTTCACAATCATCGCGCGTGAAAAAAATACGGTTCGATTGGGCGATCGCGATAAACACACAGGTCGGCTTACTGCCAGTGCCATAGAACGCGCGATGGGCGCCCTCAAGCGATGCCGCGAAATGGCTAGGAGTATGAATGCCGAAGACATTGTCGCTGTCGCAACTAGTGCAGTCCGAGAAGCCCCTAACGGGCGGGATTTTCTCCACGAGGTTGAGGTTAAGCTGGGGCTCTCGATTGATCTCATTTCCGGGGAGGAAGAGGCTCGACGCATCTATTTAGGCGTGATGTCGGGCATGGAGTTTCATCACCAACCCCATGCCATTATTGATATTGGAGGCGGTTCGACGGAGCTAATTCTTGGAGACGGCGACGATCCCCGTTCACTCAGCAGCACTAAAATAGGAGCGGTGCGGCTGACATCCGAATTTGTCACCACCGACCCAATCAGCAACACCGAGTTTCAATATTTACAAGCATTTGTGCGGGGCATGCTAGAACGCCCCATCGAAGAATTACAGTCTCAGCTATCTCCTCAAGAAACACCTCGGCTCGTCGGTACATCGGGCACGATCGAGGCATTAGCCGCAATCCATGCGTCTGACAAGTACGGAGAAGCTCCGAGCACGTTGAATGGTTACGAATTTAGCCTCGAAGACTTGCGAGACATTGTTAATCGGTTGCGCAAGCTCGATTTTGAGGAACGGCTTAACGTTCCGGGTATGTCAGCACGGCGGGCAGAAATTATTTTAGCCGGTGCTGTAATTCTTCAGGAGGCAATGACGCTTTTGAACCTGGACTCTATCAGGATCTGTGAGCGATCGCTCCGAGAAGGGGTGGTTGTTGACTGGATGCTTGCCCACGGGTTGATTGAAGACCGCTTGCGGTACCAAAGCTCGATTCGTCAGCGGAGTGTCTTGAAACTCGCTCACAAATATCACATCAATCTTGCTCACGCGGAACGAGTGGCTGACTTTGCCCTCAGCCTATTTGACCAGACTCAGGGCACACTGCATGACTGGGGCACTGAAGAACGGGGATTGTTGTGGGCTGCTGCTATTCTCCACAATTGCGGACACTTCGTCAGCCACGCCTCTCATCACAAACATTCTTACTATCTCATCCGCAATGGAGAATTATTGGGCTATACCGAGGTGCAGATTGAAACCATTGCGAATTTAGCTCGATACCATCGCAAGAGTGCTCCTAAGAAAAAGCATGAGAACTATCGCAATTTGGGCAGCAAAATTCATCGTCATATCGTCGACCAACTGAGCGCACTTTTGCGGTTAGCCGTTGCGCTTGATCGCAGACAGATTGGCGCAATCCAAAGTATTCGGTGTGATTATCGCGCGGGCGATCGCGAACTCTATCTCTATTTGCATGGCATCACGCCCAACGACGACTGTAGCTTAGAGCTTTGGAGCCTCAACTACAAAAAAGAGTGCTTTGAGTCAGAATTTGACGCTACACTTGTGCCGGTTCTAGAGCCTGTCTCGATTACAGCGGGATGACTTCCCACATTTCTGAAAAGAATGGGCAAGTTACTGGTAGTGGCGATCGCGGCTTTACTGGAGAACAAGCAATTCACGCTGCTGACGCATCTAATTAGGATGTTGACACATGTGGAACTTGCCCGCCGTGGAGGTCTACATATAAATCTGAGCCCGTGTGATAACAATTGAGAACAGCGCTGACTCGTTAACATAATTTCCTGGCTAGAGTCTCTACATGTCTGATTACTGCGTTGAAATATTCGATGTGCCAGTTGGAAGGGCGGGATGTGGACCAAACCGCCCTTATTTTACTTACGTTCTCAGGAGCAGTGCCGACAATTCCACCCGTAGGTTAACAGCCTTGATTTCCTCGGAGCCTAAGAGGCTTAAAGCATCTGCGTCCGTAACAAGTTGTTGAACAAATACCACGTCTTCCAAATCCGCATTGGTTCCGTCTGTATAGTTTCGCAGAAGTTTTTGAACGGCTTTCAGGTTCTTCCAGGAATTGAGCTTCTTGAGGATGCCCCTTACTACCTTTGGCTCTAGGCCATCTGGCAACTTGTCGAGCGTACTGATACGCTGCTGAATCCGGTTTAGTCGAGATGAGGTAATGGTCACGTTTTCCAGGGTTTCCTCACCCTCTAGCTGACTGGATAGCTGGTTCTTGAGGGCAACAAGCTGCCGGTAGAGACCATCGGTATGGATTAGCAACTTGCTGGTCGGTAGAACCGATAGGATTTTGGGAGTCCTGAACGCTGTGGCGATCGCCATGCCGAAGCCATCCCTTTCTCCGGTTTGGTCGTTCCAAAAGACTTGCTCCTGACGGCTGGGGATGGTTTCACCGTTGGGGCCAAAGTATTCGATGGTGAGAGCGGCTAGGCTGGCAGGATCTTGGTCGTCGTTGGTGCGCGAGCCGAGGGCAATAGGGTTGGGTAGGTAATCGTCCCCCATTTCTTTGAGTCGCTGGCTGATGTCTTCGGTAAAGAGCAGTTCTTGTTGAGAGTAGAGGTCTTGGCAGGTTTCCTGCTGCTGATAGACCTTCTCCTGAAAGCTCTCTTGCTCCATACGGCGGGCTTTGGTGAGGGTGTCGAGGAACTCGATGTATCCCGGCAGGATGGTGTCATCGAATAGAGTATCACCGTAAATAGAAGCACCGAGCTTGCTGATGTCGGTAAGGCGGTCGATGTTCTGATCATCTTTGACTAGGTCGTCCCCGACCAGCTTTTTGTTGAGGTTTTTGAGACGGCTGGCTTGGCGGAGCAGTTGGCTCTGGCTATTGGCGTAGTAGATGTGGATGTATTCGACGGGGCGCTGCTTGGGACGGTCGATGCGGCCAATGCGCTGCTCTAGAATCATGGGGTTCCAGGGCAAGTCGATGTTGATGAGGTAGTCGGCATCCTGAAGGTTTTGCCCAACGGAGACGGTTTCTGACCCGATAAGGACGCTGATTTCTTCTTCCGGACGGGGGCGATCGCTCTCCTCCCGGCAGGTAGCCACCGGCGCAAACAGCCGGAATAGCTGCTGGCGTTTTAGCCCCTTCAGTTCTTGCTTGCCCCGCAGCAGGTTGTGGGGCAAGACGCGCACGTAGCTGTCGCTATCGGCGGGGAAGTAAGCTTTGGTGGAACCCGTCGCCATACCAATACCTTTTTGCTGAATGATGGGATCTTGCCCCATGTAGCGGTAATAGTCGATGACGGTGTCAGAGAAGGTGGAAATCAGCAGCACCTTATGGCCTTGGGCGACCAGTTCCTGTACCTGGGTAGTGACCTTCTCCCGCTTATGATCTTTAACGAATTCTTCTGCCAGCAGGCTTTGAATCTCATTGAGCTGCATTAAGTCACAATCGCAGGCGGACCACATATGGTCATAGACGCGACGGGCTTCAGTGGGGTTGCCCTGAAGACGTTCAACCGCTAGCTCAATGGTGCGGCGGAGCTGCTGACGTTTGGCTTCCTTGTCCGCATCCGACTCTTCGTCTTCGTCCTCTTCCGGTTCCATCCAGTCATCATCCCAGGCTTCGCGATCACTGAAATCGAACAGGTCGCCCTGCTCTGGTTCCTCAGTCAAGAAGCCGTAGTGTTCAAACAGGAAGGCTTGCAACCCATCGGCAGTGGGTTCCACCTTCGAGAGCCGCTCCTGCATTTGCAAAATGCGGCCTCGGAAGTTCTCAATGGTACGCTTTAGAGCGTACATGCTGGACTCGGCCCGTTGCAAGAAGAAGCGACGCTGGTTTTGCAGCAGCGATCGCTGTTCTTCATCGCCGCGCAGGTAGCGCACAGGGTCAGCAAAGGGAATGTAGAGCTGGGTTTCAAACTGGGTAAAGATTTGCTCTAGGGCCTGCTCAGTGGCGTCCTCAAACTCGACGGGGAGCCATTCGGCCTGACGCTTGGCATAGACGGCCAGGTTGGGCATGGCCTCCCGCAGCATTTGGCGGGTGCGCTGAAGGAACAGTTCGCGGTAGGTGCGGCGGAACCACTTGTCGTCGTCGGTGAAGCTCTCGACACCGCCCTCGCGGGACTGGAACCATTGGGCAACTTCAGGCGGAAAGTTGAGTTCGGTGAAGCCTTCGGGACGGGTGATGAACGGGGAGAGGATGTTGTAGATGTCTTCGCGGCGGTTGTTCCAAGGGGTGGCGGTTAGTAGCAGGAAATGACGCTGGCGGTTGTTCTGTCGATCCTGCTCACGGATTTGCAGACACATCTTGTGGATGCGGTTCTTATAATTGCGAATGCCTTCATGGGCCTCGTCGATGATTACCAGATCGGGGCCACCGTAGCGGTTGAAGTCGTCCACAAAGCCGTTGCCTTTGCGGCTCATCAGGTTCTTGTTGTACAGCTCATACTCGTTGTTGCGGAAACCGAGTTCGGCCATTTCGCGTACCCAGTTGGGATGCAGTTTACGGGCGGCGATGATGGCGACTTTGGCCTGTCCTTCGCTTTGGTGATAGAGGCGGGTGACGGCGGCGGCGAGACGGGTTTTGCCCAGACCGACAGCATCGGCACAGACCGCGACGCCAAAGTCTTCCATGACCCGCAGGCAGTGCTGAGCACCCGATTTTTGGTGTTCAAACAGGATGCCTTCGTTGACGAGCTGGTCTAGCAGGTCGCTTGACTCCACCCGGAACTGACGGCGACGTTGCTGGGCGCACCAGTAGAGGAAGTCGTTGGGGATGCCGTGTAGCCCGGACTGAATCAGCTCGATCGCCTGCTTAAAGCCTTCAATCTCGGCGTACTCCGGCAGGGGTTCTGCTGGGGGCACCTGGGGCGTTTTGGCGGGGGGCACGGTGTAGGTGCCCGTGGTGGTGCTGACGATAAAATCGCCGACATCGCGAGGGGGATGATCGGGGGAGACGGTGACGTCGGCCTTCAGTTCTTTTGGGGTCTTCTTTTTCACCTCAACCTCGACCAAATCGTCCCCCTCGACCTGGATGTCATTGACCTGGTCCAGGTTGTCGCCGGTGACGGTGACTTTGGTGGTCTCGCCGGGGGGCAGGGTGTCAGGGGTGATGGTGTCGATGGTGGGCTGCTTGAGTTTGGCACGGCGATCGCGCTCCTCTAACACCTGATGCAGAAACTCTTGGCTGAGGTCAAAGGTAAGGTCTTCCCGTTCCCATTCGGCATCGAATTCCTGGATGCTCTCAGCGATCGCTTCCCGGTCGAGCTTGTCCCAGGAGAACAGGAAGGTGACGCTTTCGGCATTGCGGGAGTGGGCGGCACGGGTGAAGTTATCAGACCCTTCGTGCTGCACATGGTTTTCCATGCGATCGCTGAAGATGCCCGTCTTCTTGTGATAAATGGCGCGGCCTTGCTGCATTTTCACGAGGCGAATTTGCAGGAACTCCAACCGCACCAGCTCGGCCAGCACCTGGGTACTGGTAAAAGCGGCTTCATCCAACCCTTGCAGGAATTCTTGCAGGGTGCGCTGGGCAAACTGGGCGCGATAGTCCGGGTCGTGCAGGCGCTCTAGCTCGGCAATATCGGCCCGTTTGGTGAAGCCCTGCCAGTCCATCAGCAGGCGAATGCGACCATCGGTCTGGATGATTTTTTGCAGGGGTTCTTCGTAGAGCTTCAGTACCCCGCTGTCGAAGTAGGCGGTAGAGCGGCGATAGGTGACGCTGCGTTCTAGCAGTTGGCTAATTACCTTGTCGTAGGGGGCGATATTTTCCGGCAGGCTGTAGCGGCGCTTGATGCCCCGTACTTCTCGAAAACTGCCTTCTAGCAGGGCGGATTCTTTGCGGCTGCCCTCTAACTTCAGGAAGCGCTCGATGACTGTGGGAATGGCGGTGCGCAGCAGAGCAGTGGTAGGGATGTCGCCATCCTGTCGGGGAATGTAGGAGTAGACTTTGGCGCTGTCGAGGTCGATCCGCAGGATGCGGTGGCTAGGGGGCTTGTTGGTTTCTTTGAAGCCCAATAAAGACGCAATGCCGCTCAGCAGGCTGCCGGGCTTATCGAGGTCGCGATGGCGAAAGATGAGCCAATACTGCTTATCAACCCCTTTGATAGGGTTGCCTTGGGGCAAGTAGTAGGGGCGCTGCTGACGCTCTAGGGTTTGGATGACGGTGTCTAGCATGGTGGGTTTGCCGTTGAGACCTCACGAATGGTGGCTAGGCGTTGTCGAGATATTGGTGGGCTAACTCGATCAATGTCTGGGCTTGGGTGATTAGGGTTTGGGCGTCTTGTGACGATAGGTTCGGTTTCAGGTCGTAATCGGCCCGGGTGCGCAGGCGTTGAGCATCGATTAGGTAACGGTGAAATTCGACTGGGACTTTGCCGGGGCGAGCCAGCGATCGCCCAAAGGCGCTAATCACTCCAGCATGGCTAGAAAAAGAAAGTCCCTCCCGATCCAGCAACGCCTC
Source organism: Elainellaceae cyanobacterium (assembly GCA_051117555.1). Classification (GTDB taxonomy): domain Bacteria; phylum Cyanobacteriota; class Cyanobacteriia; order CAZCXK01; family CAZCXK01; genus DBGGTD01. The sequence continues at coordinate 1,154 of JBNPEG010000028.1, read as the reverse complement.
GGCAATGTAGAACATGCTGTAGTAGGCACGGGAAACCGCAATGTCATAAAACCCTTGCTGGACAAGCTGATTGGCAGCATCTAAGCTGTTTTGAGCTTTCGCCACAAGCAACTGCTGTTCTGGGGTCATAGCACGATGCCCTCGCGGCGGATATTGCGCAGCAGGGGCGAGTTTTCGGTTTGGTAGCGGGATGAGGGTAGAAAAAAACACGAGATTAGTAAGTCATGTTCTAGGCACAGTTGGGCGATGAATTCACTGGTGCACTGCCCTTCTGCGCTGGCATCGACGGGGTCATCGAGCACGATCAGGACATCCACATCGGAATCGGTTGTGGCCTGTTGGCGAGCGTGGGAGCCAAACAGCACCACCTGACGAAGTCGGGTCTGGTACTGGGCTTGCAGGTATTGCTTGAGGGTATTGAGCACGGGGCTGAGGGTATTGGATAAGGCTGGCTTCATAGCGCTATCCTCAAATCAGAGTCGAACCACACTTTCATGTCGGTACCGTCAGGAAAAAGGCTTACGGCTATAATCGATGCACCAGAATGCGGAGCAGGTCTTCTAGGTCGGCAGGCACCCGGTACAGATTGAGATCTTGAGTGACTTGGCGATCGCTGCGATGAAACTGACCGAACTGTCCAGCAGGAAAAAACGCTGATGCCGATGCCGATATCTTCATGGTCTTGGATGGTTTGATAAGCGTTGGGGCTGAGCTTCGCCTCGTCTTGCACCCACCAAATCCAAATATGGGTATTGAGCACAATCATTGCAATGCTTCCCAATCTTCTAGGGCGACGGGTTCGGTCGGGTCGATGTACTGAATGGGCAAACCCCGCACGGGATAGGGATTAGCTTCGTGAGCTGGCACGCCGCGGGTGATTTTAGCATTGAGAAACTGCAAAAAGTCCAACACTTCTCGCAACCGATAGGCTGGAGTTTTGCCAATTTCCTGAATGAGTTGATCGAAGGATTCTACTTCCACTAGGGGACTCCTATAGGCTGGAAATGGACAGGACTGAGAGGTTGATTTGCCTGAAAACTGACGACTTAGTTCAACTGGAGTCATCATCCTGAATATTTCTATTAGCTATTCAATAATTTCTTCAAACTTGTTGCCATCATCCGCTTGCTTATGTTTTCGCATCTCAGCGAGAA
>JBNPEG010000146.1:0-7499 GCA_051117555.1 Elainellaceae cyanobacterium | reverse complement strand
GAGCGATCGCTTTGCTTACGGTGTGAGCGATCGCTTTGCTTACGGTGTGAGCGATCGCTTTGCTTACGGTGTGAGCGATCGCTTTGCTTACGGTGTGAGCGATCGCTTTGCTTACGGTGTGAGCGATCGCTCAACGATGCCGACGAGCCGTGCGACCGTTTCAGCCTGCTGCCTTGCTGTTTCAGCCTGCTGCTTTGCAACTTCAGCCTGCTGCTTTGTTGTTTCGGCTTGCTCCCGAATCATGCCTTTGATTTCTGCCAAGTCCTGCCGAAACTCGGTGGTTGCTTCAGCAATACGACCGAGCTGATATTCAATTGCATCGAGTCGCCGTTCTACGCTCATGACCAACCGACCATTCAAAATATTCGCTATCTTACCAGTCCAGATATGGTTTGTGGCTGGATGGTTTGTGGCTGGATTATCTAAGAGTGCAGTTCCTCAACCTGGCAATGACCCTTTAAAAGTTGTTGCGATCGCCCTGACCGTATCTCTAGATACAGAGTTGTCATAACAAGCTCGGTTTACTACAGAGAAGTGTTCGACTGTTCGCTCGATAGCAGTCAGTCTAATTGGGAACCAATGTAGGAACCGATGTCTGAGGGTCGAACGCTGGATGCTGGTCGCTTGCAGGGAGTCATAAACCGTGACTGGAACTCTTGTTAAGTCTGAAACATTAACCGATTTAGAAGCCTATGTTGCCCAAGAAGGACGCGATGAACTTGTCAAGCAAGTCCGCGCCAAAATCGATGCGCTAGGCATTAAATATATTTATTATCAGTTCATTTCGGTGACGGGGCGCATTGTGGGCAAGGGCGTGCCGTCTGATCACTGGGAGGCAATCGCAGAACGCGGCATCCAGTTGGTCTATGGCTCTACAGCTAACCTATATCTCGATCGCTACAGCAACTATATCGGCTATGGCCCCGAAGCATCGGAGCTAGTTGCCATTCCCGACCCAGACACCTTTTGTCAGCTTCCGTGGGACACGCGCGTGGCACGAGTGTACTGTACGTGTTTTCGCAACCGTGAGGAGCCTGAAGCTCCGGGCGCATTCCTCACTGCCGATTGCCGAGGCAACCTGCGCCGCATCCACAATCAATTTCAGGCCGAACATGGGCTACATTTGCGCCACGGCTGCGAACCCGAAATGATGTGGTTAAAGAAAGGGGCCGATGGGATGCCCGATGGTGGCAAAACCAAACCCAACTGCTATCACATTGACCAGTTTGAAGAGTTGCGCCCGGTTTTCTTGCGCGTGATTGAATATTCTCAGGCCATGGGTTTAGACATGATTCAAGGCGATCATGAGGACGCGCCCGGACAGCTTGAATTGAACTTTATGTTCGACGACGCTCTGCGGACGTGCGATCGCCTCACGACCTATCGCCAAATTTGCGCTCAAGTGGCTCGAGAGTTTAATCTAATTGCCTGCTTCATGGCAAAGCCATTCATGGGCGTCTCTGCCAACGGCTGCCATCACAATCTCTCTCTATGGCAGAGCGGAGAAGAAACCGTCAAAGACGCTGGGCTAGAGACACTCCCCGGTATGCCCGGTTCGTTTACCTATCGAAAAGGCGGAACCAACACCTTTTTACCCGATCCATCGCTTTCAGCCACAAAGCCCGGTCCAGTTGGGTTACATGCCATCGGCGGCGTAATCGAACATCTAGGCGCACTCACCGCAATTGGTTGCTCCACGGTCAACTCGTATCGACGGTTGTGGGATACCGGGCTGTGGGCTCCCGTGTATGCCGATTGGGGATTCCAAAATCGCACCTGCGGATTGCGTGTTTCTGCTCCTGGGCGCTTCGAATATCGGGCGGTCGATTCGATGGTTAATCCCTATCTGATGGCGGCTGCGATTCTAAAAGCGTTTGATGATGGCATCAGGCGCAAACTCGATCCAGGAGAGCCCGAAACTCGCAACCTCTACGAAGCTATGGAAGAGGGCAAACAAGTGAAAAAGCTGCCCATGTCTCTTGGGGAAGCCCTCCAGTGCCTCGATCAGGATGAGGTAATCAAATCTGCCCTGCCGGGAGACATGTATCAGGTTTATAGCTGGTATAAACGAGACGAGTGGGAACGATTTCTGTCGACGACAACCAATTGGGATGTCGAAAATTATATCGACTGTTTGCCATAGTCGCGGGGTTGTCAGGATCATCCCGATTTTGGATTTTGGATTTTGGATTTTGGATGGACGGGCACAAGCCCTGATCGGATTTTGGATTTTGGATTTTGGATTTTGGATGAACTGGCACAGGCCCTGATCGGATTTTGGATTTTGGATTTTGGATGAACGGGCACAAGCCCTGATTCGATTCCAACCTGTTTATCTATAGTCCTGCTTTGAAGAATTGGTGTCACAGCCGGATGGGTGGCGAGTGTATTGGGTTGAATAGGTGGACAACATATCATGCGTGTGATTGACAACGGGTATTACCGAGAACGGTTCATTCCTGCGGCTGAATTATCGGAATTCCCTGACTCGCCCTATCAAGACGCATTTCCCTGTCAATTGCCGGATGGCAACTATTTAGAATTACCGTTTCTGCCATTGCCGCCTGATTTTAAGACGGCGATCGCCTTTTTATGTTCTAATCAAACCTCATTTGCCGTTGAAGATTGCCTCTCGACTCACATGGCGGCGATCGCAGCAGAACTGACACCCGAAGTTGTCGTAGGCATGCCCACCCTCGGCATGGTCTATGCATCATCGGTGGCGAAAAAGCTAGGCCATGATCGCTATGTGCCCCTCGGCTACTCCCGCAAATTCTGGTACGACGATGAGCTATCGGTGCCCGTGCGATCAATCACTAGCCCCATCAAGCCAAAAACCGTCTATATTGACCCCAAATTATTAGAAAGATTAGACGGCAAGCGCGTTTTGCTCGTTGAAGATGTAATTAGCACCGGGGGAACCATCTCCGCCGAATTGCAGCTGATGGAGAAGATTGGAGCTAATGTAATTGGCATCGTCGCGGCTGTGAAAGAAACCAATGTATGGGTCGACAAATTGAGGGCGATCGCGCCTAAATGGGTTGATCTCGTTCGCGCCCCGATTAAGTGTCCGCTGTTCCAACGCGTCGAAAACGGTTGGATTGCTGTCGAGGGAACCTATCCTCCCTAGAAGACAGACTCAATCAGGGCATGCAAGGACGGAGTGATACCAATTTTCGATTAGGGATGATTGGTATCACTCCCAGTATCGATAGCTTAGAATTTGAACTCGTATCTGTCCGTCTTCCAGCGGGACTCGTCCCATGCGCAGGCATTCCCACAGATGATCAAACACTAATCCCGAATTGCCCTCTGGATCGCTTGCGAAGTAGCCATGCCCAGCCGGGTCATCATAGGTATTATTAAAATCTCCACAGTCAATGGCATAGGTGTTTCGCCCGACCTTGTCCATATCTCGGGGGCCGGTATGCCCCAGCCGGCGAGAGGTCACCCGCATATTGGCGACCTTACTAGCTCGCATCGCCAAGTCATCAGCCGCATAATAAACCACTACATTGCGTGCCGATTCGACAATATGTTCACCGACATTTCCAAGGTCAAGGCTAGTATTTTCGACATCGGCAGCCGCCATAAAAATGTTGCGGAAAATCATTGGAATGCCGGTCGGATGATGATAACTCGCTGAAATATGGAGCGCCCCTCGCAAGACACGATTGCCCATTGAATGGGCCAAGACGTTGATTCGCTTAATGCAAGGGTCTTCGAGGGTGCTTTCCACCTCTCGCCACGCCAAGAATTTCTCCAATAACCGAGAAAAAGCAAAGCCGCTGGCATCCGCAGCCACTTGATCATCGAAATAATCTTTAACCATGCCAAAATCATCATCGCAGGGCCAGATGATTGGAATCACAAGAATTCTAGGAGTATCTTTGCGATCGCACAGGTCTTGCAGTTCTTGAGTCGTCGGGAAGATGGCTGGTTCGGGCAGGCTAGAAAACCCGTGTATGTAGAACAACAGCTGATCGGCGTTTGCCATTTTTAGCTCATCGAAGAAGGCTAGGCCGCCAATTTCCTGATAGCGATTGCTGGCGTCGCGGCGGCAAAAGTAAACCGATTGTTCGGCTTGGTTATTCTTGAAATCAAAACTAATAGAACGAGGGACGGTGTAAGACCCATCAGGATTTTGAGGGGTGGGGCCTTCGTTTAAGACGCGATTCGTGATGAAGAGCATAGATTTGCTAACACCATTTTATTCGTAGATAACGCCCATGATATAGCGCAATTACTCGAGCTTAGGCAAACGGATGCCACAAAAATTATTGGTCAGAGTATTTCGAGAGGAGACCATTTCGAGCGATCGCCCCTATTTCTGCACTCAATTTCTGCACTCAATTTCTGCACTCAAAAGCTTAAAGAAATTCTAACTTGGACATAAATGAGCCAAAACCTCGTATGTTTTGGAAAGGTAGCATTAACAACAACCAACAGTTCAGCATTTATCGTCAGACCCACACAACCTATGACACACGCCACGATTGAATCAATCCTTCAAGAAAAGCGTTTATTTAATCCGCCTGCTAGCTTTGCTCAAAATGCGCATATTTCGAGTCTGCAAGACTATGAGCAAATTTATGAGCGAGCAAAGGCCGATCCAGAGGCGTTTTGGGCAGAACTTGCAGAACAAGAACTCCACTGGTTTCAGACTTGGGACACGGTTTTAGATTGGCAACCTCCCTTCGCGAAGTGGTTTGTCAACGGCAAAATTAATATTTCATATAACTGTCTCGATCGCCACCTGACAACCTGGCGACGCAACAAAGCGGCTCTCATTTGGGAGGGCGAACCGGGCGATTCACGGGTTCTCACCTACGCGCAGCTTCACCGTGAGGTGTGTCAGTTTGCCAATGTGCTAAAGCAGCTAGGAGTTCAGAAAGGTGATGTTGTCGGAATCTACATGCCGATGATTCCAGAAGCGGCGATCGCCATGTTGGCGTGTTCCCGAATCGGTGCACCCCATACGGTCGTGTTTGGCGGGTTTAGCGCTGAAGCATTGCGCGATCGCCTTGTCGATGGAAATGCAAAGCTGGTCGTCACGGCGGATGGGGGCTTCCGCAAAGACAAGATTGTGCCGCTCAAAGAGCAGGTTGATAGAGCACTCGACAATAATGCTGCCCCAACCGTCGAAAATGTGCTCGTCGTCAAGCGCACTCAGCAAACCACTCAAATGGAACCGGGGCGCGACCACTGGTGGCATGATCTCCAGCAAGGCGCATCGGCAAATTGTCCGGCAGAGCCGATGGACAGTGAAGACCTATTGTTTATTCTTCATACATCAGGCAGCACCGGTAAGCCCAAAGGCGTCGTTCATACAACGGGAGGCTATAGCTTATATACCCACATGACAACCCAATGGGTATTTGACATCAAAGACACTGACGTATATTGGTGTACGGCAGACGTAGGTTGGATTACAGGGCACAGCTACATTGTGTATGGCCCCCTCTCTAATGGTGCGACGAGCCTCATGTATGAAGGCGTGACTCGTCCGTCGAATCCAGGCTGTGTATGGGATATTGTCGAAAAATACGGTGTGAACGTGTTCTACACTGCGCCAACCGCCATTCGCGCCTGGATTAAAATGGGCGAACATCTTCCAAAGGCGCGAAATCTTTCGTCGCTGAGGCTGCTCGGAACGGTCGGTGAACCGATTAACCCCGAAGCGTGGATGTGGTATCACCGGGTTATTGGGGGAGGCAATTGCCCCATTGTTGATACCTGGTGGCAAACCGAAACAGGTGGCCATATGCTCACGCCGCTACCCGGTGCCATTCCTACCAAGCCTGGTTCTGCGACTCGTCCCTTCCCCGGCATTTTGGCCGATGTGGTTGACTTAGACGGCAATCCCGTCGGCGATAACGAGGGCGGCTATCTCGTTATCAAACACCCGTGGCCTGGCATGATGCGAACGGTGTATGGCGATCCCGACCGGTTTCGCCGGACGTATTGGGAACATATTCCGCCCAAAGAGGGTCACTATGTTTACTTTGCTGGAGACGGAGCGCGTCGAGATGAAGACGGCTACTTTTGGGTGATGGGTCGCGTTGATGACGTGATCAATGTCTCAGGTCATCGGCTTGGCACCATGGAGATTGAATCGGCTCTAGTGTCTCACCCAGCGGTTGCAGAAGCAGCTGTAGTGGGCAAACTTGATGAAATCAAAGGGCAAGAAATTTTCGCGTTTGTAACCCTAGAAGCCGAGGTATCTCCTAGCGAGGCACTGAAGGACGAGCTTCGAAAGCATGTCGTTCAGGAAATTGGGGCGATCGCCCGTCCGGGAGACATTCAATTTAGCGATGCCCTGCCCAAGACTCGCTCCGGCAAGATTATGCGCCGTTTACTTCGCTCATTGGCAAGTGGCGAGGCAATCTCAGGAGACACGTCAACTCTTGAAGATCGGACAGTCTTAGACAAATTGAGAGGCGGTGCTTAGTCGTTAATCCTGGGAATCATTCACAATTAATCTATGACATAGGCAGGACAGGCTCCTGCCTTCTATGTTTCAGTTAAATGCTTCAGTTAAACGCTTCGGTTAAACGCTTCAGTTAAACGCATTAACGAGCCATTCAACTCAAACAGTTCTTAAAAACGGTATTAACCATGTCCACCATTCAAATTTCGAAATATGGCAAGTCCTTTCGACGAATAGGGTACGCAGGTGCAGCAGCGGTGTTATCTAGTGTGGTGTCGATTCCTGGCACAGCAGCACCTCAAAATTTAGCAGATTCAATGAGGGTGGATCAGCCGACGGAGGCGATCGCCACTCATCAATCTCTCATGGTTGCACAAAGCCAAGATATCGTTGATACTGCCGTTACTCAGGGGTCACTCAGCACCATGATTGGCTTACTTGAAGAGTTAGGAATGGCAGAAGATTTGCGAGGATATGGACGGTTCACCGTGTTTGCGCCGACCGATAACGCCTTTCGCGAAATTCCTGCTAATGTATTTCAGGCATTGGCAAGCGATCGCGAACTGATGGCGCGTGTGTTAGCCTATCACGTGATTGCGTCTACCGAGCCCATTGAAACCGATGATGTGACCAGCACTACCTCTTATAGAAGCCTAGAGCGGAGCGAATTAGAGCTCAGCTCCAGGGGAGGCAACGTGTATGTGAATGGGGCTCGTGTGATTGAGGAAGATATCGAAGCGAGTAACGGTGTGATTCATATCATCGATCGGGTGCTTATCCCTGACGATGTGCTAGCAGAAATTCGCTAGCGATGCACAGCCAGTGACGCGTGCGTTAGGAAAACTCAAATAGCTGAAGCAACGCAGTAGCAGGTATAGACCTACGGGCTTAGGTTTGTGTGGTGAGCCCTCGCGGCGCGTATGTATTTAGCATAACGCCCTAGAGATCCCCCTAAATCCCCCTTGAAAAGGGGTAGGGTTGATTCTCTAGCAAGAGGAAAGCAAACTGGAAGAGACGAGATCGGGGCGATCGAGATGGGAGTAGAGGCATTAATTGAACAATTAAAAAC
>JBNPEG010000035.1:27179-64070 GCA_051117555.1 Elainellaceae cyanobacterium | reverse complement strand
AGTGCTAGAAGCCGCTTTGGCAGATGTTTTAGTGACACTGTTGTTAGCCGATATCGAACGAAAACGTTCCTTGTTGCAACAGCAGGGAATTGAAGTTCAAATTACCAGGTGCAAGATATGAGTATATAGACTGGAGCGCATCAAAGCGATTCTCCATTCCACCGGGACGAGGCGCAACATCCATGCCAATTAGACGGCTAACGCCGCGATACATGGGGTAATCTGCGATGCAAACGCCACGCAGCCCAAAGCGATCGCGCAATGACGGCAACGGGTCATAACGCTCAAATCCCCGCATGAGAATCATGTTGGCAGGCTCTTCATCTGCCAAAACATCCTTGACCTGCTGCACAAACGATGTGACCAAATCAACGGTTTTCTGAGCCTCTTCTGTTTCAGCGACGGGATCACGAGGCATAACGCCTGTTGTCTGCGGGTCAGTATCGTTGAGGGCATCTCCCAATCCTGTGCCGCGCAGCACTAAAACAGCTCGATGCTCGCTGACGGTTGTCAGAAAATAGTCTCCCTCAAAGTCGAGCACAACTTTACTACGAATTTTGTCACACAGACGTTCATTCAAATCGGTAGGAATGCGGCCTGCACGGCGATCGCTCACAGTCCCATCGGGGGCGATCGTCGCAAAATTGATCCGGGCCGCAATGTCGCCGTGTTGCAGATCAAAGTCAATCCCTAACGCCGATAAAACACCTCGGCCCACTCGATACTTTAATGGGTCATATCCAAATAAAGCCAGATGCCCCGGTCCACTCCCTGGTGTAATCCCAGGTCCTACGATTTCTAATAAACCACAACTCGAACGGCGGGTCAGTTGATCTAGATTCGGCGTTTTGGCAACTTCAAGCTCTGTGCCTCCATGCTCCGAACTCCGCAACCCGCCTAAGCCGTCCAAGATTAGATAGATAATTTTTGTGTCTTGTTCCCAAGCAAGCTCTTCCCAGATTTCTGTAATATCAAATGTAGGATATTTCATAGCGTTGCATTACGTGCGAGCAGGTGTGCTATCGACACCCCCACTCTATGCACCCCCTATACGCTTGGGCATCTATCCCACTAGGTATTGTTTGGCGATCGCCCCATTTGATACGCTCCGACTACGACTCCAACTGTTCCACGAGGTGCCGATACTTATCGTGAATCATCTGCCGATCCATCTCTGAAAATTCATGGAGCATGGCATCCGACTCGTCATCGGTAACGTACTGCATGCAAGGCCAAAAAAAGTGGTTATTTTCTTTATCGATATGAGCCGGATAAAACTCAATCGGAGGTAATCCAAAGTAAGGTCTAGCTAAGGGAGGAAATATAGTAATTTGCGATGGCATTACGCCAGTAAATAGGACGGAGGTAGCGAACTGCATAAACAAGTCACACTCAGTTCCACCCAATGAAAGAGTTACATTTCTTTATTTCGTTTCATAATGGAATGTAATAAAAATGACGTTTGATTGATGCTACTATCATCGATATCTACACAACGGATATGCGTATTCCATCAACCGCATGTCGCGAAACAAAAGGTACTTGAAGTGATACCAGACTTTTACAGGGAAAGCATCTCACCCGCTAATCGTTAGCAATGGAGAGGCTTTATGGTGTCTTTAACGCAAAAACCAATTAGAACCCATCTGGGTAAGGTTAAAAAACTTGTTCTCGTGATTCCCTTAGGGGGAGGCGCAAAGGCGCAGTATGCGGTGAGCAGCAAGAGCGAAGCCGATGCAATTTGCCAAGAATTCTTTGCGTCAAATCCTGAACTTCTTGAATTAGTTGCATCCTAAGCAACTGGATGTGAGGAAAATACTTCCAATACCTTCATATACCTTCGGACAAAGGATCGAAATATCCATTCTTCAAATTCATAGGACTTTTCAAGCATCCTCTAACGGAGATTATTCCAATTCTCGATTTTGGATTTTGGATTGGCAGGTGTCGCTGAGTGATTTTCAGAGACGGCAATTGACGTAAGACTTTCACCTGCTATCACTAGTACTGTTTGGTAAAAATAAGCCAACCATTTAAGTGCGGGCATCTCGCCTGCGACGTGAGCGAGACGCTCACACTACGGTTATGAAACTTCCGCCATCTTGTACTAGTGACCAAAATTGAAGCACTATCACACCAGTACTTTTGGCTAAAACGCAGTAGACCCTGTTTTCTCATATTTTGAATCAACAACGAGAGGGGCAACCAATTGGGGAGCATGTCCTTCGAGCCCTGCTTTTGATGAAAGTCGAGCAAGCGTTTGAAATGCGTCAAGATAGTCAGGGCGGCAGTCTGGATAGCCTGAATAATCAACGGCGTTGATGCCGAGATAGATGGCGCTGGCTTTTTTAGCTTCTGCAACCGAAAGGGCGATCGCAATAAACACGGTGTTTCGCCCTGGCACATAGGTTGCAGGGATCACATCGGGCTGCACGCCATCGGTTGGCATCTGAGCGGATGCATCAGTGAGTGCAGATCCTCCCCACTCGGCTAGATTAATATCAACAATGTAATGCTCTGTGACGCCGAGGTGATGCGCGACTGCTTGTGCGGCATCGAGTTCTCGCTCGTGACGCTGACCATAGCGAAACGACAGGGCAATTACGTCATACCCGTTGGCGATCGCCTGAGCAGCCGACGTCGCAGAATCAAGCCCGCCAGATAATAAGACGACAGCCTTGGGAGTTGGCATATCACAACCTCAAATAATCGATGAACGTGGATATCATGGGCTGACTGCATGCGCCCCTCGTCATGAGAGACTATAGGTTTGGCAACTCTTTTATGCTAAACATCTTGAGTCGCCCGTGCATCGATGCGCTATATCCATTTTTTGATTTTTGTCTTTGATTTTTGATTGCCTACCATGACTCACCTCAGCGTCAATCTCAATAAAGTTGCGCTTCTCCGCAATTCTCGAACCATTGGCATCCCAAGCGTCATTGATGCTGCCAAGACGTGTATTGAAGCCGGAGCCCACGGCATTACGGTGCATCCTCGACCCGATGAACGACACATCCGATACGCCGATGTCTATGAATTAGCCGATATGCTCACGGTAGAATTCAACATTGAAGGGAATCCGTTTTTGGGGCGCTTCATGGAGGTCGTTCGTGATGTCAAACCCACCCAATGCACATTGGTTCCTGATAATCCTGACGCGGTTACCTCCGATCAGGGCTGGGATCTAGCTACTGAGGGCGATCGCCTCCTGCCTATCATTCAAGACCTTCACCAGTTGGGCGTTCGCGTCAGCCTGTTCATGGACCCCATTCCTGACCAGATCAAACGCGCGAAAGACATTTGGGGCGATCGCATCGAGCTCTACACCGAACCGTACGCCACTGCGTTCCGTGAGGGTGACTATGAATCTGTGCTTCAGGAGTTTGCGATCGCCGCTCAGGTTGCTCAAGACGTTGGGCTAGGCGTCAATGCGGGGCACGATCTCAATCTCGATAACCTACCAATATTTTGCTCATCGATCCCTGGAATTTTAGAAGTTTCGATTGGTCATGCCCTGACGGCTGATGCGCTTTATATAGGGTTTGCCAACGCCGTGAAAGCCTATCTCGATGCGTTGAAATAGATGTCTATCCACTTACGCCCTACGCACATCTCCGACCTTGATTTTGTCGTGTCGGCAGAATGCGCGGACGATAACCGACCGTTTATTACTCAATGGGCCTGCGAACAGCACCAACACGCCTTGCAGGATGACGACTATTTGCACTTTATTTTATGCACTGATACTGCTCATCGGGTCGGCTACGCCATTCTTCAAGGTCTAACAAGTCATAATCAGAGCGCTCAATTGCGTCGATTGGTGGTGATTGAAAAAGGGTTTGGGTATGGCAGAATAGCCCTGCGTTTACTCAAGGCACTTGCGTTTGAAGACCTGCACCTACACCGCTTCTGGCTGGATGTAAAAGATTTCAATCATCGCGCCTTTCATCTTTATCAAACAGAAGGATTCATCGTCGAAGGTACCCTGCGAGAGTGTGAAAAAGTAGGCGATCGCTACGAGTCACTCATCGTGCTATCTATGCTCGATCGAGAATATTTTACCCGTGGCAGCTTATAATCAACTCTCTTTAAGCGATGCTTTAGGGGTCGCCTGTCTTATTCCGAGAGCATTAGAACCTGCTTCCCGATGTTCAAACGGCTTCTCCATCGCGTGCAATGAAGCTGTCATGTTCAGTGCGAGCAAACAGAGCCCAGCTAGGTTTAAACACCATCATGTCTCTTGCACAATTCAGAATTGCCTATGATGGAGAATAGGAAGTTTGTTGTTCCGATTACGTCGTTCCACTATGCAATTCATCGATCAGGCAGAAATTGAAGTCCAGGCAGGGGATGGCGGCGATGGCATGGTTGCCTTTCGTCGTGAAAAGTACGTTCCGGCAGGGGGGCCAGCGGGCGGCAATGGCGGCGTGGGCGGATCTGTCGTGTTCATTGCCAAAGAACGACTTCAGACCTTGCTAGACTTCAAGTTTGCCCATCAGTTTAAGGCTCAAAATGGCACCCGAGGCGGGTCGAAAAACAAAACGGGCGCATCCGGGAGCGATCGCATCATCGAGGTTCCCTGTGGCACTGTTGTTTACGATGCTGAAACTGGCGACCTCATTGGAGATTTGGTCAACCCCGACCAAACCCTTCTCGTGGCAAAAGGTGGCAAAGGCGGATTGGGCAACAAGCACTTTTTGAGCAATCGCAACCGTGCTCCCGAACATGCTCTCCCTGGGCTACCCGGTGAACAGCGCCTCCTGCGGCTCGAACTCAAGCTCCTCGCTGAAGTTGGCATTATTGGCTTGCCCAACGCAGGAAAATCGACCCTGATTGCCGCCCTCTCCTCAGCTCGTCCTAAAATTGCCGATTATCCCTTTACAACGCTGATTCCCAATCTGGGAGTGGTTCGTAAGCCAACAGGAGATGGCACCGTGTTTGCGGATATTCCTGGTCTGATCGAAGGTGCGCATCTCGGAACCGGACTGGGGCACGATTTCCTGCGCCACATTGAGCGGACTCGACTGCTTCTGCATCTAATCGATGGTACCGAAGCTGACCCTGTTGCTGCATATCACATCATTCAAGACGAGCTTCAGGCTTATGGACGCGGGTTAGAGCACCATCCCCAAATTCTCGCCATTAACAAGATCGATGCAACGACCTCCGACCCCGATCGCCTCACTGCCATTGCCGATCATTTGCACCAGCTTAGCCATGCGCCCGTATTTATGATTTCGGCAGTTGCGCGAACGGGCTTAGACCCAATGCTACAAGCAATTTGGGATCGCTTAGATGCATCTATGAATGCATTAGAAGAGACTAGCCCAACAGTGCTAAACGAATTTGTGCCCAATTCTTGATCGGTGTCTTAATCGGTTAGACCTACCAGGTTTCGTCCTCCAAATATGGATCGGCATACGGATCAACTGATTCGTCAGAGCTGTTTGCGGCATCATTCAAATCGCGCACGTCAGAATCATTCTCCGTCCCTTGAAAATCTGCCGGATTTTCGAGGTAATCATAGACCATTCCAGATACTTGCCGAATCAGGTCTTGGGCTCGGTCGTCGTTGTGAGGGCGCTGAATCATCGTGGCGATCGCATATCGCTTGCCGCTGGGCATATCGACCACACCCACATCACCCACCATTGAGCCAATGTCGCCCGTTTTGTGAGCAATGGTTGCATCAGGAGCCAATCCGGCTGGCAGTAGCGTATTGGTGACCGTGCTTTGCATAATATCCAGCAAGCGATCGCGCGATCGCATGGAGATCAAATCTCCTTGACTCACCATGACCATCAATTCGACCAACTCCCTGGGAGTTGTCATATTGGTGCCGTCCAGGTCGGGCAGCAGGTTATTTAATTGCGTCGTTGAAAATCCCCATGATTGAAAGCGGCGATTGAGGATGTCCATTCCTCCCATTTCCCGAATCAACATATTTGTCGCCGTATTATCGCTGATTGTAATCATCATTGTTGCCACCTCAATCGCGCTGTATTGAGTGCCAACTGCCTCAAACTGAAGATCACCTGACCCTGTGGCAATGTCGTCGTCTTCAATAGTCAACATCTTGTCTAAGCGAATTTTTCCAGCATCAACATCTTGAAAAAACGCAACTAGGATAGGCACTTTGACCATGCTAGCCGATGAAAACTGCCGCGTGCCGTTGAGATCAAGATAGGCGCCACTGTCAAAATCGACTAGGAAAATTCCGGGCGTGAGGTCTGGCGTCTCAAGTGTCAGTTCTCGAATGCCGTCCAGTAGGGGACGCATCTCTTGCCGGAGTTGCAACATCGTTGGCAGCGATCGCCCATTTGTGTTCTCCATAAACCGCGTGCGGCCTTGAGCAGAAGCCGTTCCTTCGCCAGACTCGGTAGGAGAAAGGGCAGAATTAGCTGAAGTTTGAGCCAGTTCCCCCTGATGGCGAGCAGCCGGGTTGAGCACTGAAATCAGCGTACCTGCGATCGCCCCTATGCCTACGCCTAAAATCAGGAGCCGAATTGCATAGACAAGGGGTGAGGTCGGGCGACTCGGCTGACGGGATTTGCGTACTTTCCGTGGACGCTGAGACGATGGGATGGGGCGCGGACTAAGCCGTTTGACAGGGGGTTCAGCTCTGGCAGACAGCGGCGCTGATTTGCGAGCGGGCAACACAGGTAACAGTTGATCCCGGGGTGGAACTTTGCTTAACGCACCTCCCCGACTACGTCTTGCGTGCCCCTCTTGAGGAGATTTTGCTCTGGAAGCAGACGCCCGGGATGGAATTTGCGGACCTCGGCGCAAATCAGCCCCCATTCGCATTCGCGGATTTGGGGAACGGGGAGATTCATTGCGCGATCGCAGTCGTCGTGAGGCAGGTAGACTCGCCTCCGATGATGAGCTTCCTGGCAATAGGTGTTGACGGGGCAGGCGATCTCCCTCTGAGAGACTTGCTGATCTCAGAAACCGAGCTTGAGATGAGGCTCCAGCCCGATCCGCTTTCGCTAAATCCGATCGATTGCGTTTCCACTGCCGAGCTTCGATGACATTGTCAGGCGAACGAGGGGGATATGGGTCGCGCTTCAGGGGGCGCCGCTGCGGCGAAGATGGTGGCTGTGATGGCGATCCCCCAGAGCGTCGCCGCATCATGCGTCGTCGCCTCGCCATTTTTAACTGATCACTGGATTCAACCACGCATCATACCTCCGACACCTTTGATCCAATTGATACGACTATTCATGCAGCCGTGAGCGACAACCAGGAAAATCTAACGATTATGGACTCTTTGAGAATAATCTCAACGAACTAAATTATGCACATTATGACGCTATTCACGAAAAGTCTTGCACCTAACTACAAAGATCTGCAAGAAAATCAACACCATACTACTCAGCATTCATACTCGAGTGGTTTTTTAACGCCCATTCCATCTGCCTTAAAATGCCCCGCAGCATCGCAACTTCTGACTCAGATGGCTCAACGCGATTAAACAATCGACGAAACTTTGCCATTCGGCTTTCAGCCGTGTGAGGGTAGAGATAGCCAATTTTCAGCAGTACGGCTTCGAGCTGTTGAAAATATCCTTCTAACACCTCCAGTGGCGCAGCGTCGGCATGCGCAGGCTGCATGGCATCCCTCTCCGACCCAGATATGCGCGAATCGTCGACATTGGTTGCTCCGAATTGCTCGTGGTTCAGCTGATACAGCTCATAACAGCAAATTGCGACCGCTTGCGCTAAATTTAATGATGGATAAATCGGATTCGACGGAATTCGAATGCAGCGTTGAGCATAGATTAGTTCTTGATTGCTTAACCCCCGATCTTCAGGACCAAAAATCAAGGCACTGTCTAGAGACGCTGCCGGGTTGATTTGCGACGAAAGCAGCCAGCGTACGCCCGCTTGGGGATGGTCTATCGGCATCTCTAAGGCGCGATCGCGCGAGGTTGTGGCGATCGCCCGGCGGCATCCCACCAGAGCATCCGGTAAGGTTGTCACCACCTCTGCCGACCTCAGCACATCGGCTGCATGAACGGCCATTTGAAACGCATCAGCGCTGAGCGGATCACAGTGCGGATTCACCAACGTCAACCGGTATAGACCCATATTTTTCATCACTCGTGCAATCGACCCGACATTTAGAGATCCTGCGGGTTCAACGAGAATGATTCTGATTTGGTTGACTGCATCCAGCATGAACTCTTACAGAATGTTACGGTTTAATCACCGCTGGTTTAAAACTAAGAGCGTTTCCCTCATACAGCGATTTGGCTCCCTAAGTCTTCCCCACCGGGGGCAATCCGATCTCATAATTGGGAGACCAAACTAGCGTGAATTGCGTAAGTCCTAATATTAAGTCCTATAAAATCTTCTATCTTATACCCTACATCGCTACTACCAATGGGACGTTCACGTTCAAAGTCTGATCTACCAACAAAAGTCTGTCCAGTGTGTCAGAGCCCCTTTACATGGCGCAAGAAATGGGCAGACTGCTGGGATGATGTGAAATATTGCTCAGAGAGATGCCGAAGACGGCGATCGCCCGCCGAGTAATTAGCCTCTCCTAAATTTTCACGCGTGACTAGATGAATGGGTAGAGCATCCTCTACATTGAGGAGATGATTATACAATTCAATCATTTGCCTCAAGTAAGAGAAACTAGATATAGCGATCCTAAATCGCTTGTGAATTGTGTGTAATCGGTGGGGCGGGCGCCTCCTGTCCTACCGATTACAACCCATTTGGGATTGCTACAGAACCTGCAATACATTGGGAGAATCTGGAGGAGTTCATGGGTTTCTTAATTGGAATTATCATCGGTCTAGCCATCGGTGCCTTTGTTGTCTATTGGCGCTTTCAACAAAAAATATCTCAGCAAACCCAAGAACTCAAGCAAAGCCGTCGTGTTACGGAAGACGCAGAAAAATCGCGAGACGCGCGAATTCAAGAAACAGTCAGCTCCATTCGTCGGGATTATCAACATCAGCTTCATCAGCAAAGCGAGGAGCTAAACCGCCAACACGCGGATCATATTCAAGCGCTCAAGCGTGACTACGAATCTCGGCTCCAGGATGCAAAACCTGCCCCAGATGCCCAGACTCCTCCAACGAGTGCCTCCCCCCCAGAAGTGACCCCAGAGGTGACCCCAGAGGCGACCCCACAATATCGTCCCTGGGCAGCTCCGGTTCAACCCCACTCTTCCGTATCTTCCCAAAATGTTCGCGATACGATTGCCGACATGGGTGAGTCTCACCGAGTTTCCGATATTGGTGAATTGTCCAAATTTGTGAATCATCCAAGTAGCGAAATTAGAAAGCAGGTCGCATCGGTGATGGGCAAAATAGCAGACTCTAATCGAGGTAATTCAGCGGTTCAAAAAGCCATCCCGCCTCTAGGCAAGCTCAGCCAAGATCCAAATCCGTCGGTGCGCCAAACAGCCATCGAATCGCTAGGCAACATGCCATCTGCCAAGGTGATTCCATTTATCCGACAAGCACTTCGTGATTCAGATATCAATGTGGTCAAGGCGGCAAACACAGAAATCAGCAAGTACAAGTTTTATTCGTCCAAATCGCAGTCTAAAAAGGGCGTTAAGAAAAAATCCTTCAAATCTACCAACCGTTAATCGATGAGGAAAATCTTGTAATGGTATCAGTCAATCCGGTGCAGCCCAAGGTCATTATTCATGGTGGTGCAGGAAGTTCATTGAAAGGCAAAGGTGGAGCCGATGCCGTGCGGCAATCTCTCTACACCGTTGTTGACGACGTCTACTCGCGCTTGCTTCAAGGGGAGCATGCAAACGATGCAGTGGTTCGAGGGTGTCAGTTGCTTGAAGACGAACCCCGCTTTAATGCCGGTACGGGTTCGGTGCTCCAATCAGATGGGCAAGTTCGCATGAGTGCGTCCTTAATGGATGGTATGGCACAGCGATTTAGCGGAGTCATCAACGTATCCCGTGTCAAAAATCCGATCAATTTAGCTCATTTTCTTCAAGACTCCCCCGATCGGGTGCTGTCAGATTATGGGGCTGCTACGTTGCTCAGAGAACTTGGAGTGCCAGTCCATGACCCCCTAACAGAACTCCGTCTCCGCGAATGGATTCAAGAAAGAGCAGGAAATTTTCAACGAGCGATGGCGGGCGTAGTCGCTGAAAAGGAATTGGTTACGGATTCTAATGCCAGACGCGGAACGATTGGAGTAGTTGTCCGTGACCGAGAGGGAAATATCTCAGCAGGTACCTCAACCGGCGGCAAAGGCTTTGAGCGAATTGGGCGGGTGAGCGATTCTGCGATGCCCGCCGGGAATTATGCCAACTCGTTTGCAGGCATAAGCTGCACTGGCATTGGCGAAGACATTATTGATGAGTGTTTAGCAGCCCGGATTGTCGTTCGCACCACGGACGGGCTGCCATTTCATGCAGCATTTGAGCGGTCATTCAAAGAAGCAAGCGCACATCATCGCGACTTAGGAGCAATTGGAATTGACCGCACTGGGGCGATCGCCTGGGGCAAAACTAGCGACGTACTGCTTGCCGCCTACCATGACGGCATCGAGCGGGGCGATACGCTCGACTCAGACATTGGCATGCAAACAGCCTATCGCCCATAGCAGCATCGGATTAGGATGTTGGGTCTGATGCAGGCAAATTGCCTGGAGACGATGATTCGGCAGATGACTGAAGCCGCCATCCGGGTTTAATGACTTGGCGGGCACGAGCAACAACGAGACAATCATCAGGCACATCATTGGTTACGGTCGAGCCTGCGGCAACGGTGACGTCTGCTCCGAGCGTCACTGGTGCAACCAATACGCTATTAGACCCAGTTTTAGTGCGATCGCCAATCTGGGTGGGATGTTTTTTCACCCCGTCATAATTTGCTGTGATCGTCCCAGCACCGATGTTGGCGCGATCGCCCACGGTTGCATCCCCTAAATACGACAAGTGGGCAGCATTCGTGCGATCGCCCAACGTCGAATTCTTAAGTTCAACAAAATTACCGACCCGACATCCCTCCCCTAGCTGCACATGCCCTCGGAGGTGGGCATACGGGCCAATGCGCGAATTCGTTTTTACCGTGCTATCGGTCAACACCGAATATAAAACCGTAACGTTTTCGCCTAAGCGGCTATTTTCAACTAAACTACCTGGCCCAATCCGGCATCCAGACTGAATGACGGTTTGCCCCCGAAGATGCGTTTGGGGTTCGATAATGACATCCGATTCAATCTGAACCTTATCATCGATTGTGATGCTTTCGGGGTCAATCAAGGTCACCCCTGCCGCCATCCAAAAATCCTTAGTGCGTTGTTGAAGAATGGTGTGTGCCGCAGCGAGCTGTTTGCGGTCATTAATGCCCAAAATTTCGCGAGGGTCGTCCACATCGACTGCCATGACAGGGCGCATCAGCGAAATAGCATCGGTTAGATAATATTCACCTTGGTCATTGTTGGTTCCGAGCTGGGGCAACACCCGCTTCAAATCTGACCATCGAAAACAATACACGCCTGCATTAATTCGACGGGTTTGTTTTTGAGCGGCTGTGCAATCTCGATCTTCGACAATTTGCGTGACGATGTTTTGACCCTCGCAAAACACGCGTCCATATCCGCGTGGATCAGGCATTTGAGCTGTTAATAAGGTTGCTGCATTTTGGTGCTCTCGATGAGCTGCTAACAATTGGCTCAACGTACTGGGTCGCAACAGCGGCACGTCTCCATTCAGGATCAGCACATCCCCTTCAAAATCGCGTAAAGACGGAATGATTTGCTGCGCAGCATGTCCTGTCCCCATCTGTTCCGTTTGCACCACAAATTCTAGACTTGACTGCGACGATGTGGCATCTGCATAAGGTTTCAGTGACTCTTTGACTAGTTCGCTTTCATATCCCACAATCACAATGCGTCGGGTCGGTTCTATCTCAGATAAACTCTCCAAAACTCGCTCGACGAGCGATCGCCCCCCCAAGGGATGTAAAACTTTCGGCAAGCGAGATTTCATTCGCGTCCCACGCCCTGCCGCAAGAATTGCTACTGCTACCATGCTCATCAACCAGAAATGCGTCCGAACGGAGTATACCGGACATCATGCATTTTGAGGAAACCTTAATAGAGTTATTTTAGAGAACCAATTTTGAACGTATTGCCTGCGATATTTCCGTCAAAGACATCAAACTTACGCCACCTGCGACGAAAGTTGGGTCATGGCACCCGGCAAGTCAAGCCCATCGCCAGAAATTTCTGTTTCGTGAATAAATTTTGCGAATTTTTTCATCAAGTCCGGATTTCGCCATCCCTTTGCGGTTTCTTCTGACATGATCGTTAATGACTCTGTAGGTGAAAGCGCCTTTTTGTAAGGTCGTTCACTTGTCAGCGCATCATAGATATCAATCATTTGAAACACTTGCGCCAGCCTAGGAATATCTTGACCGACGAGTCCATCCGGATACCCCGAACCATCCCAACGTTCATGATGATGACGAATAATCGGAATCG
Organism: Elainellaceae cyanobacterium; assembly: GCA_051117555.1. Classification (GTDB taxonomy): domain Bacteria; phylum Cyanobacteriota; class Cyanobacteriia; order CAZCXK01; family CAZCXK01; genus DBGGTD01. The sequence goes on along the minus strand of JBNPEG010000035.1, from coordinate 51,591 downwards.
CGCCCCGCATGGTTCGCAAAGGTTGGCAGATTCGTTCGCCAATGAGGACGTGCTGCTGCATGATACTCCATTCATCTGGAGTGAGTTTGCCCTGCTTTAAGAGGACGGCATCTGGAATACCCACCTTGCCGATATCGTGGAGATAGCTTCCCCACACTAAATCCCGTATTTCATTGCGAGATAACCCCAAGAATTCTCCGAAGATTCGGCTCCGCGCAATCAGACGTTCGCAGTGATCTCCTGTGTTAGGGTCGCGGCTTTCAACGATGCGGGCGATTGAAAATAAAACTTTCTCTGCATGATCTAGGTCTTCATTGAGGCGCTTTTGTCGAATCAAAGACTTAACTCGTGCAGACAGTTCTAACTGATCAAATGGCTTTGTGAGAAAGTCGTCTCCTCCGGCTTCGATGCCCCGCAGTCGGGCTCGACGATCGTTTAGCGCGGTTACAAAAATGATTGGAATAAATCGAGTTTGTTCATCCTGTTTGAGACGGCGACATACTTCAAACCCGTCCATTCCGGGCATCATGACATCAAGCAAGATGAGATCTGGATTGATGTCAGATACACACTCAAGGGCATTTGACCCGCTATCCGCTTCTATGACCTCGTACCCTTCGACAGACAGCAATGCACCTGCTGTCATCCGACTCGAAGGATGATCGTCAACCACCAAAATTTTCGGGCGTTCAGTTTCAAAAAGATTCACGGTCGGATTTCACCTCAGTTGTCTGAAAGTGCAAGTATAGATGAGGTATGTACTTCGTTTAACGTCGCTCTACTGAGCCAACATGAGGGTTCACGATTTCCAGTATGGTATATGCATCAGCGCGGTAAATCAGTTTTTTTACGGAGTTTATAAGCCCGGAGTTCGAGTTTTGGGAAAATGGATAGATGATCACACCTTATTGAGAATAGAGACGGTAAGAATCTAGCATTATTAAAAAACGCACTTAAAAAATGCGCTTGCTAGTAAGAGAGTTCCCAGTTTCTAAGGCATGAATAGACCGCTCGTGAAAAATCTGATTCAGAGAGGGTGTCATACCTATAAGCCATGGGCATGGAGGCGATCCCTCAATATTCAGACTCTCTAAACTTGACAGTCCTCAATTCATTCGTCTTGAATGCTCGTGATACCCTAATCTCTATCAATTTGGCAGTCCACTATGGTAAGTTTACCGTCGACATCTGCTCCCATCGTTTCTGCCTCATGGCTAGCCGAAAATCTTGATGCCCCTCAAGTTGTTATTGCAGATTGTCGCTTTTCATTAGCTGATTCCAACTGTGGATATCAGGAGTATCAACAGGGTCATATTCCCAACGCTCACTACTTTCATCTCAATCACGATTTGTCTAGCCCAGTCGGTCGTCATGGTGGACGGCATCCCCTCCCCAATATCGACCGATTGGTCAAAAAACTAGAGTCAGCAGGTGTTCGGTCGGGGGATGATGCTCATTCAACCGTAGTGATTGCGTATGATGACAGTCGGTTTGCATTTGCAGCTCGGCTATGGTGGCTGTTGAGATATCTAGGACACACTCAAGTCGCCGTGTTAGATGGTGGTTTCCGACATTGGCAGTCAACTGGCTATCCAGTTACTCAAGAGAGTCCCTCGCCGCAATCTGGACACCTTGATTTGCATATTCAATCTGATCGGATAGTTGATATTCATCATGTGAAAGACCGCAAAGACACGGAGAGAGTCGTACTTATAGATTCGCGCGAAGCGGCTCGTTATCGGGGGGAACGGGAGCCAATTGACCCGATCGCAGGGCATATTCCCGGAGCGGTCAATTATCCTTGGCACGAGGTCACTGACGACCGAGGATTGATGCGATCGCCCCATGAACAGCAACAGCGATGGACACCCCTTCGTCAAGCAGATGAAATCATCGTCTATTGTGGCTCCGGAGTGACCGCGTGTGTGAATTTGCTATCTCTTACCTGTGCGGGCATCGAACACGCTAAACTCTATGCAGGTAGCTGGAGCGATTGGTGTTCATATTGTGTTCCTGACGATCGCCATCAGCCAGAGGCGTTTGAAGGCAGCTAAACATTCTGGACTATCTACTCCGCTGCTCAACAACAGGTGAACGATCCCATATCGGCTATGATTCGAATCTTTCTAGCGATCGCAGCGGTGTTTGGAGGGCTATCGGTTGCGGGTGGGGCTTTTGCGACTCATGCGCTACGAAATACTCTGAGCGATCGCTCTCTTGAGATATTTGAAACGGGCACTCGATATCAGATGTATCATGCGATTGCGCTTCTATTCGTTGCCCTACTTCTGAGCCGCGCCGAGTCTGCTCACGCGTTGATTACAGCATCAGGAGTTGCGTTTATCGTGGGCGTTGTTATTTTTTCAGGAAGTCTCTATGCCTTAAGCATATCTGGCATCAAGTGGCTTGGAGCGATCGCCCCCTTAGGTGGACTTTCATTGATTGTGGGATGGGGATGTTTGGCGATCGCAGCCGTCTCCCTAAAGTGAATGGAAGCAAGTCGCTATGATCATCGGAATTGTTGGACTCGGATTGATTGGCGGATCGCTTGCAATTGATTTTAAGGCGCAGCAGCATACCGTTTTAGGCATGAGTCGGCGGGCTGAAACCTGCCAGCAGGCGATCGCTCGGGGCATGGTCGACCATGCCAGCGCCGAGCCAATGCTGATGGCAGACGCTGATGTAATTTTTCTGTGCACGCCGCTGGCAGCTTTAGAACCTACCGTTCGTACGCTGCTCCCTTACCTTGCACCTCGCACGATTTTGACAGATGTTGGTTCGGTGAAAACCCCCGTTGTCAATGCGATCGCCCCGATATGGTCTAACTTTGTAGGCGGTCATCCGATGGCGGGGACAGCCGAGCACGGGCTAGATGCAGCGCAGGCCAATCTATTTATCAATCGCTCCTATGTTTTGACCCCCATCGATCACACTCCCACCTCTAGCGTTGATATTGTCATGCAACTGGCGCGATCGCTCGGCGCAACCGTCTATCACTGTCAGCCCAGCGACCACGATCGCGCAGTCGCGTGGATTTCTCATCTGCCCGTCATGGTTAGTGCCAGCCTGATTACAGCGTGCTTAAAAGAAGACGATTCCCGTGTTCTCAAACTTGCTAAAATCCTTGCTAGTTCGGGATTCCGAGACACGAGTCGAGTGGGAGGAGGCAATCCAGAACTAGGGTTAATGATGGCTCAATATAATCAAACCGAACTGGTGCGATCGCTCCATATCTATCGCGACCATCTGAACCAGATTATTTCTGCGATCGAGCGCGATGATTGGCAGACTCTCGAGGAAACGCTTCAGCACACTCAGCATGCTCGACATGATTTTGTAAACTAGCCCTAGCCCACCTCATCCACCTAACTCAAAACTTACCGGCATTAGGATGTATGTTCAGCTTGCAGATCATCTAGCCGAGCCAATACCTCAGCACTATGAATTGCCGGTCTAACTCCTAAGAAGCGCTCTCTTAAGATGCCATCAGGGTCAATCAGATAGGTATGACGGAGAGAGCGATACCCCAGCCAAGACCCATATGCCTGACTCACCGATCCATCTACATCTGCAAGTAACGGAAATCGAAGCCCTTCAGAATCACAAAAATCTGCATGAGAATCGACATCATCTACGCTCACGCCCAGGATTTGTGTATTTCGCTTTAGATATTTTGGTAAATCTTGCTGAAACCTCCGCGCTTCAAGGGTGCAGCCTGACGTGAAATCTTGCGGATAGAAGTAAACAACGACCCACTGGCCTTGATAGTCAGACAGTGATATCTCACCATCGCCGCTGTTAGTCAGCAACGAGAAGGCAGGTGCAGGCTGTCCTATGGGAGGCTGTGGCCCTCCCAGTGCTAATGCATCAGACGCAGTACATAATCCTAAAATCAAGGTAAGACCTAGGCTTAATCCGATAGTAGAAATTGCTTTCAGAACAGAGCGTCGAAAAAATCTCATAGATTAGGTCGATTAACGAGTGCGACGAATAATGGGTTTCTTCATATAACTTTACAGCAGGTGATAGGCTTGGGCAGATATCAATAAAAATTCACAGGTGATGTGTAGACTTCGTTAATTTGCTTATCAAAGTCATATATCAGCGGCTAGATATAAGATAAAAAACAGGGGTGTAGATCTAATTTAGAATCCAAGCATATATCCCAAAAACCTAAATCTCGTCTCAGCGAATAAGCAGGGATATCCTCTACCTAAACGCCCAAAAATTCATAACGGATCAGGCGACATGTCCTCCAATCAATATGCTGAAGGCGAGAAATCCGCAATCCTTTCCGGGAAATCTAAATGTTAGCTAATATGAGCTAACGTCGATTATTTTGAACAGGCTTTGAACAGGACATCGAACTGTTATATCTGCTTCTTTGACCTGTAAATCCTGCAAGTTTAGCCAGGGATTCCGCTGTGACTTCTCAAAATTCTCAGATTCAATCACTAATCAGCACGATTGATGAGGTGCTTAGCAAATCGAGCCTGCGCCTTCCCTGGGTTATGTCTGGGGATTCTGCTCGTCAGCAACACGTGCTCGAACAAGCTCGCGACTATCTGGTGTCTCTACAGCAACAGAATGAGGCCAGCGATCGCGCGCGTTCAGATATTGGACTTTCTAACGCAGATGACCGACGGGTGACAGATGATTCAGACGATTCAACCCAGTCGCGCCAATCGCTTGCTTCGCCCGGGGAATCAGCCCAGCAGGTTTTACAGGCCGTTGTCCAAGAAATGGACTATCTGCGGTCAAATATGATGCAGCCGCTTCGAGAAGATGTCGCTCGTCTACATCAACAGCGCGAAGCACTGCTAGCAGAGGTGAGACAACTCGAAGCTCAGCGACGTGAGTATGGTCCGCCCCAAGCCGTTGACCAGCAGCGTGTCATCAATGAATTTCTCCGCACGCTGATGGAGAAGCTACAAGAACATTTAACCAGCCAGGTTGTTCAAACCCTGGCTGATCTAGAAGCTCGATCGATCCAGGAACGACAATTAGAAGGCTCATCAGAGGCGATCGCCAACTTGCCCCGACTCAGCCCGCGAGAACGGCTTGAGCATATTCAGATGCTCCAATCTAGGTCTGATGAACTCATGCTCAAGCTCGATTCAACGATGGGTGTTGTCTTTGAGTCGCTTCAGAAAAACATTGAGAGCTATCAAGACTCGCTAGGGCAAGGGCTTGGCAAAATGCATAGCCTGGGGCAGCAGGGCGAGATTATGTTTGCTGCGTTAATCAATCGGTTAGCGCGGCAGCTTGGCCAAGAAGCATCGTCCTATTTGCGGTCATCCTTAGACAATACGGAGTGGGAGCTGCCAGGGCTCTCCAGCGTCGAAAATGCGACGACTCCACCCGCCGATCGGCGTGAATCTCCGCCGTGGCGATCGGCAGAGCAGTCTATTCCAGATGAGCTCTCAGATGATCAAATTGATCAGTTCTTGGGGGAGATAAACACTGAAGACCTGGATATGCTGGATGGGCCTAATGCCGAAGTAGGTGATCAGACAGGCGACACGGTTCAGTTTGACGCGGCTGACGCGGCTGATTCAGCATCCGGTCAGTCTGATCTGGCAGCTCAGACCGATCCCGCGAACGAATTGGCTGATTTAGATCGAGAAGACTTCGATGACCTTGACTCTCTCAATCTTGATATCGATAACCTCGACTTGCAATCAGACCTGGCATTTCTAGATTTGCCCGTCGATTTGGATGGTCAGATGGCCATCTTCCAATTTGATGACGCTGCCGAAACGACTGACGTTGATGAGACTATTCTTTCTCAGGACGTATCGGCTGATGACAGTATCGATGATAGTGACGACAGCATTATTGATGACGATATTGATGCGATCGCTGCAAGCCTTCCATCAGACTCAACCGATCAATCTGACTCTGATGCTTTAGATATTCTCAACCAAATCACCGCTGAGTTGCGGGATGAGAAACTGAGCACCATTGATGAAAACGATCGGGTAGAGGCATCGGAGACAGAACCCACATTGATGGGCGCAGATACTCCCTCCGAAGCCGCATCTCCAGAAAATCTCTATCACGAATTCGATGCATTCTACGAGAATCTCAATGACGAGCAAGACGTCGATTCGACGGCAGTCTACCCAGAAGAAATCCCAGAGCAGAGGGCGATCGCGCCATCTGAGTATGACGACTTCCTAGACGGGGACACCTCATCTCAACCTGTTGCAAACGATGACGATCCGAATGAAGCGCCTGTCCGGTCATTCGAAGACGACGCATTGTCTGAGCAAACCCTGGAAAATTTCCTGTTTGATGAAAGTCTTGGCGTTGCCCCCCACACCGATCAAACGGATACCCCCCCTAATCATCTACTCAATGAATCCGACGATGATGAATCCGATGACTCTATTGAGACAATCGCTAGCTTGACTGATCTGGTGATTGATTCGGAGTCTGATGATGACCTCGATGATGGCCTCACCTCGCCTTCTAATGACCCCAATCAGGATTCTTTTGAGAGAGAGTTTATTGCAGCCTCTCCGGACGAGAATCTGTTAATAGCGGAGGATCAGCCCCGCGATCCTCGGCTTGATCTCCAACTCGATGAGTCAACCCTTCAGCAGCTCACAACTGATCTTTCTCAGTTAGAAGGTCTGGAGCAGGATGAAATTACGTTCCTCCAGTCTGATTTAAATGAGTCTGAAAACCTTACTCCTCTAGACACATCCGACGCGGATATGACGGATGAACGCCAAGACGTATTTGAATCCGCTCAGACTGGCTCCTCGAGCAACACCATATTCGCTGCTCTGACGTCATCGGGAACACCTGCAGCCGCCGATGATTTTCTTCCTCCAGAGGATGACTTTTTCGCGGCTGATGCATCAGACCTCATAGCCAATATGTCAGAGACCAGTAGTTATTCCTCATCGGAGGGTATCGACCTTTTCGCTGAGGATTATGATTTAGACGATTCGGATGACGACCAAACATTAATTTTTTCGTCTCACAATGATGAGGAATCGCTGTCTGACTATCCCACCGTTGAAGACTTGTTCACCAGTCAAGATGCGGGTGATTCGGTGCAGACTGTTGATTTTCCCCGTGAAGAAAGTCAGGATACAGGCGTATCCCGAAGCGACGCGGATACGGATAACCTGCTGAATCTTCCTGACCGTGATCTGAGCTTAGAACGTCTCCTTTCAATGCCGAATCTTGAGGATGACTTATTGCGAGCTCTAACTATTGATGCGGATTCTCTAGCCGAGTCAGACGATTCTGCATTGACTCTCGATGACGTTGCGGGGCACGTAGATTCGTCTACTGACATACCGGTTGATGAGACAGCATCAGTAGACAATAAAGAGGATATTAATCTTGACAACGTGTTTACGTTTGAGAATGAAGGCATCGATGTTGAAGATAGACAGCCTTCAACCATCGAAGGACTTGACAGCCTGTTTGAAGATCTGACTCACGCCGATATTTCATCATCTGACACTCCCCCGGAAGGACAAACGCTCTATGACCTGATGGCAAGTCCCGACGCTAGCGAAATACCCTGGCAGGGCAACCTTTCTGGTTATGTCAATCCAGCTAGGACAGGCCGGCCAGGCGATCCAGAGGAGGCAAACGAATCTAGCCAAAAAAAAAAGAATCTAAATGATGAACCTGATTCTTTCGATTCTGAAGCGAGTGACGTCAATGCGAACCCGACTCCCGATTTAGCGCTTGCAACGCCCGACCTCGATCTCAACGAAGATGTTCCAGAGGCTCGTGTCGAACCCGTTGGCGATCGCCCGGAACAGTTTAATCTGTCTGCTGACACTGATATTTCTGCAACTGAGCAGGAAATTGCTTCAATAGAGTCTGTGTTTACCAATCCTGAGGCTGCCCCGCCATCGCCTCCGCCCCATCAGGACGAACCTCGACACGCTACGTGGTTTTTAGGCATCGATTTTGGAACCACCGGGCTCTCTGCTGTCTTGCTTAACCGTCAGACATGCGAACTGCACCCCATTTATTGGAGTGATGCCAGTTCGTTAGCCGACGCCTCGTCAGAAACACCTGAGAATCGATTCCGGCTGCCGACGCTGGCTTCATTGACTATTCCAGATGCGCCCTCCACTCTCCTTAGCGGACCTCCCATTCTAGACGCAAGTCAAGAGCATGGAGAATCTCTGACTGCCGATCAGTATCCTCAAGAGACCTATGTTTCGCTACAGCACTTTAAGCCCTATCTCAATGTCGGCATTCCCTACTATTCGGCCCAAACGTCGACATGGGAACCCGTTCTCCAGTGGACAGATCAGCACCAAGTCGCACTTAGCCAACTATATCAAGCGCTCCAGCTTTTGTTAAACACCCTTGGTACGTCGCGATCGCCCTTGACTGCAGCGGTTTCTACAGTAAGCTGTGGTGCGATAGGGCTAGAAGAATCAGCGTTTCAATCCGCCCTTCAACAGCTAGCAGGCGTAATCATGGGACAACCTGAATGCGGGTCTGATACCTATCGCTTTAACGTTCGAGAAGCTGTTTTGGGAGCCCGTCTTGTTGCAGGTCCTGAGCAGGTGATGTTTGTCGATGATGCGATCGCCACGATATTGTCGGGCTTGCACGGTGCAGATGGGCGATCGGTTATGCTTCCTTCTCAGCTATTGCAACAACCCCACATCCATAACACCGATTGGACTGGCTATACACTTGCAATCAATGCGGGCGCCTCTACAACCGAATTTGCTCTTGTCAACTTACCCGATTCTCTACACGATCTGACATATCAAGACTTCACAGCCAAGAGTGTAGCATTCGGGGGAGATGCTCTCGACCAAGACATTGTATGCCAGTTACTCTACCCTCCTCGGTATCGAGCGAATCGGCAGATTGACCCATCGAATATCGAGTTTGAATCCGCAGATCTGGAGTCTTCAGAGCAAATATCGTGGGACGACTTGCGGCTTGAGACGCTTGAGCTTCCGAATCCAGGACAGTCTGATTTAGCAAGGCGACATCAGTTGCGCCAGCGCCTCGACAGTTCTCAATCTGGCAAAACCCTTCTGGAAATCGCAGGTCGCATTAAATTTATCCTCCAGCATCAAAAGAGTATTACCATTCAGTTGGGCGATGAGCAGTGGGTCATTCCTCAGCAAGATTTGGGAAGCCGGGTGTTTGTGCCCTTTATTCAGCTTCTTCACCACGATCTGATCGATCTATTGAGACAAACGGGAGGATCTCTCTATTCGATTAGACAGGTGATTTGTTCGGGAGGAAGCGCGTCGTTACGCATTATCGCGATCTGGCTACGCCAAAAATTACCTCAAGCGACGATCATTCAAGACACCTATACTAGCCATTCGACATCATCTCAGCAAAACAGATACTCTCCCACGTGCAGTCGAGTCGCCTATGGACTAGCCACCCTACCACTCCATCCCAACGTGATGGAACCCACTCGGCGACGGTATAACGACTATTTTCTTCTGCTAGAACTGCTGCGGGCGCTGCCCAATCAGCCCCTGACGGTCAGCAACATCATGCAGATTTTAGAGAGTCGAGGCATCGATCCGCAGATTTGTTACGCTCAGGTTTTAGCAATACTAGAAGGGCAGCTTCCGGCTGGCTTCGTCCCTACTCAAAGTGACTTTGACTGCCTCACTCCCGAATCTCAGCAAAATCCAGACTATCGAATTTTATTAGCAGCACCGCTGTTTCACAAAAAAGACTATCAGACCTATCAAACCAATATTGAGCAATGTCATCAGGTTCGACGGTATCTAAATAGCTTGACCGCAAGTGCTCGACAGAAACTAACGGCTCCTATTTTGACAAATTTGCCGTTTTAGTCGTCCACTACTCTCGTCAGCCCTCTCAAAATGTTAATTTAAGGTAGATAAATAGAACATTTGAACTCTGTGATAGGCTTATTGCTCAACCGTCTAACTCTTTCTCACGGATGTCACGCTTAAGATTCAACGCTTAAACCTGCGTTTATAATCTGCATTTAGATCGTAGTTCGTTAGTTGTGATTGCTCGTTCAAAGGTCTTGCTGTGTCTACTCGACCTATTTCATCTGCATCCTTTAATGGTAAAAATGGCAATTCTCCTGCTGCGACCCAAACCAGTGCAGCAGACAAGGGGCGATCGCCCCGGCTTCCGAGCCAACGCTGGCACATCGCATCTCCCAATCTTAAGCTGGCACAGCGACTCATCGAAGCAACGGAACTATCGCCTCTGTTAACCCAGGTGATGATTAACCGAGGCATCACCACATCGGCTGCGGCTAAAATTTTTCTCAACCCCGAAATTCAACAGCTTCCGTCTCCAGTCGATGAATTCCCAGATTTGTCAACCGCGCTAGAACTGCTCGCAACTGCCGTAGAATTTAAGCAAAAAATTGCGATTTGCGGAGATTATGATGCGGATGGTATGACCAGCACATCCTTGCTGATCCGAGCATTGCGCTTCTTAGGTGCCACAGTTGACTATGCGATTCCCAGCCGCATGAAAGAGGGATATGGCATTAATCAGCGTATTGTGGAAGACTTTCACCAAGAGGGAGTTGATCTCATTCTCACAGTCGACAATGGCATCGCAGCCTACGACCCCGTTGTTAGAGCGAGAGAACTAGGTCTGAAGGTGATTATCACCGACCACCACGACCTTCCACCCCGCCTGCCGCCTGCCCATGCCATCCTCAATCCCAAGTTGATTCGAACAGAATCGCCGTATTATGGGCTCGCAGGAGTTGGAGTTGCCTATATTCTTGCGGTTTGCTTAGCCCAGTATCTAGGCAAAACCAAGGATTTAGCCACGTCGTTGCTTGAGCTGTTCACCTTAGGAACCATTGCCGATTTAGCTCCTTTGACGGGTGTCAATCGTCGGTGGGTCAAACGAGGACTCAAGCTCTTGCCATCCTCTCGACTCGCAGGCGTGCGATCGCTGATTCAAGTAGCAGGGCTTAGCCATGAAACCGGCACGCTGAAGCCAGACGCCATCGGATTTCGGTTGGGGCCTCGCATTAACGCAGTCGGGCGTATTCACAATCCTGAAATTGTCATTGAGCTGCTCACGACAGACGATGAAGGCTACGCCCTCGAACGGGCAATGGAATGCGAACAAATTAATCAATGCCGCCAGCAGTTGTGCGAACTGATTGAGCAAGAAGCCATTCATTGGATTGAAGAGCGCCAACCCAACTTAGAACAGGAGCGTGTGCTGGTTATCGTTCAGCCGGGATGGCATCATGGCGTTATCGGCATCGTGGCATCTCGACTAGTCGAGCGATATGGTGTTCCAGTTTTCATCGGCACCTATGAAGATGATGATCCAACTCGGATTCGGGGATCGGCGCGGGGAATTCCTGAATTTAATGTGTTTGAAGCGCTGAAGTTTTGTGAAGAGGGATTGGATAAATATGGTGGGCATCGAGCTGCCGGAGGGTTTTCACTCCAGGCAGAAAACCTGTCAGAGCTGCGATCGCGCCTCCAAATCTTTGCCAATATGCAGCTCCAGCTCCATCATCTTAAGCCGTTGGTGACCGTCGACGTGCAAGCTAACTTTGATCAGCTCGATCTTAATTTGTATAGCCAAATTGATGCGCTACATCCCTGCGGCATTGAGAACTCCGATCCGGTTTTTTGGACACCTAATGTTCGGGTTTTAGAGCAAAAGACCATCGGGCGATCGCGCAATCACTTAAAGCTCACCCTGGCACAGGACGGCATGAAAAGTATTCGGGCGATCGCCTGGCGTTGGGGTGAATATTGCCCATTGCCGAGTCGAGTTGATGTTGCCTATCGCTTGCGGCTCAATGAATGGAACGGCAGCAAAAATGTAGAGCTAGAGGTGATCGGCGTTCGGCTTCCTCAAACCCCGGCTCTGAGCGCAATCGAATCTCCTCTGCCCGATGAATCGATGCGTGAGCACTATCCTCTCTCTGATGACAATCTACCTCTGTTTGACGACGACCAATCTGATTCCCAAGACGAATCGGATGAGGTCTTGTCCAACACAGTATCCTTCCCGATTGATTCAGCCGATCGCAACCTTGGACAGATGTTTGAGGTCACCAAGCCATCAACTCCACCCTCTCTGAATGCACCACGTTCTAGATCAGATCGTGACTTTGATTCTGAAGGCCCGTCCTTGCCACCGTTGAAAAAGGCGACCTTCACCTACAATCAACGCCAATATCTGTGTAGCCTGTCTCAGGTTGGTAGCGCTCAAGAATTAAGAATCCGCAACCCTGAAGGACAGGTCTTAGCCGTTCAACCTCAGCACAATCGAGGATTATTGGGGCGAAATCGAGCCGAAGCTCGTGAGGTTGATGTGTCTCATCCGCACATTTTTAATCTCATTCAAGCGGCTCTGGATGCACTAAACCACTCCGGTTAATTGCTGTCTTGAATCAACAGAGCTGACCTGCTAGTTTCACGACGCTTCGCTTAGGTCGGGCAACGTTACGGTGACAGTCGTGCCCTCGCCGGGAGTGCTGTCCAGGTGAATCTGACCCTGATGATTGTCAACAATCGCTCTGGCGATCGCCAGCCCTAGTCCTGAGCCTGTTCTGTGAGATCGAGATGAATCAACTTGATAAAAGCGGTCAAATAGATGAGGAATTGCATTAGGCGGAATCCCGACTCCAGTATCTTGGACTTGAACGACAGTCTGGACGTCGTTGTTTCGCTTTAGGGTCGTCAACGTAATATATACCTCACCCCCCGAAGGCGTATATTGAATCGCATTCCCAATGAGATTAGTGAATAGTCGGGTCAGCTGATTGCGATCGCCCTGAACCAGATACAGCGGACTGTAGGGATCAGTCTTGATGGAGCTACTACGAGAGTCCGGTTTCGGATGATTTAGCCTAAGCTGAACGTGTTTATCGGATGCGATCGCCTGCTGCTCGTCAATCACCTCACTCAGTACGCCGTAGATTGAAATTGGATTAAACGAAAGCTGCACAATGCCGCTGTCTTGCCGAGCTAGAAACAGCAAATCATCCACCAATCGCCCCAGTCGCCGCGTAATACGTTCGACGACTTTAAGCTGATCGTGCTGAAATTGCGGATCGGAGTCAGAAAGCGCCACCTGCACGTTGGTCTGAATCACCGCAATTGGATTTCGCAATTCATGAGATGCGTCGGCTGTAAACTGCTTAAGACGCTGATATGAGTCTCGCACCGGAGCCATTGCCAACCCCGACAGCAGCCAACCAATCGCAGCCGTCACTCCGACCATGAGCGCCGTTCCCCAACTTAAATCAACGATGAGTTGACGAATGGGTTTAGTGACTTCAAACCAAGGATGACTGACGCGAAGATAGCCCAACACGTGTCGCCCCATTTGCACTCGCTGAGTTACCTGTCGCAATAGTTGCTCATGAAAGTGAACGGTTTCACCCTTTGAATTGAAATGAAGCGGGCTATCGAGAGGCTGGTCGAAGGTCGACCAGACAAGGATTCCGGTTGGGCTAAACCACTCCAAATCAATATGATCGTCGTCAACCGTCTCTGCATTGTCTCGAAAACTAGCTTCCACATTGACATGCAGCCTATCTTCGGAGTCATGCTCAATGACAAGCGATCGCTGAATCACTTCAACGACGTGGTTTAACGTATCATCGACTCGCTCCACTAATGTGTTTCGGACATATAAATAAAACCCACTCGCAAACAAAATAAGTAGTGTAGCGGTGACGAGGGTATACCATAGGGCTAGGCGGCGGCGAGTCGTTTGAAACATCACAATCTTAGAAATATGAACCGCATCGTAATGATGGGGTATGTTCCATCATTGTAATTGTGTGCTAACGTTGCTAGAGAGATATAAATTCGGTTAAGAAGTTTGTTTATCACAGGCATTTCTCCGAATCTTGATCTCTGCACTTCATCGGTTCGGGGAATCAGATATGTCAATTTACGTCGGTAATATTTCGTTCGATGCAACTCAGGAGGATTTGACCACTGTCTTTTCTGAATATGGCACAGTAGAGCGGGTCCAGTTACCCACAGATCGGGAAACCGGTCGGATGCGTGGATTTGGGTTTGTCGATATGTCATCTGACACAGAAGAGCAAGCCGCAATTGATGCATTAGACGGTGCAGAGTGGATGGGGCGCACAATTAAAGTGAACAAAGCGAAGCCTCGCGAAAATAATCGCGGTGGCGATCGCCGTCGTTCTGGCTCTAAGCGTGATAATTGGGATGGCTTTTCCTCATCTCGTCAAAATGATCGGTACTCTCGACGCTTTTAGGTCGCGTAGGGAGAGTGCAGTATGGCTCAGGTTACCGTTGGCGAAAACGAAGGTATCGAATCCGCCCTTCGTCGCTTTAAGCGCCGAGTTTCTAGAGCAGGAATTTTGTCTGATCTAAAACGCAAACGTCACTTTGAAACGCCCACTGAAAAGCGCAAGCGAAAAGCAAGTGCTCGTCGGAGCAGGGGGCGTTTTACACGTTAGTTTAACGTTTCTTCAACTTTAGATTCGGACGGGATGTTCATCTCTGAATGCTCCTGTCCGATTTCTATTAGGAACTGCAGGGCTTTGGCAATATAGCTCGAACACCGATGCGGAGACGTTTCATAAAACGACCGCCACGCCTGAACTTTATATTCATCGTAGCGATCCTGATGATCCGGATGACGATCGAGCCATGCAAGCCGCACCGCATGACCAATCAAAATATCCAACACGATATTGCTTTCAATGAGAATGTCTGGATTGCGTTCTACAATAGCGGCAAGCTCAGTGAGCGCCTCAACGTTGACCTGTCGATACTCAGGAGCCTGAATCTTATTTAAAAGATGCTCGATGCGGAGGGCAAAATTTTTCTCACCCGGTGTCATTTCTGACAAAATTAGCTCGCTGTTTAAGCGGTTACGCCGCTCAAGTTTGTCGCCAATGACGATTCCCTCGCAGTGCTGTAAAACAGTCCAAACCTTTGGATAAAACCCTTGGGGAACCATGTTGAGAGAGCCGTCGCGTTGCCGATGTCGCCACCAGCTTCCACCAAAGGGGTCTTGATCTTCATCTTCAGGCAAGACCACCCATTGGATTGCGCCACTTCGTTTGATTGACAACGATTCTCGCCGGAACAAGGTTTGATTTAATCCGGCATAGCCTTCCAAGACCTGACGCAGCCGATTTTCAATTTCAAAGGGCGGAAGCTGCATGAGATGTTCATACGCTTCATCTTGCGGCATCTGAAGTTCTTGGGCGAGTTCGCTGGTCACCAGTAAGATTAAGTAGCTGACGCGCAAGGTTAGCAGTCCATCAAAAAGATGGGGATCGGTTTTAATCAGGATGCTGAGATAAATCAAGATTTCTTGAGTAAGCGGGCGATCGCGAATATCTTCCCCACAAAATTCATTAATTCTCTCCATGATTTCGCCGTGAGACATCGGCTTATCAATCAGCGACGCCTGGCTGTAGGCTTTGCCGACTGTAATTTGCTTTTGGCGAACTAAAATATCAGTCACGGCATCCGACAGACCAATATCGACTTTATTAAGCAACCCTGCTGCTCGACGAATCACCGCCCAAAGCCCGACTTGAGCGGCTTTGTCGTATACCTCATTCAGCAAATCTGATACGGTCACGCGTTGAGTTGGGCCGCCAATTCCAGTATCAAACTCTAGCCCTTGCAAATGAACTAGGGTTTCGAGTAGCTCGATTTGCTCGTATAGGTTATGTGACTGGCGTAAGCTCGTCAGCAACGGAGAAATATTGGTCTCACACTCCAGCAAAAACTCCTGGGTGTTGCTGAGCGGCCAGTTGCGATCAGGATAAAAGGTTAAATATTGCGGTGCGGGGGCTGCGTCTTGAATAGGCGCAAATTGAAAATCCTGGATGTGGTCGATACGCTCGGTTTTAGCTGTCAGCATGAGCTGATTTAATCGCTCAACCTTAATTGCGACCCCCTCGCAGTTGCCATCGCGGAGCTGTTTAATCAATTCTAGAAGGGGCGATCGCTCAATTCCTGACGCACCCGTTTCATTTTTATGCCCTGCTTCAAACATCGTGTGGGTTAACAGCAAGGTCACCGTGGGGCGCCCGAGTTCATGCCAGTGAGTTTGGATATAGGCCAGTTCGCCTTTGATTTGCGCCACCAAGAAATGGTAGTCGAGTGTCAAGTAAAACTGCTGCTGGTCAAGAAATGACGGCAAGAAAACGACAACATCATTCGCGATGCGAAATATTCTGGATGTTGTGAGACTGCGGAGCCGTCGACTCGGGCGACCACTTAGCGCTAGCGCATCGTTGCGACCAATCTGGGCATAAATGGCAGACAACTCACCTGGCTTGCGAACCTGAATGGATTCGAGTTGGGCGGGGGTTTGCGTATTGATGCCATAGGTGGCGAGCTCGGTTTGGAGCATATCATCTTCGGCAAGCAGTGCCACCTGCACCAGAGACTGTCGATACGAGTTGGACTGACGATGTCGACCGAGGGGATCAACATCCCCAATGCTAATGAGACCTTCTTTCAGCAGCTTGCCCAGCATGTAAAGACTTTGTGCCCACACAAGCGGAACATTTTGATTGGGCAGTCGGACTTGGCTATGCGGATTTTCGCGCTCTGAGCCAATTGCCGCTTCCGGCACATAATAAAGTTCGGGCAAAAGCTTAAATCCATCTCGATCGACGCTCAGCCCTTCGAGCGTTTGATAATAGTCATCAGCGGCTAGGCGATCGCCCCTAAACCACGCATCCAGAAACAGATACGTAAAGAAGAGAGGCCATTCACACTCAATATGTTCAAATTGCTTAAGCTCCCACGGTTCGTAGTGTAGCCGAGACGCATCTTCTAAAACCGTCTGGTGCCCGTCTCGTAAGAATCGCTTACAGCCATAGCGTCCTTGGAGTTTTTGGACAACATTGGTGCGAGTCCGATCAACGAGTGCCGGATTTTCGATCGCAAATGCTGGAAATCCAATAATGCTCAGCAACGCTGCGTCAACTTCTTTAGAGCCAGACTCTCTGGGTAGCAAGGATTCGAGCGTAATCCGAGCCCGCGCAATTTCATCAGGCAACACGTGAATAACAGATGCTTGATTGCCACGCACTCCAAATACATTAAACCCATTCATGGCTTCTAACGCCGCTTTTGCCATCCCAACCGAACTTGCGTTCAGTTCTGGATTACCATGATTAATCTTATTGCCCCGTTCCCAGATGCCATAATCAGGAGTACGATAGGCGCGCCCGATGTAATAGACGAGGTTTTGAATAAAATTTACTTCATCGAGAGTGAAAATGATTTGTAGCCCCGATGCCGTCATTTGGGCGAGCATCAGCAGGTAAATAGACGTGGCATCGAGTTGGAGATGCCCCCATCCATCATCCTCCACGACCGTATCACCCGTTCGAGTGTTGTACTTCGCATGTAACGCATCAAGGGGAGCCTGGGTTACCTTGAACCGCTCAACTTTAGACGCTTGCTGCATCATCGAAAAGAGCAACCCCCGCATCAGTTTGACGATGCTGTGCTCTAGCTCGTAGGTTCTACCCCAGTCATCATCAACTCGGCGATAGGCTAACGCCAAGCCCCAAACCGCCAAAATACTGTAAACATTATCTCTAACCCAGGCGTCAGTGTAGTCGCCATGCGTGTTGACGGCTGTACTAGCGGGGAACAATCCAGTGACTGGATTTTGTCGAGATAGGATGACTCCCTTTACTTCCTGATAATAGGCATCGAGTCGATTTTGAAGGGAGAGTAGAGATAGACGGTAGGTAGAATCACCAGTTGAAAATGAAGTGGGAGTAGACATTAGGCGTATATTAAAAATTTCCGGAATTCAAACTGGACACAGTGGAGATAATGGTATACCAGAACACAACCAGGAGTCTGGTCACACCCACTCTCTCTCGAAATCTGCTCGACAGAGAACCGTTCGAAAACTTTTCTAATTTTAGTGTTTGAATGTTGATTTGATTGAGCTGCGTAGCATGAGCGCGCGCGATCGCACATCGAGGATTGAAACGAGAATAATAAGATGAGAACGTTGCAGGCGATCGCCCAGGGAGAGATGACAGAAATCTAGTTTAAATTCTGGGAAGATGCCAATTCTCGGTTTGTATTACTCCTCAGATCTTCAAATCATTATCGCAAAACTTGTCAGTATCTTTACTGAGTTCTCTGTCAGGTTTGAGGAGCATTCTTCAGATTGAAACGTCATGCAACCAGATTTTTCTCACTTTTTTGACTATAGCAAGCTCGTTTGCATTTGGGTCAGCGTATAGGAGGTTTCTCATGTCTCGTCGGCGTAATCAAAACCAATCACCGCTCATCAAAATCGTCTATTCAAAAGAAAGAGTCAACGGCAAGGTGGAGATTGTTCCACTAGAGCTTTATGCAGATGGTACGCTCAAGCGATGCGCTTAATTGTGTACGATTTGTCGTGTACGATTTGCCCTGGCACGCCTCATAATGAATGGTGGTGTGAGACGATGCACAGTTCCTTACAATGTCAGATCTCCAAACTCTAGAACAAGCAGATGTTTTAGGATTACCTGTCCACCTGACACAGGATTATTCGGGTTGGCTCATCTCGCAGCTTCATCACCATCGAGGAACGCACGTGGTGACGCTGAATGCCGAGATGTCGATTCAAGCTGAACGTAATGCGGATCTAGCCCGTGTGATTCGCAAGGCAGATTTGGTAGTCCCCGATGGGTCGGGAGTAGTGTTCTATCTCTGGCTCCGCAATCGGCACATCCAGCGGTGCCCCGGCATCGAACTCGCTGAGTCTCTTCTAAAGCGAAGCAGCCAGTGTAACCCACCTGCAACCGTGTTCTTTTATGGCGGATCGCCCGGCGTCGCTCAGAATGCGGTCAATCGCTGGCAGAAATTGCTTCCAGAATTGGCGATCGCTGGAGTTCAGCACGGATATTTATCAGCGGACGAACACCACCAGGTCTGCGAAGACCTATCGTCGTTACAACCGTCCATCATTTTGGTTGGGCTGGGGGTTCCTCGTCAAGAATTTTGGATTGAGGAGCACCGTCATTTATCCCCCAACTCCATTTGGATTGGGGTTGGAGGAAGTTTTGACATTTGGGCAGGGATCAAGACCAGAGCCCCTGATTGGTTTCGGAATAACCATCTGGAATGGATGTATCGACTCTATCAAGAACCGTGGCGTTGGCGCCGAATGTTAGCGCTGCCTAAGTTTGCATGGCGAGCCTTGGTTTACTCGAGGGGGTGATAACAAATCTCGCTAGCCGTTTTATGGCGGGATAGATGCAACAAACTGACAAATTTAGTGACTCCCTTACCAACACCGATTACAATAAGCCCTCGGAGAGCGTTTCTTCCCGTGAGTGCTATAGCTCGATGCATTCGATTTAGTATAGTCTGAGTTTTCAGACGTGGACCAATTGAACTCTATCGTGCATTCTCATCCTTATGGTTTCTGTCACCACTGATCCATCCTCGCGAATACCGTCTCGCGCTTCGGGGCATTCGACCATTTCTAACGCCGTACCAGAGTGGCGAGATCCAGCATCTCGTGTCATTGTCAGCTTTCAGCAAGTGACTAAGCGATATAACAACGGGAGCCAAGCACTGCAAAACGTGAATTGGCAAGTCCGACGAGGAGATTTTTGGTTTGTGACGGGTTCATCGGGCGCAGGTAAGTCGACTCTCTTGAAGTTGCTATATGGAGAAGAAAAAAGTACTGAAGGGGATGTCATCGTCAATGGACTGCGCGTGTCTCGGTTGCGAGGAAGCCAGTTATCGATGCTGCGCCGGCAGATTGGCATTGTGTTTCAGGACTATAAGCTGATTCCTCGGCGAACGGTGTCTGAAAATGTTGCCTTTGTGCTGTGGGCACAGGGGTTTACACGCAAAGAAATTCACCGGCGCTTGTTGCCGACCTTAAAGATGGTCGGGCTGCACGACAAAGCCAATTGCTTTCCGGATCAGCTGTCGGGAGGAGAGCAGCAGCGAGTCAGCATTGCCCGGGCCATCGTCAGTACTCCCCCTGTGCTTTTGGCAGATGAACCGACTGGAAATCTAGATCCCGAAAACTCCTGGCAGGTCATTAAGATTTTTAAAAAGCTTAACAAAATCGGCATCACAGTCATTGTAACGACCCACGATGAACAGCTTGTGCGAATGTCAGACCACCCCGTTGTGCAGTTGCGAGATGGACGCTTATATTCTCTTCAATGAGTCTGAGAGCGACGCCTGTGTGTGTCAGTTAATCAGGGTGTAACCTATCACGGTGAACCGTGCGAATCAGTCTTCTCTGTCATGCAATACTGCAATGCGGTGGTATTCATCTGAATAGCACCGCAGAGATCGTGAGACGGGTTGTTAATTTAATTATTTGACGACGAATCTGCTGGGACTGATGACTGGCGTGTCAGGCGAGATTGGATTTGGCTGAGGCGATCGCGGCTGCTAATGGGCGATCGCGGCTGAGGCAAATCCACATTGGGCCATGATGGCAAATCGCTACAGGGACAGCTTGAGGAAGGCATTCCCACCGTGATAATTGGAATCGGCATCCCACACCGAGCACACGGGTCAACTTCCCACTGATCTGAGAGCAGTTGACCAACCGTTTGATCTGTTCCTTCTAAATAACAGTCACCTGACTCTGGGCTGCGAATGCGTTGCCAGCAATGTTCAAACTCAGTACTGTAGCGATCGCCCTGAATAATAGAGTCAGGCTGATAAGCGACCTGACCATTATTGATCATCACCTTCTTACCCAGTTGGAACCAATATGCCAGGTATTGGCGAACGTCTTGTTCAGATGCCATAAAAATTTGAGTCTCTACGTAATGACAGAAAAAATTCCCACGTTATAGAGGTTTCGAGCAGTGTAAGCCCCTATTAGTTTCAGTTTGAAGCAAGTTAATCAGCTAGTGTCCATTTATCCATCTTTCTTCAGAATACAGCTCGCATTTCAAGATCGATCTATTGCCTTGTATAGCCGTACACTCTCGCGTTATGACGCTGAACGGGTGGTGAGTCCGTAGGGCTATATTCTCGCGTTAGCACGTCGAGTGTGTGTAGAACTATATCGACCATCGAAAGGCAGTAAATATGAAGTAGCCGTAAGAATGTATCCGCAAAATCCGTCAAATGGAGAAGGGTGCTTTAGAATCAAACTCAGTAAATTAGCCGAATAGAGGGGAAATCATCTTAATACTCCCTTTTAATTGCACGCCGACTCTTTAAGAAATCGATGAAGCGGAGGGATACGCCCTAGTGCGAGTGCAGTGTTGTTTGATTTGATAAGACTTCGGAGATGCTTACGGTTGGGTCGTGTATCTGCGGTTTTTACTGTCACCGATATCTGACTCGACCAGATGCTTCAAGATTTCCGATCGTGACGTGACTTCTGCCCCCTACATTCACAGAGCAAGTGCATTGCTCTCACCGACCTTACAGCTATGGGAGGAATTATGACTAATCCTGTGATCGCTATTGGCTTAGACGCCGCCGATCCAAACTTGATTGAGGCTTGGATGTCTCAAGGATATTTACCAAATCTCCGTAGCCTTCGCGAGCAAGGGGCCTATGCTCGACTAAAAACATTTGAGTATTATCGGGCAGAAACGCCGTGGACAACTTTTTTGACGGGTTGCTCACCTCGCCAAACCGGATATTGGGCACCTCTAAAGTTTTACCCCAACAGCTACGACGTAGAGGAAGTTCAAGCCTATAAGTTTGACGAATTTCCGACATTCTATTCTCTCTGTGGCGATCGCCGGGTTGCGGTATTTGATATGCCCCATACCCAACTCTCTGAGCAAGTCAATGGCTTACAAGTATTGGCATGGGGTGCCCATGCGCCAATGACGCCGAGCATTTCCGTCCCAGAACCGCTTCTCAAAGAGGTGACTGAGCAATATGGCGAACATCCCGTGTTGCGTCGAGATCATGCCAGCACCGTCGATTTCTCGGCTCTCAAGCGCCTGCAAGACGGACTAGAAACGGGGATCGCTCGACGAGCACAAATTTGCCAAGACATCCTCCAGCGCGAACCCTGGGATATGTTTTTGACCATCTTCGGCGAAACCCACGCGGCAGGGCACTATTTTTGGCATCTAAGCAAGCCTGACCATCCCCTCTATCACCTTGTGGCAAAGCCGCCGGATGATCCCCTGCTGTCAGTCTTTGAATCGGTTGATAAGGCGATCGGCGACATTATTAGCAAAGCTCCCGAGAATGCCCAGATTTTAGTGTTTGCGGCACACGGCATGGGCTCCAATGTGATGGACTTACCCAGCATGTTCTTCTTGCCAGAATTTCTTTTCCGGCTTAATTTCCCTGGAAAAGTTGGGATGGCACGCGGGAAACGAGGCAAAATCTCTCCCAATCCTATTTTTGGACCTCGCGCAAAACGGGGTTGGTTGGGCACCATGTGGAGCATGAAGCATGACGCCAATCCGATTCAGCGATTCTTGCGTCAAAAACTGCCGACCAAGATTTTTGACCGAATTCAGCCGTTATTTGGCAAGCCTCAAACCCCCGATCTCGTATCTCCATTCCAGCTTCAACGGGAAGGCGATTCGCTCTATTTCCAGCCTGCTCTGTGGTACAAACAGTTTTGGTCTGAAATGAAAGCATTTGCCATTCCGAGCTTCTCCGAAGGTTACGTCCGCATTAATTTGAAAGGCAGAGAAGCGAACGGAATTGTGTCTCCAGAAGAGTATGACGAACTCTGTGAGTCAATCACGCAGAAGCTTTATGGCATGAAAGATGCCCGAACTGGCGCGTCAATGGTCAAAGAGGTCATTCGCACTCGTCAGTCAGCATTGGACGATGATCCTAAATTACCGGATGCCGATCTGGTCGTTATTTGGCAAGAGGAGCATACGACCGATGTCGTAGATTGCCCAGATTGTGGTCGAATTGGTCCTGTCCCGTATTTAAGAACCGGAAGCCATCGTTCAGATGGATTCTTTGTCGCAAAAGGTCCCCACGTTGAACCGGGCACTCAGTTGCCTAACGGACACTCGCTGGATCTAGCCGCCACTGTGCTGACGTTAATGGATGTGCCTGTCCCTGAGTATTTTGAGGGTAAGCCACTCATTGAGAAAACACGGGCTGAAATGCCTGTGACCAGTAGCGCATCCTGACGCATATCTCAAGCGCATACCGCTATAGATATTGACGAACTCTCTATTTTCTCGATGGACAGGGGCTAATCGTCAGTTTGATATTCAAATTGATAGTCAAAAGGGGCATGACATGGGTTATGTCTCTTTTGTCGTTGAGGGCTGCGCCATGGAGGCCTGACAAACAAATTTTCGTTACAGGGTATTCAAGACTGAGTCGGTCTGCTGAGGATCTGACGTAAGCTAAAAATAAACTCTATGCGAATCGCACATGACATCACCAAACTCATTGGCCACACTCCTCTGGTGCAGTTAAACCGCATTCCTCAAGCGGAAGGATGCCTAGCCCGTGTGGTGGTCAAATTGGAAGGCATGAATCCAGGGGCATCTGTGAAAGATCGCATTGGCGCAAATATGATTTGCGTTGCTGAGGAGGCAGGTTTAATTCACCCGAGCCGAACCATTATCGTTGAGCCAACATCAGGTAACACTGGGATTGCCTTAGCAATGGTTGCTGCCGCTAAGGGATATCGTCTCATTCTCACGATGCCAGACACTATGAGCCTCGAACGTCGGGCTATGCTCAATGCCTATGGAGCCGAGCTCATCCTGACGCCAGGTTCGGCGGGCATGAAGGGCGCTATCAACGAGGCGATGCAGATAGCCGATAGTATTCCCCATGCATTCATGCCGCAGCAGTTTGAGAATCCTGCTAATCCTCAAATCCATCGAGACACGACCGCTGAGGAGATTTGGGATGATACGGACGGACAGATCGATATTCTTATCGCTGGAGTGGGGACCGGGGGCACCATCACAGGTGTCGCGGACGTACTGAAACAGCGAAAATCGAACGTGCAGGCGATCGCCATTGAGCCCCAGGGAAGCCCAATATTGTCAGGAGGGCAACCCGGCCCTCATAAGATTCAAGGCATCGGAGCTGGGTTTGTGCCCGACGTCTTGAGGACAGATTTGATTGATGAAGTAATAATGGTCAGTGATGACGAGGCGATCGCCTATGGTCGTCGTCTAGCCCGTGAAGAGGGGTTGCTGTCTGGGCTGTCATCGGGTGCGGCGCTGTGTGCTGCGATTAAAGTCGGCAAGCGTCCTGACAATGAAGGAAAGCTGATTGTCATGATTCAGCCTAGCTTTGGCGAACGCTATCTCAGCACCGTCCTATTTAGAGATTTAGAACCGAGGACTCATGTGGCTACTAGTGATAAACCGTTGTCACCCGTTTAGAGCAGCGGTTGATATGTGATGTGACGCTGAATTTATAGTTACTTTGCTTATAATCTGCAATAGTCCTCATGTGCCGTCCGATTAAAATCGGCGGCTATACGAACT
>JBNPEG010000035.1:0-27079 GCA_051117555.1 Elainellaceae cyanobacterium | reverse complement strand
TAAACCGTTGTCACCCGTTTAGAGCAGCGGTTGATATGTGATGTGACGCTGAATTTATAGTTACTTTGCTTATAATCTGCAATAGTCCTCATGTGCCGTCCGATTAAAATCGGCGGCTATACGAACTATGTCCGCTGTCGCAGACAATTTCTCAACCCGCGCAGGCGGGTTTCGTTCGTGTAGGTGCAATTTCAATTGCCGATTGAATGATTTGTCGTAAAGGTTGTCTCTATGCCGTCCGATTAAAATCGGCGGCTATACGGACTATGTCCGCTGTCGCAGACAATTTCTCAACCCGCGCAGGCGGGTTTCGTTCGTGTAGGTGCAATTTCAATTGCCGATTGAATGATTTGTCGTAAAGGTCTCTATGCCGTCCGATTAAAATCGGCGGCTATACGAACTATGTCTGCCTGCGCGGATAATTTCAATTGCCGATTGAATGATTGATACCCAATCAAGCCTTTGACGTGCGACTATTTAACCAGCGCTGAAATGATGGTTGGCTTTCTCCTGACTGTTGGCCCAGAATTAAATTTTTGAGGCTAATGTCTTCATCAAGTTCAATCCAGTGAATGCCTTCTCCGCCACCAATCAAGCGCCAGTTGTTGCGTTCTGCATTCGAGCCGTGTAAAAGTCGAGGATACCACGCTAGAGGAGCTGCGATCGTGCGCCCATCGGATAAATCTACCGATAGGGTTTCTTCAGAAATGCTAATGTGCTGAATTGTCGGTATTTCGAGTCTTTCAATCCTTAAAGAAGTCATGGGTGTCTCGTTCAATATGAATATGGGGTGGTTCATCGCGATCGCCCAATTTTGTGCCATGTTGCCTCATCTACCGACTACTTCCTTGCTTCCATTCCTCACCAACCGGAAGCTGCATCAAATAATCATCCACAGCTTTTTGATATCAACCACCGATCCTCGAATCGATGCCGCCCATGAATTTATAAGCCGCTCTTCAAGCTGATTTTTAATAATGTGAATCATCATTCTGACCAAGGATGATTCGATGGCATCAATTCTCGCCCGTCTGCTCATGCCGTCTAATTGGTCAACGATCGTCAACGCATCGGTGTAGCGCTCTTCTAAAATGCTGGTTTTTAGGTCAGAAAGTTCTTGCATCATCGATTTCTGGTGCCTCGTGATGATTAATAAGGAACACGCGACCGAGGACGGTCGCACTTACACGAAAACCTAAACGCTCTCCATCGCAATTCAATGTAAGTCATCGCAATTCAATGATCATCGATAACATTCACATGTCGAGCCTTGATCATTTAAAGATCATCGATAACATTCACATGTTGAGCCTTGATCATTTAAAGATCATCGATAACATTCACATGTCGAGCCTTGATCATTTAAAGATCATCGATAACATTCACATGTCGAGCCTTGATCATTCGATGTTGCTCTATGACAATGGCATGTTTGTCGATAGCAATCCTTCTGTAACCGCTGCAATCCTATGTTGAGCGATGACAATCCTTCTGCAACTGCTGCAATCCTATGTTGAGCGATGACAATCCTTCTGTAATCGCTGCAATCGTATAGCGATCCTAAATCGCTTGTGAATTGTGTGTATGGGTTAGGGTAGGCAAATCTTCAAGTTGTCAGAGACTGTAATTCGGATGGAATGCAGAATGCGATCGCCATGACTGAAACCAAGATCATTATTCAAACCCTGCAAAAACATTTTCCAGAATTGCGATCGACCCATGATTTTAAAACATTAGGGTTGCTTGGTTTCTACAGTCAAAGAAGTTGTGTATTTATGACTAAGCGCGACGTTGGAGATTATTTCCAAGACATAGTGTAGGCAGTTAATGCGATTGAATAATTTGGTAGTGGAATGAATTATGCTTTCAATCGCGTTCCCTCTGGATCATACGCCGCATGAGACAACACCGTGGCTGTAACAGTTTGTCCGTCTGAGCAGCGAATTGTGAATTGACATCCGGGGTCAGCGAATCGCGCATCGACCCACGCCAAACCGATTCCCCGATCTAATGTTGGGCTGCGTCGAGAACTTGTCACCCGTCCCATGAGTTGGTCTCCATGAAACGTTGCGACGCCATCCTCTGGAATGGGCGCATCGATGGGCAATTCATAGGGCACGAGTTTATTTTCAATGCCTCGCTCCTTGAAGTTTTGCAGAAATGCTTTGCCGATAAAATCATCCTTGCCATCTTTAATGGCAAAGCCTGCGCCTGCTTCATACGGATTAGTCAACGCGTCCGTATCCACTCCCGGAATCAGGTGTCCTTTTTCTAAGCGCAGAATTCGCTGCGTTTCCACTCCAAACGGCTTTAGGTCAAAGGGTTTGCCCTGTTCGAGAAGATAGTTCCACAAGGATTCTCCATATTCGGCAGGAAAATGAAGCTCATAGCCGAGTTCTCCGGTAAACCCAACGCGAAACATCAGAGCGGGAATACCCGCAATTCGCGCGTTGCGGCAGTGCATATAGGGGAACGCATCATTCGCCAGGTCAATATCCACGAGCGGTTGCAAATACTCCCGTGATGATTGCCCGGTGATGTTGACTGCCGCATAGACCGCACTAAGATTCTTGACGCGCACGTCGAAATTCTCGACCATCAGCCACCACTGAATCATGGCATTAATCGCATCCTGGTTTCCGGTCGTCGTTGAGAGATAATAGATGCCCGATTCAAGATGAGACAAGGTGCCATCTTCAAACAGAATGCCGTCCTCGCCGACCATAATCGAGTATCGAGTTCGACCAACGGCAAGCTTGCTATATTTCCTAGGCAGCAAGAATTCTAAAAATTGCAGCGCATCGGGGCCGCTAATTTCGATTTTGCCGAGGGTGCTGATGTCGATGATGCCGAGTTTTTGGCGCACATGCATCGCTTCGTCCTGCGAATCGCGATAGGAATGAGGTCGTTTCCAGCGTCCGGCATTGAGAAACGTTGCGCCTGCATCACTATGACAATGATGCATGGGAGTCCGCTGAATGGGTTGCAGATGGGGCGATCGCCCTGCCAAGACGCCAAACGATACCGGGGAAAAGGGAGGACGCATAGTTGTTGGCACCGCATCCGATTCAGGCAATCCGGTATCTTGGGCAGCAAGTCGGGCGATCGCTTCACAACACAATTTGCCCTGACAGGGTCCCATCCCCATGCTGGTGTAGCGCTTCAGCGTTTCTACCGCATCAAATCCTTCTGCAACCGAGCAGCGAACCTCATCGCGGGTGACATCCATGCATTTACAGATGAAGTGGTGACTGCCTCCTGCTTCAATGTCGGCAGGCAATGCAGGAATGCAGTCGTCATAATCTCGAATTGATTCAGGATGAGGCTTGCCCAGCGCAGCCGCTCGACCTGCGTCTAGCCCGTCTTGATACAGTCGCGCAAATGCAGCCGTGCCATTCACCTCTCCGGCTGCATAGATGCCTTCGGGCAAGTCTGTGACGCGCAAGATTTGGCGTTCTCGATCCCATGAGGGGCGCTGTTGTCCCGCAGAGAGCAGATTGAGCTGGGGCTTATAGCCCACTGCCATGACGACTAAATCGCAGCTAAAGCTTCGCAAGACTCGTTGACCGCTGAGGTCGCCAATCTCAATCATCTCAACCGATTTCAACCCGTGGGCAGCATAAATCGTTTGATTGTTGTAAACCGGAATCCCAAGCTGGCGCACTTGCTGCTCAAAGTATCCGGGTTCTCCCGCAGAACGAGCCTCTATAATTGCCTGGACATACGTTCCCGCACCCTGTAACAGCAGCGCAGTGTGATAGCCCCCATCGTGGCAGGTCACCACCACCGCATTGGTGCCCGGAGTCAGCGCATGACAGGCAATCAGTCGCTCTACGCCGCGAGCCGTCATGATTCCGGGTTTGTCGTTATTTTCAAATACAAGATGGCGATCACTCGCACCGGGAGCCAATACGACAGAATCGGCGCGAATTTTGAATAAATCGGTGCTGCGTTGCGCCGCGACATAGCGATCGCCATACACGCCAAAGACGCTGGTGTTGGTTAGAACTTCAAGACGGCGATGATTCTCCAGCGATTGGATTAATTGGGCGATCGCCTCCTGCTCAGTCAGTCCATTCAGCGATTCGTTGATACAATTCTTCACAGGAGCAATTGAATGAACCGATTTGCCACCCAACTGCGGATGATCGTCGATTAGCACCACCTGTTTGCCCGCATCTAGAGCCGCATTTGCAGCAGCAAGCCCAGCCACACCGCCCCCAACCACGCACACATCGGGAAATCGATACCGCTTTTCATAGCGCCGCTCAACGTCGTGCCCGTTACGATCAACTCTTCCTAGCCCTGCCGCCCGTCGAATCAGTGGCTCGACGAGCTTCCACAGTCCTTTCGGTTTGTGGAACATTTTGTAGTAAAAAATGTTGGGCAATAGCGGCACGACGACATCATTGATCGCCATCACGTCAAACTCGACAGACGGAAACGCATTTTGCGTCGTGACGACCATACCCTCACGAACCTGGGTGCGATCGCCTAACACATTGGGCTCGTGGTCTACGGTGAATAGCGTTTCTGGGCCTTGCCCATGTCCGTCATAAACGCCCCGAGGACGATGAAACTTAAAGCTCCGCGAAAAAAGGGTGACGCCGGCTGCCAATAACGCTGAGGTAATCGTATCCGTCTCATAGGCTTGAATTGGGCGACCGTCGACGGTAAATGTGACCGATTTTCCCCGATTTGGGAGGGTGAGATAAGCGTGTTCTGAAATTCGGTTTGCCATTTGGTTGTTATAACAAGCCCAGCATCCTCATTCAGCAATATAAGACACAACTTATTCCCTAAACCAGCGGCTCTGGTGATGATTTGTCGCGGTGTCTCGCTCAACAACGAACCAACTCTGGCAGCCTGAGCGGTGATACCACCATTCCCTTTGCGTTCCCTTCAGGTTGTCTCGCAAATACACATAGTCAGACCATTGAGAAAACTCGGCAGTGGAGGAAGGGCGATCGCGCAACTCGCCTCGATACGTAAATTCATTCACTGCACGCTTGCCACAGTTTGGACAGGTTAGCTGAAACATAAATTCCCAATCTGATTGATTCCACCTAAAAAGGGTGGGTAAACCCCACCCTAAATATCCTAAGTAAGTAGGTGGACATAAATGAACGGTGCGGTAGGGTGCTGTTAAGCGTAGCTGTAACGCACCACCCCGCAAGGCTCTGATGCTGTTGTGACACGCCTAAAAGTAGTGCAAATCCTTAAAAGGCTGCGACTCTTGACCCCGGTGCGTTAGCGCAGCTAACAGCACCCTACCTAATGCACTATTTTCTGTGCCGTGCCACTACAAATAAATAGGGCTTTCCACGTATCGGTCAAAATAGCACAGCCGATGAGTCTCAGACCTTAAACCTTGACCGGAGAGGGTTCTTGCTCAAATGTTTTGAGAACACGTTCGGCAATTTGGGGCGCTGTCAGCCCGACGGCCGCCTTAGACTGATCGGGTTTGGCGTGATCTACGAGCTGGTCAGGAACCCCAATCCGAGTAATCGGAACCAGGATATTAGCATCGAGCAGTGCCTCAGCGACCGCAGAACCAAATCCGCCCATCGCGCAGCCTTCTTCTAAGGTGACCACGCGACCAATCCTCTTAGCTAGAGGCAGAATTAACTCAAGGTCGAGCGGTTTCACAAACCGAGCATTAATGACGGTTGCTTCAATCCCGTGTTCACTGAGAATTTCAGCTGCCTGCATGGTGGTATAAACCATTGAGCCATAGCCAATTAGCAACGTGTCGTCGCCATTTCTGAGGATTTCGCCCTTCCCGATGGGGAGAGGCTCCCAACCTTCTTCCATGAGAGGAACGCCATATCCGCTACCACGCGGATATCGCATCGCAATAGGACTGCTTGTGTGATTGATTCCGGTGACCACCATGCGCTGAAGCTCTGCTTCATCTTTAGGTGCCATCACGACCATATTGGGGATGCAGCGCAGGTAGGCGATATCATACATGCCTTGATGAGTCGGGCCATCATTCCCGACAATGCCTGCTCGGTCGAGACAGAAGAACACCGGAAGGTTTTGAATGCACACGTCGTGGATGATTTGGTCGTAAGCCCGTTGCAAGAACGTGGAATAAATGGCTGCAACGGGGCGCATGCCTTCACAGGCAAGACCTGCCGCAAGGGTAACAGCATGTTGCTCAGCAATGCCGACATCAATATACTGCTTGGGCAATTTAGCTTGGAGTTTATCTAAGCCAGTTCCAGTTGCCATGGCAGCCGTAATGCCGATAATTTTGGGATTATTCTCCGCCAACTTAACCAACGTGTGAGCGAAGACCTTAGAATAACCTGGAGGCTTGGGTTTACTGGCTGGAGCAGCTTTGCCCGTGGTTAGGTTAAACGGACTTTGAGCATGATATCCGACCTGATCTTTCTCGGCGATCGCATAGCCTTTACCCTTCATCGTGGCAACATGAATGAGCACTGGCCCAGAATGCTTATGTCCTTCCTTAAAAGTCGAAATCAGGTCTTCAAGATTATGACCATCAACGGGGCCCATGTAGGTGAAGCCAAGTTCTTCAAACACCGCCCCTACTTTGGGAATTGCTAACCGTTTCATGCCTTCTTTGAGTCGATGAAACTCGGGAGATAGGGATTCTCCAACAAAGGGGAGGTGTTTGAATTGCTCCTCTAAGTTATCGGTCAAAAACTGCATGGGAGGACTCAACCGCATCTTATTGAGATACCGCGAAATCGCGCCCACATTGGGAGAGATAGACATGTCATTGTCGTTGAGAACCACCATGAGATTGGTGTTTGGCAAATGCCCTGCGTGGTTGATGGCCTCTAGCGCCATTCCTCCGGTTAGAGCGCCGTCGCCAATTACGGCAACGACCTTATTGGTTTCGCCTCTCATATCACGGGCGATCGCCATTCCCAGAGCAGCCGAGATACTGGTCGAGGCATGACCTGCTCCAAAATGGTCAAATGGGTTCTCGCAGCGCTTTAGATAGCCTGCAACACCGTCTTTCTGACGCAGCGTATGGAAATTTTTGTATCGTCCGGTGATGAGCTTGTGAGGATATGCCTGGTGACCAACATCCCAAATGACCTTGTCATGGTCTAAGTCGAGAGTCTGATAAAGCGCTAGGGTCAATTCCACCACGCCCAGACCAGGGCCAAGATGACCGCCTGTAGCAGCAACTGTCTCTAGGTGTTTTTCCCGAATTTGACGAGCAATCTGTTTCAATTGATGAATCGACAGTCCATGAAGCTGATTGGGGTGGGTCAATTCACTCAGGTGCATAGGGATATACCTTTCCAAATCACGAATTAGGGGACTTTCTAGTGACCTTTTTTACTCTAACTCCAATTGAAGAAAGTGATTAGGTCGACTGTACTGGAGTGTATGAAGCATTCCAATGTTTCAGTATTCTCATGATTGGGTTCACGAGATCGCGCTACTGAGAAAAAACTTTACTGTTGTTTGTTCAACTCTGGTTTCGTTGGAGAAATAGTTAATCTCTCAGCTCATATATGGCAATCCCAGATGGGTTGTGAGTAGTAGGCGGGCAGCGCCCGCCCCACTACTCACACACAATTCACAAGCGATTTGGGATCGCTATATATGACTCAGAGGATGATTCACAATGATATTTTTCTTGTCTTAGGTTTGTCTGGATTTGTTCATATACGTCACTTAGGGGCAGCATAAACGTATTTAGTAAAGGATTTATATCTTCCAAATAGTCTTGAAATTTACAATACGTCTCAGAGAAAGAATGCTAAGCATGTTCACTTAGCAAATTTAAAACATTTACGAACGTGAAATATCCCGGTCACTTCTGGGAAAGCTCACAGAAGAGTTGACATTCAGAAGCTTGATATCAAGTTGACGAACGCTGAACATACCCCGTAGCCTTAAATTAATAATTTGAATTAATAATTTGGCATATGATTCCATTTCAAATAGTCCTTCCTCACCGTTGAATTTACGTCTACCTAGAATTCAGCATGAGTGCCTAAGCTGTCCATCTGGCGATCGCAATTGCTGTAAAATCTAGCGTTTCGGGCAACATGAGGCTGAAACGTCTTAGCTTGTTTACGTTCTCACACTCACATCAGGAATCGGTCTATGACAGAAGCACAACGTCCGTCCACTCCACCCTCAATGCCAGGAGTGCCACCACCACCTCCTAGACGTTCAGTTCCTGGTACCCCGCCTGGTGCGACTCAGCATACGCCTCAACAGACCATGGCAAATGGACCTGAGACAACCGTAAACCCAAATGTGAATAGCAATAGTTCCAACACAGCTAATCGGACTGCGCCGTCTGGGCGTCCTCCGATGCCAGCCCCTCCACCGCCTCCGTCTGGGCATCGCCCTGCTGCCCCGCCGCCCATGAGAACGCCGGCTTCTCGAGGACGATTAAGTGCCGGATCACCCACGCTGGCGCAGCTTGTTAAAGAAGCGTTTGATAAGGGCTTTTCTGACCTTCATTTGGGAGTGGGTGAAGTCCCCAGATTTCGCGATCGCGGTGAAATTTTAGTTACAGAATATCCTCTAATCGATGAGCAGACCTTCTTTAGCTGGATAGCAGAAGTCTTAAACGATGCCGATATCCAACGATTCAAAGATCATCTTGATTTTGACGGTGCAGCTGACTATGAGTTTGCGCGGGTCAGAATCAATATTTTCGACTCTCTGTTAGGACCCGCAATGGTGCTGCGTCTCATTCCCAAGAAAATTCTGACCATTGAACAGCTTAACTTGCCCGTCGTCTTTAAGGACATATGCCATTACCATAAGGGGCTCATTCTAGTCACTGGACCAACCGGATCAGGTAAGTCAACCACCATGGCTGCCATGATTGATTACATGAACAAAGAAATGCCCCGCCATGTCATTACTATCGAAGACCCCATCGAATTTGTTCATCAAAGCCGTAAAGCTTTAATTAAGCAACGTGAAGTCGGCATCCATACCTTAGAGTTTGATAATGCGCTGAAGGCGGCTCTGCGCGAAGATCCTGATGTAATCCTGGTGGGTGAAATGCGGGACAAAGAAACCGTTAACACCGCACTCAAAGCAGCACAAACAGGGCACCTGGTCATGGGAACCTTGCACACGAACAGCGCCGTGAAAACCGTAGAGCGGATTTTAAATCTCTATGAACCAGACCAACAAGCCCCCATGCGAGTTTCGTTAGCCGAATCATTGGTCGCAGTCATTGCTCAAGGTCTATGCCGGACAACTGACGGTAAACGGGCTGCGTTCCACGACATCATGATTAACACCGATGCTATCAAAGACTACATCATGAAGGGGGATTTAGATGCAGTCGAAGAACTCATCCCGAAATGTACATTTGATGGCATGTGTACGATGAATCAGTCAATTTATATGCTGTACGAAGCAGGTCGAATCACAGAAGAAACGGCGTTAGAAATGTCACCGAAGCCTAACGAAATGGCTCAAATTCTCCGAGGTCGTGTATAGCCGTGAGGTCTCATTCACCTCTTCCCCCTCCTTTATTTAAGGGCATTGCCCTGTTTACCCCAGGGGGGGATTTGGCATATTGTATTGACCCTCATAAGCAAAACCGTTGGCATCTCCAGCTCTGTGCAGTCCTGCAAGATATGCTCGGGCTGCCAGAGCCTCCCCATTTTTTAGTCCCCTTCTATACTGCGACAGTTGATCGCTGGCTTGATCCGCACACTCGTCAACTGCGGACTTTTTCAGAAGCGTGTCCTGCGGTAGTGCGGTATCGAGCATTGCTTAATACCTTATTTGGGCTTGAACATTCAGCTTGGGAAATTACTCCTCCGCCTAAGGGCATGGGAGATTTGGGGGTGCTGATTTCATATCGCAACCAATTCCCTCAACTTTGGGAAGATCATGATTTAGTTATCCGCCTAGACGCCAGAGATTCACAGAATGCAGATGCCGGCTTGAATTCAACGGTGTCTTGGTCTCCATCTAGCACAAGGCAAGACTCTCGAGGATATGTTTTTCGGCTTTTTGTGTCGGGTCACAGCGTTGTCACCGAGAGAATCTTACAAAATCTCCATCAGCTTTTAGAAACCTCGCTTCAGCAACCTTACACCCTGAAAGTTATTGATACTCATAAACATCCTGACCAAGCAGAGGCTCATCAAATCACAGCGACCCCAACGCTAGTCAAGGTATGGCCTCACCCATCACGACGCGTCGTGGGAGATCTAGACAATATCGTAAAACTTTTGCAGGTATTAGTCTCAGATGCGGCTAGATAGCTTCCTGAGATTTGCGGGAGTGCCTGGTACTAAAAAAAATCCCCCGCAACCTGCGAGGGATTTTTGATTGACCTAATTATTCAAACGTCAACCGTATCGCGATGCCGTCGAGGCAATCAGGAAGGCTGCATAGGTAAGGATATACCCCACTGTAAAGTGAGCCAATCCAACGAGACGAGCTTGGACAATCGATAGAGCAACAGGCTTATCCTTCCAGCGAACCAAGTTAGCTAGAGGAGTCCGCTCATGTGCCCAAACAACTGTTTCGATAAGCTCTTGCCAGTACCCTCTCCAAGAGATCAGGAACATAAATCCTGTTGCCCAGACCAGGTGTCCGAATAGGAACATCCAAGCCCAAACAGCCAGGTTATTCATTCCGTAGGGGTTGTACCCATTAATCAACTGAGAGGAATTGAGCCACAGATAGTCGCGCAGCCAGCCCATTAGATAGGTAGACGACTCGTTAAACTGTGCGACGTTGCCTTGCCAGACAGCTAGATGTTTCCAGTGCCAATAGAAGGTAACCCATCCGATGGTATTTAACATCCAGAACATGGCGAGGTAGAAAGCATCCCAAGCGGAAATATCGCAGGTGCCACCCCGCCCAGGACCGTCACAAGGGAAGGTGTAGCCAAAGTCCTTCTTGTCAGGCATCAGCTTCGAACCGCGAGCATCTAGCGCACCTTTTACCAAGATTAGGGTTGTGGTGTGCAGACCTAGGGCGATCGCATGGTGAACGAGGAAGTCACCAGGGCCGATGGTTAAGAACAGGGAATTGGTACCACTGTTGATTGCATCTAACCAGCCGGGTAGCCAAACATTCCCGTGATTCGGCCAGGCAGTCGTCGCAATGCTATCAGGATTCGACAAGAGGACATCAAATCCGTAGAGCGCCTTTCCGTGAGATGCCTGAATCCACTGAGCAAAGACCGGTTCGATTAGAATTTGCTTCTCAGGAGTACCAAACGCCTGCATCACGTCATTGTGAACGTAAAGACCTAACGTGTGGAAACCGAGGAACAACGATACCCAGCTCAAGTGAGAAATAATGGCTTCCTTATGCTGCAATACCCGATCCAGCACATTATTTTTGTTGGCTGCTGGATCATAGTCGCGAACTAGGAAAATCGCGCCGTGGGCAAACGCCCCTACCATGATGAAGCCAGCAATGTACTGGTGATGCGTGTAAAGTGCGGCCTGAGTCGTGTAGTCTCGCGCCATAAACGCATACGGCGGCAACGAGTACATATGTTGAGCGACTAGAGAGGTGACAACGCCCAGAGACGCCAGCGCTAATGCTAGCTGGAAATGCAGGGAGTTATTCAATGTGTCATATAGCCCCTCATGGCCTCGACCCAACGTACCACCAAACGGAGTTCCTTCAGGTGGGCGATGAGCTTTCAAGATCTCCCGGATGCTGTGACCAATACCAAAATTGGTTCGGTACATGTGCCCTGCAACGATGAAGATCACGGCGATCGCCAAATGGTGATGAGCAATATCAGTCAACCACAGAGACTCAGTTTGAGGATGGAAACCACCCAGAAAGGTCAAGATTGCAGTGCCTGCACCCTGAGACGTACTGAAAATATGCTCAGCCGTATCTGGGTTTTCTGCATACACTCCCCAGTTTCCGGTAAAGAATGGCATCAAACCGGCTGGATGAGGAGGGGTGGTCAAGAAATTATCCCAACCCACGTGCTGACCACGAGACTCAGGGATTGCCACATGCACCAAGTGACCTGTCCAAGCAAGAGAGCTAACGCCGAACAGACCAGCCAAATGGTGGTTGAGTCGAGACTCGGCGTTCTTAAACCAGGACAAGCTCGGGCGGAACTTTGGCTGGAGATGTAACCAACCTGCAAACAGGAAGATTGCAGCCAGCAGCAACAGAAAAACCGCGCCGCTATAGAGCTCATTGTTGGTGCGCATCCCGATGGTGTACCACCAGTGGTACACCCCCGAATATGCGATGTTTACTGGATTGGATGCTCCTGCCTGCGTAAACGCATCAACGGCAGGTTGACCAAAGTGGGGGTCCCAAATTGCGTGTGCAATGGGACGGACATTAAGAGGATCTTTAATCCACTGTTCAAAGTTACCTTGCCAGGCGACGTGGAACAGGTGCCCAGACGTCCACAGGAAAATAACAGCCAGATGACCAAAGTGAGAGGCAAAAATCTTTTGATAAAGATTCTCCTCGGTCATGCCATCGTGACTTTCAAAATCGTGGGCTGTGGCAATCCCGTACCAGATCCGACGTGTTGTCGGATCCTGAGCCAGATCCTGGCTAAATTTTGGGAATTTAGTTGCCATAAGTCTTAGCGAGTCCTACTCGTGCTCATCCTACTGTAATGATTCGGGCGAGGAAGAATGCCCAAGTGGTAACAATTCCTCCGAGAAGATAGTGAGCTACCCCGACAGCACGACCCTGAATAATGCTCAGAGCACGAGGCTGAATTGCAGGAGCAACTCTCAGCTTATTGTGAGCCCAAACAATCGATTCAATGAGTTCTTGCCAGTAGCCACGACCACTGAATAAGAACATCAAGCTAAACGCCCAGACAAAGTGTGCCCCAAGGAACAGCAAGCCATACGCAGACAGAGCTGAGCCGTAGGAACCAATGACCTGAACCGCTTGTGCCCACAAGAAGTCGCGCAACCAACCATTGATTGTGATTGCACTCTGGGCAAAATTGCCACCCGTAATGTGAGCCACTGAGCCATCTGGAGAAACGGTTCCCCATACA
Organism: Elainellaceae cyanobacterium; assembly: GCA_051117555.1. Taxonomy (GTDB): domain Bacteria; phylum Cyanobacteriota; class Cyanobacteriia; order CAZCXK01; family CAZCXK01; genus DBGGTD01. The sequence goes on along the minus strand of JBNPEG010000035.1, from coordinate 14,088 downwards.
TCAGACTGCATCTTCCAACTGAAGTGGAAAATCACAATCGATAGGGAGTTATACATCCAGAACAAACCCAAGAATACGTGATCCCAACCGGAGACTTGGCAGGTGCCGCCGCGACCCGGACCATCACAGGGGAATCGGAAACCTAGCTCACTCTTGTCAGGGATTAAGCGAGAATTCCGAGCGTACAACACACCCTTCAACAGAATCAGCACCGTGACGTGGATTGTGAACGCGTGGATATGATGCACCATGAAATCTGCCGTGCCTAAAGCAATTGGCATCATGGCGACCTTTCCACCCACCGCCATGACATCACCGCCGAATGCGTAGCTAACCGGGGCTAGCGCATTTGGAGCTGTACTTCCAGGCGCAAGAGTATGTAGGTTTTGTACCCACTGAGCAAACACAGGCTGAAGCTGAATCGCCGTATCCGAGAACATGTCTTGAGGACGACCCAAAGCCCGCATCGTGTCGTTGTGGATATATAAGCCAAAGCTGTGGAAACCCAGGAAGATGCAAACCCAGTTTAGGTGGGAAATAATTGCATCCCGGTGGCGAATCACCCGATCGAGAACGTTATTCACATTCTTAGCGGGGTCATAGTCGCGCACCATGAAAATGGCTCCGTGTGCTCCGGCTCCCACAACCAAGAATCCTCCAATCCACATGTGGTGGGTAAACAAGGAAAGCTGGGTGGGATAATCCGTTGCGATGTACGGATACGGAGGCATCGCGTACATGTGATGAGCAACGATGATCGTAAGAGAACCCAATAGAGCCAGATTGACAGCCAACTGAGCATGCCATGAGGTCGTCAGAATCTCATAGAGACCCTTATGACCTTCACCACCAATGATTAGAGGATCTTTGTGTGCCTCTAAAATTTCTTTCATGCTGTGACCGATGCCCCAGTTTGTGCGGTACATGTGACCCGCAATAATAAACAGGACAGCGATCGCCAAATGGTGATGAGCCGTATCTGACAGCCACAGGCCACCTGTAACAGGATTTAGCCCCCCCTTGAAGGTGAGGAAATCTGAATAGGCTGCCCAATTCAGGGTAAAGAAAGGAGTTAATCCTTTCGCAAAACTAGGATATAGCTCTGCCATTAGGCTAGAGTCGAGGATAAATTCATGGGGCAGTGGAATATCTCCAGGAGCCACCCCTGCATCCAGCAATTTGTTGATGGGGAGGGACACGTGAATTTGGTGACCGGCCCATCCCAAAGACCCCAGACCTAACAAACCAGCTAGATGATGGTTCATCATGGATTCCACATTTTGGAACCACTCAAGCTTTGGAGCCTTTTTGTGGTAATGGAACCAGCCAGCAAACAGCATTAATGCTGCCATCACTAGCCCACCAATAGCGGTGCAGTAAAGCTGGAATTCATTCGTAATTCCGGAGGCTCTCCATAATTGGAAGAATCCAGAGGTAATTTGGATTCCTTGGAAACCGCCACCGACATCTGCATTCAAAATTTCTTGTCCAACGATTGGCCAGACGACCTGAGCACTCGGCTTAATGCCGGTGGGGTCAGTCAGCCAAGCTTCATAATTTGAAAAACGAGCGCCATGAAAGTACATACCGCTCAACCAGACAAACACAACGGCTAAGTGGCCGAAGTGAGCGCTGAAGATCTTTCGGGATATATCTTCTAGGTCACTGGTATGACTATCAAAATCGTGAGCGTCAGCGTGTAGGTTCCAAATCCAGGTTGTCGTCTTTGGACCTTTTGCAAGGGAGCGCTCGAAATGACCAGGTTTTGCCCACTTTTCAAATGAAGTAGGAACCGGATCAGTATCAACGACCACTCTTGCTTTCGCTTCTCGCTCCCGTGGGGTAGTTGTCATTAGAGACTCTCCTCTCTCTAGACAAGGAACGAAGTTAACCTTCATCCCCAGGATTTCACTTTCTTACTGAATCAGGATCATTCGATCGCATCTTCTAAATACTTAACAAGCGGTTAATTTCAGATTTTTAGAGCCACGCTTAGCAAACCTAAACTAAGCCTTGTAATCTTCGGTTAACGCTTGTGAACTATCTACGTTAGAAGAGAGCGATTGCAATCGTCGACCTAGGAAATAACTCAGGACAACGATTTCGACTACCTGGGGTAAGGTCTTTCGAGCATTATAGTGCTCTAACCAGGCACGATTTGAAGGCGTTTAACAATAATTCAAATTGTGGAAGTCTTGAGTCGGTGAGGCTTGCAACCAATACCAACTGCAAAAAGCGCCTGACTTACAACTAATTCGTTACAAATCGAAACAACTTATGATGACTATAGAAAAGTGACGAGAAACTACCAATAATTTCACAACTCTTAATTTTTGAGTTCAAGCATTAATTTGAGCATTAAATTTAAGCATTTCTGAGGTTGAATCAAAAGCTTGCCCATTAGAGGTCTGTTATCCGATATAGTTCCTTTGGGATGACGTGACTAGACTCTAGATTGGCGATCGCACGAGGGTTGAGCAAGGTGTTTGACAGAAATAGACAACAGCATCCGTTGAATTGGCGATGCCTCGGCATCGCATTGCTGCTCATTCTATGCATTGGGTTAACAGGATGTGGCGATCGCCCTGCCAAGTCGAAGACGTCGCGCAGTTCCGAACCTGTTAAGACGATCTCGACACGCAAGCTCTCGGAAGTATCGCCTCCAGACAGTATTCAAGAACTTCGCCCAGCGTTAGACGCCCTACAGCCTCAAGTCACGATTCTCAGACCTCGTTCTGATGAGGTGCTGCAAGATACGGTTGTCACGGTAGAGCTGCGCGTTCAAGACCTACCCGCATTTAAGAACGAAGAATACGGTCTAGGACCTCATTTGCATGTCATCTTAGACAATCAGCCCTATCGAGCCGTGTATGATCCGAGCGAACCGCTCGTTTTTGAAGATCTTGAGCCTGGAACACACACGATTCGAGCCTTCGCCTCCCGCCCTTGGCACGAGAGTTTCAAAAACGAAGGCGCGTTCGCGCAGACCACCTTTCACGTTTTTACGAAAACTCCCACCAACACCCCAAGCTCCGATCGGCCTCTGATTACCTACAGCAGGCCCAAGGGCACCTATGGCGCGGAGCCCATCTTGCTAGATTTTTATTTGACCAATGTGCCGCTCCATTTGGTTGCCCAAGAGAGCGCTCAAGATGACATTCTCGACTGGAAAATTCGCTGTACGGTCAACGGGCAAAGTTTTACGTTCGATCGCTGGCAACCTATTTACCTGAAAGGATTTAAGACCGGCAGAAACTGGATTCAGCTGGAACTCCTTGATGAAAATGACACGCTCATTCCTAATGTCTATAACAACACAGCACGACTGATTACCCTCGAACCCAATGGTCAAGATACCTTATCAAAACTGGTGCGAGGAGAACTTTCTGCATCCGACGTACGCGGCATCGTTGATCCGACGTATAAGGCTGAATCTCCTGCTAAACCACCGGAACCCACTCTAGAGCCAGAACTCACCCCAGAACCAGAACCCACCCCGTCTCCCAACGCGCCTCCTAAAGGCGTAGAACCGGAACCCAGCCCAGCACCCCCAGCGGGAACCTCTAGCCCAAAACCGCCCCAAGAACCGCCCCAAGAACCGACTGGCGCAGAGCCGATTCCGGCACCGTCTCCATCTGAGTCAGAGCAACCTGAGTTGAAGGAATCCGAAGAACCATCCGAGAAAGACAATCTAGATCAAAGCGTTACCGTTGAACCGTCGCCAGATAATGAGAAAGTACCTAGTCAGCCAGAGTCTCGGCAACGTAAACGCCAACCTAGCGTTATCGAACCTCCCGCTGAACCGGGGAGTCTTCCTGAGATTATGCCTGATATGGCTCCCGATGGCTCGTCCGATTTAATCAAGCCATCCGACGAGATTGAGTCATCCGATGAGGAAACTTTGACAGGGGATCAATCATTAGATGACTCATTGGATGATTCATTAGAACCAAATGCAGAATCAACGGAGAAGACAGACAGCAGCACAAAACGGTTTTTTAATCGCGTTCGACGCCGTTTCGCTAAACCTAAACAGCCCTCTATTTCAGACGACTCTATAACCGAATCAGAAAACGAATCAGAAAACACTCCCCAGGCACTCGATAAGCCGGTTTCAGATGATTCCCCAGAGAAAAATCCTTTAGAAGCAGATGCCTCGGAAGACTCTTCAAGCGATGCATTAAAAGATTCGCCAGACGATAATTTGTCATTAGAAGACAATTCGCCAGCAGAAAATTTTTCAGAGAGCGAATCTTCCTCGTCCTCCGATGATTCACCTAGCAAAGAGGCGAGTCTAAGTGAATAACGTCAAACGTGTCATTCCGAGGGGAACGAAGCCCGCTAGGATGGAATCTCAGCTCGATGTATTCGTGATTTTCGTGGGTGAGATTTAAGAATCGCCTCCGTCATTCCGAACAGAACGATAGAATTCCAACACGTCCACAGCAATATTTGATATGGGTCAAACGGTTTGGATTGCACGACACGGAAATCGGCAAGATTTTGTCGACTTAGACTGGCAACGAAAGTCTGAACGCCCTTATGATCCAGAACTTTCTCACGATGGTGTCATTCAAGCGATAGAACTAGGGCAACGACTCAAACGAGAATCTATTGCCCACATTTTTGCGTCTCCGTTTTTGCGTACTGTAGAGACTGCCCACTATGTGGCTGAAGCGCTAGATTTGCCGATCAAACTCGAAGCTGGTTTTGGTGAACATCTCAATCCAGACTGGTTTCATGGCAATCCAGAGAAGCTGTCGCCCGAAACCTTAGCAGAACGTTTCACGAGAATCGACTTAGGATATCGCAGTCGCGTAATTCCTCAATTTCCTGAAACGTGGGACGACACCATGCATCGAGTCAATCAAGCCGTCAGCCAGATTGTCGAAGACTATCCAGATGATTTGCTGATTGTCGGTCATGGCGGATCGGTGTTGAGTGCGGCAATTGGGCTATTAGACGATCCGTCTGTTGACGTACAGAGTTCGTTATGCTGCATTGTGAAACTGGTGCAAGAGGGCGATCGCTGGGTGATGGAATTAAATGGAGACACGTCTCATTTAAGTACGTCTGAAGAAACCATCCGGTGGATATAAGAACTTGGTGAAAAGAAAAATGAACCGACTGTGACTCTTTAGACTAGGAAGAGGCACTCAGATTAAATCGATCTAGATGCTGCAAGCAAATTGCGTAGCTCACTAAATTTTTATTGATATTCAAATCACCATGACACTTCTACTCGCAGGCGATATTGGCGGCACTAAAACAATTTTGCGGTTGGTCGATGCCAAGGAAAATTCAACCGCAGCCGGAGCAGCCCTTAAAACCTTATATGAAGAACGATATTCGAGTCCCGATTATCCTGACTTAGCGCCTATCGTGCGAAATTTCTTGAGAGATGCAGCCGATGCAACTGGGATTTCATCTCACCCTAAAAGTGCATGTTTTGCGATCGCTGGGCCAGTGGTCAAAAATACCTCATCCTTGACAAATCTTTCGTGGAGGCTAGATGGCGATCGCCTCAAAGATCAGCTCAATCTCTCCAACGTCGCGCTAATCAACGATTTCGCAGCCGTTGGCTACGGAGTTTTAGGACTGGCAGACGACGACCTGCGTGTATTGCAGAGTGCACCCTCTCGACCGGATGCGCCCATTGCGGTCATTGGGGCAGGGACAGGTCTGGGAGAAGGATTTTTGATTCCCAACGGAAGTGGATACAATGTCTTCCCGTCTGAGGGCGGTCATGCTGACTTTGCACCGCGATCGCAGCTTGAATTTCAGCTCTTAAACTATCTGCTAGACAAATTCAAAATTACCCGCATTTCCGTCGAGCGAGTCGTGTCTGGGCAAGGTATCGTCGCGATTTATCAATTCTTGCGCGATCGCGAAACGGCGATCGAATCCCCTCATGTTGCTGAAGTCATTCGGACGTGGGAACGGCAAACCGGTCAGGAGAAAACCGTTGACCCTGCAGCCGCGATCTCAAAAGCTGCCGCAGACGGCAGCGACTATCTTTCTGAACAAACCATGAATATGTTTGCCGAAGCCTACGGAGCTGAAGCCGGCAACCTTGCCCTCAAGCTACTTCCCTACGGAGGGCTATTTATTGCAGGCGGCATCGCTGCCAAAAATCTGGAGCTAATTGAATCCGGTGGGTTTATGCGAGCGTTTGCCGACAAAGGCCGAGTCAGCTCTCTCTTAGAAGATGTTCCGGTTCAAATTGTGCTGAATCCAAAAGTTGGGCTGATCGGAGCAGCGTTGCACGCAGTACAGTTGTAGTGTCTGTTTTGATTGGCTGACAAATCTTTTAGCCGCCAGCATTGAGAGGTTTGTCAGCCAATCTGATGCCCTACAAAATCATCCCTGCCTAATACCGTCTTTCTTTGGGTTCAAATTGCGTAATCGTAACGGGGAGATCTGCTAAATCAATGCCTGTAGGCGAGTAGTATGCTAGCGTGTGCTTCAAACAGTCGGCGTCATTTCGCTCAGGGTAATCTTCTCGACAATGGGCTCCTCGGCTCTCTCGGCGGTTGAGAGCAGACGTAATAATGATTTCCCCGACGACCATGAGGCTTTGAAGCTCCATGGCTTCAATGAGCTCAGTATTCCAGAGAGAGCCCTTATCGTCTAAATATATTTGACTGAGTTGTTTGCGGATTTCTTGCAGTTGGCTCAACCCATCTCGCATGGTGCGATCGCTTCTAAACACACCGCAATGGCGGGTCATGCAGTCTTGAAACGCTTGCCGAACATTGTCGATGCGAATCTCTCCAGACTGATCAAGTAGCGATTGAATACGCTGTTGAGCGTCTTGCAAATAGCGCGATTCGTCAATATCGGGAAGGGTGCGCTTCTCAACATATTGGGCGATCGCCGCCCCCGTTCTCCGCCCAAAGACGACACATTCTAAGAGCGAATTGCTGCCGAGCCGATTAGCACCATGAACGGAGACACACGCACTTTCACCGGCTGCAAAAAATCCGTCGATCAGTTCATCATCACTGCTGCGGACCTGTCCATCGGTATTAACCGGAATTCCGCCCATCGAGTAATGAACGGTAGGACGCACCGGAATAGGCTCATGAACGGCATCCACCCCGACCAAGCGATGTGCTTCCTCCCAGCAAAATGGGACGCGGCTCATGATTGTTTCTTTTCCCATGTGGCGCAAGTCGAGATATACAAATGACCCACCCGGGCTGCCATCGGAATGGATGCCCCGCCCGGCTCGAATTTCGCGGGTAATCGCACGAGAGGTAATATCGCGAGGCGCTAACTCCATCTGCTTAGGCGCATAGTTTGCCATGAAGCGATCGCCCTCACTGTTGATCAGATAGGCACCCTCACCCCGAACCGCCTCCGAAATTAATACCCCCACCGGATAGAGCCCCGTTGGATGAAACTGCACAAACTCCATATCTTCAAGGGGAACCCCGGCTGTAGCTGCCATCGCCAGCCCATCCCCCGTCGACGCAAAGTCGTTAGACGTGGTGTTATAGACGCGCCCATACCCACCCGTCGCAAACATCGTGACCTTCGCCCGGATGATTTCAACCGCACCGTCTAGCAAGTGATACATGACGATGCCTTTCGCGTGCTGGTCTTCTAAAATCAGCCGCATTACATACCATTCGTCATAGATCTGCACTCCGTAACGCCGCAGATTGCAGACTAACTCGTGGAGAATGGCGTGCCCAGTTTTATCAGCCGCGTAGCAGGTACGTCGGTGAGAATGCCCGCCAAATGCACGCTGAGCGATCCGACCATCGGGCAAACGGGAAAACAAGACTCCCATGCGCTCTAAATCGATGACCACATCGGAAGCCTCACGGGTCAAGATCTCGACAGCATCCTGATCGGCTAAATAGTCGGAGCCTTTGACCGTATCAAACGCATGGGCTTCCCAAGCATCGTCCGCATCGACATTTTTGAGCGTTGCTGCAATCCCTCCTTGGGCTGCTACTGAATGAGAGCGAATAGGATGGGTTTTGGCAACAACCGCCACACTCAAGTGAGGAGCAGTTCGTGCGATTTCAACGGCGGCTCGCGAACCCGCAAGCCCCCCTCCAACAATTACAACGTCGTGCTCAAGCATTCTCTATCCACGTGTAAACAAAATTGATTTTCACTGTATCCTGACTCAAATGAAAAATCCCTGCTGACGGGCAGGGATACAAGTTTAGTCAGCATAGATTCGGCGCATCCATTAATGCTTGATTCAAACTAGCTAGCTGCTTGCGCGGGGCGTTGCCCTTGGACAACCTGAGACCGCCGGGATGTCTCAGCCTCTGGATCAACAGAACTAAACTCAATATGATTGAGCAACGTTGTCACAAATGCAAACAACAGGAATGGCAGAGACAACACCAGAATTAGCCCAACTGTTGCTAGGGCATAGATGGGGCGGCTTGCACCCATGAGCGCCAATGCAGACGCCAGTGTGATAAAAATGACGCCCAACCAAACGATGATTTGACCGTAGATATCGCCGAATGAGAGCGTGCAAACAACGCGATACTTTTGAAAGTTTTCCATAGTAGTCCTACCAATCCCTATAGACTTTAAAGCGTAAGGGGCAATATAAATTTGAGCAAATTCACTAATATATTCTTAAGACATTTGAAACATATCTTTATATATTTAGCGATCCTAAATCGCTTGTGAATTGGGTGTGAGTGGTGGGGCGGGCAGGCGTATGTATTTAGCGTAACGCCCTAGAGATCCCCCTAAATCCCCTTTGAAAAGGGGGACTTCAACACCCTGTAAATAGCCCCCTTAAAAAGGGGGCAGCGTCAGCGGAGGATCTCACACATGCGCTAAACGCAGTGGGGCGGGCAGTGCCTGCCCCACCGCTCACACCCCATCTGGGATTGCTATTTATAGTTTGTAATCTTCAGTAATCTATTGAGTGAGATTCGATTTTTGTTGACATATTTGTTTCATATTTTTATTTCAAATAAATTTGAAATTATTGAGTTTCTCAGATTGGATTTCACGATTCGAATTTCAGTTCTTGGATTTAATGCATCAACAGTTTGATCGCTTTATTTTGTTCTATAAGCCTTATAATGTGCTGACTCAGTTTACCGATCGCCCCGGATCGAGTCCTTCATCTGACGTTCATCGGCACACCTTAGGAGACTTTATTCCTATCAAAGAGGTGTATCCGGTTGGGCGATTAGATCGCGATAGTGAAGGCTTGGTCTTGCTGACAAATAATGGTCGAATCCAGCACCAGCTAAGTGATCCCCGCTTTCATCATCCTCGAACCTATTGGGCACAAGTTGAGCGGGTTCCAACTCGACACGCCCTTGATCAGCTTCAGCGAGGGGTCACGATTCGCGGATATCAGACGCGCCCTGCTGAGGTCAGGCGGCTGCTGCCCGAACCAGCTCTGCCACCTCGTAATCCGCCTATTCGCTTTAGAAAATCGGTGCCCACAGCATGGTTAGAACTGACGCTTACCGAAGGCAAAAATCGCCAGGTGCGACGCATGACGGCTGCTGTGGGGTTTCCAACGCTTCGCCTCATCCGGGTTAGGCTGGCTCATCTCACGATAAATGGTTTAGAACCGGGGCAGTGGCGAGAGCTGACACCGGCAGAAATTCAACCCTTGCGATCGCTCTCAACGACCCCGTCTCCTTAAACGCCCTGCCGATATTACACGGGACGCAGATTAGAGACTGGCGGTCAATCCGATGCCGCGACCTAGCATCCGATCTCGTCCCTCCTCCTCAACCGACACAAATCTTAATCAGAAAGCGGCTCATAATTGTATAGTTTTGAATGCTTACTTTGAATGCTTGCATAGGGTTTCAGGCGATCGCGCATTAAGTTCGGGAACCCGTACCGAAAATTTAGTTGCAATTGTATTCAGCATTTCGTTAAATTAGCACTCGGAAGCCGAGAGTGCTAACTCGATGACTTCAACTAGATCTGTAGATACGTCGCTAATCGGTGCACTTAGATTTCTGCATCGTGCAGAAGCCTTCTGGTTAGTCTATGCCGACTAGCATTACGGACTGAGTCCTCGCCTGATCTAGCGGTCTAGGCTGGGCCGATTGCAGCGTATATCTAGTCATTCTTGAATTTGACCTGAACTCTAATTTTCATAGTCTGGAGAAACTCACTATGGCAGCAGTATCTCTGAGCGTTTCTACCGTTAAACCGTTGGGCGATCGCGTTTTTGTCAAAATTAGTCCATCCGAAGAGAAAACCGCAGGCGGCATTCTTCTACCCGACACCGCGAAGGAGAAGCCTCAAGTTGGCGAAATCGTCGCAGTTGGCCCTGGAAAGCGCAGCGATGATGGTTCTCGCCAAGATATGGAAGTAAAGATCGGCGATAAAGTTCTTTACTCTAAGTACGCCGGAACTGACATCAAACTTGGCAGCGAAGAATATGTCTTGTTGTCTGAGAAAGACATTCTGGCAGTTGTCGTATAAGGCTACACAACCCTGAACGAAACGATTTGAACAGTTTTCACGGTTGTCTCTGCTTAAGACACCTATCGTGCAAAACGTGCCTCAATCGTCTCGTTCACATCTCGTCATCATTTCGCAACTCAATCTTTACCGTTCAGAATTTGAAACTGTAGAACACTATGGCAAAGCGCATCATCTATAACGAAAATGCTCGTCGCGCCCTTGAAAAAGGGATCGACATTCTGGCTGAAGCTGTTGCTGTGACCTTAGGTCCAAAGGGGCGGAATGTCGTCCTTGAGAAAAAGTTTGGCGCTCCTCAAATTGTTAACGATGGCGTCACCATCGCTAAAGAAATCGAGCTTGAAGATCATGTTGAAAACACTGGCGTTTCGCTGATCCGTCAAGCGGCCTCCAAAACCAATGATGCAGCAGGGGATGGAACCACCACTGCAACGGTTTTGGCTCATGCCATGGTCAAGGAAGGTTTGCGAAACGTTGCTGCAGGTGCTAACGCAATTTCGCTGAAGCGAGGCATCGACAAAGCGACTACATTTCTTGTCGATAAAATCGCGGAACATGCTCGCCCTGTTGAAGACTCCAAATCTATTGCGCAAGTTGGAACCATCTCTGCCGGAAACGACGAAGAGGTTGGGCGGATGATTTCCGAAGCGATGGAGAAGGTCGGCAAAGAAGGCGTCATTTCTCTTGAAGAAGGCAAGTCGATGACGACTGAGCTCGAAATCACCGAGGGAATGCGCTTTGATAAGGGCTATATTTCGCCCTATTTTGTGACCGATACCGAGCGTATGGAAGCGGTTCTCGATGAGCCATTCATCTTGTTGACTGACAAGAAAATTACGCTGGTGCAAGACCTCGTTCCTGTATTGGAGCAAGTGGCTCGCTCTGGTCGTCCGTTGCTCATTCTTGCTGAAGACATCGAGAAAGAGGCATTGGCAACGCTCGTTGTCAACCGCCTGCGTGGAGTTCTAAACGTGGCTGCAATCAAAGCGCCTGGTTTTGGCGATCGCCGTAAGCAGATGCTTGAAGATATGGCAGTTCTCACCGGCGGTCAGGTGATCACCGAAGATGCTGGTCTAAAGCTTGATAATGTCAAGGTTGACATGCTAGGTAAGGCTCGCCGCATCACCATCACCAAAGACAGCACCACCATCGTGGCCGAAGGTAACGACGCTGCTGTGAAGGCTCGGTGTGAGCAAATTCGTCGTCAAATCGAAGAGACTGAATCCTCATACGACAAGGAAAAACTGCAAGAGCGTCTGGCTAAGCTGGGCGGCGGCGTGGCAGTCATCAAGGTGGGTGCAGCGACCGAAACTGAAATGAAAGATCGGAAGCTCCGTCTTGAAGATGCCATTAACGCAACCAAAGCGGCTGTTGAGGAAGGCATCGTCCCTGGTGGCGGCACGACATTAGCTCATCTAACTCCCGATCTAGAATCGTGGGCAAGCAGCAGCCTCTCTGGAGAAGAACTCATCGGCGCTAACATTGTGGCGCGCGCCCTTGCAGCTCCTCTCAAGCGAATTGCTGAAAATGCAGGCCAAAATGGTGCTGTGATCGCTGAGCGTGTCAAAGAGAAAGATTTCAACGTTGGGTATAATGCCGCAACCGACGAATTCGCTGACATGTTTGCTGCTGGCATCGTTGATCCTGCGAAGGTGACCCGCTCTGCGTTGCAGAATGCCGCATCGATTGCAGGCATGGTGTTGACCACTGAGTGCATCGTTGTGGATAAGCCTGAACCTAAGGAGGGCGCGGCTGCGGGTGCTCCTGGAATGGGCGGCGACTTCGACTACTAAAGCGATTAGAAGGTACTGCCCAGGGCGATCGCCCTGCGTCAATACTCGTTAGTGTTTGATATCTAAGCCGTTCTCAGTGAGAGCGGCTTTTTTGTGTGGGCAACAGTATTCATTCAAAATAAAGGATACCGTCCGCCTGGCGCTCTACCTCCAAGCCCAAAGCTATCATCTTTGAACCACTCCGCTTTCAACAACGACCACCAGTCAGCAGTCAACCCGTGTAAAACATAATCATAGGGAAGCCAACCGTACCCCTCACGCCCCCAGCCTTTTCCCCACGAATTGCGAATCAGGAAAGCACCTCTAGAGAGTGTTTCGCCCCCAGAGCTGTCGATAGTTTCATAGTCGCTATAGCCGACTGCGACGACTGCATGCCCTCCCAAGACGCGATCGTTATAGCCAGGTAGAGGGATTATGCCGCGTTGAACATTGATATCTTCATAGGCAGACGTATAGATGGTGAAGCCAAACATACACGGAAAGCCTGACGCTAAAATAGCTTTAATTTGAAACAATAGGCTATCTTCTGAAATGCCTGAATAATCTAGGCGAAAATATTTAAGAGCTTGATAACTCTGGGCGAAGGCGTAGCAGAAAGGTGGGGGTTCTACGTCTACGCGATCGCAGTCATAGGGCCAGTATTGCTCTGGCGGCACTCCAAAAACCGTCATTGCTTTCATAGTTTCTCGGAGCGATGCACCCACATCCCCGGACACATGCATGAGATTGCGTGCTGCTTTGTAGAGGAATAGTGCTGAAACATCTGTGTAGCCTTCATGACTTCGCTTGGCGAAATATTCTAAGAGAGAAATTCCTGCTAGTGCGGCACATGATTTGATAGTCCCTTGATCTTCGATAGGGCTACACCAAAAGCTTAAATCGACGACACCGGGCAAAAAGAAATATCTCTTCTGGCATTTGCCTATCTTAGAGATTTCAAGGTTGTCATTAATGGGAATAGTTAGCCGTGGGGGTGCAAAAAGGCTTAATTCAGTATCACAGTGATCAACCACAGTATCCTGATCTTGAATTTCAAACAGCTCTGTTTTGCTGAATTCATTAAATTCAGCGATCGCATCATCTGGGAGATAGCTCGCAAAGCGCCTAATAAACGTTTTGACGATGAAATAAACCAGCAGCACTGATTCTAAATTGTCAGTCCATTGAGAGCCTGCGTCTCTGACGACATAGCCAACTCCTTTGAGGAAATTTTCGCGAGTTTTTTGTAACCCATTAATTGCCATAGTCTGCAACGCCCGGATATCCGAATTCGATAGATTTCTAAACTGCGATGCAATATTGGGCATTTGTGTTGACATTGCAACGGCTCTAATATCAGCAGGATTGGGTAACGGATTGTATCGTGATTCTCTAACCGGTAAAAGGATGGAAAGAACCGCCAACCCATCACTCAAAGCGGCTGAAATAGTTTTATAGCAGGTTAGCGGACAGACTAATCGCAGCAGTATTGAAACAATCGGTTCGACAATAGTTGAATCTGTAGAAAATAGTTTAGACACGCGATCAGGATGGTCGAGCTGACGGTCTTTAGTTTGATTTTTCAGCCATTCATTTGTCTGAAGACGGTCTATGGTTTGAATTAAGGTGGCGATCGCCTCTTCAAAGGTGTCCTGATCAGATAGATCCTCAATTTGGCGACGATAGGAATTGGACTGAAGTAAATATTTTGAAGGAAGCGTTGGAATCAGCGGGGCAAAAAAATTGGATCTTCCGGAATTCCCGTGGTACCCCCTAGATGTAGTGGATACTAGGTGAAGCCAAATTTCTCATACCCATCGAGGTCGAGGGAGAGTCGCTGAAACATCGTTTTCACGTCAAAGATGCCATA
>JBNPEG010000059.1:0-7616 GCA_051117555.1 Elainellaceae cyanobacterium | reverse complement strand
CCACCACTCCACTGTCCGTTGCATTGATCTAACCTAGCGCTCCTTTGAATAAAATTGAGTTACAACAGCGAGACACATCTTCAAACGGTGTTCCTAAATTTACACACGAGCTAATGAACGGATTGCTTGGCGACTATTTCAGGCTTGTATTGGCGGCTCGGATTAAATTAATAATGGCGTTGCAGCAGACCGAAAGTGTCTTAAAAATCGCATTTGTCATTCCCAGCGTAGCGAAGTGCCGGGAAGGCTCTCGGTTTGATAACGTTATGCTATAGCCTTTTGGGCAGGATTGCCCTAGCATTGCGCGATCGCCACATTTTGCATGACTTTAAAATTTGGACGTGCATCAAAACGCTAATCACTCATTAAAAATCGCATCAGAATCTCTTCCAAGAAATCACACCGAATGAATCTTCATTGTGTTTCGCAAACGTGTTTGAATCAAAAAGAAATAAACTTTGATTGGGAGACATGAAAGCGTGTATTCTTTCGTGTATTCTCTATTTTAAAAAAATTAGGAGCTTTTCTATCTGTCTCTTGACGTAATCTTTTTAAGGCATCGGCTTGCAGTGACTGCCGATGTATTTTAATTGAAATTTATTAAAATTCGTAGAAATTGAAAGAGAAAAAGTGTTCGTTATCAATGTCTATTTGTTTGGATGGTTCTTTCTGTAGGAAGATGTGTTTTGTTAGGTTTATGATGCCATTTGTGATGTAATTTTCTGACTATTGGTCACATTGGCTTCCCATTATCAAACACTAATGTGCAACACCCCAAATGAATTCCTGTCTTAGCAGGAGTTTGGACGCGGGATGATAGCGAGTAGAGAACGGCTTTACCATCACGCTGGGCATCGACAAATCCCTGATGGCGAAGAACTCTAAGATGATGTGACAAAAGACTTTGCTCAAGACCCAGTGTTGCATTCAGTTCCCAAACCCGTTTCGGACCCTCTAAAAGAATCGTCAGCACGGCGAGGCGATTGGGATCGGCTAAAACCCTCAATCGGCGAGCACAAGCGGATGAAAAGGGCTGCTGGTCTAGCATAATTGCCTTCTCGCAAGTTTTAGACTCATGATAATGGAGATTCATATAAAAAACTTTTCATGTCAATATAAGGATGACTAAATTAATAGCCGCTTGGTTTGTCACTATTTAGGATGCTTTGTGTCTACTCAATTTCAAGGGCTTGGAGTACTCAAGCAGCAACTAGCGTCTCATCTCCGCCAGACGACTAACTCAGATATACCCATTCATCTCGACGTGTTTGCCCACGGCGAGGCAAATGTCATCTTTCGATTCAATCAAACAGCGCTAGTGCGAGTGGCCGTCAACACCCCCAATCAGCGCTATGAAGGAGATTTTTCTCGCGTGACGCAGTTTGAGCAGACAATTCTCAACTATTTAAATGGAACAGACATTGGACATGCATTATTGGGGGCAACACTAGAATCGACTCCTGATTTTCCCTATACCTATTTGATTACCAATTATCTAGAAGGCACCTCGCTTGACTACAGCCGAACGCATCTCCAGCAGTGCGCCGAAACATTGGCAAAACTCCATCGGTTGCCGTTGTCAAGGGGCTACGAAGTCGAGCGCCTGTTGCCCCGAATCCCATTTATAGAGCATCCCCTGACTCTCTTCTATCAAGAAGCAAACGACTATGCTCAGCCCTATCTGAATTCGCCCGACGCGGAACCAGAGATTGTCGAGATGATTCAATCAGTTTTGGCAACGGCGCGGTCACGCCTGAGTGCTGAACGTTTGCTCACTGAGTATCCATACGTTTGTCTGGTTCATAGCGACCATACCTATGAGAATTGGGTTATTAATGACCGTCATGCCTATTTGATCGATTGGGAATGGGCAGAGATTGGTACGCCTGCCGGAGATTTAGGACATTTTCTATCTCCTGTCACGGTACGACGACGTCAGGGCTATCATCTCCCCCCTGAGGATCGAGCATTTTTCCTGCAGCGCTATTATGATGCGCTAGGTGATGCCGCGCTAGCCGCCACAATGGAGCGCCACTTTGCCGCATTTGGGCCATTTCCAGCGTTGCGATCGCTCTGTTGGACGGCGGGGTACTGGATCACGGCAAATCGCTGGTATGCTGATGCAGAGGACAGCCCAAGCGCAGCAGAACGGCTGTCGCGATTACAGCAGAGTCGCCAGCAGTTTGCTGAATGTTGGGCCGAAATTATGACTTGGCTTGACGAAGAATCTTAGATACCCGACTAGATCAACGAAATATCGACAACTCTCAGACAAAATTCAGTCAATTCTCATATGAATGAAGTTTCATACCAGTTCAATGGGTACTGTAATCATCCGCCTGCATTATGACCTCGAACTCAAAACCAACCGTTCAATCCACTAGCAGCATTATTAGCGGCTTATTTGGCGCAGCGTCTCGCATTGAATGGCGGGCCTATATGCTGATGTTGCCTGCAGTGGGGATCATCGGGCTGCTATTTGGAGGCGGTTTGATTCTTGCGTTCTTGCAAAGTGTTGGATTAGTAGGCATTGTGGGCGATGCTCAGTTTTCGCTAGATGCGTATCAGGCCGCCTTAGCCAATCCAGAATTTGGGCGATCGCTCCTGCTGAGTTTCTACATTGCCACCCTATCCACCGGGCTTTCTACCCTAATCAGCATTGGGCTAGCAGTGCTGCTGCGATCGGCGGGTCGCTGGGCAAGTTTTGCCTGCCAGATCACGCTGCCTATTCCCCATCTGGTTGGCGTAGCAGGTATGCTACTGCTCTTAGCACCAAGTGGCTTTATCGCGCGATCGCTCTACGCAATCGGCTGGATTCAGTCTGACCAAGATTTTCCGCTGTTGGTCAATGATGCCGCCAATATTGGTGTTTTAACACATTTTCTCTGGAAAGAAATTCCCTTCATCACGTTGATTTTGTTAGCAGTCTTGCGGGGCGTGAACCCGGCCTATGCAACCCAAGCACGGGCATTGGGCGCAAATCCGTGGCAGTGCTTTTGGAATGTAACGCTACCATTGCTAAAACCGGGCATTTTGTCGTCGAGCCTAATTGTATTCGGGTTTACCTTTTCCACATTTGAAGTGCCGTTTTTACTTGGATCAACCCGACCTCGAACGTTGCCTGTGTTGGTCTATCAAGCATTCACTGACCCAGATTTGACTCAGCGCCCTAAAGCTGTTGCTCTAGGACTAATTTTGTCATTGATTTCAATGGTAATTATCGGGATCTATGTCTGGATTACCTCTAGCAGTCGCGATCGCCAGTCTCGTCTATCTTAAGGGTTTCAATCATGCGAATCACGCTGATTATCTTAGTTATCATCGTTCTACTTTTGCCGTTTTTGCCGCTGCTGATCTGGTCAGTGGCACAAGGATGGTACTTTCCCCAATTTTTGCCCGAACGATGGACATTCCAAAACTGGGCACAGCTTCTATTGACTACATCACGAGTTGGAGAAGGACTCGTACACAGTTTTGCGATCGCCCTGATTACGACTGCTCTTTCACTGCTAGTCGGGCTGCCCGCCGGACGGGCTTTAGGACTGATGAGTTTCCCTGGCAAAATCGCACTTAAACTGTTTTTGCTCACACCCATCATCGTTTCGCCACTCGCAACTTTGATGGGCATCCAGTTTGTGCTGATTCGACTGGGGTTGAGCGGCACACTGCTGGGCGTTATTTTAGTTCACCTGATGCCGACGATTCCGTATATGACCTTGGTGTTAGCTAGCGTATTTGCCAATTTCGATACGGGCTATGAAATCCAGGCGCGATCGCTTGGAGCTTCTCCCATCAAGGTGCTGGCCCACGTAACGCTCCCCCTGATTGTCCCTGGTGTCATGGTCGGCGCATTGTTTGCCTTTTTAATTTCCTGGAACGAGTTTCTACTCACTTTCTTTGTTGGCAGCGAGCGAGTGTTTACGCTGCCGATGGTGCTGTTCACTTTATTGCAGGGTGGCAATAACGGCTTAGTTGCTGCTGTTGCGATCACCTCCATCATTCCAGGGCTCATCTTTTTGGTACTGGCAAGCCGTGCCTTGCAGAATGATGCCGCATTGGGGGGTCTTGGAAATGTTTAGACTTAGATGCTTTAAAGGGGGGGGGGGGTATAGACGTTTGCGGCTTGTCAAAGAATGAACTACAACTACTTAAACTCTTTCCTAATTCTTATCCCTCTCCCTTTTCTCTATGTCTCATCTTTCTCTCAACCATTTAACCAAACGCTTCCAGGATGTGACCGCTGTTCAAGATATCTGGCTTCAGGTGCAGTCGGGAGAGATCGTGTCCCTGCTAGGACCATCTGGTTGCGGCAAGTCTACGACGCTGCAACTGATTGCAGGCGTTTTGCGTCCGGATATTGGCACCGTTGAGTTAGATGGGCGAGTGCTCAATCGGATATCTCCAGAGAAGCGAGATATCGCGCTGGTACTGCAACAGGGGTTACTATTCCCGCACTTAAGCGTTGGTGAAAATGTCGCCTTTGGGCTAAAAATGCGGGGAGTAAGCCGAGTAGATCGCGATCAAGAGGCGATCGCCATGTTGAAACGGGTTCACCTAGATGGGTTTGCAGACCGAAAGCCCTCTGAACTGTCGGGCGGTCAGGCACAGCGGGTTGCTGTCGCGCGATCGCTGGTCATTCGGCCAATGCTGCTGCTGCTAGATGAGCCGCTGTCTGCCCTCGATGCTAATCTGCGTGAAGATATGCAAGAGATGATTTTGCAGCTTCAAGCACAGACTGAAGTAACAATGATGGTCGTAACTCACGATCAGTCAGAAGCAGTCGTCATGTCAGACCGCATTGCTGTCATGTTTGATGGCTGCCTGCGGCAGGTTGATACGCCTGAAACCCTTTATCGCCAGCCTTGTGACGACATAACCGCTCGGTTTATGGGTGGGGTCAATTTCTTTACTGCCGAAGCGCAGGGGCGACAGTGGCATGTTTCGGAGGAGATGACTCTGATGAGTCCTTATTCTCACCACGGTTTGATCCAAGTGACTATTCGTCCTGAGCATATTCAGGTGTCACCAGAACCGATATCGCACAAAAATTGCATTGAGATGACGGTCGTGCGCGATCGCTTTACAGGAACTCAACGACGCTTGACACTCAGCACATATGCCAATCTTTCTCTCCAGGCATGGATTGCACCTAATCAGACCTTCTCAATTGGGCAAACGGTTTGGGCGTATCTCCCTGCTGAAGCCCTGTGGTATTTTCCCAGTGAAACGGCTGTGATGCCGCCAGTCGAAGTGTCCTAGTTTATTCAAAAAGCAGACTACCAGCGAGGTATTATCCTAATTGGAATTACCACCTTGAATCAGTAATCAAAAATGTTTGTTGAAATATTTTCTTAATGAGTTGAGTATTTTCCATGATGCATCGATCCAGTCCATTTCCAAAGCGCATCTTATTGCCCCGTCGTCGCTTTCTAGTTCTCTCAGCGAGTGCTTGTGTTGCTACACTGGCAACCAATTGCGCCCCTAGCCAAAATTCCCGGTCACAGCCATCAGACGTTGATCCTCAAACTGCCTCGTGGGATGAAATCGTGGCAGCGGCTGAAGGCACAACCGTCAACTGGGCAATGTGGGGCGGTAGTGACAATGTAAACGCTTACGCCGATCAATGGGTGGCCGATCAGCTTCAGAGTAAATATAGCATTACCCTCAATCGCATTCCACTCAATGACACGGTTGAAGCCGTCAATAAGGTGGTGGGTGAAGTGCAAGCGGGGCTTACCGACAACGGCAGTATCGACCTGATTTGGATCAACGGCGAAAACTTTCGCACCATGAAACAGGGAAATTTGCTGTATGGTCCGTTCACGGACAAACTGCCGGCCATGGAGTACTACAACTTAGATAACCCGTCTGTACTATCGGATTTTGGGTTGCCAATTGACGGGTATGAAGCCCCCTATACAGGCTCGTATTATGTCATGGCGATGGACACGAGTAAAGTCAACCAGACTCCCCAAACATTTCAAGATCTACTAGAGTGGGCAAAAGCAAATCCTGGGCGGTTTGCCTACGTTGCACCTCCAGCATTTGATGGTAGCCGCTTTCTGCTGACCACTCTCTATGGCGTGACAGGTGGCTATGAACAGTATGCGGGCGCTGAGTTCAACGAAGACCTCTGGAACCAAAATTCGCCCCAGGTGTTTGACTACCTCAATGAGCTTGAGCCCTATCTCTGGCGTGACGGAACCACCTATCCTCCCACCCAAACGCGCCTGCAAGAACTATTTGCCAATGGCGAAATTTGGATGATGCCTGTGTTTATTTCAAAGGTGGCAGAAGGGCTCGCCAGTGGGCAGTTCCCGACGACAACCCAAGCGTTTACCATGCCAGGAGTATCTCTTAGCGATCCGTCCTTTACTGCAATTCCCATTAATGCCAGCAATCCGGCAGCTGCGATGGTGTTAGCCAATATTCTTTCAAGTCCTGACGGTCAGCTTCAAAAATTCAAGCCTGATGTATGGGGCGATCCCCCCTTATTGGATGTCGAAAAAGTTTCTCAAGACCTCCGGCAAGAGTTCGTCAAGGTGGAAGAAAACTATGGCATCCCGCTGAAAGAACTTACATCAAACACAGTACCTGTCGTAAATGCAGAATATACCACGCGACTGGAAGACGGTTGGGAACAGGAAGTTGTAGGTTAGCAGGAGATTACTATCATGATATTTAAAGAGCGTACATCACGAGATAAAGGGGTCATCGAGCAGAATCGAATCATGGAATTACATCTGTACCCAGGCAACCAGTGCAATCGAGATTGTTCTTTTTGCACGGTGTTTGGCAATCCGAAAGGATGGTATACAGACTATACTCGCGAACACCTAGATGCGGCATTAAATGCCGTCATGACCGATGAGCGAGGCGCGCTGAAATTTTATGGAGGCGAACCAACGCTCAACTATAAGAATGTGATTTGGGCGATTGCCTATGTGCGTGACCACGACTACCACGGAGCGATCGTTATCTACTCCAACGGCATTCAAGCCGGACGGTTGCTGCAAATTCTTGAATCTGATCCGCTTAGCAAAACAACGGCATCGCTCAACTATTCGATCGCCACGGGCGATGGCGCCCCTCAGATGCCGCAGAAATCGTTGCAACGCTTAGAATCCTATGAACGTGAGCATCCAGGGGCGATCGCCATTGGGCATCCTGACATCGTTGATTCAGGGCGCGGCGTTGATCCGTTTACTGGAGAGGCAACCCGTCCAAAAGCAAATACACGCTGTCCTCACTGTTATCCAGTTCTGAAAAGTAATGGACAGTTTCATGCGTGCCCGTTTGCTGTCGAAAATCAGTCACCGCACTTTCAGATTGGCCGTATTTATGACCATCCAGCGACCATTTCAGAGAATTTTGAGAGATTTCTAAACTGGTTAGACACGGTACATGAACCCTATGCCAAAGACCACAATCTACCAGCCTGTACGGTCTGCTGGAAACACCTCGACCAGTTATCTCCTCCTAAATTTTCTCATTCGCAGCCCGTCAACTAGTTGTAGTTTCAGGCGATCGCGCTCCCTTCTCTTCTATCTATTGCCACCATCAATCAAGATTCAAGGAGAAAGACATGAATCCCCCCTTTAAACTGGCTCGATTGA
>JBNPEG010000120.1:0-64499 GCA_051117555.1 Elainellaceae cyanobacterium | reverse complement strand
TTCGCCGCGTCCTTCAGGGTTGACTTGACCCTTTCATCCAGTGTCAGCCCAATCCGCATTGCCCAGCCTCTTGAATGTTCACTTGGCTTCCATGATAACTGGTATCTTATTCATGAGCGAGTCCCTTGCGAGATATTGAGGGAGTGAGATTGGCGATCGCCACGCAGCAGCCTTGAATCTGCCTTAAATAAGCGATGGGCTTCACTCAAGCGCAGGCTGCGATCGATTAGCGTTCTCCAAGAATGCAGTGCACTGAAATTTCTTGCTCTCGACCCTGAATGCGAATGATGCCGACTTTTCGACTCGTGTAGCGATCGCCCACATGCGCAAGCGTGGCATCTGTGACGAGCAATTTGTGGGGATTGTTCTCATGGATCATTTTATTGATGGACTCTAACCGGGCTGCCACATTCACCGTGTCACCGATGACCGAATAATTGAGACGTTGGGAGCTCCCAATGCTGCCCGCAGTCACTAGTCCCGTATGTACCCCAATTCCGAACTCAATCGTAGGACTGCCTTCCGATGCAAGCTGGTAATTGAGCTGATGAAGCTGACGCCGCATCGAGAGGCTAGCGGCGATCGCATTGACAGCATTTTGGCGAATATCGTTTGCATCAGCAAGGTGAGTGGGATCACCAAACACCGCCATGATTTCATCTCCAATATATTTGTCGATAATGCCGCCATGAGTCGTGATGCACGCAGACATCACGTTAAAGTAACGGTTTAGCCAGTCGACGAGTTGTTGAGACGGCAGCATTTCTGAAACAGACGTAAATCCTCGAATATCAACAAACAGCACGGTTGCTATTAGCTCCTGTGCTTGAATTTTGCCTTGTTGAAAGATTTCGGCTTTCCGCTGCCAGATAAGGTTTGCCATCTCTGGGGCAACGTGCATCGAGAACAGATCCATCAGTTGCTGTTTTTCATACTGTTCTCGAAGCTGGATTCCCATGGCCGCAATCGTAACGGTGCCAATGGGAGCGGCGACCGGAATCAACCACCCTGCGCTAAACAGCAGCAGTGCTCCCATAAACCATAGGAGGGGTAATCCGATGGCGATCGCCAGACGGCTTTGGGGGCCCTTAGAAGCCAGCAATCCGGTGACGCCAATGCTTAAACTCATGAGGAGAACTGCGTCAACCCAAAGAGGCGATCGGCGTAGTAGGCGATCGTTTAGCAAATTATCGACTAATGCAGCGTGTAAGTAGACGTTCGAGGTTGGGGGAACCTGATCAAACGGAGTTTGAAGCGTATCAACCCCCGTTGCCGTCACACCGACCAGCACGATTTTGTTCGTCAAGACGCTTGGGCTGACTGCCCCACTCAGAATGCAGTCCATTGGATACACGACCGCATCACCGGGTTCAAAATGGCTGCGACAAGACGGTTCTGGTTCCCCTGTGGAGTGTAGAGAGTCTGGGTGATGAACCGGAGCGGGCCAGTTGATCCAGACGTGGCGATTGGGCAGTGTTAGAACTGACTTGACCAGACGAGGATTGTAGTCTGCATCGACCGTTGTCCCTGCCGTCATGTATAGACTTTCGTAATATGTCTGCACTAGGGCAAGCCCTAATGCAGGCGTGTTGCCGTGATAAAGCCACATGCGGCGGCTGATGCCGTCAGGCTCAGGTGAGACGATAACATGCCCTACATCAGCAGCCACGGAGGCCAATCTGGATGTGGGCTGAATCGTCTGACTTTGGGAGTTTGCGGCAACGGCCAACACCACATTCCACTGGTCAGCGATCGCGCTGGCAAATTCAGCATCATCTGGCGCGCTTTCTGCAAACAGAATATCAAACCCGATGGCGGCTGGGAGCGATGCCTCTAGCTTGCGCAGCAGCTCGGCGTAACGGCGTCGAGGAATCGGAAAACTGCCATCTTGCTCTAACGTGACATCATCAATCGCAATCACTGCGATCCTAGAATCCCAGCCTGAGGTCGAAAATACAGCATTTCTCACCTGAAAGAGCGTACTGTAGCTGATTCGCTCTAGTGGTTGCCAAACTCCGAGCTGCCACAGCCCAATCGAAAGCGCCGAAATCACCAGCCCCGGCAGCAGCGATCGCCCTCGCAGCCGCCTGCCAAGATATCGAAGGAGGGAGCGCACCGTTTTCTGATGAGTTTGCGGCACTTTATAATTTTGGACTGCCATTAGGGAAACATTTTAACGCGCGATAAATTCGTGGGTTCGTTCCTCTCCAACCGGGTTGCGGACTGTAACGCGAACATACGGTTCAAAGGGAGAGGACGGAATGAACGTGCTAAATCGACCGTCAGAGCGAGTCGCAATGTCTTGCCCGTTAACCTGTACAAGATTTGCAGGATCGGCTTGACCGCTCAAAATGATACCGCCACTTGTCCGCCGAATGGTGCGAGTTCTCAATTGCAAGACGCGGTCGATCGGCTGAGGCTCTGTCGGGGGTTCTCCAGGGATAATGGTGGTTGCAAATCCTGGATTCACAACCACCGTCTCTCCTTGTGCGCTCGCTTCAATCGAGCCTGACAGGGTTGCAACCCCGGTTTTACCAACCTCATCCACCGTCACACCGAAAATAGTACCCCGGACAGCGGCGACCCCAGCAGGTGTTTCGATCTCAAGCTCTGAACTCGGATGGGTAAACCGACGAATTTGCAGCCGCGCCTGCCCGCGATCAACGCGAAGCGCAGTCACGCGTCCCCCATCGCTCAAGACCGTTAATGTTTGTACGAGAAGCCGCGTATTTTCGGCAACTCGAACCGCTCCAATCTGGGTATCAAGTTCTAGCACCGATGTAGACTGCAATGCCGTATCAATGCCATGCCCCACTTGTTGCAGGCGATCGCCCACTCGGGCAGGTCGTGATGCTTCCCCCTGGCGATATTGAACCGTGCCGACCGTCTGTCTAACCTCTAACCATCGTTGCCCCGGCGGAACCTGAAGCTCTTGGGAACGTGCAGACGAAACGCCTAGGCTCACGCTGGTTGCGAGACTTGCCCCTATCAAAATCTTCCAGACTCGTTGGGTGAAATTAAACTGCGATGTCTGAGTGAATATTTGGGCTGATATTTGGGCTGATGAGAATACGGCGGAGATTAAACGAGTCGAGGCGTGATGAGTGGTGGAAAGATGGGTGGAGAGATGGGATATATCCTGATTAGGCTCAGTTTGAAAGAAATCCATGATCGCAACGTTTTCCGTAAACCACACCAATGGATCGAACGACGATGAAGCAATGATTTGAAGCGATGCAAATCCCTGATGTTTCTTAATTTCGCCTACTAAATTTAATCTATCATTCCTCCGTAAAATCCATGACTCTTGACGTAAACTTCACGATCATTTTCGCGTTAACCGGATAATTTTGGGCGATCGCCACACTAACCCGAGATGCAACACAATTTCCCCTTTTGAGACTTGCCGTGCTACTACGCAAGGAACTTTTGTCACTCAATCAGCGGTTCTACACACGTTCAGCGTCCTAACACGAGAACGTAAAGCTATAGATGCGTTTGCAATTAAGGAACTGTCATTATAATTTTGCCGGTTGCATGCTCCGTTTCGCTGTATCGATGCGCTTCTGAGGCGTCTGAAAGCGGATACGTGCGATCGATGACAACCTCTAATTTGCCCTCATCAAGCAACTGGTTGAGAACCACCAAGTCATCGTGATTGGGCTGTACCAAAATAGTCTTACAGGTTTGCCCCGGCCACAAAACGCTCAAAATGCTGTGAAAGATTACATCGGCATTGGGCAAGGTCGTGACGTAAACCCCCTTGGGCATTAAAGCGCTCTTACAGTCTGAGAAGGTGCACTTACCCGCCGCATCAAAGATGATGTCATAGCGGACTGGTTCTTGAGTGAAGTCTGTTTGGTGATAGTCAATGGCGTGGTCGGCTCCGAGGCGCGTAACCAGATCAAAATTAGGCTGACTGCACACGGCTGTAACAGTTGCCCCCATCGCCTTAGCAATCTGAACGGCAAATGTACCGACGCCCCCAGATGCGCCGTTGATCAAAACACTTTGCCCTGCTTGAATATTGCCCTTGTCGCGGAGCGCCTGGAGCGCTGTCACGCCCGCTATGGGAATAGCTGCCGCCTCGCTGTAGCTGAGTGTCGGAGGCTTGGGGGCGATCGCTCGGATAGGAACCGCTGCAAATTGGGCATACCCGCCACCCTTAATTGGGCTGAGCGTTCCATACACCTCATCACCTGGCTTGTAATCGGTTTGCCCCCGAACTTCCACCACCTCACCCGCCAGATCTGAACCGAGTATTCGAGGAAATGCCCCACCCGGAATAAATCGCAGCATACCTTCTCTGATTTTCCAATCGACGGGATTAACGCTCACCGCATGCACTTTGACCAGGATGTGATCTCGTCCAAGAGACGGATCGGGCATATCAGAATAGTTCAATACGTCTGAGGAACCGTAGTGATCAATCGTTACTGCTTTCATAGCAAACTACCCAAATCAGCAGATGTCTCACGTCTCACCCTAACGGGTCACGTGAGTTGAATCTACGTCCTGCGGTGGGGTTTTGGGTGAGCGGAATGCACTTTAGAGACTGATCTCCCATCGTACCCGCCAAATTTTAAGCCTCTCGCTGGATTTGAGCGAAGATTTCATCCAAAATCTCCTGCGCTCCTTGTTCTCTCAATAGTTTCCCTAGTTTGATTCCCAACGTTTCAGCCGTATCGAGCGATCCGGAGACGCGATTTTTAACCACCCGTTTACCATCTAGGCTAGCGACCAAGCCGGTAATCGTTAGCGTCTCACCCGCTATCTCCGTATTGACGCCAATCGGAACCTGACAGCCTCCCTCAAGTTCTCGTAAAAATGCTCGCTCTGCATAACATCGCTGAGCTGTTGCAGAATGTTCTAATGCTTTAAGAAGCGACAAAATATCGGAATCTTGGCTGCGGCATTCAATGCCCAATGCTCCTTGACCGACTGCATGGAGCGAAATCTCAGGGGAGATGACTTGGTGAATGCGATCGCCCATATCCATGCGCTTTAAGCCAGCAACAGCCAGAATAATGGCATCGTAGTCACCGTTATCGAGCTTTTGCAACCGTGTATTGAGATTGCCTCGCACATCTTTAAAGGTTAGATGAGGATAGTGATGGCGCAATTGAGCAAGCCGACGCAACGACGACGTACCAATCACAGCCCCTTCAGGCAGGGTTTCTAATTGGCGATCGCGATACTTGGCATGCATCACGAGCGCATCTGAGGGGTCTTCCCGCTCTGTGACACAGCCGAGCATTAACCCATCGGGTAAACGAGTCGGCAAGTCTTTTAGAGAATGTACTGCAAAGTCGATCTCTCCTTGCAGCATTCCTAGCTCTAGTTCTTTTGTAAACAGTCCTTTGTCACCAATTTTTGACAGCGCCACATCTAAAATTTTGTCGCCGTGGGTGCTCATCGTGTGCACCTCAAACGTGCGATCGGGGAATGACGCCTGCAACTGTTGTTGAACCCAATGGGTTTGAATAAGAGCCAGTTGACTCTTTCGGGAACCTATCCGAACGGTACGAGGAGGACTCGCGATCATGGGTATCGTGTTATCTCAAATCTAAATCTCACACGTCAGGCTAAATGCGCCTCTCTGTCAGCTTACCGCAGTGCGCGCCCCGGATTGTGTTGCAAGATGTTTCAGGATATTTAGGAATATTGAGGATTGACGCAAGCGCATACGCTATATCTTTATGCGCTGGATAAGCAGGACGGGCGGGTTTAGCCACTCATTATGCCGAGGTTTCACTCCGCATTTTCAGCATTTGTTCCTGCTCCCATTATGCTCCCATTAGCAGTTTAGGTATCATCAGTCATCGCCAGTAAACACCCGGCCTCTATTACTCGTCTCATGACTCCGTATTTCCTCGTATTCCTCGGTATTTCAGCCGTATAGAATGAGTGTAAACAGGCGCAAATCCCTGATCTGACAGGATTTAGTATCGCTGACAACATCTCCAATGCTTCATTTATCTTTATACTTGTATGTACGTTAAGTATGTCCGTTGATAGACGACATTAATTTCATTGATTAATGAATATTTTAATTAATGAATAAAAATGAATAAGTAGACGGCCATTAAACAGCATCAACCAGCATATGAATGTGAATTCAGGGTTTTCTACCGTTCTCAGGTCGCACCGTTATTATGCTCCTTAGTTTTGGTTGTGAGTCAAACATCTTGATTCAGCCATAGCAGGGCGATCGCCACCAGTAAGGACGTAGATGTTTACATCCCCACGGGTAGAAAATCCACCATCCATGCAAGACGACCCCACTACGAACGACCAACTGCTTCAAGAATCGGTTGCAATCCGCAGTCAAATAGCCAGATCCAAGGTGACAGGCCAAGAATGCCTCCAGACGAACGAGTCGCCTGATGATCCTGAGCGACGCTACTACCAGTTTTTGGAGAATTCGGTTGCAGGGGTTTTCCAAATTGCACCCAATGGGCGATATGTATACGCCAATTTAACCGTTGTTGCCATGCTCGGCTATCAAACGTCTCAAGAGCTAATCGATGCGGTTGCTGAGGCGGATGCTCGGCTTTATGTCGATGCAAGCCAGTATTATTTGCTGATTCAAACCCTTGAAGAGAGAGACGTTGTCCAAGAGTTTGAATGCCAACTTTATCGACAGGATGGCAACGCGATCTGGGTGTCTAAAAATATTCGCGCTGTTCGCGACCCGACTGGCACGTTGCTGTATTACGAAGGCATCTGTATCGATATCACCAAGCGAAAGCATGTCGAAGCCGCATTAAATCAGGCAAAAGTAGAACTAGAGCGCAAAGTGGAAGAGCGCACCGCCGCCCTTCGAGAGTCAAATGACCAGCTCATTGAAGAAGTCGCAGAACGCCGACAAGCCGAGCTCGCGTTTCGGGCGGCAAAAGTCCAGCTTGAGGCTGTTTTAGAGGCTGTTCCAGGCATCGTTTCTTGGATTAGTTCCGATCTACGCTATCTAGGCGTTAACCAGCGACTTGCCAAAACTTTCAATCTTCCTCCCGAAGCGTTTGTCAATCAGGACATCGGCTTTCTGCACACCAGCAGCGAATTCAACACATTCGTCCGCGATTTTTTTGCAAGCTCGGCTCAAGATGCCTTTCGAGAAGTGGCGGCTAATGTTCACGGCACGCTTCGAAATTTCTTAATCGTGGCGCAAAAATATGACCAAAACCGAGCCGCCTTTACAGTCGGCATTGACATTACCGAACGTAAGCAGGCTGAGTCTGCGCTAAAACAAGCCGAAGCAAAATATCGCACCATTTTTGAAAATGCAGTCGAAGGGGTGTTTCAATCCACATTCGATGGGCAATATATCAGCGCGAATCCTGCTCTAGCAAGAATTTATGGCTACAGCTCGCCGAAAGAACTGACGGCAAGCCTAACCAGTATTCAAAAACAGCTCTATGTAGACCCAAATCGCCGCAGCGAATTTATTTCGGTATTGCAGGAAAAGGATGCTGTAATTGGCTTTGAATCTCAGGTCTACCGAAAAGATGGACGACTCACCTGGATTTCTGAAAATGCGCGGGCAGTGCGAGACGAAGCGGGCGCATTGTTGTACTACGAAGGAACGGTCGAAGATATCACCGAACGTCGTGAAGCACAGGAAGCGCTACGTAAAGCTAAAGAAGAATTAGAAAGCCGAGTTGAGGAACGCACTCAAGCCCTTCAAGATTTAAACACTCGGCTCATGAGTGAAATTTCTGAGCGACAGCGCATCGAAGCTGCATTGCGAAACTCGGAGGCAGAACTACGAGCACTATTTGCCGCGATGACCGATTACATCGTGGTTTTTGATGCTCAGGGCACTTACCTGAAGATGGTTTCAACCAATACCGAGCTTTCCTATCAACCTGACATTCAGCGCATTGGGAAAACCGTCTACGAAGTCCTCCCTGAAAGACAAGCATCGCTATTCGTGATTTATATTCAACGGGCGCTAAATACTCGGCAAACCGTCAATCTTGAATACAGCTTGCCGGTTCACAATCGCGGTCAACTATCCGGCACCGCTCTCGAAGAGGCTTGGTTTGCGGCAAGTGTGTCTCCAATGCCTGATAACCAGGTGATTTGGGTGGCGCGAGATATCACTGAGCGGAAGCAGGCAGAATCTGCCCTACAGCAAGCCGAATCGAAATATCGCAGCATTTTTGAAAATGCTGCTGAAGGTATTTTTCAGACGACGCCCAGCGGACTATTTATTAGTGCTAATCCTGCTCTGGTTGACATGTATGGGTATCAGTCGGTGGATGAACTCAGGGCTGAGTTGACTGATGCAAAACATCTCTATATTGAGCCAGAGCGCCGTATTGAGTTTACGAAAGAACTCGAACGGCAAGATGCGATTTTTAATTTTGAGTCTGAGATTTGTCGCAGAGACGGCAAAATTATCTGGATATCGGAAAATGCCCGGGCGGTACGAGATGCAGATGGCGAGTTGCTGTACTACGAGGGCACCGTCGAAGACATCACCGAGCGCAAGCAAACAGAGATTGCGCTTCAGGCAGAACAAGAAAAGTCAGAACGACTCCTGCTCAATATTTTGCCGATGGCGATCGCCGAACAGCTTAAACAGCAGCCTAGCTCAATTGCGGATCGCTTTGATGATGTCACCATCTTGTTTGCAGATATCGTCGACTTTACGAGCCTATCGGTTCGCGTTCAGCCGACCGAACTCGTCAACCTGCTGAATGACATTTTTTCTAGCTTTGATCAGCTTGCAGACCACCATCAGCTTGAGAAGATTAAAACCATTGGAGATGCCTATATGGTCGTCGGCGGCCTGCCTACATCCCGTCCGGATCATGCGGTGGCGATCGCTGAAATGGCGCTTGACATGCAAGACAAGATCATCCGATTCAAGCGCGACAACGGCGAACCATTTCAGCTTCGGATTGGTATTCATGCAGGCCCCGTTGTGGCAGGGGTAATTGGCATCAAGAAATTTATCTACGACCTATGGGGCGACACTGTTAATGTGGCAAGCCGCATGGAGTCTCAAGGGATGGGAGGCAAAATCCAAGTGACTCAGGACTTTTGCGACAAACTCAGCGCTGACTATCAGTTTGAGACACGAGGGCTCATTAACGTAAAAGGACGGGGAGAAATGATGACTTATTGGCTAACAGGACGCGAAACCAATTAGAACCTATCCACCCCCCCCCCTGACGAGGTTTTGGAATCCGAAAACCCGCTAGTACAAGACGGCGGAAGTTTCATAACCATAGTGTGAGCGTCTCGCTCACGTCACGGACAAGATGCCCGCTCTCTCAAATGGTCGGCTTATTGATGCCAAACGGTACTAGAGTTTTTGGATAGGCACTAAATGTTTTGTTTCGTGTAGTAGGGGTGCAATACAAATCAACACGGGAGTTAGTATTGTTTGAACTAAAGACAACAAATTTGTTTTGTTTTGTTTTGTTGCATGGCTTTCTCAAATCTTTAATTTGCTTTAAATACTTAGATATCAGGGTCTCTAGCATCAAGAAGAATACCGCTGTCTGATTTGCTCGGACGCACCATCATTTCTCACTCGGTGTATCCATCGGTGCGCTATCGTCAAGGATCAGAGGGAAATATCCGCGGATCGTTCTCTCTTTTAGTGATTGAGAGATTATCACTATGGATGACTATGACAAACCCAAAGCGCAGCTTATTGATGAAATTGTTGTTCTTCGTCAGAGAGTTGCGGAATTAGAATGTTCGAATCAAGATTGCTCGCTGCAGAAGCATTCGCTTCAAGAAGCGCACGTTGCTCTCCAGCGGACCATTGAAGAGCGAACGGAAGCCCTTCGAGAATCTAACGATCAGTTTATCTACGAGGTTGCTGAGCGAAAGCACACCGAGGTATGCCTGCAAGAGAGCGAAGCCCAATATCAGTCGTTGACTGATGTGCTGCCTCTGTGCCTGTATCGCCGCGATCGCGCGGGGCGACTCACGTTTGCCAATCCATCATTCCTCGATACGGTAGGCATGAAAACGTTACGAGAATGCCTGGGGATGACGGTGTATGACCTATATGATCCAGATCTTGCTCAGAAATATTCAGCCGATGATGAATATGTTCTGCAAACAGGTGAAACGTTAGACATCATCGAACACCGTCCCATGTCGTCTGGCGGACCAGACGCCTATGTCCATGTGGTCAAAACGCCAGTGCGCGATCGCCAGGGCACTATCATCGGCACCCAGGGGATTTTCTGGGATGTCACCGATCGCATCCAGGCCGAAGCTGAGCTCAAGACCCAAAAAGAGTTTTTAAGCAGCATCTATGACGGCGTTGCCGAAGCAATTTTTGTAATCGACGTCCTTGAAGACGGTCGATTTCAGATTGCCGGAATCAACCCTGCCAACGAAGCCGTTATTGGGCTCAGCTCCAGCGATATTCAGGGCAAAACGCCCGATGAGGTTTTTCCACCAGCGGCAGCAGCCTCCATCTCCCAGCATTACCAAGATTGCTTGGCTGCAGAAACGAAGATCACCTATGAAGAATGCCTTTCGCTTCGGGATCAGGACAATTGGTGGCTCACTAGCCTCACGCCCATTCGCAATGAAGCGGGGCGCATTTATCGCCTAATTGGCACCAGTGTCGATATTACCGATCGCAAACGGGCGGAAGAAGCCATTCGCCTGCAAGCCGAACAAGAACGAATCATCGGCGGGATCAATCTGCGGATTCGGCGATCGCTCAATCTAGATGAAATTCTTAACACGGCTGTCGAAGAAGTTCGGCAGTGTTTTGAGACCGATCGAGTGATGGTCTATCAGTTTAACCCTGACTGGAGCGGACAAGTCATTGTTGAGTCGGTGAGCCAAGACTGGCTGTCGGTATTGGGTAGCAAAATTAATGATCCCTGCTTTGGTGAAAACTATGCCCATCTCTATCAGCATGGGCGCATTCTCAATCTTGCCAACATTCATACCGCAGATATCACGCCCTGCCACGTCGAATTTTTGAATCAGTTTCAAGTGAAGGCGACTCTATGCGTTCCTATTTTGCAGGGTGAAAATCTCTGGGGTCTGCTTATTGCCCATCACTGCCGTTCTCCGCGTCACTGGCAAGCGTTTGAGGTTGACCTGCTTCAACATCTGGCCAACAACGTGGCGATCGCCGTCCATCAGTCTGAGCTATATCATCAAGTACAGGCCGAACTTATTGAACGGAGCCGAGCAGAAGAAGCCCTCCGCGCCGCCAAAGACCAGCTCGAAGCAGTCTTAGATGCGGTTCCAGGCATTGTTTCGTGGATTAGTTCCGATCTCAAATACCTCGGGGTCAACCAGCATCTTGCTCAATTCTTTCAGCGATCGCCCGATGAGTTTGCCGGACGAGACATTGGCTTTCTCGACTCTAGCGACGAGTTTAGAACCTTTGTCCAGACCTTCTTTGACAGCTCCGCTCGTGATACCTCAACCGAAATCACGGCACACTTTAACGGCACGCTCCACAATTTCTTGATCGTCGCGCAAAAATATGATTACGACCGGGCTGCATTTATCGTCGGCATCGATATCAGCGAGCGGCGTCAAGCAGAAGACAGTCTACGCATTGCCAATGATCAACTCCAGGCAGCGCTCGATGCAGTACCCGGCATCGTATCGTGGATCAATCGAGATCTAAAATATTTAGGCGTCAATCGCCATCTTGCGCAAACGTTCAACCTGCCCCCTGACATTTTTGTGGGGCAAGATATCGGCTTTTTGAGCACCAGCAGCGAATTTGAAGACTTTATCCGCGAATTTTTCGCAAGCCCAGCTCGCGATAACTTACGAGAAATTTCAGCCCACATCAACGGATTACCGCGCAAATTCTTGATCACGGCTCAAAAATATAATCAAGACCAAGCGGTGTTCGTTGTCGGCATCGACATTACCGATCGCCATACGGCTGAGGTTGCTCTCAGACAAGCCGAATTTAAATATCGCACCATTTTTGAAAATGCGGTCGAAGGCATCTTTCAAGCCACGATCGACGGCTGCTATCTTGATGTCAACCCAACGCTTGCCAAAATTTATGGCTATGATTCTCCAGAAGAATTAATGTCTCACCCATCGAGTATTCAACAGCTCTATGTGGATCCGGTGCGTCGCAGTGAATTCATCAATTTACTGCAAGACCAAGATGCCGTCTATCGATTTGAGTCGCCCGTCTATCGCAAAGATGGCAGCGTCACCTGGATTTCAGAAAATGCCCGTGCTGTTCGCGATCGCCAGGGCAATCTGCTCTACTACGAAGGCACCGTCGAAGATATCACCGACCGCAAGCAAGCAGAAGCAGCCCTCAGACAAGCCAACGAGGAATTAGAAAAACGTGTCGAAGATCGGACTGCTGCACTGCGGGAGTTAAACGATCGACTCGTGATTGAGATTGCCGAGCGTCATCGCGCTGAAGCAGCTCTGAGGCAATCTGAAACCGAACTGCGTGCTCTCTTTGCCGCCATGACCGATATCGTGGTGGTCTTTGATGCCAGGGGGCAATATGTCAACGTCCTGTCTAACCACGCTGGAGTCCTGACCGACTCTACGAATGACCTAATCGGCAAGACGGTCTATGACGTGATGCCCTCTGCACAAGCAATGCTGATGGTTGTCCATATTCAACGAGCGCTTAACACTGGAGAAACCGTCTTTTTGGAGTACAGCCTGCCTGGTCAACCGGATACTCCCGCCTCGATCTCATCAGACGCCCACTCCGCCACCCTCAAGGCACCCCTCCATGCAGCGCCCCATGAGATTTGGTTCTCAGCCAGTGTGTCACCGATGCCAGATAATTGTGTGATTTGGGTGGCGCGAGATATCACTCAGCGAAAGCAGGCTGAGCAACAACTTCAACAGGCCGAAGAGAAATATCGCACTATTTTTGAGAATGCGGCTGAAGGCATCTACCAAATTACAGACGATGGGCGCTACCTGAGCGCGAATCCGGCATTGGTGAGAATGTACGGCTATGAGTCGATTGAAGACATGGTTGCCCATTTGACGGATATTGCAACCAAGCTACACGTAGATCCAAGCCGCCGCTCCGAGCTTATTGCCTTGTTGCAACAGCATAATGCGGTGTCTAATTTTGAAGCTCAGGTCTACCGAAAAGACGGCAGCATTATCTGGACAGCCAGCAATGCGCGAGCTGTTCATGATGAGCAGGGTCATCTGCTCTACTATGAGGGCACCGTTCAAGATATTACCGAACGAAAACGCGCTGAAATTGCTCTTCAAGACGAACAGCAGCGCTCTGAACGGTTATTGCTAAATATTTTGCCTAGGGCCATCACTGAGCAACTCAAAGAAAGCCCGAAACTCATTGCCAATCGCTTTGATAATGTCACCATCTTATTTGCAGATATTGTTGACTTTACCGGACTCTCGTCTCAAATTCCACCGACTGAGCTAGTCGATTTGCTCAATGACATTTTCTCTAACTTCGATCAGCTTGCCGACTATCATCAACTCGAAAAGATTAAAACCATTGGGGATGCCTATATGGTGGTCGGCGGGTTGCCAACCCCTAGGCATGACCACTTAGAGGCGATCGCTGAAATGGCACTCGATATGCAGCAGCGAATCGCATATTTCCAGCGAGATGATGGTCAGCCGTTCCAGCTTCGGATTGGCATCAATACAGGGCCGGTCGTGGCGGGCGTGATTGGCATCAAAAAATTTACCTATGATCTATGGGGCGATACAGTCAATGTCGCAAGCCGCATGGAGACTCAAGGGGTACAAGGTCGAATTCAAGTAACAGCTCATGTGCATGAGCGTTTGCAAGACCGTTACCTGTTTGAGAAACGAGGTACGCTCCATGTCAAGGGGTGGGGAAACATGTCAACATACTGGCTCATCGACAGAAACAATCGCCCAACACGGTAGGATAAAACTACGTCGCATACTTGAAGGGGATTGACATGCATCGAGTCTTGAGAACAGCCAAACGGTTGGCGATCGCTGGGTTTATATTGCTCGGAATCTATGCGCTATATCCCAGTCCAGCTTGGGCTCAGAGCATAGACGACACTGCACAAGCCACGATTTATAGTACTAGCGACCCGTCAGAAGTCATTGGTGAAGCTACTTTTACCGAAACGTTGAACGGGCTCAAGATTGATGCCAAGATTGATAATGCCCCCCCGGGGTATCACGGCTTTCATATCCACGAAAATGGAAGTTGTGATGATGGCGGGCAGGCGGCAGGCGGTCACTTTAATCCCGAAGATGTTAAACATGGTCGCCTCATTACGGATGGGTTTGATCTCGCTCATGCAGGTGACCTGGGCAACATTTATGTCTACGAAGATGGGACTGGCATTCTGACCCAAGTCATTCGTGACCTTCCTTTGACCGAAGGTAAACGGGCAGTCGCCGGGAAAGCGGTCATTCTTCACGCCGACCGCGACGATTACGGTCAGCCCACTGGCAATGCTGACGGACGTATCGGATGCGGCATCATTTCTTTAGCTGACTAGATTTTGATAATATAGCGCTCCTAAATCGCTTGTGAATGGTGTGTGAGCGGTGGGATTGCTATAAATCTTTCCATATCTACTGACAGCACCTCTCAATTAGCGCTTTGACATCACTAATTGGGCGGATGGGTGTACCGAGCTTGCGCTCCAGATCTGCAACCGTCATATCATCTAAAAACTTAGCTTCATCGTGCTTCAGCATCAGGGTCGGCACGAGGACTGCCTCACCCATATCGCGCCCCTGGAGCGCATGAAGAATATCATGCCCCGTGATTAGCCCAGTGACGGTAATCTCTTGCCCCCAATAGGTGCTCTGTAACGCCGCCATGCGAACCTCAAGCCCCTCAACGCCGTTTAGTCGTTTCAGAATCGGCTGAAAGGCGTGTTCGACTGCATTCCCTACCACCCAGGTCAGCGTTCGGGGCGGTGAAACGCGAGGCGGAAGATTATGGGCTGCATTCTGGAATGCTGACAGAAACTGATGAATCGAACCCACTCCATTCCCGATCTGAGGATAATCCTCATAGTGAGATGCAGGAGGAAGGTCTTCTCGCCCGATCAGAAACCATTCATCTGCTAACCAGGCAAAGCTAGACCCAAACTGGTGCTGAAATTTAGTTTGTAATGTCTGAACTTGAGCAATGACTTCTCGCGCCTTCTCAGGGGTCACCGGAACCAATTCATCGTCGGAGGGGCGAAAGCGCGTCAGCCCCACTGGGACAACTGCCACCGACGTGACTGTCGGAGATTCACCATTTCGAAACTCGGCTAAATCTAGCAGGGTGCGGTTCAGATGCTCACCGTCGTTGATTCCTGGGCAGACAACCACCTGCGCATGGATTTGCAACCGATGGGCTTGAAACCAGCGCAACTGATCGAGAATTTGACCCGCGCGAGAATTTTTGAGAAGTCGGTTTCTCACCTGCGGTTCTGTCGCATGGACTGACACATACAGCGGTGAAAGGCGCAGTTGAGCAATGCGATCCCACTCTCGTGGAGGGAGGTTGGTCAGCGTCAGATAGCTCCCATAGAGAAAACTCAATCGGTAATCGTCATCTTTGAGATAAAGCGTATCTCGCTTGCCAGGAGGCTGTTGGTCAATGAAGCAAAACGGACAGCGGTTGTTGCATTGAATCAATCTATCAAATAGCGCAGACTCAAACTCTAGCCCCAGATCGTCGTCATACTCTTTTTCTAACTCGACATGATGAATCTGCCCAGCCGCATCAAGAACGTCAAGTTCTAACACGTCGTCTGCACACAAAAACCGATAATCGATTAAGTCCCGTGGATGCTGACCGTTGATCGAAATGAGGCGATCGCCCGGTTCGAAGCCAATTTCTTCGGCAATTGAATCCGGCAATACTCGGGTAACTAAGGCAGGACGAACCGACGCTTCACTCATTGCATTAACAAAATCATGAACAGGATAGATACAGCCAGCAGATAACGCTGCATCCCTACTCAACTATTTTGCTAGAAATCCCGTCCAAATTGCATCGGAGATTCTGATAATGCCGGAATGCCAAATGACCAACGATAAGGCGTTGACCTTGCCCAACTCATATCCACCCTATCCATTTTCGATGATACCTAGGGCGATCGCCCCCAGGATGATCACGCCAAAGCCTAACCGATACCATACAAAGACCCACGTGTTGTGGTTTTGGAGATAGCGCAGTAGCCACGCGATCGCCAAATAGGACGAAATACCCGATGACAGCAACCCCGCAATCAGCGGAAAGGCTCCCGATCCACCGAATCCCGTGTCGATCATATCTTTGAATTCGACCAGCCCTGCCAGGGTAATTGCTGGAATGCCGAGCAAAAACGAAAATCGAGCCGCTGCCGCACGCTGCATTCCCATGAACAGACCCGCAGTAAGGGTCGATCCGGATCGAGACACGCCGGGGATTAGCGCCAGAGTTTGAGCACATCCCATCAAAACGCCGTCAGGAATTCCTAAATCGACGAGCGTTCGCTTACGTCGCCCGACATATTCAGCCAATGCTAGCAATAGCGACATCACGATTGAGGCTAGGGCGATCGCCCCCATGCTGCGAATTGGCGAATTATCTAAATCAGGAATTTGCTTCATCATCAGGCCGAACACAACGATGGGCAATGTGCCAATCAATATTCCTGTGCCCATGCGAAACTCTTGACTCTCATACTCTCGCTTGGCGATCGCCGTCACCATTCCTCGGGTTACCTGCGTTAAGTCAGCCCAGAAATACCACACAATAGCCACAATGCTGCCTAGCTGAATGACCGCCGTGAACGAAACTCCTGGATCACCCCATCCTAGCGCCACAGGAACTGCCTTGAGATGGGCAGTACTGCTGATTGGCAAAAATTCAGTTAATCCTTGAACAATTCCTAGGACAATGGACTTAAATACTCCAAATTCAGGAGGTGATGACACAGGTTCCGCAAGTGCGGTTCCTAAAACATGAGGGAATAGTGCCTCAACCAACCGAGTTCCAAAATATACCATGAGTGGGTTTGAGAGTAACTCTAATGCGGTATAGGTTAATTGGGCAAACTGAGGCAGACAAGAGAATGGTCGCCATCTTCAGTAAACCTTTATAGTATGTCGCAATCCCATTGGGTCTTGTTCCGCAGGGAAATTAGACCCTGTAGTCTCTTAACTCCTGATGGTGCTCAACAATGTGCCACTCTGACGTAAGCTATAAGAATGCCCCCCAGGGGGATCGACCTGTGTTATGTTAAAAAAGTTGAATTAAGTAATATTAAAAAAATATTTTGTCTTCTTACACATCTACATCGTCGTCAGCAAAATCCTATTCGAGCGGGCTGGAACAGGTGGTTTCTGTAGCCAAGTTGTTTACTGTTAGACGGGGCCAATTTTTAGCCGCTTCGGTCTTCTTGGTGTCGGTCCCCGTGTTCTTTCAAGCGCCTCTAGTCAGGGCATTCCCTGTCATCAGCCTTTTGCTGACATTGCTGTGGTTAGGAATCAGCGCGATGCTTTTAGCTCGCCCAGTATCGCGAGTGTGGGGAGATTTATTATTTGGATTTACCTGGACGTGGCTAGCCGGTTCGGTGTATTGGGGATGGTTTCGATGGGAGCCGTTGCTGCATCTTCCCATTGAAGCAATTGGCATGCCGATTGCTCTCATGGGGCTAGCCTGTAACCGAGGGCTGATTGGGCATTGGTTTTATCTGGGATCACTATTAGGGACTGCTATTACAGATTTTTATTTTTACGGAGTCGGGCTGATCCCCCATTGGCGTCAGCTCATGCGGGTTGATCCATCCCTTGCAAGACCTATCTTTCAGGATGCGATCGCCCTCATGCATACTCAAGCCGGTATTGCCTGGGCAATTGTTTTAGTGTCGGCGTTGTTGCTAATCGGGATTTTGCCGCTGCGATCGCGCCAACTCCACTGGTGGACATTTGGCGGAGCCGTTTTGAGCACTGTCTTAGTAGATGGGTTATTTTTGGTTGTTGCGACAACAGTTTAAAAAAGGCTTTGATCCAATTTGCAAACCTGCGTTTATATTAAGAGAGTAAAACATCTCTAAAATGTATCTAGCCTTATTACGCTTGGGTTAGAGAATTGAGCCTAAGAAAGTCTGCAAAACAACCAGATGTCTGTCTAGATGTCTGGCACGTACAGCTTTCACCATCTACACTGACATAGTGGTCAGGTGCATCAGGATAAGTCAAAGGGAAAGAGAAAGGTAAGCGGTTTCTTAGCCTGTGGTGATCTCACGCTCCGTTCCCCATTTGATACTTCGAACTGAGTCAGGGAATCGTTTTCTTTCTCTGGCCGGTAGTAACTGCTGGACGATTGGTCGCGGTGACGACAATAATTTTGTGCTGCCAGATCGTTGGATATCCCGCAATCATGCCATGTTGCAGCGTATGGAAACGGGTGAGTTCTATCTCATTGACTTAGGCAGTCGCAATGGTTCCTTTGTGGATGGGCGTCGCGTCACCGTACCCGTAACGCTTCAAAATGCCGATCGCTTAACATTTGGGCAAACTGAGTTAGAGTTTTATTGTCCTGAAGTAGAGCATCGCCCCGAAACGACCGTAGATGGCGATTCTCAAGATTTTACAGCGACAGCGATGCTTCATGTGCGTCGTCTGATCTCGGTTCTGGTCGTTGATATCCGAGACTTTACGGTCATGACCCGACAGTTGGATGAAAAAATCCTCTCAGAGGTGATTGGAACCTGGTTTCGCTATGCAGGGGACATCATTCGCGACTATGGCAGTTGGGTTGATAAATATATCGGCGACGCTATTATGGCAGTCTGGATTCATGGAACAGAAGGCGTCAGCCATGAAGAAATTGTCCAGATTGCGCAGGCGCTTAGTTCTCTTCACAAGATGACAGACCAACTGCATGAACGATACCCATTGCCGTTTCCCGTTCGAGTCGGGGCAGGGCTGAATACGGGCTATGCGATGGTTGGAAACACCGGTACAGGCGATCGCCCAGACTATACCGCGCTTGGCGATACGGTCAACGCGGCATTCCGCCTCGAATCCTCGACAAAGCAAATTGGCATGGACGTAGCGCTTGGAGAAACCACCTATAAATATCTTGCAGAATCGGTTCCGAGCCATCAATTATTTAGGCAATATACCGTTAGTCTCAAAGGATATGACACACCAACGCTGACGTATGCGGGATCATTCTCTGACCTAGATACGTTTCTCGACATTAGCCGAAAGAAAGCATGACATTGAATTGAACATTCGATATCGGGGTGATTCTGTCGTACTCCAATGGTGAATTCGCTATGGGGTATGTTGCATTGAATCGAATGTTTTATATCGGGGTGATTCTGTCGGATTGATTTAAATCTACGGCAGAAACGTTTGAATCGACTAGCAGAATGTTTGTGCTGAACAGATACTGCGTCAGAACAAGAGCTGCTGGTCTAAAATAAGAATATGAAACAGCGCCTAGTAGAGTGCCAAATGGCTTGAGCCAAGCTACCGATCTGAAAAAAAATACCCTCAAGTTCTGGGGCAGTCAGCATTTTGCATTCAGCCATCATCACTCAGTGAAAAGCTAATAGCTAATAGCTAATAGCTGAAAGCGGCTCCAATATTGAGGCTCATGACGTAACCGCTTAAAGCGGATCGAGTTAACCGATTAGTCAACAGAGATGGTAGGCTCTAATAAGCGCTGTGCATGAATTCGATTAATCGAATCGTAAATGGTTCAGATTGGGAGGGACGTAACGAATGAAACGGCTAGTTAGCGTGCTCATGATTTTGGGTTTACTAATTGGCTGCCTGGGGTGGATGAGCTTTCCTCAACAGGCAAATGCCGCTAACGAAAGTCGCCTGACATTGACCTCATCGCCTCTTTTGGCAATGGAGCGTCGCAATGTTGTGGAAGACAAGTTAACAGATAAGTTTGGTGAAAAGATTGATTTGAACAATACCAATGTTCGAGCATTCATCAAATTACGAGGAATGTATCCAACACTGGCTGGGATGATTGTTAGAAATGCGCCATTTGATAAAGTCGAAGATGTTTTAGAGATGCCTGGCTTATCAGAGCGTCAAAAGGACGTTTTACGCAATCATATGGACGATTTTTATGTAGATGAGCCACTTGATGCCTTTGTCGAAGGAGGCGATCGCATTAACAACGGCATTTACAGCGATTAATGCTGAATTTAGTTCCGCCAATCGAATGAATAAGATTGGTGTCCAGTTTTAGATATTTACCTGAGGCAGTCAGCCTCAGGTTTTTTTATAGGAAATTCAAAGGCTTTAACCTGCGGTTTTAGCCGCCCAGGCGCACATATTAACCAACTAGGCGATCGCTCCCGACCAGAAATCAAAGCTAGGAAAGCTAGCATCCTAAAATAGGACTTTTAAAATATCCTCTAACACTACAGGCAGCGAGTAACCTGAGCCAACCCATCGAGCTAGGGGTTTATTAAACTTAACGCCTCTCTTAACGCAGAATCCCTTGATGAGCGCCCGATTTGATCAACAGGATAGAAAAGTAGTATGGGGAAATACTCCGAATGCCACAGCATCCGTTAGAATTTAACCCAAATCAATAGTCGTGATCACCGGCCTTATACTTCACAGATAATTTTTACAATTAGCCCTTAGACTTGGGTAAGCTTGGTTAGCCCTAGCTGATATTGATTTCAAAGCTCTATCTTTGTTCCTGCAATGACAGCGACTCCAATTCCACGACAGCCATCTCAATCCCCTAATTCTGGCGACGGCTCTTCACCAGAGATGCCTCCTGTCTATGCACTTAAGGAATTAGTATCTCGGCTTCATCGGGAGCAAAATAAGGTTCAAGATTTGCTCAGTTCTTTGAGCTTTGCATTGCGGAGCTTTAATAATCTCAATCAGTTTTTAGAGCTAACCCCACTGATTGCAAGCCGAGTCACAGATGCAGATGGCGGCGCTTTAGTTCTGTTTAAGCCAAACGGGCAAATGCGGCTAGAGCGATTACATTGCCAGGGAAGCAACCATTGCCAAGACATTCGTAAGGCATTAGAGACGGCGACGCGACAGATTGCAGACCCCAATGCCACTGCGTCCGACTTAGGGCCTGCCTTCTCAAACCTCATGGCTGAACTGGATGACCGGGTTGGGCAGTTGTTAGGTTCGGATATTCATCTATTTGGGACAGCCATTTTAGTACGGAATACCGAACGAGGTCGACTGTATGTCTTTAGTCGAGATCCTCAATACGCCTGGACCGAAACCCGTCAAAAGCTCGTCCGTTTGGTTGCCGATCAGACTGCCGTTGCCATTGAGAATGATGAACTCAATGTTGAACTCCGCAAAAAGGAACGCCTCGATCGCGAGTTAGAGATTGGTGCTGAGATTCAGGTTCAACTCTTGCCGCGCCACTGCCCTGATATTCAAGGTGTTGACGTTGCGGCTCGCTGTCAAACGGCAAACCGAGTCGGCGGAGACTACTACGACTTTATTCCAGCAAATTATGACCAGATCCGGTTTCGAACAGCGCAACGCCACAAATCGGGACGCTGGAGCGTTGCAATTGGGGATGTTATGGGTAAGGGGGTTCCAGCCGGGCTGATTATGACCATGCTCAGAGGAATGCTACGGGCGGAAGTTTTAAACCGTCATTCTCCTGCGCGCATT
The DNA here is from genome assembly GCA_051117555.1 of Elainellaceae cyanobacterium. Taxonomy (GTDB): domain Bacteria; phylum Cyanobacteriota; class Cyanobacteriia; order CAZCXK01; family CAZCXK01; genus DBGGTD01. The sequence goes on along the minus strand of JBNPEG010000120.1, from coordinate 42,902 downwards.
CTTCAGCATTTGAATCAGGTCATGTATGGAGATTTAGAAAATTCAAACCGCTTTGTGACGCTTTTTTATTCAGAATATGATCCAATCACGCGGGTCTTGTCGTATAGCAATGCAGCGCATAATCCACCGCTGATGTGGCAAGCTGAAACCGGCACCTTGACGCGGTTAGATACGATGGGAATGCTAATTGGCCTCGATATGGACACTCAGTATCAGGAAGCGCAGATCAGGCTTCAGCCTGGAGATACGATTATTTACTATACGGATGGTTTTACCGATGCGGCGAGTCCGAAGGGCGATCGCTACGATGAAGACAAGCTGATGCAGGCATTTCAATGGGCGTGTCGTGCGGGTTATCATCCAGACGCGATTTTGAACCATTTATTTGATTCGGTGCAGCAATTTATTGGGCAGAGCCGCCACAATCAAGACGACATGACGCTGATTGTGATGCAAGTATCGTCAAACGCAGGATAACGGTCGACAGCGATCGCCCACGATATCTCTCAAACAAATCACCCATCGGTAATCGCGCAATCTGCATTAGGTACTCCTTGCCCCTAATGTTGCATAAATCTCCGAAAAATTCTTGGTAATCGAGTAGCAGAATGCTTCAAGTATGGGAAACTAGGGTCGATTAAACGTTTACTAACTATCCGCGTCGTTTGTGTGAGGTCACCCAATGTTACTCGTCCATATCGCTCAAGATTTGGCTAGTGGGGGATCTATCTCCCTCTTTGGGCATTTAGTCTGGTCTGATTTGCCGATCGCTCCGTCTGACTGGAGTGTTCTGGCTCAGCAGTTTGAGACGGATGTGTTTGCTGATTTTCGTAACTTCCTAACTAACTTTGTCGAGTCAGGTCAGGTATGGGCGTTGATTATCGGATTTATCTTAGGCTATATGATTAAAGGTCTGACAAGCTATGGCTGATGGCCTCGCAGCATGTATGGGTAGAAACTTTACAGAAATACCGTGAACAATTTGGGTAACGATCAGCCTCAAAACCAAACTTGGAGTCAGCGATTTGAATCAGCCTTGCATCCGGCGATCGCCCAGTTTAATGCCAGTATTGGGTTTGATATCGAACTTATCGAATATGACATCACAGGTTCGCAAGCCCATGCCAAAATGCTGGCACAGACTGGCATTATTTCTCCGGCTGAGGGAGAGCAGCTTATCGACGGGCTTGAGCAAGTTCGCCAAGAATATCGCCAGGGGCAGTTTAGTCCAGGAGTTGAGGCAGAAGATATTCACTTTGCGGTTGAGCGTCGTCTCACCGAACTGATTGGAGATACTGGGAAAAAGCTCCACACGGGGCGATCGCGTAATGATCAGGTTGGGACTGATACACGGCTCTATTTGCGGCACCAGATTGTGCATGTCCAATCTCTGATTCGCCGCTTCCAGCAGGGATTGATTCGCCGCGCAGAGCAGCATGTCGAAACATTGATTCCAGGCTATACCCACCTGCAACGCGCCCAGCCCCTCAGCCTAGCCCACCATCTGCTCGCCTACTTTGAAATGGCACAGCGCGATTGGGAACGGTTGAGTGAAATCTATCATCGAGTCAATATTTCCCCGTTAGGGTGTGGAGCCTTAGCTGGAACTACGTTTCCCATCGATCGCCACTACACCGCTCAGCTCTTGCAGTTTGATAGTGTGTATGCAAACAGCCTTGATGGAGTGAGCGATCGCGACTTCGCGATTGAGTTTTTGAGCGCAGCCAGCATTATTATGGTGCATCTGTCTCGCCTATCTGAGGAAGTCATTTTGTGGGCATCAGAAGAGTTTGGGTTTGTCACCCTCAACGACAGTTGCTCAACCGGATCGAGCATCATGCCCCAAAAAAAGAATCCAGACGTTCCTGAACTGGTGCGCGGTAAAGCAGGACGAGTATTTGGGCATCTTCAAGGGATGCTGGTGCTCATGAAGGGGTTGCCATTGGCGTATAACAAAGATCTGCAAGAAGACAAGGAAGCTCTCTTTGATGCGGTCAAAACGGTGCAGGCATGTCTAGAAGCCATGACTATTCTGTTGGATGAAGGCTTAGAGTTTCGCACCCAGCGTCTCAATGAAGCAGTTGCCGAAGATTTTTCAAACGCAACGGACGTGGCGGATTATCTCGCAGCAAAGGGAGTTCCGTTTCGAGAAGCTTATAATTTGGTGGGCAAAGTTGTAAAAACCTCGCTCGCCGCAGGCAAGCTATTGAAAGATATGGCGTTAGAGGAGTGGAAAGCGCTTCATCCTGCCTTTGAAGCCGATATCTACGAGGCGATCGCCCCCAAAACAGTCGTTGCGGCTCGTAATAGCTATGGCGGCACCGGATTTGACCAGGTGAGATACGCGCTAAATCGAGCCAAATCAATTCTTGAGCAGAAAGATTCTAATGCTGACTCTTAGTTTTTGAGACTATCCAGGCTGAAGAATTGGTATTACGCTGGCGCTAACAGCACTCTACTTCGCCCTCCGCCTTCCGCCCTCCGCCTTTTAGCTTCTGTCTTCTAGCTAGAGGGTGAAACACTCCCTCCCTCCGTGGGATATAGAGTTTCTAAGTTTAATCTCCTATTATCGAAGCATAGTTGTCTTTCGATAGATTTTTCTATCAAAAACTAGGGCGACGCTATATCGCATCGTCATTGGACGAGAGCGACCGATCCATTATCTTAAATTTGAGAGGACTGAAAACATGGCATATGAATTGCCCCCTCTACCCTACGACTACACGGCCTTAGAGCCTCATATTTCAAAGCGCACTCTTGAATTTCATCACGACAAGCATCATGCCAAATATGTCAATACCTACAACTCCCTGATTGGAGATGCGGGTATGGCAGATAAGCCCATTGAAGAGGTAATCAAGGCAGCGTTTAATGACCCTCAAATGTCTAAATTGCATAATAATGCTGCTCAAGCATGGAACCATTCCTTTTATTGGAACTGCATGAAGCCTGGTGGGGGTGGAATGCCATCTGGCGAATTAGCTGACAAAATTAATTCTGATTTAGGTGGATTAGATCAGTTTAAAGATGCATTCAAAGCAGCAGCTACTGGGCAATTTGGTAGTGGATATGCCTGGCTAGTGTCAGATAATGGCACATTAAAAGTAGTCAATACTCTAAATGCCGAAAATCCGATGGTTCATGGTCAGACACCGTTGCTCACCATGGACGTTTGGGAACATGCCTACTATCTGGACTATCAAAACGGGCGTGCTAGTTACGCAGACACCTTTCTAAACAGTCTCGTGAATTGGGATTTCGTTGCTCAAAATCTATAGCAATTCCAGATGAGGTGTGAGCGGTGGGGCGCCGCACGCCCCACCGCTCACACACAATTCACAAGCGATTTAGGAGCGCTATAGCAGATGCGACGTAATGTGCGATTAATGTGCGATTAGATGTTTATAGGGGCATGGTTTTAAGCGATGTCCCTAACCTAGACTCCAAAAAAAGAGTCGGGTGATTAAATCGCGACAAAGATTAGGACTTTTAAGCTATCCTCCCAGCAATTTTTACTTTTTTACGTAACTTTTTTAGTAAAGCTGGTTCAATTCATACACAAAGAGACAGAAAGTTTTGGCTTACTATATTTGGCTTACTATACAAGTAAGCGATCGCACCTATTAAAACTGCAATGTGGAATCCTGACTATCCCCACATCATTCTTTCATTTAGCTATCGAGGCTTTACGATTCAAGTTGATCAGAGCGACTTTGAGGGTCAACCTATTTATGCAGCTTGGGTAGATTATGATATGGGCTACGCAATGGCTGAACCCTGTGCCCTTAGCCGTAAGGAAGCCATTCGAAATGCAAAACGCTGGGTCGATCGGCGCTTGAGTTGAATTGCCAATCTCCATTCTGCCTCCCTGCTCCCGAAATGGCACCTGCGACGCTATAAAGCATCCTCTGAATAAAGCATCCTCCAAATCGATACAAGGAGGATACTGATCAATAGATGAGACTAATCAATGAGACTAATCAAATATAAGATTGGTGTAGTTCGGTCGAGGTGCGTAGCTTGCTTTCTGAAGGGAAACTCAACGCCCGCATAGGTTACGCTATCTCTCTAGCGCAACCATGCCAAAAGACTTTACCCTACATTTGATTCTGCCTACAAGCTGCCTAGGTAACAACAAAGTACCCACAGGGGGGACTGTCGAGAGTCCCCTTTCCTTTGATACTAAGGGTGATTGGATAAGTCAGATAGAGGATGACAGGCAGCGGATGAGTAAGCATGCATCAAATTCCAGAATGCGTCATCCTCAAGCTGGCTTTACTACCACCTTGAATGCGTAGGGGATATGAATGACGACTAAACTTCGTATCGGAACTTTCAATCTCGAAAACCTAGACGACCGCCCGACTGACAAACCGTCTCTAGAGGAGCGAATCGCGGTTATGCGTCCTCAACTGCTGCGAATGAATGCAGATATTTTATGTTTACAAGAAGTCCATGGGCAAGAAGAACTCGGAAAACCCCGTCGTCTATCAGCATTAACAACCCTGCTTAAAGGCACGCCATACGCAGACTATCATCGGGTTTCAACGATGACGCAGCAAGGGCTTCAGGTCTATGACAAACGAAATCTAGTGATACTCAGTCGATTTGAGGTCCTTTCCCACGACCAATATTTCCATGAATTTGCCAATGCCCCCTCGTATCGATCGGTCACTGCCATTCCGGAATCGGGAGACGCCATTAAAGCCAAGAGCATTAAATGGGAACGTCCCATCTTTCATGCTCGGATTCAGCTTCCGGGCGATCGCATTTTAGATGTGATTAATTTGCACCTCAAGTCAAAAATACCAACCTCGATTGCCGGACAGCAACTCAACGCTTACACTTGGAAATCTGCATCAGGATGGGCTGAGGGATTTTTCATCTCATCTATGAAGCGAGTAGGGCAAGCATTGGAAACCCGAATATTAATTGACCATTTGTTCGACGATGATGAACAGGCGCTGATCGCAGTATGTGGAGACTTCAACGCAAACTCAGACGAAGTACCTGTGGAAGCAATCTGTGGCAGGGTCGAAAACACCGGAAATGGAGCCCTTGCACGACGGGTGTTAGTGCCTTGTGAGCAAACGATTCCCGAATCCTCACGATATACTTTGTTTCACCACGGGCAGGGAACGATGATTGACCATTTGCTCATTTCTCGATCGCTGCTGGCATATTATCGAGGAGCAGAAATTCACAATGAACTGCTGCCCGATGAGTCGATTGCCTTTGCGTCTGATGTCAAATTTCCTGAATCTGATCACGCCCCAGTTATCGCAGAATTTGAGTTTCCCGATGAGTCGTGAATGTCTATAAAACATCCATCGCCTATAGCAATCTGTTAGGGCAATTTGTCTCTCGAAATCCCGACCTCGTGTAAGACCGTCATTGGACCATATGTCTTGAGACGTTCCTTTTGCACATCATCTCGAACAAACAGAGAACCTGCAAAGCCGAGAGAATTTACTGAAATTGATTCAAAACTCTCTTGCGATCGCGGCACGATGAGCATCCAGTCACGCGTGGCGAGCAAGTTATATGCTCCAGACTGCTGATGGGGATTAGTGGCGTCTAATGTCAAACCAATCGCGTCGAGCAGGTTGCGATAGCATTCAAACATCCCTCTCGCTGCATCCACCGACGACGAGGGGGACCGTGACCAATCCGGATCGAGCGAGGTTACAGCATGGACAAACGGAAAATTGGAGAGGGTCTTGATCACCCCAACAGTCGAAACCGTTGATGATTCGTCCCTCATTGTTTCATGAACAGCAGTCTCAATCGGAATCCCTGATCCGTCAGGAGATAAGGGCATTGGCACAAGCTGAAGGTGTTTGTGGCGTTGGCTAGCGCCTGCAATTTTGCCACCGTTGTAGAATGCCAATCCGTCAATTTCAGCCATGCAGGCCCATAATGCCTCAAAATCTTGCATATTCAGCCAATTATCCTGTTGCTCAAAGGCTCGCGTCACAATGAGTAAATGATGATCGACGACATTATATTTATTGAGCAAGCACACATGGGTATCTGACAGATCGCCGACATATAAATCCTTTTCATAGGGCAAAAATGGATTAAAGACTTGACCGGTCGTTTTCGCTGCCCTGTCTTGTTTCTGTTTCGCCTGATCTTTTCTCACTAAGTTTGCCAGCACTCTCACTAAAAATCGAATGCCGTGATGCTCAATAAACTCGTAACGGGTGGGAATAGACTGAAGCGAACCACATTCTAAGGCATGGGCGGTTTGTTCTTGAATCCGACCCCAAAGGTGTCCAGGTTTTAATAGCGATCGCTCGTTTGGCATGGGTGTTTCCTTGAAAACTGACAACTCGCGCCTAAACTCGCTCTTTTATCCTATAGGACTGTGATAAGACTCCAAAATCTCCTTAGCCACGCGGATCAGGTGTCATCAATGCCTATGGATTGTGTAGTCTGCGGTACAGCACATATTGACAGGTTCTCAATCGTCATAAAAACGTAAGTTACTTTGTGCAGTCTGGATTGAACGAATTAACGTCAACTTTGCTACACACCGTCCTCGGAGCCAATGGAAACATGCGATTGAGTATGCGTCGAATTAATCAAGACAAGAATTAGCGCTAACCACGAAAAAATGACGCGCTTTGAGAAAAGGCGACAAAGTTTCCCCAATAAAGGGTAGTTTTCCACAAGAACGGCTGTACTTTTCCACAAGCAGGCGTGGTTTTCCACAAATCCTCGGAGTTTTCCACAAGGACATTGGAAACTTAGCATATCTTAAGCTATTCAAATCCGACTCTGCTCAACCATCAGTCGAATCGATTTTCTCCTCTGATGGCGTTGTATCGTTCAGAACAGGTAGTGGCTATTAGCCCCGATCAATACCTATTCCCATTCGATCGTTCCAGGAGGCTTAGACGTGATGTCATAAACCACACGATTAACGCCCCGGACTTCATTTACGATGCGCGTGGAAATCACCTCTAACACATCGTATGGGACGCGCGACCAATCAGCGGTCATACCATCTTCGCTAGAAACGAACCGTAAGACAACCGGGTAAGCATAGGTTCGCTGGTCGCCCATTACACCAACACTACGGATCGGCAGGAGAACGGCAAATGCCTGCCAGAATTCGTTGTATAGCCCTCGACGATTGATTTCTTGCCGCACGATATAATCCGCATCTCGAAGAATTTCGAGTTTTTCGGGGGTGACTTCACCTAAAATGCGAATCGCAAGTCCTGGCCCTGGAAATGGGTGTCGCTGAACGATTTCTTTGGGCAAGCCAATTGACAGCCCTACTCGACGCACTTCATCTTTGAAAAGCTTACGCAGTGGCTCGACCAGCTTAAACCGTAAATCTCTAGGCAACCCCCCCACATTATGGTGGCTCTTGATCTTCACGGCGACCCGTTCTCCGGTCTGTGGATCAACATTCGTATCGGCAGATTCGATCACATCTGGATACAGCGTTCCTTGGGCGAGGTAATCAAATGGCCCCAGTCGCTTTGACTCATGCTCAAATACTTGAATAAACTCATGACCAATGCGTTTACGCTTTTCTTCTGGATCGGTCACTCCTTCAATTTGAGCTAAGAAGCGATCGCGCGCATTCACATACTCCACAGGAATATGGAACTGTTCTTGGAACAGCTTCACCAATCGCTCGGGCTCATACTTTCTCATAAAGCCTTGATCGATAAACACGCAGGTCAAATTATCGCCAATGGCTCGATGTAGCAGAAACGCCAGTGTAGATGAGTCGACCCCGCCGGAAAGGGCTAGCAAAACTCGTTTATCTCCAACGCGGGCTCGAATTTCTCGAATCGCTTCTTCGACAAAGGCTTCAGTCGTCCAAGTCGGTTCGCAATCGCAGACGTGGTATACAAAATTGCGAATGAGCGCCAGTCCGCCGATTGAATGAACAACCTCTGGGTGAAATTGAACCCCATAGAGTTTCTTGGCGTGATTGGCGATCGCCGCACAGGGCGTATTATCGGTATGTGCTAACAGCTCAAACCCATCGGGAAGACAATTCACAGAGTCTCCATGACTCATCCACATCGTCGTGCCGTCTTCCACATTGGTAAACAAGTCAGTCGGATCGTCAATAGATATAGATGCTTTTCCATATTCGCCTCGTTCAGCACGCGTGACCTCACCGCCGAGCTGCTGCACCATCAGCTGCATTCCATAGCATACGCCCAGAATTGGAATTCCTAAATCCCAGATAGCGGGGTCACAATGGGGAGCGATGGCATCATAAACGGAATTAGGACCACCCGAGAGAATAACGCCCTTAGGGTTGAGTTGCTGAATCTGTTGAACGGTTGTGCGGTAGGACAATACCTCTGAATAGACTTGAGTTTCCCGAATGCGTCGGGCAATGAGCTCAGAATATTGAGATCCAAAATCTAAAATGATCACCATTTGGCGATCGAGTCGTTCCACAATCGGAGATTGTGGTGGTCGTTCGATTTGTTCTGTGTGTAGAGTCACCGATAGTTCCTGCACCAATCTTGCAAGTGGACAATAAGGTTAACCAATACAGCTTCTATAAAGGGTTTAATACTCCATCCGCACAGGGAGAACTGTGCATTGGTTATAACAAGTTTTAACGAGTATTCCGATAAGCTTAGCAAACTTGTGACAGGAGTGTAGCACCTAAATCGCTTTGACGAATAATTTGGCGATCGCGATCGAACACGATCGAGCCGACTGCAACATGCTGTCCGCTGTGCTTGTGAATATATGTCTGCGATCGCGTGTCAATCTGTTGGGCGATCGCGCCATAGACCTGCTTGACCCAATGACTCTCTGTTTTTTTATCAAGCTCGCGAAGATAGCTCAATGCCGCTTCAGTGGTTGGGCTCGAAAATATCGCATTCAGATCACCTGACGATAGCCCTTGATTTGCACAGTGAGCGGTCAAAATTTCGAGCCGCCCATCCGCAACATGATGATGCGTGTGAAAAATTCCGCCTGCCAGTTTGATCAATTTACCGTGATACCCAAACAGCAAAATCGCTCGCACCTGGTGCAGTCCGGCTTCGACTAACAGGGGCCCGAGCCAATTTGCGGTTTTAATCAACTGATCGTCTCGAACTCCCATCTGACGGGCAAGTTCGAGTCCGTTCTCGCCGACGCAAAACATCAGACAGGGGGGCTGTTGTGCCGCTTTATGCCGCAAGTCGTCTCGATAGGCAGTTAGCTGTCCTGGAGCGCTCAGCGGTTGGGCGATGCCCGTTGTGCCCAAGAGAGATAGCCCTTCGACAATGCCAAATGCCGCATTGGAGGTGCGTTCAGCGAGCGATCGCCCCTCTGGCAAAATCAGCGTGACGCACAACCGCTCATCCGGATGCAGCCAACGGCTCAGATTCTCACTCATCAATCGTCGGGCATAGGCATAAATCGCGGGTTGCCCTTGGGTTTGCCCGATTCCCTCACCGCCCTGGAGCTCAATAGGCTGTGCTTGATCTGCGTGTCCCCAAGCGACGTGCGCCCAGATGGGCGTGTCACGAGTGAGGTCGAGGTTGTCACCCGGATCGCTGCGCGTAATTGCGAGGGCCGTATCGGAATTTAAACAAGCTGCCTGCTCAATTGGAATATCAACCGTTTGGGAGGGACTTAGCAAATCAACAGCGACCGATGAGATAGATTTTAATGGATCACGGAGTTTGTGCAGTGCTGCGATCGCCGCTGCACAAGCAAAGACAGGCAACGTATATCCAGCGCGGGGAGTTGACGATTCGTTGATGTTCACCGGGTACGAATTGATTTGCAATGCATGATTGCATTCTAAGGCGATTCAAACAGGTTGAATGGTGCCTGAACCCGTTCAATTTATCACTTAAGCTGGCAAATCAAGCTGGCTAATAATATCTTGCAGCGTCTTGCCCGATTGCCGCAGTCCGTCCTCTTCGCTTGGAGTCAGAGGCATGTTGAGTACGCGCGTGATCCCTTGGCGATTCACGACGGCTGGCAGACTCAGACATACATTGCTCAAACCATACTGCCCATTTAGTAACGAACTCACGGTTAAAACTCGGTGCTGATTGCGGAGAATGGCTTGGGCAATTTGGGTCACCCCCAAGCCAATGGCGTATGATGTGGCTCCTTTGCGATCGATCACATCATAGGCAGCCGTCTTGACTCGGTGAAAGATTTTATCCAAGGCGTCAGCATCACAGTCTGATGCATTATCGAGTCCGCGATCGCACAGGTGCACGCCCGAAATATTGACTTTACTCCACACAGGCACTTCGCTATCTCCATGCTCACCGATAATATAAGCATGCAGACTGCGGGGATCAATCTCTAGCTGTTGAGCGAGCAGATATCGAAATCGAGCCGTGTCTAGTACCGTACCCGAACCAAAAATTCGAGAACTGGGAAGCCCAGAGAGCTTCCATGACACGTAGGTCATAATATCAACTGGGTTGCTGACGATCAGCAATACCGACTCTGGGCATTGCTCAGCCACCTTCGGAATTAGCTGCTTAAAAATTTCAACGTTGCGATGCACCAAATCTAAGCGACTTTCTCCTGGACGCTGTTTTGCCCCGGCTGTGATCACCACAAAATCAGCATCACTGGCATCACCTCGGTCAATCGACCCTGCCTTGACAGCGCTGGGCGAAACAAACGGCAGCCCGTGGAGTAAATCCATGACTTCGCCCTCTAGCTTGCGCTGGTCAATATCAATGAGCATCATTTCATCCAGCGTGTTTTGAATCAGCATGGAATATGCGCAGGCCATGCCGACGCTTCCAGCACCAATGATGACTCCTTTGCGGGGTCGTCGCACGGCAGACGTCGTAGGTTCAATAGTGACCGGAGTACTGAATAGTTGCTCAAACATGACGAAGGAGTGACAATATTCAACTAGTAAAACTAGATTCAACTAGTAAATCTAGCTTTACCGTACTGACAATCTCATTCACCATGAAAGATCTTCAGACAGAAATGTGAATGAGTATTAGGAGATTGAGCTATTCCGAATTACAGATTTAGGCAAACTATCGAGAATCTCGTAAGCCGCGCGATCGCACACTCCAGGTTCCCCAATTGCCTGACGCATTCGCTGATAGCCATCGAGCATCTGTTGTCGATACGCGTCATCCTGTACGATCCGGAGCGCACCCGCGGTTAGCTTCTCTGGGGTAGCATCGTCTTGCAAAAATTCAGGGACGACAGGTTCCATTAGCACCAAATTGGTTGGCGACATAAACGGGATGGAGAACCGCAGCACATGGCGGGCGATCCACGCGGTGACCGGATTCACCCGATATAGAACAAGCTGGGGCACGTTCATCAATGCCAGTTCAAGATTGACGGTTCCAGATTTGGCGATCGCCAAATCTGCGGCTGCAATCACGGTTTGACTCTGACCCGATACGAGCGTGGCTCTCAACCCATAGCGCTGAATGGCTTGAGCAATCGGCTGATGATAAATCTCAAGAGAAACTGGAATCCAAAAATGAACCTGGGGAAGCATCGCTTGGAGGCGACGAGCCGTTTCAAAGATGACGGGGAGCAGAGATTTGATTTCTTGGCGACGGGATGCGGGAAACAGGGCGATCGCGATTTGATCAGACTTAATCTCTAACTGCGATCGCGCCTGAGCGCGAGACGGTGCAGACTGCACCCAATCCACCAGGGGATGCCCCACCCAGCTAACGTCGGCGCCTTTTCTCGCATAGTAGTGGGCTTCTTCAGGAAAAATTGCCAAGATGCGGTCGGTCATCGACACAATTTGGCTAGTATTACCCGAGCCAAATGACCAGACCCATTCTTGCGGAGCGATGTAGTAGACAATGGGCACCGTGGGTAAATATCGCGCTAGATATCGCCCTAGACTGATATTCGGACTCACATAATCAATCATCACCACCAAATCAGGCGGATGCTGGCGCAAATAGCGATGAACTCGCTGCTGGAGCCTCAGCGTCGGTATCACATAGGGAATGGATTCAAGTAGCCCCACCGACCCGATGGCGCTTGTGTTACCCAGCAGCGTCGCTCCCGATCTCGCCATGCGATCGCCCCCCAGTGCCACGATGTCAAGTTCCATGCCAGAGTGCGCTGCGCATCGCCCGATCGCATCGATCAGCATCGATCCCTGGAGGTCGCCCGATACTTCACCCGTACTGATAAAAATGCGCCCCGTTTGCCCCACAATATGGCGTCTCCAACAATACGTTGAGTATCCCGTTTCTACATGGGTGACAGACCTATACGCCCTATCCAGTTTTCTAGAGCGCGTTTGTTATTCTCGCACCCCTAATCCTCGCCGCCCCGGAATGGGACCGCGCCGTCCAGGCGTTTGGCTGAGTTTAAGAAACTGGCGTAAATGGCGAATTGGTTCACTATCTGGAAGCATGTCAAGCTGCTCGAGCGCGTCTGTGAGCGTCAACCCCGACCGATATAAGATACGAAACGCTTTTTTGAGGACGTGTAATGTTTTCCCATCATCGAGATCGGCAATCCCAGCTCGCTGAAGCCCGACCTGATTGAGCGATCGCACCCGTGCCGGATTTCCCTCAATCATCATATAGGGGGCCACATCTCGATCAATTCGACTCATACCGCCAATCATGGCGAGGCGACCAATATGCACAAACTGATGAACACCGACAAGACCACTAATCCGGGCTTGAGACTCAATCCGCACATGCCCTGCTAACGCCACCCCATTCGCAATGATCACCTGATCGTCAATCACGCAATTGTGAGCAACGTGAGCATACGCCATCAATAGATTGTCATTACCAATCGTGGTGGCTTCACCCGCCCGAGTGGCTCGATTAACGGTGACATATTCTCGAATTCGATTCCCATCTCCAATTTTGACTAAATTGAGATGGCCGTCATACTTCAAATCTTGAGGCTCTGTGCCAATCGCTGCGCCTGCAAAGATGCGATTTCTCTCTCCGATTTCAGTCCAGCCGTCAAGCACAACGTGGGGGCCAATGACTGTATTCGCCCCAACATCAACTTTTTCTCCGATGACAGCATAGGCTCCCACTTGGACAGTGGAATGCAACCGTGCCCCCGGATGAATAACAGCAGTTGGATGAATCAGAGTAGTCAAGGATGAATCTCCCCTCGCATGGAGCAATCAGCCTTTAGAACATCGCTAATCCTATTTAGGGTTAACACCTGGATGCTAGCGTATGAGGTTGCTAGAATCCACTGTTTGACTCTAACAAGACTGATTGCTGTTGAATGCTCCCAATTCCTAATCAACTAAAGAAAACATCAGTTCGCCTTCGGCAACGAGCTGACCATCAACGGTAGCACGCCCTTGCATTTTGCCAAACCGACGACGCTTCACCGAAATTAGCTCGACCGTCATCATCAGCTGATCTCCCGGAACCACGGGTCGACGGAAGCGAACTTTGTCAATTCCGGCGAACATGAGCAACCCTTCTGGCACGTCGGGCAGTTGGGTCAACACAATGCCGCCAACCTGAGCCATTGCTTCGACAATGAGCACGCCCGGCATAATGGGGCGTCCAGGAAAATGTCCTTGAAAATGGGGCTCATTAAAGGTGACATTCTTGATGCCAACGGCTCGCTCTCCAGGAACATAGCTGATGATGCGATCAACCAGCGAAAAGGGATAGCGGTGGGGGAGCAATTGCTGAATTTCTTCAACGGTGAGAATCGGTTGATGAGAGTCGTGATTCGCAACCTCTTGGTCAGAATCGGCTTCGGAATGTGGGGTGGTATGAACGTCAGTCAATATGGACATGAGTCAACAACTTCAGTAGGGCTACAAAATGTGAAGGCAGAAGCAGACTATCCCTTTAAGTAAACAGGAAAACATTGGCCAGGGATTGATTAAATTGAACGTGCAGGCTATGGCTAGCTTTATAGGCGAGAATATGGGCGACAGGAAGCGCACCCAATAAACTTAAATCTCCTACTAAGTCTAAAAGTTTATGACGCACTGGTTCATTTGAAAATCTTAGAGGAGGATTGAGCCAGCCGTCAGCGCCGCAAACCAGGGCATTATCTAGACTACCGCCTTTGATGAGCCCACGGTGTCGCAGGTGCTCAATTTGATGGGCTAACCCAAAGGTTCTCGCGGGTGCGATCGCCTCAGAAAAGGGAGTCTGGTGAGGCGACCAGCTAAACCACTGATTGCCAATGGCAGGTAAGTCAAAGTCAATGCCGTAGGTAAATCGGGGCTGGTCTGCGGGGAATGCTGCCACAAATGCATCGCCCTGGCATGCCCAGACAGGAGCCTTTACCGTAAGAAATCGACGCTGAGCAGCTTGCGTCACGGTGCCAACCCGGGCGATCGCCTCGACCCAACCCAACGCAGATCCATCGAGCAGCGGCACCTCAGCCCCATCAATTTCGATGCGAGCATTATCAATGCCCATACCCACTAACGCAGACAGCAAATGCTCGACCGTCTGCACCTGGGCATCATCTACAGCCAACTCCGTCGAGAGCACCGTCTGATTTACTGCATCCACGCGTGCTGGAATGCGACGAGATGGGTCTAAATCTGTTCTGACAAAATATCGACCGTCATTGGGCTCGGCAGGCACAATACACACGCGTGCAACCGTCCCAGAATGTAAACCAATTCCACTCTGCTCAATAGAGGCTGCTACGGTAGACTGCTGAACCGCATACATCGATGAGAAGCCGTTAACGTCCTTATCGCTCAACGACTGAATCATATCTGATTGCAGAATTGCTCCTCCCTGCTCCATTATTCAAACAATATTCAAACGACTGATTGAAATATCCTCATAGCCAGAACTATGATCCTTTGCAGAACATGCTCCAAGCCCTAATCCGACCTTACGTTAGAATCTCTCTCCCACACCAAAGTGAATTTGGCTGTCTCCCTCGTCATTAATACCATAATCAACCCTAATTGGACCGAGAGGCGACTGAATTCGCACGCCGAGCCCATATCCAAACCCGGTGCCGGGTTTCTCTCGAACTTCGGCAGGCTCTCCAGGCACATCATCTGCTGTTCCCAAATCAGTCCCAAAGTCAACGAACAGAGCACCCCCCACGATCGAAAAAATTGGAAAACGATATTCGGCGGTCGCTTGTAGAAAACTCCGACCACTGCCTACGTCACCCGTTTCATAGCCTCGTACCGAATCCGTTCCTCCCAATGAGAAGGCTTCATAGGGCGGCAAGTCACCCAGGATCGTTCCGCCTTGGACGTTGAATGCCAATGCTTCTGGCCCGTCTGTAAAGTTGGTGATGCCGACCGGGATGTAGTAGCTGTAGCTGGCTCGCACGCGGTTGAAGAAAATGCTCCCCACGCCCAACGGCACTGACTGCTCACTCCCAATCCTCAGGAGAGAACCACTCGTGGGCTGAGTACTGCTGTTGCGGCGATCGCGCACAAGCCCCAACTGGAGCGTAAACAAATCATCCCGCCCGCTGCCGCTAAAGCTCAAATCGTTGCCTAGTTCGTCTTCGGCTTCTAAATCGCCATCCGAGTCCGTGATTCTCACCCGCTGATATTGGAAGCCCACAGACCCTCGCCAATCATCCCACCCGAGCCATTCATCGAGAGGACGGCTAAAGCTAACGGCGCCTCCTAATCGGTTGACGCGAGGGCTATCGCCATTGTCTAGATCAACGTCCTCTTCTCCCCCGTCAAAAATCAGAGAAATCGACCGACGACTAAACGCATTGACCGTGTACGAGGTTCGGTACGGGTCGCCTGCAATCCACGGATCGGTGAATCGAATATCGAATAAGAACAGCTCATTGGCCCCAATCTGCACCTCGGCACCGAGACGCTGGTTATTGCCGCCGAGGTTTTGCTGCTGATAGCTCACGCTACCGAACACACCGCTCGCAGAGCTAAAGCCCAACCCTGCGGCGAGCGACCCTGTATTTCCTTCGATGACATTGACAATTACATCCACCTTGCGCGGATCTTCACCCGGATCAAGGGACACCCGAACGTCATCAAAGATGCCCAACCCAAATACCCGCTCCAAATCTCGCTGAATCTGCTGCTGGTTGAAGATATCTCCCGGTTCTGACTCAAACTCACGGGTAATGATGAAATCCCTCGTCCTACCTTCGATGGGCTCGCCTTCTTCATCGACCGGTTGTCCTTCGTCGCTCAAAAACTGGACTTCGATGTCTTCAATCACCCCTTCAGCCACTTCCAAGGTCACAGTGCCATCGGGAGATACTTGAGGAGCATCAACGACCTGAGCCAGCACATAGCCATTATCTTGATAGGTTTGATTGAGGCGCTCAATTCCCGTTTGAAACTCTCGCAAGTTTAGCGTCATTCCATACTGAGGAGAAAAGATTCGATCGGCAATTTGCTGAATGGTCAGTTGTTCCCCTTCAAATTCTAAGGTGGTGTCTTGAGCTTGGAGGGCGCTATTTTCGACCTGCACTTCTTGCAGGACAGGATTGGGCTCGACTTGGAATGTGACCCGTACCCCCAACGGCGTATCTTCGGGCACCGCTCTGACGTTCGAGAAAAACCCGGTCGCAAAAACGGCATTGATGTCTTCCTGAAGTTGCGATCGCGTCGTAGTTCGTCCAGGGCGAGTCTGAATCGCATCATAGACAGTCGTTTCTAAATCGGGGCGATCGTCCACTCCTTCAACCACCACCTCAGATACTAAGACGCGGGGTTCGTCTTCAGCCTGATCGTCTGGGGGCTGATCGGGCGATGGCGGCTGATCGGGCGATGGCGCCTGATCCAGCAGCGGGGGGCTAGGTGCATCTCCAGGAGGTTCGGCATCGTCAGGGACATCGGGGATGGGCGTTTCGGTCTGATCGTCTTCGGCATCTTGTTTGGTTGCATCGGATGCATCCACTCGAGGTTCATCTGCACTCTCCTGCACGGCATCGCCTCGATCTGTTGCCGCTTCAGATGAGGAAGGCGTGGCTTGAGCCAGCAGGTCAGACACCAAGATTTCTGGCTCACTGACGGATGCGACTATTCCTGGTTGACTCAAATCCGTCGCCGGATACTCGGTTGCCGTATCAACTAACGTATCAACGCCCCTCTCACCAAGGCTAGAAATCACAGAATCCGCCGCTTGGGATTTTGCGGGACTCGAAAGCCCCAAACCTGCTGAGAAAGTAAACGCTGCCAATAAAACAGGAGAGAAACGCATAGAGTTTAATTTTTCTGTCACTTCCACACACCACGAGTTGTCCTAACTGGAGAATACAGAAACCCAGACGAACAAAAAATCTATACCGATTAACAGTCTCGAACGGAGAAATTTTACAGCATTGCTGGCGCAACCTCCGAGATCTACACAATATCTGCGTCTAAATCAGGTCAATCAGGTGAGATCAAGACGTTCAGGCGTCGCTATTGGTTAAACGTGCTGAGCCAATACTCGCTGAAGCACCTGTTGATAAGCAGATTCAACATTTCCCAGGTCGTGACGAAATCGATCTTTGTCCATAACTCGTTGACTGGGATCAGATTCTGTTTGGTTCCACAATCGGCAGGTGTCAGGGCTGATTTCATCGGCTAGCAGCAATCGTTGATGGCGATCGCACCCAAACTCAAGTTTGAAGTCAACTAGCGTAATGCCACAGTGATCGAAGAACTGTGAGAGAATCTCGTTAATCTGGAGAGCGGTGTGATGAAGCTGGTCGACTTGCTCAGGTGAGGCAAGCTCTAGAAGCAAGAGGCGATCGCGCGTCAGCAGCGGATCGCCAAGCGCATCATTTTTGTAATAAAACTCGACGAGCGGCTGCCTCAAAACCGTCCCCAGCTCTAGCCCTGTCTGTTTGCAAAGACTGCCTGCCGCAATATTTCTGACGACAACTTCTAGCGGCACAATCTTGACCGCACGAACCCTCATCGTGTTCGGTGAGGGTTGATCAATCCAATGGGTCGGGATGCCCTCGTTTTCTAGGAGTTGAAACAAATGCCCCGAAATTGCGCAGTTTGCTTCCCCCTTACCTATAATGCTGCCGCGCTTTTGGGCATTAAACGCAGTCGCATCATCCTTAAAAAACGTCAGCAAAATGTCAGGATCATCCGTTGGGTAAAGAACTTTCGCTTTACCCTCATAGAGCTTGGGCTGAGTTGGCATAACCATAGGCGGCTCGGATCGTCGTCCGGGAATGTAAGGTCAGGGGCAAAATTAAAATTTATCGTAATTTGGTTCAAGAAAACGTTTCGACGGATGAGGAGGACGAGGCAGGGGTCGCCTCCAAATTGGGAGTCACCACTAACGGAGGGCGAAGCGCCAGATAAGCAGCAGGCCCAATCAGCGGAATCAGCGAGACCGCCCAGAAAACGGCTGAATGGCTTACCCCTCGCCGCGCCATATCATCTCCCAACACAGTCGGGAACAGCACGCAAAGCAAACAAAAATCTAAACTCATAACGTGAATGAAGCGGCTCGTCTGCCATTGCTGAATGAAGGCAGCCCAATCGCCAGCAATCAGCCCATAGACTAAGAACCCCGATGCTCCAGTGGCGATCGCTAGCCCCGTAAGCCGAGAGTCTAAGATTTTTAGCCAGAGATTTTTCGGTCCTGCGAACGTGGGATTTGGCTGTCTCAATGCAAGATAGGGCAATAGAGCGAATGCACCGACAGCAAACGAGACCAACCAAAAGATCCAGGCTGAAATCCGCTGGCCCTGACCATCTGCAACCACTACACAACCATAGATCAACGGCCAAATACCCATGAGATTAAACAGGGAAACAATCAAAGGATTTATGGCATCCCAATTCCCTGTAGACAAATCTTGAATCAGCATCCAGGTATCGGGTTGATCGGGGGGAGCTAGCAAAAATGCATATCCGATAAACCCAATCCAGATCACCCCAAACATGAATCGCTTGACCATCACTCACTCCTAGTATCTTCTCAATACGTCACATCATCCCCGGCTATGTCCTGTGCAGGAATGCTCAGGTGATGGCAGGTTACGTTAAGAAACGTAACATCATCCGTTTAGACTCAACCCTTGATCCAATCAATGTTTCAGACGTCGTTCGATATGGATTGTCGTTTCTTACTTTTCGTTTTTTACCAATACGTCAAGCAATTTTAAAAGTTCTTCTAGGACCGATTTCTCTGGCTTAACGTAGGAAATAAGGGAAACTCTAACATCAGTGCTATTCGTCCAAGTCCTTAAAGGAAATTAAATACCCCGTATCCAGGCTAAATCTTTACGGATAATTGTCTACGGATAAACCGAAACGGTTCCCCCTTTACTATGTACACTACAAGTTCTCTGATGCGTGGTTAAGCCTGTCTCTTGTAAATTTCCATGCTGGAGTTCGGTGAACGCTTAGCCAAGTCGGGGACTCTAAGAATCGGGATCTCTCTAAAAGTAGCGGATTTAGGGGCGAATGCAGCGTTTGAATGCTTTGTAAGATATATGAATATAGGGTGAGAGGGCGAGCTAAGAGACGCTCTAGATGTCGAACCGGAAGCGGTTTACCCATTTTGATGCCGTAGTCATCACAGATGTTTCAACGCATAAAGGGATTCATACCCTATGGATGCTAGCTATCTACTCAAACAGTACGATGCAGGACGCCGAGACTTTATCGGCGTTGACCTGAGAGGTATCAACCTCAGCGGAGTCACTCTCATTGGAGTGGATCTAACTGGAGCCAACCTGATGGGTGCCGACTTGAGTCGAGCATTTTTAACAAGCTCTGTATTGGCTGAAGCATTCCTCAACTGGGCAGATCTACGCTTTGCAAAGCTGAGTGATAGCAATTTTGAAAATGCTGATTTGACCAAGGCAGATTTAGCGGGCGCATTCCTCGTCAAGTCAAACTTCTCGCGCGCAAAGCTTAGCGGAGCCAATCTTAGCCATGTCAATCTTCGCAGTGGTCAGCTTGAACGGGCTAATCTTTGTGGTGCTCATCTGTCAGATAGCAACCTGAGAGGTGCAAATCTCGCTCGGGCCAACCTTAACTGGGCAAATTTGAGCAGGGCTCGGCTCAGCGGTGCGGTGCTTCAAGATGCCTTTTTGAATGATGTCAATTTTAGGGGAGCCTATCTAAACGGCTTGGACTTACGGAACATCAATCTCAATGGAGTCAACCTTAGCCAAGCCAGACTGAGTGGTGCCAATTTAGAAGGCGCAAATCTTGAGCAGACTAATTTGCGTGAAGCTAAACTCCGAGGTGTCATGATGAAAGGCGCAAATCTTTCGGGCGCAAATCTTTCCCATGCCTCGTTGAACCACGCCAATTTAGACTGGAGCGATCTCAGCAAGGCTGACCTGACCCATGCAGATTTGGATGATGCCAAACTGCTGGGTGTAAAGATTGAAGGTGCTCAGATTTCCAGAAACAGCCTGACTGATTCAACGCGTCGATATTTAGACTTGCTCGCAATGAACCCAATCACCCCCCATCTGCTTCCAGAACGTTCAGTCTAATTGGGCTCCTCTCGCGTGGTTTGCGGTGCTAAGAGAATTGGCCGACCCGCTCCTTTCATCTGCTCAGCCAACTCGATCGGCCTTCGATTTAATCTTCTGACTCAAACAGAATCACCTATGACCCATCAATCTGACTCATCCAATATGTCGGCCACTGCTGAAGGGACCTACGGCATCGTAATGGTGACTGCATCCTCTCAAGAGGAAGCCAGCGCGATCGCCCAAGCTCTTGTTAAAGCTCAGATCGCGGCATGCGTGAGTATCACTCCCATTCAATCAATCTACACCTGGAAGGGCGAGATTCAAACCGATCAGGAGTGGCAACTCATCATCAAAACAGACCTGTCGACGTTTACATCTCTTGAAGCCAAGGTTAACGAACTCCACTCCTACGAGGTGCCAGAAATTATTGCAATTCCCATCCTGAGGGGTTCACAATCCTATCTCCGATGGATTGATGAACAAGTCATTGGTCATTGACATTAATCGGTCATTAAAAAATCGGTCATTAAACTGGAGCGCCTGATAACGTTGAGCTAACAGCATCTCTAAGCAGCGCAGCTTTATCAGTCCGCTCCCACGGTAAATCTAAATCGGGACGACCAAAGTGTCCATATGCCGCGACATCTTGATAAAAGCGGCCTCCTCGATCACCCGGTAGTTTTGTCAAGCCAAATGCTTGAATGATGCCAGCCGGACGAAGCTCAAAATGCTGCTTAACAAGCTCTAATAGGCGATCGTCTTCAACAATGCCTGTGCCAAACGTTTCAACTAAGATGCTAACGGGTCGAGCAACGCCAATTGCATAGCTAAGCTGTACTTCACACTTCTCTGCTAAGCCAGCGGCAACAATATTTTTAGCCGCATATCGGCACGCATAGGCAGCACTGCGGTCAACTTTGGTCGGATCTTTACCCGAAAATGCACCGCCTCCATGCCGTGAATACCCGCCATAGGTGTCAACAATAATTTTGCGTCCCGTCAATCCTGAATCGCCCTGAGGTCCTCCAATGACGAATTTGCCTGTTGGATTGACAAGAAAGCGAGTGTTGGTGTCAGGTTTCACATCAATGTCGCCAAATACGGGTTCGACCACATAGGTCCACAGGTCTTGTCTAATCTTCTCTTGAACAGCCGCGTCATCGACAATATCGCCGATTGTAGGAGTGTGCTGGGTTGAGATTAGAATCGTATCGATTCCAATTGGACGACCCTCTTCGTAGAGGATAGTGACTTGAGTTTTACCATCTGGTCGAAGATATGGAAGCTGTCCCATCTTTCTGACCACGGAAAGCTTCCGGGCAATTCGATGGGCTAAGCTGATCGGCATCGGCATAAATTCAGGGGTTTCATTGCAGGCAAACCCAAACATGATGCCCTGATCACCCGCGCCAATCGTATCTAGCTCTTCATCACTGGCTTTCTCTCTTGCTTCATGGGCCCGATTGACTCCTTGAGCAATATCGGGAGATTGTTCATCTAGGGCAATTAGAATAGAACAGCTATCGGACGAAAATCCATTGGTCGCGTCAGTATAACCAATCTCAGCAATTTTGTGGCGCGCCAAATCGACATAATTAACCTGAGCGCTAGAGGAGATTTCGCCAGTAATCAGCACTAAGCCAGTATTGACGACAACCTCAGCCGCAACCCGACTGCCTAAATCATGAGCGAGCAGGGTGTCAACGATCGCATCCGAGATTTGATCGCAAATCTTATCAGGATGGCCTTCGGTGACCGATTCAGATGTAAAAAGATAACGACGAGACAATTGAACTAACCTCTCCTATAAGAGATGAAGACAACTCAATTAAACCTAGTCTAAGTCGTCGAACTGGCGCTTTCTTAGAGAAGCCCCAGGCTTCGAGCTAGACATAATTGAAATCGGAACATTAGGAAGGAGATTAGCACAATTCTGAATTATTCAGATAAATATGAACGATTTTGTTCTCCTCCTACGGGTTTAATGAAGACGGGGTTAGCTCGATTTGATTGGCATGAGTGTTAGCGAACAACCCGAATATCGTTGCATTGATTTGCAAGAATATCGGCCTGAGTCAAATCGATTGAGCAACTCCATCCCCAAGTCACTCCGATACATCCTGCCATCTTAGCAGCATGAGCAAGTTGAATATCAGCTTGGGAGTCTCCAATCAATAGAGTTGTCTGGGGTGAAACCATTAGCATCTCGCATGCCCGATCGACTAGACGCGGATCAGGTTTTGCAGGACCCTCATCCACTCCCATTTGAAGCTGAACGAATGATTCTAATCGATAGTAGTTGACAAACTCTTTAACGTGATCGGTTGTATCGGACGACAGAATACCCAGCTTCAATCCTGCATTGGACAGTTGCGTGAGCAAGTCAACCGCGCCGTCGAATAGGGGCGTTTGCGGTGCTTTGGAGTTCATGTAGCGATCGGCTTCTTCGAAGGCATTGCGCACAATACTGAGAGATTCAATCCAATCTCGTCCAGTTTCTGCCACATATGCAGCCGCTGCAATTTCATTCTCGATTCGGGTACCCACAGCTAGCAGCCCGGCAGGATTCATCTCAGTGTTGTCAATGCCAAACGCCATGAGCAATGGCTCTTGAACCCCCGGTATCTGAGCATCAATTAAGCGCGATCGCTTTTGTCCTAAGCTTCGTAGAAACCCGTAAGAGTCTGCCAGCGTGCCATCTTTGTCAAATAAAACGGCCTGGATGTTATGAAAATCTTTGGTATTGCATCGAAGCGTAACCACGGGATATCGTACTCCTTCTGCACAGCAAAAAAGGAGGGAGCTATTTGCCCTCCTTCCATCAACCGAGTCTAAGGTGTGTCATATAGATCCGTTTGGCAATTTCGAACCTTGACTCTTATTCTGCTTGTTCTACCACAGACACCTCAACATCGCCTGTATCCGGGGATTCATCAGACGCGCTAACAGGCTCACCCGATTGAACTTGCTGCTGCTGCATCATGCGCTCTCGATATTTAGCAGCCATCTCTTCGGCTTTTTCATAAACTAAGTCCGGATTTTTGACCATATCTCCGGGTTCGGGTTCGAGTTGTTTGGTCGACAGCGAAATGCGCCCTCGTTCAGCATCCAAATCAATGATCATGACTTTCACTTCGTCATTGACATTAAACACGCTGTGCGGAGTATCGATATGATCGTGAGAAATTTCAGAAATGTGGAGCAAGCCGCTGACACCGCCGATATCGATGAATGCACCGTAGGGTTTTAGACCGCGAACTGCTCCTATGACAACCTCACCAACCTCGAGGCGGTTCATCTTGCGTTCGACTAGAGCTCGACGGTGGCTAAGAACTAAGCGATTGCGATCTTCATCAACTTCCAAAAACTTTAACGGTAGTTCTTCTGCCACTAAATCTTCTTTGGGCTTACGGGTGCTGATGTGAGAACCTGGAATAAATCCTCGAAGCCCCTCAATTCTCACCAAGGCACCGCCCCGGTTTGTCGCGAATACAGCAGAGCGAACGGTTGCATCTTCGGTCTGAAGTTGTCGCACTCGTTCCCAAGCCCTCATATATTCAATTCGGCGAATTGAAAGCGTCAACTGACCATCTTCATTTTCATCAGTTAGGATGAAAAATTCACGAGTCTCGTTGGACTGCAAGACCTCATCAGGATCGTCGATTCGGTTAATTGACATCTCCTGAATCGGGATATAAGCTGCTGTCTTAGCACCGATGTCAATCAGCGCACCCCTTGGCTCAAGACTAAATACCGTACCAGGCACGATATCACCAGGACTAAAATGATAGTCGTATTTATCGAGCAAGGCTGCGAAATCTTCGTGAGTAAAACCGATATCTGGCTTTTCCTGATTGACCATGCTAAGAATTTCCTACTGATTATCTCCGCAAATTTAGTTTTCTTGAGACGCGCGAGTGTCTAACTGCAAACTGCTACGTTAGACTTGCGTAGATCTCATTCTAAGCGATTTGATGACGAATGTCTGACCTCAAAAAATCGCCCAAACGGCCTACCTCCCAAATTTAACATCCTACCCTTTAATGCCACATCCAAAACATAAAGATACATAGATAAATATATCTTCACGTCTAGAGATGAATTGAGTCCTTCTAACCTTGGTCTGCTGAACGCTAAACATCAGCGAATTGAAGGCTGGCGGCTATCATGGGGGAATGAATTTGATTCGGGTGTCGGGCTTTGCTCAGCCTTTTTTTCTGATGGGTCTTGATCAGAGGCTTGCTGCAAATGATTAAGAGCGTCTACAAAATCACGAATTCCTTGAAACTGGCGATAGACTGAGGCAAATCGGACGTATGCGACCTCGTTCAAATTTTGCAAGTGATGTAGAACGAGCTCTCCAATTTCGTTGCTAGCAACTTCACGGAGCGATCGCTGCTGCAACTCAGCTTCAATCTCATCGACTAAGTTTTCTTGATGAACGGTAGGAACTCCAGTTTTTTCGCAGGCTCGTGCAATTCCCCGAAGAAGTTTTGATCGATCGAACGATTCTCGATCGCCATTTCGCTTGATTACCGTGATCGGCACAAATTCAATACGCTCATACGTAGTGAAGCGGCGCTTGCATTCCAAGCATTCGCGCCGTCGCCGAACACTCTGCCCAGACTCTGCTGAGCGTGATTCCAGTACTCGATTATCTGGAAACTGGCAAAATGGACATCGCATGATGAACGCCCTCTGGGCAAAAAGGAATCAACTGACTAAAACGGGCAAACGCCATTTTAGGGATACAATTTGCCAAATTAGCACCTTAGCACCAAGATTGCAAATGAAAAGCCTGAGAAAACCATTCACACGTCCCAGAAATCAGTCCGTCATAGTGCTAGGACATGTAGCAGCCTCAGGCAATTCACCACATACTGCATTAACTACAGTAGCAATACACGCTTGAATAATTTAGCTGTTATTCAAACATGTGTTGCTTGACTATTTGTTGATACGAGGGGGTTCGCGAAAGGCGATCGCAAAAAACAACACGCCGATCGCACCAGCCAAAACAAGAATGTATGCGACACTTTCCATCTGTGTAAGCTCCCCAAGAGTCGAACTACTAATAGTGTACTAGTTAAACGAAAGAATGGTCTAATGAGCTACCTTTTCTGCTCAAAATAGACCATTCTTTTTACTGCATCGTCAAGCAAAACCAACGTTGCAGAAAAACAATTTAGATAGGCTCTTCGCGACGAGTTGACTTATCACCAACTTTTTGGAAAAAGCCCCATTCAACTTGTTCCTCAGATAGATCTGGATCAATTCCAGCAAAGACATCTCGGAACAGCGTCCGTGACCCGTGCCAGATATGCCCAAAAAAGAACAGCAATGCAAAGACTGCATGCCCAAACGTAAACCATCCCCGTGGACTTGTTCGGAACACACCGTCTGATCCGAGTGTTTCTAGATCAAAGGAGAAAGGTTCACCCAACTGAGCCTTACGGGCAAACTGTTTCACTAATGCCGGATCATCAAACGTTTGACCGTTTAAGTCCCCACCGTAGAAGGCCGCCGTTACGCCAACTTGCTCAAAGCTGTATTTCGATTCAGCTCGACGGAAGGGAATATCAGCGCGAACAATGCCGTCTTTGTCGGTCAAAACAACCGGGAATGTTTCAAAGAAATTGGGCAGGCGACGAACCGTCAATGCTCGCCCTTCTGCATCTTTAAACTCAGGATGCCCTAACCAACTCTGAGCAATTCCATCTCCGTTATTCATCGGACCAACGCGGAACAAGCCACCCTTTGCAGGGCTGTTGCCCACGTAGTCATAGAAGGCCAGCTTCTCTGGGACGGTTGCCCATGCGTCTGCCTTGCTCTCACCTTCAGCAAGAGCCGTCTGGACTCGGCGATCGATTTCTTGCTGGAAGTAGCCACTATCCCACTGATAGCGGGTCGGCCCAAACAACTCAATTGGAGTTGCTGCGCTTCCGTACCACATGGTTCCAGCAACCACAAACGCTGCAAAAAACACCGCCGCAATACTGCTAGACAGAACGGTTTCGATGTTCCCCATTCTCAGAGCTCGATATAAACGCTCGGGTGGACGAACGGTTAAGTGAAAGAGTCCAGCAATAATTCCAACGACTCCGGCAGCAATGTGATGAGCTACAATCCCACCTGGATTGAACGGGTCGAAGCCCTCCGGTCCCCACGCGGGTGCAACGGGTTGCACGCTCCCCGTTAAGCCATAGGGATCCGAGACCCACATACCCGGACCAAATAGCCCGGTCAGGTGGAATGCGCCGAAGCCAAAGCAAAGCAGCCCTGACAAGAACAAATGGATGCCAAACATTTTGGGAAGATCAAGAGCGGGTTCGCCCGTCCGAGGATCGCGGAACAGCTCAAGATCCCAGTATACCCAGTGCCAGCAAGCCGCTAGGAATAACAAACCTGACAATACGATATGGGCGGCAGCAACGCCTTCAAACGACCAGAATCCTGGATCAACAGCAGGACCTCCGGTGACGCTCCACCCACCCCAAGATTCGGTGACACCTAAGCGTGTCATGAATGGTAGTACAAACATGCCCTGACGCCACATGGGGTTCAGGACTGGGTCGCTCGGATCAAAGATAGCCAGCTCGTACAAAGCCATCGAGCCAGCCCACCCAGCAACCAGAGCCGTGTGCATCAAATGTACAGAAATCAGTCGTCCTGGATCATTCAGAACGACTGTATGTACTCGATACCAAGGTAGTCCCATCGACTACGCTCCTCCTCTAATAGTGTTTCAATGCTAAATTCAGCCTTTTGTTAAGGTGCCTGACACTGACAAGCCTATCAGCTAAGCGATCGCCGAGAGCCAGGAACTGACTCATCGCACCCTGCACGCAACTGATGAAGCCGCCTACTCGAGTGACTGGACAATACGCTTATAAAAATGAAAGTGTATAAAGAAGTGTTCCATAAAACCGCTCTCGATTTCAAGTTTTATGAAGACGCTTCAGCAACCAATTCAATTTTGTTCACGACGCAGACTCTCTTATTTTGCCATTGTGGCAGTCGATTACGATAACAAAAACCGATTTATTTTCGTCAGTTGCGACACCTTAGTTTGGCAAATCGGCGATCGCCTCTCATTTACATGCAAATTAAATGAGAAATGAATCACCTTGTGTATCGCAGGCATCTTATTTTTTCTGACTGTTTGACCGCTTCTTCACTCTAGTTTCTTCTTGCTGAGTTACAACAGTATCCGCTAGTGTTCATTAAGAGGTGTAACTGACTAGCTTTGCAACACTCAAAGGGCAAATACAGGGCAAGAAGATGTATTTCGAAAGCCAGAACCTCTTGGCTAACGGCAAGCATGTGAGCCAAGCAACGCGATCCTGAGGAGAGGGAGGATAATGACTACGATTAAATTTCGTGATGAAGATCAAGAGATTATTATTGCTGAGGGTGCAAATTTAAGACTGAAGGCCATAGAAAATCAAATTGATCTCTACACTCTCAAGGGCAAACTGATTAATTGCGGCGGTTATGGTCAATGCGGAACCTGTATCGTCGAGATTGTTGAGGGCATGGAGAATCTTTCTCCAAAAACTGACGCAGAAAAGCAAAAACTTAAGAAACGACCCGATAGTTATCGATTGGCGTGTCAGACGATTGTCAATGGGCCTATCACGGTTGTCACAAAGCCTCAAACCAAAAAGAAGTGATTGTTGAAAGATGCCCCATAATCCGAGGCAATGGCTTGTAAGGATTAGAAATCATATCTATAGCAATCCCAAATGGGTTGTGAGTGGTGGGGCGGGCGCCGCCCGCCTCACCACTCATACACAATTCACAAGCGATTTAGGATCGCTATATATCCCGACTTGTGCTTACGGAGTAGGAGAGTGATATCCTGATAGATAGGATTTTTTGATGTCTGCAATAGTTTTGATGAATTTAAGAGGCTGGGTCTAATGGAAGTTAATGATTTAGGATTTGTTGCCAGCATCTTATTCGTGCTGGTTCCGACGGTCTTTTTGCTTATCCTTTACATTCAAACGGCAAGCAGAGAAGCCAAGTAAATTATTAGGCTAGCAATCCGTTAAACAGGATTTGCTAATGATAATTTCGCTCTGTTGATACTATTGAATTACCCTTTGGCGCTAGGAGATGATTGTCTTCTAGCGTTTTCTAATAGCCCATTCATCTCCTAAATTAGCAAGTCAATGCTTAGCTCAAGTGAATACCGCCATACATTCAACACAAAGTAAAAACAAGCAGCCAAAATTTGACGGTCGGAAACGTCAAATGTTTAGCAGTTGGAACCGCGGTTATATGAGCCAACCCCTACCGCGGGGTATAAGCGTCGGCGGAAACTGATTTCGCTGCAAATCGTTTGATTAACCTGGCAAACGCACCAGTAGCACCGGGCACGGCGCATATACTCGAACATAGTCAGACAGAGATTGCCCCAGCAACCGATCTAAATCAGGAAGTTCCTTTGCAATGGAAGGGCGGCGTTCGGGAGACCCCATCACTAACAAATCGATATCAAGGTCTTCGGCAAGCTGACAGATTCTAGCTCCTGGCTTACCAGAAGGTGCCTCACACCGGTACTTGATGCCCATCTTTTTCGCCTCAGCGACTGCGGGCTCTAATACAGGATCGTTTTCAGGATTGCCGGCGGGCTGATCTGGGATAGTTTTTAAGTCAGGATTAACGTGAACCAGGACTAATTCTCCCCCAGCGATGTCTCGTATCAAGGGCAAGGCAAGCTGTAACGCCTGCTGTGCTGATTCTGAGCGATCCATCGTAACCAGCACTCGACGAATCCTCTTCACATAGATATCGTCTTTAACCAGCAACATGGGACGAGAGGCAAGCTGGAACACATACTGACTCACGGAATTTTCTAAAATAGATTGGAGCCGCTTAAGACCCCGTGACCCCATGATGATAAGGTTTGCATCAATTTCCTCTGCGACTTTGCACACAACATTTTTAGGATCGCCCTCCCGAAGCATGGCAACTGCCTGGTCAGTATCGAGCTGAAGGGATTGAATAGCGCGAGCTAATGTTTTGCCGCCTTCCTCCCATTTATTGGTCATTGCTTCAGCCGTTACTTGGGGAGGAACTACATGCAGGATGCTAATGTTGGCACGTTCAAATAAGGGAATATCCATCAAGAACTTGAGCATCGCTTCGGACTGTCCAGTTCCCGAATCAGCTAGCAGAATTTTTTCCATTTTTATCATATGCCCAACCCCTAAGCTATGTGTGGATAATCAATCATCAATGACGTCAGTTGGTAACACTTAAATCCTTTCAATCTAGGATTATAAATTGACTTTTGAAGACGTTCTATTAAACAAATCATACCGCTGCATCAAGGCTTTTATGCGTTTTGGCACCCTGATTTCATAATTGTTGATTTGTATCAATGCGCTCCATCAATATCTCTCGACGCATGTCAAGTAAAAGTACATAATTTTCAATAGTTCACGATAGAAAAAGAAGTTGCCAAACCAATATGTCTGGATAGAAAGGGTCGATCAAATTAGCTCCTAAATTAGTGATAAGAGACAATGGGTGATTGGGAGTTTCAATTCTGGCGAAACGTCTAATCGTGTAGACATTGTTGTGGGCGTTTGAATCCTTCTTCAGCCCAAAACCTGGAATATTTCCCTCGAAGAATAACCAGGCTAGAAACAGGCACGATTAGAATGAGGCTGACAGCTAGCCCACTGTAGTGAAGAGTTGAATGGTCACGTATGCAGCATCCACTTTCATCACACGAGGTTCAAAATTCACCTCGACTGCTCAATACAAATTGGTTTGAGTATACCGTCCGGGCTCAACCTCACCATACTGACTATGCAGGTGTCGTTTGGCACGGCTCATATATCGCTTGGATGGAGGACGCGCGCGTTGAATGTTTGCGATCGCTCGGCGTCAGTTTTGCCGATCTGGTTGCGATTGGGTGCGATCTCCCCGTTATTGACCTTTCAATTCGCTATCATCGACCGCTTCTTATGGGAGCAGAGGCCGTCGTTAAAACGCGCATGCAGCCCATTGCCGGAGTGCGGCTCAATTGGGACTATGAAATTCAGTCACCTGATGCGCAACATCTATATGTGACGGCCCACGTTGCGCTGGTTCCCGTCGATCGAGAGAAGGGAAAAGTAATGCGTCGCCTACCTGCAATGGTGAAAGACGCGCTGGTTAGATTGGCAGGAGAGATTTCGTGACGAACTATACAATTAGCACTATCAGCCCAATGGCGATCGCCGTTTGGGCGGTGTCTTTGAGAACCTCAACTAACCACGTTGAGACAAGCACAGTAATCACACCAGCCGTTAGCAGAAGAATCATAGTCATAGGAGTGCTGAACGCGGAATCACAGAGAGAATCGGGACTTAGCGTTTCATAATGCAATCTACCTCTACGCCAGTTTCCGACAGGGTTGCTTTATCCTAACGGGCAGCACTCTCTCCTTTCAGTTGATACTATTTCAGTTCATAGATTGGATGATTTGGATTAGATAAAGACCCGATGTTGTAGAGATGGCATTTGCCGACGCACTTGTGTCAGCCGAGATGGATCGATAGGGGCGATCGCCACTCCAGGCTGATCGCCAGCATCAGCGAGAATAACGCCCCACGGGTCGATAATCACGGCGTGACCATGAGACTGACGCATCGCATAGTGCTTGCCTGTCTGAGCAGGGGCAATAACATAGCAGGTGTTTTCGATTGCTCTCGCTTGGAGAAGTACTTGCCAATGGTCTTTGCCGGTATATGCCGTAAATGCAGCAGGTATAAACAACACCTCCGCCCCCATTTGAGACAAATAACGATATAGCTCAGGAAACCGAACGTCGTAGCAGACCGAGAGCCCTAAATTTCCCAAGTCTTTAGACGGGTATACCGGAGGAAATCGTGTCCCAGATAGGACGGTATGCGATTCTTGATAGGTATTACCATCGGGCAGATTAACATCGAAGAGATGAACTTTTTCATAGCGAGCCAGGTCTTCTCCATTAGAACCAACCAAGAGCGCCGTATTGTAGACTTTGTTGTCATTGGTTGGAACGGGGAACCCTCCTCCAAGGAGCGTAATCTGGTAGCGCTGAGCCATCGTCTTGAGAAACTTCTCGCTTGCTTTGGCGATCGCCACTGCCTCATCAAGCTTCTTTGACTCATCCCCAAGAAACGAAAAATTTTCTGGGAGGCAGACGAGTTCTGCCCCTTGCCTCACCGCCAAATCAATTAAATCTTCAGCCTGAGCTAAATTCTTATGGATGTCAGGCGAGCTATTCATTTGAACCGCAGCAGTTAAATAAGAACGCATGGATGATGTACGACAAATCTAAATTAAGTGTTAGAGAAACTTAAGCTATCTGGCCATATAGGACTAAACCATAAGGCATCTAGCTCAAATAGTGGGACGGCTAGGGATTAGCTATCACCGTTTCATCAAAAAGTAGTCGAGTAAACGGATGGATTAAAACCCATAATGATGGATCACCTAATCATCCCCATATATAGCGATATGCGCTTGAGTTAAGTAAGGTGATGTGGGACATGACCGCTCCACACCAGCATTTCTATACATGATGCAATTGCAAGTTGCTATATATAAATTTATATAATCAATTGACTCCATAGCATCTGACAACGTCAGCTACAATTTTTCTCCTCAAAGATAACCGATACGTGTTTATAGGTCACCCATCCGCTATACCCGTGAACTAACTAGGACTGTTTGGCAAAATAAGCCAACCATTTAAATGCGGGCATCTTGCCCGCGACATGAGCGAGACGCTCACACTATGGTTATGAAACTTCCGCCATCTTGTACTAGGGTTAGGGAATGCTCCGAAAGAGTGAGGCTTGGGTTGCATGGCGATGCTACAGCAATAGCGATTATCGTAGCATCGAACGATCCTCTCAGCACTGTAAAGCGGGCTCAGCTTCATCCAGGTTTATGAACCGCAAAATTTTGCTAACTGAGTCAACCTAACGTCTTTCATTGATGAGTGCTGACGCAGATCACCTCACTTGTTAATAGTCTGGCGATTATAGACACTTTGCCACTTTTCGCAGAGGAAACCGTTTAAAGACAGATTGCCTTTCTTACACAAAATGACAAATTTAAGAAAGCTTTAATAAAAGCTTTGATTCAAATTCATTCCATAAAGCTTTAGTGAATTTATCAAAAAGTAGGATTGTCAAATCAGGATCATCTCTATTAGATTTTCAATAATTACTGCGTCCGCATAAATACGGAGACGGTGAGCAGTCGAGCCCCTTTACTCAACGTCAATGGTTTATAATTATGGGACACATTAAACTGTAGAGCGCTAAGCATCGTTCAATTTGCCGTATCACAATACCTCAATCAGCTTGCGCTTCAGTAAATATATGAAGTCAACTTGTTGTTTCAGCTGCGAACATTTTTCTTTCGTTGGCTTTATATTATTCTTAAATGAAGTTGATAAATCAGGGTTTGTCAACATCGGTGCCTAAGCATTTAAAGCCAATGGCTTACCTGAACAGATTTGCTTGGTCAGTTTCTACGCATTGGTCTAAAATGCGGAAATCTGTTGGTTTACAGGTAATTGTCTCTCTAAAAGAGTGGACCTAGTCGTATGTCAAACCTGAATTTTTCAGATACTTCTGCAAGCTGCCCCCTGAGCTTTTTAGAGCAAAATCCTGCAATATCGGATTCTCTTTTTGCAGATTGCAATCATAATCTTGCAGAAGTAACCACAATCATTGAGCCTGTTCTAAAAGCTCACCAGCGGTGTCAAATTACGTCGTTTTACATTCAAGCAGTTACTACGGGGCGCACCGCATTTCTTGCTACCAATATGCCCGAAGGGCATGATGTTCAAGCGACTGATGTTGCCTCTAGTTGGCTAATTGGTAGAAGCTCAACCTGTGCTGTTACCGTCTTGAACCGCTCGGTATCCCGCAGACATGCAGTGATTGGGCATCACTCTAGCATTGGGTTTTATGTGACGGACGTAGGCAGCAGCAATGGGACTTGGGTCAATCGCCGGAAACTGGCTCCCATGGAGCGACGCGCTCTGCAAGATGGGGATCTACTTCAGCTTGGATCGCTAAAAGCAGAATTTTTTATCGCAAGTCGGCAACAGGTAGATGATGATTCGCACGACTCGACCTATTCACTCCGAGGTCGAGTCGCTGATTGGTAATAGAGCTATACAAATATACGAATTTTCGATTTTTAGGAAAGAGCGGGTTGAGGATGAGATTCTGTGAGCTCAACAAATTGGATGACATCATGCCGAGGGTCGGCATAGGTGACCTTGAGCCACATTCTGCTTCCTAACTCAGCTGGACGATTGAGTCGTATGGGCATTTCTAGCCCCAAATCTTCGAGCAAGACTAATCCTAGATTCTCGTGTTCGCGCAACCAACGCAGAAGCAATCCCTGCCATGCTTCATCGGGATTTCGTCTCAGATATTCCAATCCCCAGTAACGATTGGTTTGCCGCTCAACTAAGGTCGCCTCGTATGCCGATGAACTAGCAGACTGTATGAGCTCTTGCACGTGTTCGGCAGAAAAGGGAAGCGGATCACCTTGCAAATGAGCCTTGAGTTGAAAGTGAGCTAATAGGTCAGTATAGCGACGGATAGGAGACGTAACCTGAGTGTAGGTTGCGAGCCCTAAGCTAGCGTGGCGTAACGGCGTAATGCTAACTTCGCTGCGAGGCATACAGCGACGGATTGCCGAGTACCGGACTGGGCCTGCCGGGAGCAACATCAACTCATCGTCAGAGGGCAATTCAGGTTGAGATTGCCCCCGAAACGGCAACGGCAACTCATGGGTTTGACCATAGCGACCGGCCACTTCACCTGTCAGAATCATCATTTCAGCGACGGTTTGACGGGCAACTGAATCGTCGAGCACGTTGATAACAATCTCGTCGTCTTCAACTTTGATGGATGATTCGGGCATATGAATGCTGATTGCGCCCTGAGACGCTCGCCAATTTTGCCGCAGACTAGCAGATGCGGCGATCGCTTCTAATTCTGGCTCAGCCCGAACGCCAAGCTGCAAGATTTCATCCACATCTTCGTAGGTCAAGCGATAGGTGGGCTTAATTAATGTAGCGTGGATCGAATAATCCTGAATCGCACCTGCCTCGTCTAGAATCACCCCAAAACTGAGCGCAGTGCAAATTTTTCCCTGAAGCAAACTCATGGGCCCCGTTGCTAATTCGGGAGGAAACATCGGAATGATGCCAGTTGGGAGATATAGGGTAGTCGAACGTCGTCGGGCTTCGAGTTCGAGGTCATCTCCAGGCGATAGCCACCGGGTAGGATCGGCAATATGAATCCACAATCGTTGCTGCCCATCGTCGAGGAATTCGACGCTTAACCCGTCATCAATTTCACGAGTACTTTCATCGTCAATGGTGTACACCTTGAGATGAGTCAAGTCCAGTCGATCTGCGCTAGAGTCTGGGGGATACGTCGTGAGGAGATGGTGAGCCATTTCAAGTACCTTGGGAGGAAATTCGACTGGGATCTGGCTGCGCCGCAGCGATAGATTCTCATGAATTCCCCACAATTTCAGATCGACAAGAAGCTGAAAAGCAGCCTGAGCCGTTTGATCACGGTCTAAATCGACCAGAATTTCAAGTGCTGGGGAGCGATGAGTCGCGTCTTCTCCTAGAGTAGCGAATCGCTCTAAAGCCTGTATGCGCGATCGGTCACTATCTTGCCACTCTGCAGGTTCATGGGCGAGGGCATGATGAACCCGATCTAAAAATGACTGCCTTTCTAAGAGTCGCTGGGCTTCCATTTCAAGCTGATGCTTGAGCTCAGCCACTTGCGCTTGAGATCGAGGTTCGTAGCGATCGCCCTTTTGCTTAAAGTACAGCTTGTCTTCAGATAGCAAACAGTGAGCAGCATAACACGCTTCTGGGGTTTGCTCCGAGAACAGCAGCCCCGCTAACGCAGCCGAATCAACCGCCTCGCCTTCTTCAACCAGCAATTCCCAAGCAACTTCAAGGCTGGATGGATCGAGATAGGGCTGCATACGTTTCAAAAAGCCAGAAATATCGCCGGGATTATAGGTTTGCCCTTCAACCTGATACGAGACTTGGCGAGGGTGAAGCGTATACGACTGCCCTCGCTCGTCTGTAACTACCCAATTTTTTTTTCCCTCCGGACGATCTACGACCGCCAAATGGCGATCGCCATGTATCCGAAATTCAACTAACGTTCCCTTATCCATGGCGATGCCACGCTAAAATTCCAGCAGTTTATCCCTAAATCCTCCGTGGGATGAGATAAATAATGATCCCGATTTGGTTGCGTCTATCCTTCTCGATTGATGAAAGGAAGCAGTGCAAGAAGCCTGGCACGCTTAATTGACTGAGTCAAATCACGCTGCTGCTTTGCGGTCAGACCCGTAATCCGCCGGGGAAGAATTTTCCCTCGCTCGGTAATAAATCGTCGAAGCAGCTCAACATCTTTATAGTCAATTGGCTGCTTCGGATCAATAGGAGAAACGCGACGACGATAGTAAGCCATATTTCAATAATTTGTAATCAACAATTTGGGAGTCAAATTTTTTGAGGGGAAAGTGTAGATCTACACAGATTCCAATTCACGGGAGGCACATAATCTGCCACGAATACGTGAGGTGAGACGTAAGCAGCCAATCGCCTCCTATTCACTTGGCCAGATTCACTTGGCCAGATTCACTTAGCCAGATTCACTTAGCCAGAATAATATATGGCACTGCGAACCGTTGGCTTTGGCACCTGCCTATGACGCACCTCTTTATTTAATTTCTTTATGCACCGTATGCTTATTGCAATGGGGGCAAAATTTCTTGAGCTCCAGGCGGCTGGTGGTGTTACGACGATTCTTCGTCGATGTATACCGAGAGACGCCAGGAGTTCGCTTGTCGGGGTTGGTGCGACACTCAGTACACTCTAGCGTGATAATAATGCGGATACCCTTAGCCATAGTTCTACGCTGCTGTGATTTGAATCAGATTTGAGGTTTAGACACAAACTCTTATCTTCTCATACGTTTCCGCATGTATGCAATAAGTTGTTTGGTTTTTAAGTCTAGCGAATATCCGCGCTGGGCTTCTACAATCCTGGTATTGGCAACCTGGTCGTGAACAGCGCGTTGTTGATTGCGATCGAGGTAGGCAAACCCACAATCGGCGAGGATAGGCAAAAATAGCAGCAGTGACCAGGCCGCAGTGAGGCTAAAGTTGGCGAGTCCGATCAGGGCACATAATGCGCCAAGTCCGGCGATCGCTTCCCGTTTAGCTAACTCTTTTAAACCCGGCGTACCTCGATAAAATTTGGTGTCGACCACTCGCATATCAAGTGCCCAACGGCCTAAACTCTGTCCGTGATTTTGAGCCGCAACAATGCATCGCAATACCAGCCAGGCGATCGCAAATACTACAGCCTGAGCTGCAATGCTGCCACTCAACAGCGAACTCGCAAGCACTGCAACGACGAAATCGATTCCAAATGCTACTCCGCGTCGCCAAAAAGGAACCTTTAGATAATCAGGACGGGCAAGTTCAGAACCAGGACGCATGAGAATTTAGCCAGCTACTGATTCCATTTTATAGCCCTACGGGCTTCAGATTTGTGTGGTGAGCCCCTGCGGTGCGAGGGCTCGCCCTGATTGACTGACAAAAGATCAGAGGCTGGCGGTTGTAGACGCACCGCGGCGTCTCGAAGAGTAACCGCGCCTACACAACCAAAGTCGACCTTTGTCGACTGTTCTCAACCCGCGTAGGCGGGTTTCGACTGTATAGCAGCAGTTTCAACTGCCGCAAACCAAAGTTTTGTCAGTCAATCAGGGGCTCACCACACGTTCAATGACCTAACGAGGCGTATGGCTTAAGAATCCATCTTGGGCACTGATGCGCGATCGGGATGAACAAACTCGATGAACAGATGCTCCCTTATGATGACCCTATGATGACCCTATGATGAATTGATATTGAGCTAATCAAGTAATGAGCATGCTACCTGCGAACGAGGCAGAAAAAGTAATTCTTGACCGAATAATCCCGCTAAGTGCCGACCAGGATATAGAAAAAATTAGGCTATCTGCTGCCTACGGACGAGTGTTAGCAGCAGTTGTGACCAGCCCACTCGATTTTCCCCATTGGGATAACTCGGCAATGGATGGCTATGCGGTTCGCTTTGCAGATGTGATGACGTGCAGTCCAGAGCATCCAGCAGCCCTAACTGTTGTAGAAGAGATTCCGGCAGGGTATCAGCCTCAGCAAATGATTCAGCCGGGTCAAGCAGCCCGAATTATGACGGGAGCGGTGATGCCAACCGGGGCTGATACCGTTGTCATGCAAGAGAACACCCGCCGAGACAATAACCGGGTTATGGTTTTCTCAGCACCAGACTTTCAGGCGTTTGTGCGTCACCGGGGGGCGTTTTATCAGGCCGGACATCCATTATTACCGGCTGGTATTCGCCTATCAGCACCTGATATCGCGGTATTATCTGCTGCTCAGTG
Source organism: Elainellaceae cyanobacterium (assembly GCA_051117555.1). Classification (GTDB taxonomy): domain Bacteria; phylum Cyanobacteriota; class Cyanobacteriia; order CAZCXK01; family CAZCXK01; genus DBGGTD01. The sequence continues at coordinate 5,037 of JBNPEG010000120.1, read as the reverse complement.
CGTCAACGTTCCGGTATTTCGTCGCCCCCGAGTCGCCATTCTTTCGACTGGCGATGAGCTTGTAACCCCCGATCAACCGTTGAAACCGGGGCAAATTGTCGATTCTAATCAGATTGCGCTAGCGTCACTCGTGACCTCGACTGGAGCGGAACCCATCGACTTAGGAATTATCCCGGATAAGCCAGAAGCGCTCAAAGAGGCGATCGCCCAGGCTCGTTCCCAGGCTGACATGATTCTCTCCTCGGGCGGTGTGTCTGTGGGAGATTATGATTATGTCGATCGCATCTTGGTCGAATTGGGAGGTGATATCCATGTGCGATCAGTGGCCGTGAAACCTGGTAAGCCTTTAACCGTCGCTACTCTTGAGAGGCAGAACGAGGGCTCAGGCTCTCAATATCGAGGCACTATTCCCAACTCGCCATCCCCAATTCCCTCCGTTCTCTATTTGGGTCTTCCAGGCAATCCTGTGTCTGCTCTGGTGAGTTTTTGGCGATTTGCTCAGCCTGCGCTGCGGAAACTATCGGGACTGTCTGATTCATGGAGTCCAACGATTGTAACGGGGCGATCGCGCCACGACCTGCAATCGGGGGGGCAACGTGAAACATACCTCTGGGGACGGGTCAATAGTGTTGAGGGAGCATACGAATTTCAACTTCCAGGAGGAAGCCATAGCTCTGGTAATCTCATTAACTTAGTTCAAACCAATGCTCTAGCGATTGTTCCAATTGGAGAAACAAGGATTGCCGCAGGACAGCCTGTTCAAATCATGCTCGTCTAGGGCGATCAAATTTGCTCAGAGCATGATATCTGCAGACGAGGGATGTTATATTGATCTACTGTCTGTCATCTACGCCGATGTGGCTCAGTGGTAGAGCACTCGATTCGTAATCGAGCGGTCGGGGGTTCAAATCCCCCCATCGGCTTCTAAGAAGCACAGGCAAAATGCCTTGTTTTAAAGGGGTTTGGAGCGATCGCTATGGCAGGAAGCCTCAGATCTATTTGGCATTTTTGGGCGTGATTAGCCCCTTTTGAGATAAAGATTGAGATAAAGATTGAGATAAAACTGGAGTACGATCGAACCGGTTAATCTATCGCTGGAGCCAGTCATGTACTCAAAAGGAACTCGCAGCCGAAGAAAAGCCAAAACTGGCAGTGTCCAGGTTCGCAACTCCAATAATCGTCTGCAGCTAGTCTTTACCCACGGCGGCAAGCGGCACTTCGTGTCACTGGGCCTCTCTGACACTCCTTTGAACCAAAAACTAGCTCAGGAAACCGCCTTCCAGGTTCAGCGCGACATTGAGTATGGAGAATTTGACCCAAGCTACGCAAAATACACTGTTCGCTCCGCTTTGACGACGGTTGATCCGGTTGTCAAAATCGCTCCTGCTATCCCCACGCTGGCAGGGCTGTGGGAAAAATACGTGGAGTATCGCAGTCCCAATGTCTCTCCAAAAACGATTAACGGTACCTATGACCCTGTAACGGCTCACATCGCCAAATGTTCGAGATGGTTTAAGGGACGCTCTGACGTTTCGCATGGAGCTGCTGCAGGTAACGACCCAGTCTCAAGCCCGTCGGATGCTGATGCAGATCTCAGCGGCCTGTAAATGGGGCAACGATATGGGATTGTCGATGCGAATCCCTTTGACGGCATGTATATTGAGTTGGAAGCAACGAAACCTCCGCCACCCGCCTCGTTTACGGTGGAAGAGCGCGATCGCATCATTGAGGCATTTGAAACACACAAAGGAAAAGGTATCAGCTATCGCCACTATGCCCCTTTCGTAAAATTCTTGTTCTGGACGGGGTGCAGACCCTCTGAAGCGATTGGGTTACGGTGGGGAAGCATTACCCCAGACTGCGGCAGAATTCACTTTCACGAAAGCATTGTTGAAATTTCAGGGAAACTAGAGAGACGCTACGAAGATAAAACCTCAGTCAAACGCTGGTTCTCCTGTCCTAGAAAGCTGCAGAATTTGCTGCAGTCTGTCAAACTCAGGAACCCAACTCCTGAAGACCTAGTATTTCCGTCTCCTAAAGGTAAGATCATCATCGAGAGTAATTTTGCAGATCGAGCCTGGCGCACAATTTTGACCAGCTTAGGTCTCAATGAAAAGGACGGCGTGAAGATGACTCCTTATAATTGCCGGGATACTTTCATCACGCTGCAGGCTTTACAAGGACATTCCTCCACAACCATTGCGCGCTGGGTCGGAAATTCGAGTAAGGTAATCGAAGAGCGATACTTGGACAAAATTAAATTAGATCATCTGCGCCCTACAGATATCTAGGCAGTGAAGGATCCTCTTTACTGGATTTAGTTGGGGTTGTTCGTTCCTTCGAAAATTACTCGGAAAATTGAGGCTGATTATCCCTGCAAACCTCTCTCAACGATTAGCTCTAAGTATGAAAGAATCTGCGGCTCGACAGTATCCCTAATCCTGGCTGCCTGACAGAAGTAGGTGAAAGCCAATAAATACGTGGAATTTGGAGAGACGGGTAGAGAGACATGAGAGGCTAAAGTTACCACACAACAGCCAAGAAGCATGACAACCTCTACCCATTTGTATGGTCAGCTATTCGACCAGTTACGTCAACACAGCCGAGTTTGCGATCTGCGCCACTTGAAAGCGCTGGCATGGATGGTGAGTGCGTTGCTGTGTAGTGGGGAACTAAACTTGGCGGTATGGGAGCCATGTGTGCCAAGCCGAGCCACAAAAGCGCAAAGCGTCGAGCGGCGCTGGCAGCGGTTCATGGAGAATCAGCGAATTGCAGTCGTCGCCATTTACATCCCGTTAGTACTGGCAGCGCTAAGCGGGTGGAAGCAACAACGATTGTATTTAGCGCTGGATACGACTGTGCTGTGGGATCGCTTCTGCATGATCCACCTGTTGGTGGTGTGTTGTGGTCGAGCCGTTCCCGTATTGTGGCGGGTGCTCGAACATGGCAGTGCAACCGTCGCCTTTGAGGAGTATAAACCGATGCTGCGTCATGCCCGATAGCTACTGCGGCAGCACCCCGATGTGATGCTGTTAGTTGACCGAGGATTTGCCAATCATGAGGTGATGAAATGGTTGCGCCAGAGTAGCTGGCACTACTGTTTGCGATTACCCTGTGATGTCTTTGTCCACACCACACGACGCTATCCTCTGAGGGTCGCAACGCTCTATCCACCGCTGGGCGAAGCCCGATTATACGAGAATGTAGGCTTGTGGCTGGATGGGGTGCATCGCTGCAATCTAGTGCTTGCAACCGTACAAGGAGCCAAGGAATCTTGGGCAGTGGTTACCGATGAGCCTGCGACTCTGCAAACGCTCTGGCAGTATGCTTTGAGGTTCCGAGTGGAAGAATTATTCCTAGATAGCAAATCGGGTGCGTTCCAACTGGAAGATTCTCGGCTTCGCTCTGCTGCTGCTCTGGAGCGGCTTTATCTGGTCGCTGCAATTGCTCTTCTATTTGCCACAACCCAAGGTATGGCGGTGCAACTGTCAGGCTTGCGTCAACAGGTAGACCCCCATTGGCGACGTGGCATTAGCTATCTCAAGATCGGACTCCGCTGGCTGCAAGGAGTCATGCATAAAGGGCGAACTTTACTGCCTTGCGTTCCATTGCTGCCCAGAGATCCGCAGCCTTGTTTTGCCTCCCTCAAAGCAACGCGCAACTATTATGACCAGATTTGGTTCACTCGAATTCGCTCCCTTGTTTGTAAACCTTGTCCTATAAGCAATTAAGAAAGATTTGTCAGGCAGTCAGTCCCTAATCATGTATTTCGCTGACTCATACCATCCCTCCAGCAACGTATACACTGTCACCTTTTTCACTAACGGCAGCGATCCAGTATTCTGGAATATCCAGCACGCTGTACTCCGCCCGCTTGGCCCGATAATTCGCTCTTCGTAGACTCACTCACCACTTCTACGACCAGCAACGGCGTCGACTCATGAAGGCAAATCACGGCTTCCCGTTTCTGCTGCAATGCCTCCCATTACTCCAGCGTCAGCACCGTCATAGAGAATCCTTAACCCTATCACAGGCTTCACCCCGAGGCGACTGAAGTCCGACTGTCCCTGCTAGCGTAATCTAAGGCGGCTGTAACCGTTCAGTATTATCGCCTCGATTTCTTCTGATAGCTCAACAAACTCTCCTGATAGGCTGCGATCGCCCGCATATGAGCTGTAGGATTACTGCGATTATGCAGCCAATCTTTAATCAGTTCGATATTGTAGCGGACACAGCGACTATTAATCCGCACCCAATGGATTCCTTCAATCCATTCGCCCTGTAACCTGTATTTCTTCAAAGTGGAGCTGCTAAGGTTCAAGCACTGGGAGGCTTGCTGCTTGGTGACAAATTGAACCATGACTGAAATTCCCCAATCAACGATAAAAGGAAGAGCCTGCTTGGTACTCATGCGGGATGAGGGTAGTTCGCTGATTGCACCCAAAATGCAAAGCCGGAGTATCCGCTCTGTTTGAGATTGATTTTTTCGGTCAGTATATGCCGATTGCCATATCCATATGTTATGTCAAATTCCAGGCTTATGCTGATTTAATGCTGACTAAAGTCATGATTTCTTATTATTTATAATTTGAGCGCGTAATTTATGCTGATTATCACTTGACGACGTCAGCATAGTATCTGTTGTGTCTCTTGACTCAAGAGTTTGAGAAACCAGCTAACCGCTCCTTGTTTGCTTTGCCTGGTGCGATCGCTATCCCAGCCGATGACGTGAGTTGGAAGAGATTGAAGATGGCGATCGCAGCGAATTCATGTCTTAAAGAGAAGAGCCCTAATCGTGTTGCTGTTCTGCGTCAGATGCAGAGGGCTCTGCAATTACAAACTCGCCTCTTCCCAAGCGTTCTAGAAACTCCGAGATTCCTCCCTTACAACCTGCAGTCTGAACAGCTTGCTGTGCTCCACTCCACCCGGTTTCCGTCACGCTCAGGTAACGCCGCTTCTTCGGTTCTTCATAGGTTTGCGGTCGTCCTTCGTGAGTCAGATTCTCTAAGGACTTGGGATTCATCTTGCGGTTTGGCA
>JBNPEG010000206.1:0-7693 GCA_051117555.1 Elainellaceae cyanobacterium | reverse complement strand
AAAATCTTCAGGTGCAATTTGGCAAAACCTAAAAACGCTACAGATCTTGCCAGGAGTAGTTCGCCGCAAAGTCCCGGAATAGTTTAACAATATCTGAGTTTTGTTGTGCTCTCCATTTCAGACCTACTGTTCGAGACAAGTTTGCCTCGGCGATCGCCCTGGAAAATCAGGCTGATCCTAAACAACATCGGGCTATCCTATCTACTGCAATTCGTGATTTGGGTGGAACACCCGTTCAGTCTGAGCCTAGTTATGGCCTTTCATTGAAGAAGAGTACGATCGATTCTTGGCCTATTGAATATGCGCTATCTTGCTCTCGCTACAGACTATAGCGATACTCTGGCAACTCATGGCTTGGTCAATAAGAAAACTCGTGATGACTTAAATTTGACAATCGTCCCTCTAGAGAGAGAAAACAAACGATAAACAAACCACAAATTTTACGAAGAAATCACTCCAAAGATGAAGATAAGGGTTGACCAATCCTTCTAAAGTTAGCAATAGGACTTCTATAAACCTAAAACCTGATGAATATCAAAGTTGGGTACAAGTATTTCAAGAGAGTGATGTATGGCAGTCGCTAAAGTAATTGAAATTGTCTCAAGTTCAGAGAAAAGCTTTGATGATGCGGTACATCAAGGATTAGCAGAAGCAGGGAAGACTCTGCATGGCATTAGCGGGCTTGAAATTAAAAGTTGGACAGCCGATGTAGAAAACAATCAGGCTGTGCGCTACAAGGTGACCATGCATCTTGCGTTTAAGGTCGAACATGCAGCTCCTTAAATCCGAGGGGCAACCGAAAATCAAGGCAAAGCAAGTGGCTCATTTCGCAATGAAAGTACCTCAGACCAGCACTCTATCTGATATAGCCGTACGCTCTCGCGTTAGGACGTTGAACGTGTGCCCCGCGGCGCGTAGGCTCACCTGGGAACTCAGGTCGAACTAAACCCCGATCGTTCCCTACTGCTTCACTGGGTTCGGTAGACACTGGCTTTATCGCAAACAGATAGTTGTTTTTGACGATGCGAAATGTTTGGTGTAAGTGGGCTATTGTTGACTGCACAGTCAATAATTGTAGGCATCGATTGAGTTAACGCTTCCTCAAGAACTACCTTGAGCGCCGCTGCTGACGTGACGCGGTATCCGTTTAATCTAAGACTGTCAGCAAGCTTGATAAAATCGACGCGACCGCGTTCTTGATTGATAATTAGAGTCACAAATGGTGTCCCTAAATACTTCGCGATTTCTAGTTCTTGAACGCTTGCCAAAAACCCATCCTCTTCAGTGATGGCGATCGCCCGTTTCTCTGGATAGATGAGTTTTGCGGCGATCGCCCCTGGAATAGCGACTCCTTTCACCGATGATGTTTGAGGCATCAAACAGGTATTTGGATTGATGCAGCGATAGTATCGAGCTAGTTCGTCTGTATATGATCCAGCATCAGATACAAGAATGTCTTCCGGGTGGACTACATCCTGCAGCATCTGGATGAGGCTGAATTGATGATAGGAAACGCCATCTGCCCATGCGTGTTCATCTAGTTTGAGCTTAGATTGAAGCGTAGTAGGTTTCTGACGCCGATACAGACGTCGTCGTAAACCATCTAGGATAAAAGACAAATTACCAACAAGTTCCCTTGAGGGCTGATAACGGCTGCAAATCTCTGCAGCATTTCTCCCAATGTGAATAACCGGCAAGTCTCCGTCAGGATTCCAATACAGGGGGGATAATTCCTGCAAATTGTACCCGATGGTAATCACAGAGTCTGCCCAGTCAAATCCGTGCGTGTAGTAATCCTGCATAGTGCAAGTCAAAGTTCCTAATGACAGTTCATGCGTTTCAGGAATTACCCCTTTAGCTAATCGGGTTGTTGCAACTAGAGCCCCTAGCTGAGTCGCGATATCGAGCAAGAGAGGATGAACGGGCTCTCGAACGGCTCCATTGCCAACCAGCAGGATGGGGTTGTGAAACTGGGTAATGAATTGGGCAACCTCGTCGAGTTGGTGATCACTCAAATAGGTATTGGTGGGGGATTGCCATTGAGGAAGGGATGGAACTGACGACGAAAGTAACGGCAGCGTTAGGTGGATATGCACAACACCCGGAATTCCTGCCTGAGCAATAGCACAGGCGCTGTGCAATGTTTCTGGTAGAGATTCTAAATGAGTCACGCGGGCATACCACTTGACGACTGGCTCAAATAGACGTTTGATATCAAGTTGGCGATCGCACAGTGTCTGAGACTCATCAGCATCAAATTGTCCAGTAATGACCAGCAAGGGAGCGTGGTTGAGAGTCGCATCAATCACACCACTGACTAAACCAATACTACTTGCATCTGACAGAGCCAGGCATACACCAACATGCCGTGTCAGTCGGCTGTAAATGGCTGCCATTGCGATCGCTGATTGCTCTCTATGAGTTGGAATATAGGAAATGGGTGATTGCTCGCTGAGATAATGCATCAGTGCTGGATTGTCAGACATAGATCCAAATACGTAGCCAACGTGTTCGTGAGCAAGACAATTCCAGATTAGGTGAATAGTATCCTGCACGTTATCGGGCATAACTGAATATAGTGATCCGAGGTGCAATTTATTTTGATGAGATTGATTCAGCAAAAAGCGATGGAGCATAACGCCCTCAGGGGTAATCGATGCCAGGGGCTTAGTGCCTTGGCTAGACTGTATCAATTCTTGAACGCGAAAATTTGGCTTCACCATAGATATCCTTATGAGTGATGTGTTCTCTAAGTAAAGTAGTCCTTGAAAGATGAATACGTTGAAAATGATCCACTAATTTATGAGTAACTCACGCGAGCTAAAAAGCGATCGCGCTCGATTTCATCCTCGATAGGATGAACTTCATCTTGTCCAGCACCTACTGTCGCCCAATGATGCCAAATTGCTTTGGCATGAGTCTTGAAATAGCTTGAAATTGATCGCCATGATGAGGTTGTATCGAGATGTCTTAACGCCGAAATTGCCTCCTGCATCACTGCTTCCATGCCGTGTTGAGAGGATGATTTATCACTGTTGCTGCCCAAGTCAGCAAATGCATCTTCCACTGCACTCTCAATATGCTGCGAGGCTCGATATAGACCGTATAGAGTGTCAGCCGTAAGACGATCGGTGAAGCGAATTTCGATAAAAATATTGAGCGCTTCTAGAAATGCTTCTAAGGCTTGTTTTGGCTGTTCTTGAGCCAACAATCTTTCACCATGCACTAAACGAGTTGTTGCATTAATTAGATTTTTGTATTTCGAGTCATAATCTGACTCTTCTTGAAGCCTTTGATGAATAGTCTCTGCGGTTTTTTGAGCAATATTCGAAAGGCGTTCGGACAGATCAAACTCACCCAATCGACAGTAGACCCGGCTTGCATGGACGAGCCAATATGTTGCGCGTCGAGTATAACCGATTCGATTTGAATAATGAGCTGCCATAATTAGTTGTTCAGCCGCATCCTTGAGTGCCTCTTCGTCACCGTCACGATCATGTGCCGTGTAAAATTCCAAGATGCCTATCGTGCCAAAGAGTTGAGACGCACACGAAAACGTGTCGAAGTTAAGAGAACCTGTCACCTTGATATATTTACTAAGCCGCTTCAAACAGTCTTTTAGCCTAAATCTAGCGCTATGTCGCCAAAGCTTGCCATTCAAAAATTCTTTATCGCCTGTAAAAAAGCTGTACAACATCAAACACTCAGAGGCATGTAAAAACAGCACGTGCATGTAAGCAGAATCGGCAAACGAGTCGATTGATTTAGTTGTCAACGTTTCATAGTGTTCAACAAATTCTTTTGCTTCATGCAGATGCATCGCTGCAACTTCAATATCCGATGTTTTTAAAGCTAGCCGTACCCGTGTCAGCCTAGTTTTGATGAGTCGATTCTCTAGCGCCATGTGATGAATGCGGTAGTAAGGTTTGACGCGTTGGTGATCGGAGGAAAGAAACTGGCTAAGTGCTGAGATTTGATCTTCAATCGCATCAAAAGACGAATGGTCTTCAACAACCTCATAAGGAGCGTAGTAGTCTTGGGCAGAGCGAAAGAAATATTCGTATACAGTTTCTCGAATATTAAAAAGTTGATTATCAATAATAGCTAGCTTTTCACAGATATCATAATATTCAGATAGGTTTGCTTGATGGTTGGATAGCCAATCTTTAGACGCAACCACAACCGCTTTAAGTACTGAAAGAATAGCATTTGAGCCAACCCACCATCCTTGATAGACTTTTTTAGGTGCTCTATTTCTATCCATTTCGGTTAGACCAATTGACACCCTCGCTAAACTCTTTGCACTCGCTCCCGTTGCACGAATTGAAAATCCTGTGACATCAAGCGCATAACTGAGCCCACTACCAATAGCGGATAGCATGTTTTCTAAATGAGTCGCTGTTGAACTATATCGCCAAGTAACATAGTTGCGATCATGTCCAAATCGACTGCGAATTGAGGCTTCAATCACAGGTATAAAAAAATTGGGTTCTAACTCTGCATCCTTAAGGGAGTCCTTCCCCAAGTCACCGAGTAATCGAATCAGCTTTTTTTCTGCATTTAAATAGATTGTGCTAAATGGTTCAAACTCATCCTGCACTGATTCAGGTAAGGGAACTGATAGCACCTGAAATTGGCAATCAATGATATCTAGAGTGGCACCCGAATAATTTTCAATACTTTGGTGTTCGTCAATGTTTTGATATAGCTCAAATAGTTCTGCTGCAACGAAATCGATTTTTCCCGATCGCGCTAACTGACGTATTTCTCGCTGATATTCGTCGATTGCATGTTTATGCTGACTGCGAAGCGGCTCTCCCTGCGGCCAAGCTAATGCTTGCTCAACAGACATCGGCGCCATGTAAAAATTTCGATTCATGCGCCCCTGATCGAGAACAGCGTTTAATACCGAATCAATGATACGAGCCCGTAAGATATCGTCTTCAATCCAGGCGCTAGACAACCGCGCAATAACTCGATTAAGACTAGGGTCAACATGCCTCGTTTCCCCCTCTGCGTGATGCTGACTGTTCGCTCTATCGGAATGGGCAAACCCTGCTGCGTCTAACAAAGAATTGAATCCCTTCTCGCGTAGGTCTTGGCGTTTCGTCTTGGCATTCGCAGAGAGGCGTTTTTTCTTGAGAGCATTCGGATCGGTCAATATATCCCACAGGATGATTAAATCTGAACGCTGGATGGGCAACCCTTCGGACGGATTGCCCATGAAGTTGTACAGTTTTTGACGACTGATTCCCAATCCTTCTGCTAGATCGGCAACTGAAACATCGTAGTTGTCTCTAAGACTTTCTAGCTGGTTCTTCAGCATTTCCCAGTGGCGATTCTGATGAGCCTGATATTTTTCCTCGTATTGTTTACGAATGTCGTCCGTTTTCCGATTTGCCATTCCTTTCTCCTATCAGGGAACAAACTGACCCTGTGCACGTTGCTGATTGCTGTATGCCCGCCTGTGTGAGTGCGCGCATTACATAAAATAATCACATCACAGAATATGTCATATCAAAATACACAAAAACCATCGGCCTGTCTAAATATATTACTCATCTATTATCTTTTTGTCACTAAACCAGGCAAGTAGTTTTATTATGTATTTTCAAATTACAAATTTTAGGCAATATGTTCTAATATTTTATTAAAAACTACATTTTGTCTAATGAAAAGACGATTTAGAATTTTATTTGCATTTTCGTTTGACACTTCAAATAAAACTATGTAAATTGCATTTAACGGGTTAATTCTCTCGAAACCTGAAAAGTAGTGATCGCGACACTGAGTCACTTAATTATCTTGAGCATCACTGAACTGTCAAAAATCTAGTTGCAGTAACGCTACCTTGTGACATGTCTAATTAGGGTGATTCTCTAACAAGCTGGCAACTAACGATTGGGCAACGCCCTTTTTTACATATACCGAGCAATCGTTCATTCATCGCACTACTCGTTTATCACTAAGGAGATCATTGATATGGTTTGCATGACTCATCAGGACCTTTCTGTTTCTCAAAACTATCGCGTCGTCGATCTATTAGAGAGATATGACGTAACGTTTCAAGAACTGAGCAATCGTCTATCTACGCTCGAAATTGAGCCCACATCTATCAACCGAGCGCTTTGGATTGACGCGACGCAACTTCGCTGTCTAGACGATTTGCATAATCAAATTCAACCTCCGATTGTTTTTGAGGAAGACTCAACTCTATTGGATGAAGCCTTTTTGTATCGCTGTCGTCGATGTGGCGATTTGTGGGTCTCGGAGCGACCGCTAGACCCCAAACATTTGCATCACTGTCGTCACAGCAAACTCTCAGAGCGTCAGGATGGCGAATTTGAATTTATCGCAAGCGGACCTGATGAACTGATTACAGGGTTAGCCCATTCCATCATGCTCGGACTCGACAACCTGATGAAAGGAATCTAAGGACACTCTTCCATTCAATAGGTGGAGACATCCAGAATCTAAAGAAACGTGCATTAGAGAGATTCAGTAGTTAAGGAAGTGTATCGATGTTGAAAGTGCTAAAACGATCTCGCTCACCAGAAGTAACATCTGGTTCAACCTCCTTTGTATTGGATACTAGCCGATTGGGACATAACGAGTGCTTGCTTTTGAACTACAACCAAGACGGAAATCTATCATCCATTCAGAAAATAAAGACTCGCTCGGTACGAGGTTCGCATGTTGGGATCGCAGAAACAACTATTACACCCGAGCAGCATGGGAGAGTCCGTTATCAAGGGAGTTCGTGGACTGCATACTGTAATGGCGATCGAGCGATTGCATCAGGACAACAGGTTTGGATTACAGCCCAGCATTCTCTCCATTTGTTTGTTACTCCGTTGGAAAATGCGCTGATTGAAGTGCTTTAACATGTTGTTGAGATGGAAGACGACTTTACTATGTTGTTTAGCAAAGAGCCTAGCCCGCTTATTCTTAAGACGGCACAGACAATTCATGAGCATTTGAATAGTTTTGGCTTAAGTGTAGAAACGATTGAACATCAAACCTTGAACGAACTTGAGAAAAGTTTGCAAGTGGTTAACAGTTTGATTGATCATCCGGAGTCTTTGAAATTAATAGGCATCAAGCGGAGCCATAAACTAGGATACTATTTTCCGTATTCGCGCCTGAAAATTAGCTTTGAGGCATTTATTCAACCTATTTTGCTCGATCGCAAACGACTGATTGCGAATCGTCTAGAATCGCTTAAACTCAATGCAGGAATTGAGGGATTAGATGAATCTATCAAACAGATCAGCGATCGCGACTTTCAACAGCGGTTATCAGACACTATTCAAAATCTGAAGGTTGCGTCTCAATCATTAGACAATCAACTCATCACCGTAGAGAAGGAGCAAGAACCCCTAAAGCGACAATGGGAACTCGAACGACTAGCTATTTGGGAGACAAAATCCAAAATTCTTCGGTCATTCCTAGAAAGGGAATCTGCTGCCACTCTAATCGGCATCATCATACTGACGGCGGCGGCAATCGCCTGGATCATTCATGCCCTATTTGGGACATCTCCCCTCGATGAATTCAAAGACTACATGTTTCTGGTAATGGGCTATTTCTTTGGGCAATCGAGTGTTCGATCATCTAATCTCAAGTAATTGCGCCTATCCAGCTTAAGATAAATGGGTAATCATGCGCCTACTCCCATGCTTCAATTTCAGCC
>JBNPEG010000026.1:0-64634 GCA_051117555.1 Elainellaceae cyanobacterium | reverse complement strand
CAGATGTTTTAACTCCTCGCTACTTTCCGAAATTTCTAATCGGTAGACCCCTGCCATGGATATATGCCAAACTCTGCTCCTTCATAATTGCAGAATCTGTAGCCTCAACCAAGAGAATTGGTATTAATCAAGCTTTTGAGGACTTAAGCAGGAATACTGAGAAGTCTATTTTGATTAATACATCTACTAATAGATGGGCAGAATAATTTGATATATATTGCTCTCTATTTAGATAATTAACAATGTCGTAATTAGTCAATATTGACCCAGCCGCTTATCAGAAATTGCCTTCAATTGTCAAAAGAATCAAATTTTGGATGATCTCTTTTTCGGCTTTGATTTCCTGACTCAAAGATGTGCTGAAAAGTGGACATCAATGGGCAATTGTTGCTGAGCACACAAAAGTTAAAGCGTTTTGACGTCAGTACGTCTTGACGCTTTAATGCTAAATAGTTTTAATGGCGGCAGGTTCCCTTGTTCGGTAAAGACGCCCAGCCTTTCAGAAAGTTCTGGGTTTAGTTATTGGGAGCGATCGCCCATGAAGACCTTGAGCTGCTTGTCGCTCTCGGGAGGACAAGGGAAAACGTCAATTTCGCTATTACTAGGCCGACTGTTGGCGCAGCAGGGGCAACGGGTATTGATGGTGGATGCGGACCCCCAGGCAAATCTGACGTTTTATTTAGGCCATGACGTGCAGCCGGATGCCCCGACGCTCCTAGAAGTGCTGAGGCGTCAGGTGGAGACGGCAGCGGGCATTTATCCCCTGGCATACGAGAACCTGTATCTGTTGCCTGCCGATGAGGGATTGCATCAGGCCCAAGAGTATTTAGCCACCAGTGGTATGGGAGCGTTGGCGCTGCGCTACAGCTTGGAAGCAGTGGGTGAGTTGTTTGACGTTTGCCTGATTGATTCCCCGCCCCAGCGCACTCAGATTTGTCTATCGGTGGTGGGGGCGTCGGACTGGGTATTAATTCCAGCGGAGGCTTCGATGAAGGGCGTGAACTCGCTACTGCGCAGCCTGGAGCTGTTGGAGGAGATGCGGCGCATTCGGGCGTTTACGGGGCAGGTGCTGGGAGTGCTGCCGTTTCGCGATAAGTGGTTCGGGCGATCGCAGGCGACGGATAGTCGGGAAGCGATCGCGGCGATGCGACAGGTGGCAGGAGAGATTCCAGTGCTGCCGTCAATTTTGGAGAGTGAGCGCTACAAACAAGCGATTCGGCAGGGACGGTTATTGGCAGAGCTGGGGTATGGGGAGTTGGAATTTCCGCTGCGGCAGGTGATTGAGATCTTGGAGCAGGTGTAGGCCATGAATGAAGATGCCCTGGAAAGATTAATGCAGCGGCAGCGCCCGACCGTGCCGCCACGCTATGACGGGCTGGAGGAAACGTCCCGTGTGAAGTCTCGTCAACCGGATGCAGAAGCAGCCGTGACATCAAGATACAGTGACTCTGATGAGTCTGCGGGTGTTGACGTCAGCATGTCTATGAGTCAGGGGGAAGGGGCTGATCTGCCCCAGTTGGTGCGTACGACCACGCGGTTGGAGGAGGAGATTGATAAGGCGCTGCGGCATCTCTGCATGGATGAGAAGATCACCAAGGAGGTGTGGTTTGAGGCGGCATACCAGTATCTGTCGGAGCATCCCAAGGCGATGAAGGTGGTGAATGGGATGGCGAAGGAGCGGTATCAACGGCGGAAGCGGGCAGCGGATTTGCGGAAGTTGGAGACGATGCAGAAGCGGTTACAAGGGTCGTAATGCAACTTTTTTCAAAATTTGGTCAGTATCAGTAACTTGATATGCCAATATCGAGCGAGATGATATTTAACTAGGATGTACTTTCACTTGGTGTGAATCACACTTTCCAAAGGCGTACAAACCTCGGTTTGGCTTCTATAAGATTCGTGAACTGACTTGTGGAGCAGCGACGTGAGTTCAGGTTTTTCAGCAGGGCCTCAAGCACTCGGTTATCTTTACCAAATTCGCTATGCGCTATACCTTGTTTTGGAAAATCGCGAAGAACTCCAACTATCAATTGAAAGCCTCGATGATGTCACCTTTCATGATCAAGGTACACCTACGGAACTTCTGCAACTGAAACATCATGTAAGCCAAGCGTCTCTCACGGATAGAAGTAGAGATCTCTGGAAGACGCTTCGTGTATGGAGTAGCCTCACCAAAGATGGCCTAGTATCATCTAACACGTTGCTTACCTTAGTTACTACGGGAATAGCTCCTGAAAATTCAGTCTCATCCCTTCTAAGACATGGAACTGATAGGAACCCACAACTAGCGACACAGCAGCTACGTAGCATCGCTCAAATTACAGATACTCAGAGTTTAGTCAAAGAATTTGAGGCTTTTAATGCGTTGACAGATTCCGAGCAAGAACAACTAGTTAACTCTATACAAATTATTGACGCTTCACCCCGAATCAATGATGTTGTCCCAAGAATCAGGCAAAGAATCAAGTTTTCTGTAAGGCGAGAACACTTAAATAGCCTCTATGAGAGGTTGGAGGGATGGTGGTTCTCAAAGGTGGTCAACCACCTAACTGAGGAATCTACTGTGCCAATTTCAGGATTTGAGGTACATGATAAAATCTTGGATATAGCAGAGCAGTTTAAACCTGATGCTTTACCCATAGATTATTTTGATCTGCAACCATCTGAACCACCTGATATTGAAGCAGATAATCGTCGATTTGTGATGCAACTTAAAGCCATTGCGATTAATAATAAGCGCATTGAAAAGGCTATTTTGGATTACTATAGGGCGTTTGAACAAAGATCTAGATGGGCTCGCGAAGATTTATTGTTCAGTGATGAAACAGAGCAATATGAAAAGAAGCTAATTGATGAGTGGGATCGCTATCGATTGATGCTTCAGGATGAGTTAATTCTTGAAGATGAAGATGAAACAGCGCATCAACAATTTGGGCGAAAATTATATAACTGGGTGGATCAAATTGCAGATATTAGAATACGGCCACAGGTTGCTGAAGAATATGTAATGCGTGGAAGTTACCACATATTAGCTGACAAAATTTCACCTATTATATGTTGGCATCCAAAATTCGTTGAAAGACTCGCTCAATTATTACCAACTTCATAGGAGCTATTCCGTGCTGCCTTGGGAAAGACGCCCTATTGAAATAGCAAACCTGTTTAATCCTGCTTTTTGTGCTGTGTTGCTCCAATATGGCATTAGAGGATATGAAAGAGAAAGCAGATCTGGCATGCCATATGCCTTACTATTTTTTATTCTGCCAATTACTTTACATCCATATACACGAAGCGTATTACCCACTACTACTCGTACCAAATTACATGTTTGGTTACAGGAAAATCCTGAAGTTCGAATTGATTTTGTCAATCGCATGAGGAATTTAGTTCCCCACACAAAAGAAGCAATAGTATTCGGCTGTCAAACGGGAATAATTACGTTCCAGGAAGATGGAACAGTGACTTGGGTTCGTCGTTCTCTGAATAGTAATACAGAAAATCCAGCGCTAGATTCTTTGATAAGGAGAGCCGAATTTCTAGGCCAATGGATGGCTAAAATCCAAGAGCCAACATCTTTTTTCACTATGTGGGGAGTTCGTCCATAATATGCAAATAAGGTCAATTATTCTTTATAATTCATTGGGTGGAAAGCGAATTCTCGATTTCGAATTAGGCAAAGTTAATATAATTACTGGAAAGTCAAGGACTGGAAAGTCTGCGATTATCGATATTGTAGACTATTGCCTTGGAAGCTCAAATTTCCAAATTCCAGAAGGAATTATTAGAGATACAGTGTCTTGGTATGCCGTTCTCTTTCAGCTGCCGGGCAGTCAACTTTTTATCGGAAAACCTAGTCCATCTGGATATAGTATAACCCAAAGTCAAGCCTATTATGAGATTAGCGAAAATATTGAAATACCTGAAATAGCTGATTTAGAACCTAACACGAATGACAGTGCTCTTAAGACTTTTCTCTCAGGTCTGATAGGGATTTCCGCAAATCAAAATACTCCAGATTTAGGGCAATCTAGGGAGCCTTTAAGAGCTGATATTAGGCATGCTAGTTTCTATCTTTTTCAGGACCAAAATCAAATTGCTAATAGACGTTTACTATTTCACAGACAGCAAGAACAATTTATTCCACAAGCTATCAAAGACTCTCTGCCGTATTTTCTAGGCGTTACCCAGGAAGATCAGCTTATTCTAGAACAAGAATTACGAGTTGCACGCCGAGAACTCAGACTTGCTCAGCGAAGATTATATGAAGCTCTATCTATCGCTAGCAATCAAACTGATATTGGTCAAAGACTTCTATCAGAAGCCAGACAAGTTGGTTTAGTCGAGTCAGAGCTTATAGCTGAAAGTCCAGAAGAAATTTTGTCGGCATTGAGACAAACCCTTACATGGGTACCTACTGATTTGCAAGCAGGAATAGTCGATGACCGCTTCCCAGTGCTTCAACAGGAGAGAGAGAGATTATATACAGAATTAAAGCGAAAACAGGAACAGGTTGAGGCCGCCGAATCTTTTGTGAGAGAAGCTGAGGGTTACTCAAATGAAGCTAACCAACAATTAGTTAGATTAGAAACGGTAAATCTATTTCGTCATGAAAACGATAACTCTAGTCATCTTTGTCCTTTGTGTAGTTCTGAGCTTTCAGAACCTGTTCCTTCCACAATGGCGATACAAAGTTCACTCGAAGATTTAAGCAATAGTGTTCATATTGTGGAAGGAAAGCAACCCAGATTGCGAGAATATATACAACAATTAAAGGAGCAACGGTTAGAAATACAACATCAGATGTCTGAAGTAGAGCTCGCCATTCAAGGGATTTTAGAAGAAGAGGAAGCAGCTCGAAGAATGCGTGATTTCAATTCTAGGGTTGCCAGAGTGATTGGTCGAATTAGTCTTTACTTGGAAGACGTTGATTTCACTGATGAGTCTTCTGAACTAAGAATCAGTGTTAATTCTGCTCAGCGAAGAGTCGAAGATTTAGAATCCCAACATGATCCAATTGAGATAGATGAGATTATTACATCAGTTCTAAATAGGATTGGTCAGCAAATGACTGAGTGGGCAAACTTTCTTGAACTTGAGCATTGTGGATCACCATATCGTCTTGATTTAAAGAAACTAACTGTAATAGCAGATAGAACTGAAAGACCAATCCCCATGGATCGCATGGGAAGTGGCGAAAATTGGCTCGGCTGCCATTTGATCGCTCACCTAGGCTTGCATAAACACTTTGTGGAAAAACAACGCCCAGTTCCCCGCTTTCTAATATTAGATCAGCCGTCACAAGTATATTTCCCTTCCAGAGAAACTTATCTCTCTCTGGAAGATATCACAGTTGAAGAAACCCTCAGTTCAAATGCAGATATAGTTGCTGTCGAAAGAATGTTCGAACTTCTACATGGATTTTGTGAGGAACTTTTTCCAAGATTTCAGATCATTGTTTTGGAACATGCAAATTTGAGCAACAGAAAATTTCAAGAAGCACTTGTTGAAGAACCATGGACACATGGAAAAGCTTTAATACCTGAAGATTTTATAAATGATTAGTTGAAGATAAGTCGGTTTTTGAATTTTATGTTTCAATTTCAACACCACTTCCTCTCAACAACATTCTGCTTTCTGGCTGGCTACTCACTTGACTGAAACAAAATCAATACGTTTGAGCGCTAGAATTGAACTTACAGTGTGGTTGCTTTCTTGAGTCCTTCATGCAAATTACCATCCCTCCTGAACTGGAGCAGTTCATTCAACGTCAGCTCGCCGCTGGTAAATACCAGTCTGCTCTGGATGTTATTGCAGCTGGTGTATACCTACTCGAACAGCAAGAAGATATCTATCAAGGACGACTGCCTGAACTTCAGCAGGACGTTCAAATCGGCTTGGAAGCTGTCCGACGAGGGGAAGTGGTCGAAGGACCCACTGCTATGGCCCAAATTCGGGAGAAGTTGAGAAATCGCCACGCCAGCCCCGAATCATGACGCCTCAGTTTTACCTTTCTCAGCCTGCCATTCAAGACATTGAGGATATTGCGGACTACATCGCCAGCCAGACCGAACTTGAACAGGCAGAGCGTTTCCTATTGAAGCTTGATGCCAAATTCGCCCGAATCACACAATTTCCTAGCCTTGGGCGACCTCGTGACGAAATCCTTCCGGGTCTGCGAAGCCTTGCCATGGATAGCTATCTCATTCTCTATACAGTGACGCAATCTCGCGTAGATATCCTACGAGTCGTCAGTGGATATCGTGACCTGACTGGTTTGTTCACAGACGACGATTGATCTGATTTGTCGTTGGTAGACACAGTAGACAGCGGTAGACGTTCGGTAGACACGCGGTCTACCACTCGAAACTCTCTATTCAAGAGCCTTTCAAGCATTTCGGTAGACAGTAGACACTTTCCAGAGACTTCCTACAGACAAAACTTGTCTACTTGTCTACCGTTTTCCTATGATCCATGACCATCAACGCTTTCAGCGGTAGACACCCTGTCTACCGTCGCCTCAGATCTGTCTACCGCGTCTACCGTTGCTCGCCACTGCAACCGATTCCCCACCCCACACGTCTCCCCATACCCCATCGCCTCCAGCTCTCGAAAGTGAGATCGAATCACCTCCGCACTCGCTTTCCGCAAGCTGCGCTCATAATTGCGCACATCCTTCGCCCTTAGCCAACCCCGCACCCGCGACAACTGAATCAGCTTCGTGTAAACCGCCTCCAGCGCCCCATCTACCGAGTCGCCCTCCGCATACAGCAGCTTCACCTGCCCCATAAACCATCGCGCCAGCTTGATGGCTGCCCCCATCGTCTGAACCGATATCCTCTCTGCGGGTAAACCCCCGTCTACCGCCCCCTGCAAACAGTGCAAAATCAACGCTAGCCGCCCCGTATAGCCCTGCATCTTCGAGTAAACTGCTTGCAAACCTTGGTGCGTTTCTGTCACCCGCAGATGATCCAACTGGTCATACCACTCCGCAAACAGCGCCTTCGCCTCCGCCGTCAACCGATAGCGCTTGGGAGGAGAGTCCTCTAATTGCCGGTACAGACCATAGAGCCGTTCTGAAAGGTCATACCGCACCGTCTGTTGGGGAAACGGGGCAGGCTGCAGCGGCAGCAAACACCACAGAAACCGTGCCCACTGCCCATTGGCGTCAGAGAAATCGCCCATCATCTCCCGCAAGATGTCCGGCTGAATCGTGCCGGTAATGCTGAGACTGGTGCGAGGAATGCTGATGCGCATGCCACTGGCCCGATCTACCTTCAGCCCTGAGCCATCAAAGGCTGTTAGCAGCGACTCCTTATCGTTGCCCCGACCGTTGCGGTACTGATTCTGCCCCTTGAACATGCCCGCCAACTCATCCGGCGTCACCAAAATGCCCCGCTCCGGCTGTTGGGACTGAATGCGGGCGATCGCTTCCCGTGTGGCATCTGAGGTGTGATATTCCCTGGGCATCGGTTTCCGAGGCCGCATTCCCCTGTCATCTGCCTTGGCCTGCTCCCAGTCCCGCAGGTTCACCTCATACTCCGCAGCCGCATACTCATAGTCCTGATCCGCTTCTGTCTGCAATTGAGAAAGCGGTCCCAAAATCTGCCGCTGAAGGGGGCTCTTCTTACTGCCGGAGGGGGCCACCAACCCGGTAAACAGAATCGGGGGTACATAGAAGCCCATCCTCGCGTCAATTTCCAACTCCGTCCCGACCCGCAGCAGAGAAGCGGCCACTGGCAACAGCGTTACTAACATGGCTGCAGGCGTCGCCCCGATCCATGCCGCTATATGCTCCAACGGTGCCGCCAAATCAGGATGCAGATACTCTCCTAACTGCAGCTGGTAATCACCAATCTTCAGGAGTTGCCGGATTTGAACAGTGCGATCGCCCCGTTCCTCATCCTGCTCCAACTCCGCTTGAATCAGCTTCACCAAACTCCAGATATCCTTAGCGGCTAGCCCCGATTCCCGATGCCATTGCAAAACCTGTGCCGCCAATTCCAACTCCGAATGCTCCGCCGCCAGATAGCTGCGCAACTGCTCCTTCAGGGTGGGCAAGTCCAATGATTTAGCCACGACTGGGGAAGACGATCCCAGCTGTCGCCGTTCTCCCACGGCTGCTCGAATCTGCTCAGCTGTTGCGCCCTCGGCAATCCAGTCCGCAACATCAAGGCCGCCATGCTTAGGCAGGTTTTGCCAGCGCAGACTCTCCGGATAGGGATAGCACCACTGAGCGTCCGGAAAATCCTGGGCAATCTCTTCCATGTGAGCCATGCCGACCTGGTCGCGATCGGGGCACAACACCAGGCGAGCCCCTTCCAAGTCTTGGGATAGTCGCCATAACTGTGATATTTCTTAGAGCCACCCAGCGTTGTCGTTGCCGGAATGCCAACATTCCACAGCACATCCGCACAGCCTTCCCCCTCCACCATCCAAATGGATTGGCCTGCCGCCATCGCCCGTCTCACTTCCGCATAGCGATAAATTGGCACCTGCTTTCTTACCGCTGGCGTCAGCCCCTTCACCCACCGTTGCCCATCCCAGTGGTACTGAACAAAGAACTTGGTACCACTCCCGCGATCCACCCGCGTCACCTTCACCAGGGGCTGTCCCTGCCGAGTCGGATAAAAGAAGTCCTGCCGCTGCTGGGGACGAGCGGACTTTTCTGACTGGGTCAATTTGAAATACTGTCCCCATAAACCGTCAGCGGTGGCCCCGCGATAGACGTAGCCCTCAATACTGGCATCCTGGTCGATGTAAGTGTGACAGAAGACCACCTCCTCATTCCAGCGGCAGTCTGGATCTTTAGTGCGATCGCAAATTGGGCAGGGGCGAGATCGCCCCGAGTAAACGTACTGTGTCATTATCAGCTCCTGATTCCAGAAGCTGGGTCATCAATCTCAAACTGCTAATTCTTGGTCAAGCAATGACCAAAGCTGCCTTTTTGCCATAGACATTTTCAGCAACTTTGCTATAGTTTAAAACACCAGTTTTGCTAGCAGGTCGGTCTCTGAAGCGGTTCTGACAAACCTCTTCAAATTGTTGATTGACCCAGCTCAAAAGACAAAAAGCAAAAGCGATGCACCCTTACAACTCAATGTTTAGGGTGTATTTTTTTGACTCTTCTGATTCAGCTATCTTCTTCAGAAAAGGGTTCAACTTATTGATAAATTCTCAAGAAGATTTCTGTCCGTTTTACAACCTTAAGTTCGCTTTGAAGAGACTCGCTGAGATGATTTCTTTTGGTTGCTTAACAAACTGGACTGGTAGATGTGAATAGCCCTTTGGTGAGCAATGGGGTCATGGCGATTATGTAGCCAATCTTGAATCAGCTCTAGGTTGTAGCGGATACAGCGGCTATTGACTCGAACCCAGTGAATGCCCTCGACCAGCAGGCCCTGCAAGCGATAACGTTTTAGAGTCGAGTCGCTGAGCTTGAGATATTGGATGGCTTCCTGTTTGCTGACAAATTGGGGCATGGCTGACCTTTCCTCGTTTGTACCGCTGGGGCCAAATCTCATGGGGAGACAGGCCAAGTTTGCTGGCAATGACCTGCTCAATCCGGCGCGATCGCTGGCGGGTTAAGGCGTGGGATACTGCCGAAGGACCAATATCGAGTTCTTTAGCGATGCTGGCCAAGGTCCATCCCTGCTTCCGCAGAGCTGCTTTAATGTCCTCTACATGCATAGAATCGTCCTAGCTCCATCGATATAATGATGAAGCTAGCAATTATTAACGCGCACGTCAAGAGTTATAATTTGCAAAACGCGAGTTTGAAAGTCTATGACTCATCCATCCTCTACAGACCAACAGACCCATTTAGCTGAATCCGATGACTTCCCAGGCCGTCTGAAAGAGGCGCTGGGCGAGAAAAGTATTCGCGGTTTTGCCAGAGAATGCGGTTTCTCTGATACTGTCCTTCGCCAATACCTGAATGGGCAAAGTGAACCGACTCGTCCTGCTTTGCTTGCAATAGCTCGCACGGCTGGTGTTAATCTGGAATGGTTGGCCACTGGAAAAGTTACGTCTCAAGAGACAGCTGCCACCTTGCAGGAAAAGTATATCTGCCAGGATCCATTTGCCTTTAAGACGGAGTGGTTACAAACGGAGTTCCCTCACACGTTCGAAAACCTACTGCTGACTCAGGTCAGTGATGAAAGTATGGAACCGACACTTCATCTTGGAGACTTTGTACTGGTAGACACTTATGACCGAGATTTGGAGACGATTAGTCACGGCATTTATTTACTCAAGCTGGATAGTCGGGTCCTCGTCAAACGCTTACAGTATGTTGCTGACAACACGTTAAAGGTGCTTAGCGAAAATCCTGCGTATGAAACTTTTGCAATTCAGTTATCCAGCAAGCCAGCTGGTCTAAGCATCATGGGCAGAGTTGTCTGGTTTGGCCGCAAACTGTAGAACCCACGAGAGACAACTTAGCCCCCCCACTGTGCAAGTTTAAAACTCCGGAACTTCTAGCTCACGTTTCTTCCCGGCGTAGTACTTATAGATGACCTCAGGGGAGTTCCCCACCAATCGAGCCACATCTTTGGCATCTAATTTGCCGGTTTCTAATGCGTGTGTAATGAAGGTATGGCGAGTCTGGTAAAGCTTCCGGTACTCGATGCCAAGTCCTTTAAGGACCAATTCCCAAGTACGATTTCGAAAATTATTCAGGTCGATCGGTTTGTTCTTAGGAGACGGAAACACCAAGGTCGTTGCATCAATGTCCTCAGGCTTGATCGATTTTAATAAGGCGCTTAAGGAGCCATTACAAGGAAATTTTCGCTGCTCCTGGGTTTTTAAGCCCTGGCGAATCCGTTTACCGGTTTCTGTTAAGACCACTGCTTGAGAAAAGTTGATTTGTTGACAGTCTCGGGAAATGTTATCCCACTGCAGCGCTGCGGCTTCTGAGGGTCGGCATCCTGTGGCAAATAGAAATTTAACCAAGGAAGCATAGCGACTATGCTTGTACGCTGAATGAGGAGAGCAGAAGCGATCAGTTTCGATCGCTTGAATAATGGCATCCCGCTCCTGAAGCGAAAATGGATTGATGTCGTTAAGGCCGTCTGCCGCTACCGATTTTGGCTTCTTGATCTTGGCAGCCATACCCTGAAAGGGATTATCAGCAATTAGGTCAGCTTCGATAGCCCAATCACAACAGGCAGACAAACGAGTAATAAAGCGCTTAGCGGCATCAAGGGGAATATTAGCTAGAACATATTCCCTAATTTCCATAGCCCGGCCTAGGTCATGGGTTGGGAGCCGATTGACATACCTTGAAAAGGTCCCGTAGGTCGAGATCATGGTGTTCGGTGAACATTGTGGGCGCTTAAATTCCACAAATTGTTCCCACAACGGCTCTAATGTAAGATTGCCATCGCTTGAAGACCCGCCTCTTTGTTGAGATTGCGGCCTGTATTTGTCTAAGGTCTGATCAAATCGGTCAAACGCAATGTCGGCTTCAATCAGTTTGGCCTTAGCTTCGGCTACTTTTCGATTCGTGCGCGTGTCAGGCAATCCAAGACTCAAGTAATGACGCTTCCCGCTATAGGAAAAAACTAGCTGTAAGCGATCGTTAGAAGACTTAACTTGAACGGTTCCTTTCGAGGCTTTTCGCTTTTTGGGGGTACTGGTCATCGGCATCACCTTAGAAACAATACGTAGATACCAGCCCAATCTGTTGAAATCCTACCCCAAACTTACCCCAATAATTAGTGCAAACTGGTACAAAGTGGCCAAACGTTTACCCCAATTTGCAGGAAATTAGCTTTTCTACCAGTGACATCAAGATCTTGAAGAGCCCTGAAATCAGCTGATTTCAGGGCTCTTCAGAAAAAAGCGGGTGATCGGACTCGAACCGACGACATTCAGCTTGGGAAGCTGACGTTCTACCACTGAACTACACCCGCATCGCGGTTCCTTAAGAATACCATTGCTTAACTCAAGCGCACACCGCCATAGCCCAACTGAGGGTGTGAATTATTAGAAAAACCGTTTACGTTCATTTACGTTGTATTTAGCAACATACGCTCCTTTCAAGGAGTTGATCTGATAGAGTTTGAGCAATCTAAAATCATATCTCAATCGAATCCTGTCGTTTTCATTAAGAAAAGCTCTAGGATTTTATTTAGACAGGATTTAGTTATCATTGATGTCAAGTGCACTCCAATCAGGCTCTCTTTCCTAACAAGTTGTTTTTTCCTCTTGCTGACAGTTTTCAATCGGTTGACGATTCCGCTTTAGATATTCTGACTATCCCACGTGAGCCACTAATTTGGAGTTCGTGCCCGAGCCCTTCTAAAATCTAGGCGAGAATTCAGGATGTTTAACGCAACTGAGCTGTTAATAGACGACTTTGTTCAAAAGCTTAAAAATGGATATCACCGGACCTATGGTGGCTGGAAAACCGACTATGAAGACATCATAGGTTGGGTTGGGTCAATGGCGTTGGAGAATATTGCCAACAGTGATGCTCTTTATCACAATGTCGAGCACACCATCTTAGTGACATTGGTTGGTCAAGAAATTTTGCGGGGCAAACACATCCGAGAAGGGGGGGTTTCTTGCGAAGACTGGCTTCACTTTATTATTTCGCTAGTGTGTCATGACATCGGCTATGTGAAAGGGGTCTGTCGTCAAGACGAAAATCGATGGTATGCGACTGGGCAAAATGGGCATCGAGTCCATTTGCCTCCTGGAGCCTCCGATGCGAGTTTGACTCCTTATCATGTCGATCGCGCAAAGTTGTTTATTGACGAGCGATTTGGCAACCACAAGCTGATTAATGCTGAGGCCATCAAGCAAAATATTGAGTTGACTCGGTTCCCTGTTCCTAAAGCAGAGGATCATCGAGATACAGTCAACTACCCTGGATTAATTCGGGCGTCTGATTTGATTGGTCAGCTTAGCGATCCTCGGTATCTGAAAAAAATTGGGGCACTGTTTTATGAGTTTGAAGAAACGGGTGTCAACAAAGCCTTGGGATATAGCCATCCGGGTGATTTGAGAGATAACTATCCTCGATTTTATTGGAACGGAGTATACCCTTACGTCAGAGACGGGTTGCGCTATCTAGAACTTACTCAGCAGGGGCAGCAAATTATCGCTAATTTATATTCCAATGTGTTTGTGGTTGAACATGAGCGGATGATGGGCGATCAGCGTCAGATTTCTTGAGGCATTATTCGCATTTTGCAAGTTGTGAATGCAACTTGCTCAATTGGCGATCGCATGTTTTGGCTTCAGCCTTTATGATAATTAACAATTGTTGTTGTCATAGTGCTGGGCGGTCAAGGATGGCAAAGAGCGGAATATTAACGCCCTCTTCTGCATATCTGCTGGTTTATCATGGAAGTCGTGATTCGCGATCGCAATCGTCGGCTCACCATTTGGCGATGCTTGTTGCAAAGCGTCTGCAACAACGGACGCAGGCTCTACGCAGCCGCGACTCTGTTATAAGCGGTGAATTTGCTCTCGCATCCAAGATGAGCAAGCAGATCGAAACACCTCACAGCAAATCAAAACAGCACGAATTGAACGCAGCACCTCACGTGGGAACCGCTGCTCTGGAACTATCGCCACGTTCCCTTCACGAGCAAATTCAGCAATTTGGCGATCGCCTCCAAACGGTTGGGTGTCGGCAGCTTCACATTTTGCCGTTGTTCCTGCTGTCGGGTGTTCATGTCAAAGAAGACATTCCTGCAGAAATTGAGCAAGCTCAACCCCCACTCGAAAACAAGCTTGACATTCATTTACACTCTTTTCTGGGCAGTCATCCCCAACTGAGCCATTATGTGAAGACGCTACTAGAAGACTCGGCATTGTCTGGGGCTGATGCCACGATCTTGATGGCTCACGGTAGCCGTCGTGAAGGAGGCAATGCACCGATCGAGGCGATCGCCTCCCGCATTGGCGCCACGTCTGCCTATTGGTCTGTCTCACCCAGCTTAGCCGACCGCATTCAGGAGCTTCGCGGTGCTGGGCAACGGCACATCACAATTTTTCCATATTTTCTATTCCCAGGAGGAATCACTGATGCGATCGCCCAAACAGTTGATGAGCTTTCGGCTCGATATTCTGACATGCGTCTCCGACTGGCTCAGCCATTAGGGGCAACGCCTGAAATTGCTGATCTCGTAATCGACTTAATGACAGAGCATTAAACGTTTTAGCCCATTCGTTACTTAGCATCAATTTGCGTATGAAAACCTGTAGGGGCAAAGTCTATCTGGTGGGTGCAGGCCCTGGCGATCCAGGGTTGTTTACGCTAAAAGGCAAGACGCTGCTTGAATGTGCAGATGTCGTCATCCATGATACGTTGGTAAGCCCACAAATTTTGGCGATGATTGGTAGCCAAGCTGAGATCATTAACGCTGGAAAGCGTCGAGGACGGCATTCGCGTCTGCAAGCCGATACAACTCAGCTCCTGATTGAGACGGCAAAACACCATGCGGTCGTGGTTCGCCTGAAGGGGGGCGATCCCTTTGTGTTTGGGCGCGGTGGTGAAGAAATGGAGGATCTAGTGGCAGCGGGAATTCCGGTTGAGGTGATTCCAGGCATTACGTCTGGTATTGCTGCGCCTGCCTATGCAGGAATCCCCCTCACCCACCGAGCTCATAGCTCATCAGTGACCTTTGTGACCGGGCATGAAGCCGCTGGGAAGTATCGCCCGCAGGTAAACTGGCAGGCGATCGCCCACGGTTCAGAAACGATTGTCATCTACATGGGCATTCATAACCTGTCCTATATCACAGCAGAACTGCAAGCAGCGGGCTTATCGAACGACACCCCGGTGGCATTGGTGCGCTGGGGCACTTGCCCTGACCAGGACGAATTAGTAGGAACGCTTGACACAATCGCTAAACTCGTCGAAGAAACTGGATTTGAAGCACCTGCGATCGCCGTGGTGGGTGCAGTGGTTAATCTGAGGGCGGTGTTATCTACGTGCCGTCCACTCGTTGTTTGACGCTGGTTAAGGACTCGTCCCCACCGAAAGACTAGAAGCCGGCACCGAGATATCCCCCCAAACGGTGCCAGCTTGACTCCCGAAAGAGCCAAAGAGATCTTGTATGTGAAATCTAAGGAATTTATCAGATAGGCTCAGCTTTACAAAATCTTCATTTTGAGTTTACACAGCCAGATCAATCTCTAAAACGGGTTGATAGAGACTTAATATTGACTACAGTGACGTGAAAACGAACAGCCGACGGTTACTCATACATCTTGGTTTACTCGGTTTGGTCATTTATTGATTCGCTGCTCACATCCACCGAATTTTGGATTCAATTCGGTGCTGTTGTGGTGTGGCTAGGGGCAATCGTTCTGATTGCTGAAATTCTCAATAAAACGAAGCTCGGCGGAGCAGAAACCACGCGTAAAGTTGTCCACATCGGGGTTGGCAATGTCATTCTTCTCGCCTGGTTTCTTCACATTCCAAGCTGGTTTAGCATTGCTGCGTCGGTTATCTGTAGCGGAATTGCGCTGCTCTCCTATCGCTATCCGATTCTTCCTGGTATCAACAGTGTAGGACGCAAAAGTTTGGGGACTTTTTTCTATGCCCTGAGCATTGGCATCTTGGTGGCATGGTTTTGGAGACTAGAGAAATATCACTATGCCGCTCTCGGAATCTTGGTGA
This sequence comes from Elainellaceae cyanobacterium, assembly GCA_051117555.1. Taxonomy (GTDB): domain Bacteria; phylum Cyanobacteriota; class Cyanobacteriia; order CAZCXK01; family CAZCXK01; genus DBGGTD01. The sequence goes on along the minus strand of JBNPEG010000026.1, from coordinate 48,997 downwards.
TGACGTGGGGCGATGGTTTTGCCGCTCTGATTGGGCAGCGATGGGGCAAGCACGCCTATAAACTGTGGGGAATTCAGAAAAGCTGGGAAGGGTCGCTGACGATGGCAGGAGTCAGCTATGTAATTAGCAGCGTGATTTTGCTGGGGATTCAAGGAAATATCTGGCAAACCTGGCTGGTTCCCGTGGCGATCGCACTAGTTTCAACCGGGCTAGAAGCATTTTCTAAATTCGGGATTGATAACCTCACCGTTCCGCTAGGAAGTGCAGCCACGGGCTTTTTTCTCAATGAACACTGGGCAAACACGTCCATCTCTGATGCGATCGCCTACGTAGTATCTCTGCTTTTTAGTTGAGTAGGGGCGTGGCACAGCTAAAATAGTGCATTAGGTAGGGTGCTGTTAGCGCAGCGGATGCTGTTGGCGAAGCGTAACGCACCGATTTCAAGAGAGCGTTTAGATTTTCGTGTAAGTGCGATCGCCCTGGCTACCTCAACGAGTCGCCCAATTCCAGTTTCCTTCAACCCTGGCGCGACAGATTCTCCGCAACCTGAAACAGGTCACTCGCCTCACAGAGCGGTTTGTGCATCCGCGCCTGACTCGCTCGGCGGATAGTCCCCACATCTGGCAAAGCCACAAAGGTCAATTGAAAATTGCTATAGATTGACCCGTAAATAATTCAGATTAAAATCCTGGATATTTAGGCTCTCTTCCCTTATCCATATCCAGCATCCAATTGATGAAATGGAAAATTAATGATATGAACATCCACGAGAAGAAAAAATCGAAGGCGAGAAATAGTAAAATTTTCATAGTATTATCCTGTCTCGCGAAATTATTAATGGATGTGTGAAAAAAAATGTAAAACTCAAGTTCTGATGTCAAGAGTTCTGATGTCAAAGCCGTATTCAGAAAAACGTAAACATTCTTTATGTCAGATTTGATTAATTGGGTTGATCGATTGGGTTGAAAGGGTCATCCCACGCTGATCCCCCTCCTATTTTCTATTATAAACAAACGATTAACGTCTATAAACAAACGATTAACGTCAGAATTTATTAGCAATTTTTTGTAAGAAAATCGGCATAACATAATGGTGCAGAGCACTCGCGCCCCCCATCACCATTTCTGTACTTATTCAATGGCTGCTCAAAATCCCATCGAAGCATGGGCCTGACCATGAGCAGCCTATGTTGTTTTTCTCAAAACACGTGAATTGGTAATGCTAATCAGGTTGCGTCTCAATCATGACAGGGTCTTGGTAAAGCGCAACGGTAAACGTAACGGTTGATCCCAAGCCTTCGCCCAAACTGTAGAAATTGACAATACCGCCCATCGCTTCAACCAGTTTTTGAGAAATCACCAGCCCCAATCCTGATCCACCAAACTGGCGTGTCCGGGAACTATCAACCTGGCTAAATGATTGAAATAGCTTATCTTGGTCTTCTAGCGAAACGCCAATCCCCGTATCTGCGACGCTGATTTTCACCATATTGTTGGGTGTATCAGGTGCATCCTCTTCATCCGATGCAGTAAGCGCTTCTTTCTGAATCACCTCAGCCGTAATCGTGATTCCACCTTGATGGGTAAATTTAATTGCGTTCCCCACTAGGTTAAGCATGACCTGCAATATTCGTTGATAATTGCCATGTAGGATGATTTGGTCTAGCGTTGCAGGCGTGCGAATTTCGTAACTGAGGTGTTTTTGTTCGGCTTGCGTGCGGGTAAAATTTTCAACATCGTTTAGCAAATCATCGAGCTTGACGGGATTCATATCAAGCTGCATCTTGCCCGCTTCGATCCTGGCGATATCTAAGATGTCATTGATGATGCTGAGGAGATGAACGGCAGACCGATACGCCTCTTTGATAAATTCACCCTGTTCTTCTGGATCATCTGCCATGCCGTCCATAATAAGCTTGAGGAAGCCAAGCATGGCATTCAGAGGAGTCCGCAACTCGTGAGAGGTATTGGCAAGAAATTCACTTTTCAGTCGAGAGGCTTCTTCCGCTGCTTGGTGCGCTTCTTCCAGCTCATCATGTTTGTGAATCAACCGTTCATTTGCCCGCTGCAATTCACTTGCAAGGTCACGGCTTTCTGAAAACAGCGTGGCGTGAGCAATACCTGTGCCAACCTGATCGGCAAGTTCCTGAATGATTTCTAGGTCGGTGGTGCTCCAGATTCTGGATCGATCAAACTGATACAGCACAATAAGCCCATTGGGCTGATCTTGATGCGAGGTCGCCACTGCTAAAGTGGAATATCGCTTTGGCTGAGATTCGCCTAGTTCGCCGGAGTCGAACACGACAGGCTTGAGCGTTTGAATCGCTTGACGAAGAGGCAGATGATCATCGAGGCTAAATGTTTGCCCCAAATGAATTAGAGATGAGGAGTCTTGATATTCTGCGACAACTTGAATGTTAGATTGATCGGGTTTATACGCCCCGATGAAGCAGTGACACGCTTGCAATGCCTTACCCAACCCGTCAACAGTTTGCTGCCAAATCGTTTCGAGGTCTAACGTGCGGCGAATATTCCACGCAACTTGAGTTAACAGCTTTTGATACTGGCTGGGGTTGAGAGCAGATACCAAGTTTGGAAGACAATCAACGGTCTGGAGGGCTTCTGTCTTGGAGCACGATCTTAGAAAACGCCCTGTCACAACGACGCGATCAGCCCTGCCATACGGCACAATTAAGGGGCTAATGACGATATCAAAAAGTAGGAAGCGATCGCCATATTGAAACGCATAGGTGAACTGCTCTGGGATAACCCCACCCAAAACCTCTTCGACCCGCTTTTTGTAGAGGCTAATAGAGACGGGTCTAAAACTATTTTCAAAAGACTGACCAATTAATTCCCTCGGATCTAGCCCTAACTGGAGAGCACCTTGCCACTGAAATGACAAATATTGCCCCGATCGATCCTGAATATAAAAAAGATCGGTTTCGGAAGTAGACAATGCTTCCTGGGAATTATCAGTTATGACTGACCTAACAGGTTCACTAAAGGTGGGTGACGAGTGGCTAAACGAGTTCATCAACATTGAACCGGAAACAACGAATACGGTCAGCGATTAACATCTGCTTATCCTAAATCAATGCTTATCCTAATCAATGTAGATGCAGTCCCGATAGATGCGAGACAATGCTTGATGCATATCGCCGATGTCAATGGCTAGAGTTCCCGCTCTAACTTAGCCTATCCATATCTGTTCAACAATGGCAAAACCGCGAAAATCTTGATTAATCATTCCATTCGCCGCGAGGCGGGACAGGAGGATTTTGGTCGAGAGTGCGAGTTAAATCATCATCTCGGCGTACACCACCCCGCAGCCATTGACGCACGGCAACTTCGATCACCTTACTCGGATCTTGAGTCAAATGACCGATTTGATCTAGCAGTTCGGCATCTAGGCGTACCGAAATTTCAATCTTGTCTGACGATACATCCGAGTTGACAGTAGGATTATCCATAGGAATAAGAAAATCACTTGAATAAGATGAGTTTCATGCTAGGTTACGGCGTTAACCTGCTTGAGTTTATGGTAAGACAGCGGGAAACATTACGTCCAAGTTCGATGAAATTAGTCAACTCAAGTATGAGTCCATGCTTGATTTCCAAGAAGGCATTACAATATCTTAAGCTAACTCCCGTTCTGTAGGCTGCTCATGCCGACTGCAAGTCTGATTCTTCGAGGTCTATGACTGACGTACCTGTCTCTCGCATCCGCAACTTTTCAATTATTGCTCATATTGACCACGGCAAATCGACCTTGGCCGATCGTTTGTTAACGTCAACGGGGACGGTCAGCGATCGCGATATGAAGCAGCAGTTCCTCGACTCTATGGACTTAGAGCGAGAGCGAGGCATCACCATCAAGCTTCAGGCAGCTCGAATGAGCTATATCGCTCGCGACGGCAATGTTTATGTGCTGAACTTAATCGATACGCCCGGGCACGTTGATTTTTCGTACGAAGTGTCGCGATCGCTCGCAGCCTGTGAAGGAGCATTGCTGGTGGTGGATGCCTCTCAAGGGGTTGAGGCGCAGACGTTGGCGAACGTTTACCTAGCGCTCGAACACGATCTAGAGATTGTTCCCGTCCTCAACAAGATCGATCTCCCCGGCGCAGAGCCTGACCGAATTAAAGCCGAGATTGAAGAGGTCATCGGCTTAGATTGCAGTGCCGCTATTTTGGCGTCGGCTAAAGAAGGCATCGGCATTACTGAGATTCTCGAATCAATCGTTTATCTGGTGCCTCCCCCTCAAGAAACGCTTGACAAGCCGCTTCGAGCCCTGATTTTCGACAGTTATTACGACAGCTATCGAGGCGTTATCGTCTATTTTCGGGTGATGGATGGCACCGTTCGTAAGGGCGATCGCGTGCGACTGATGGCATCCGGCAAGGAATATGAAATTGATGAGCTAGGTATCCTATCGCCCACTCAAATCCAGGTGGATGATCTTCACGCCGGCGAAGTTGGATATTTTGCCGCCGCTATCAAAGCAGTTGAGGATGCGCGAGTTGGCGATACGATCACTCTGGCAAAATCACCTGCCCCTGAACCGCTTCCTGGCTATACAGAGGCGAAGCCAATGGTCTTTTGTGGGCTATTTCCAACTGATGCCGACCAGTTTGAAGATTTGCGGGAAGCCTTAGAGCGGCTCCGGCTCAACGATGCGGCCTTGCAGTATGAGCCTGAAACATCGAGCGCGATGGGGTTTGGTTTCCGGTGTGGCTTTCTAGGCTTGCTGCATATGGAAATTGTGCAAGAGCGACTCGAGCGCGAATACAATCTTGACCTGATCACTACGGCTCCCTCAGTGATTTATCGAGTCACGACCGCCGAGGGGGATATTATCAGTATTGACAATCCGTGTTTGTTACCCGATCCCCAACACCGCGAAAAGATCGAAGAGCCTTACGTTCAAATTGAGATGATTACCCCGGAAGAGTTTGTGGGGCCTCTCATGGAGCTCAGCCAGAGTCGCCGGGGAGTCTTCAAAGATATGCGCTATCTCACGCAGGGACGAACGACTCTGACCTATGAACTGCCGCTGGCAGAAGTGGTAACTGACTTTTTTGATCAGATGAAGTCGCGATCGCGCGGATATGCCAGCATGGAATATCACCTAACTGACTATCAAGAGAACCCGCTGGTCAAGCTTGACATTCTCATCAATGGCGAAGTGGTCGACCCTCTCGCCAATATCGTTCACCGCGACAAGGCGTATTACGTCGGCAAAGCGCTGGTTGAAAAGCTCAAAGAGCTGATTCCGCGCCATCAGTTTAAAATTCCTCTCCAAGCATCCATCGGCAGCCGAGTGATTGCCAGTGAGAGCATCCCGGCGTTGAGAAAAGACGTTTTGGCAAAATGCTACGGCGGTGATATCAGCCGGAAGAAGAAACTGCTGCAAAAGCAGGCAAAGGGTAAAAAGCGCATGAAGTCATTAGGAACGGTCGATGTTCCTCAAGAGGCGTTTATGGCGGTGTTAAAGCTATAGCAGCCATTGCTGGCACGCTAGGCTGACGCCGATGGATCAGATGACCGCTTCGTCCGGTTTCTAGGGCACAATGGGTGGGATGTTGAGTTTAATGCCACGAGCGATCGCCCATGTCAATTTCTACATCCGCACCGACCTCTGTCTCTCCCCAGATTCGATTGTTTCTGGATACGGCTGATGCAGTGCAATGGCAAACGTGGCTACCGATTGGCATTTTCTACGGCGTGACAACCAATCCACTGCTGCTAGAGCGAGCCCAAATCCCCTGCACCGTCGAATCTTTAAAGGGTCTGGCAACGCAAGCACTTGAGTTGGGTGTTCAGGAAATTCACATGCAGACCTGGGGCACAACGGTCGAAGCTTTGGTCACCACAGGCAAAATCTTAGCCGCCATTGACCCGCGCGTTGTGGTCAAAATTCCAGTCACGTCGATGGGCGCGGAAGCCGCCACACGGTTGAGACAGGAAGGAATTCGCGTGACGCTCACTGGCGTGTATGCCGTTCATCAAATACTCATTGCAGCCGCATTGAAGGCCGATTATGCAGCCCCCTACCTCGGGCGAATCAATGACCTGGGACAAGAAGGACGTGACGAATTAACGGCCATGCACTGGGCGATCGCGGGGGTAAACAGCACCACTCGTATTCTCGTGGCGAGTATCCGCAGCGTTGATGATATCGCCTATCTCGCCTCACAAGGGCTGAATACGTTTACCTTTTCCCCCAAGATTGCCGCAGAGTTCTTTAACGTGGCGGCGACCAATCAAGCGGCGATCGATTTTGAAGATTCTGCCTCTCGAATGGGATCACCCAACCTATAGGGATTCCAACCTTGGGCTTAGATTATGCGAGAGCAGTGGCTAAGGCAATCGGTTTGCCTCGCTATGTAGCGCTAGGAAACTCGCGCAAGTTTTGGTACGATGATGAGCTTGCGGTTCCCGTTGAATCCGTCACTAGCCCAGGAACAAAGAAGTTGCTCTATATTGACCCCGGATTGGTTGAGCGGGTTGCGGGTCAACGAACCATCCTGATTGATGATGTGATCAGTACAGGAGACACTGCCGCCGCCGCCATTCAGCTCTTACGAAAGGTAGGTGCAGAGGTCGTTGCGCTTGTCGTGGTCTTGACAGAAGGGCATGCTTGGAAAGCTCGATTACAAGCCGTTGAATTTGACTGGGCGCAACATGTACACCAGATTGGACATATTCCGTTGTTTCAAAAAACTGAGACTGGCTGGGTGCCCATTCCTGAAACAGAGGCTCGACATGAATAATACCAAACACAATATCGAACGGTTAGCAATCCTCAACGCATGGGTCACGTCTGTGATTGTCCTGCTGAACCTGATGACAGGATACCTGGTGCTCAATGTCAGAACCTTCGAATCGTTTACCCTTGTTATTTTTGTGTCGGGAACAGTAGGAGGAGCCGCAAGCAACTATCGCCGGTTGCAAGAAGCTTATGTACAGCAACTGGGAAAGTCAAGACACAGTATTCAACCGCCTACTCAACTGCAAGAGAATCAGCCACCTGAGAATCAGCCACCTGAGAATCAGTCACCTGAGAATCAGTCACCTGAGAATCAGCCACCTGAGAGTCAGCCGCTAAATTCTGAACGACCTTCTACTCCAGAAGACCCCAGCGATGCTAAAGGCATATTATCTGAGCCGTCAGACCCCAAATCGTTAGCGATGAAGGATGAAGCAACCATTCTTCTGCTTCGATTACAGATATTTTTATCTCCAGTCTTTGGTGGCTTGTTTGCCTTTGTGCTCTATGGAGTCTTTGCATCTGGAATCATTCAAGGCGAAATCTTTCCCAGATTTCAAAGTGCAGACAGTGAATATACCACCCCCTATGAGTTTGCAGACCAAACCATTCCGGCGACGAACGGAGACGCTGCTAAAGCAATCTTATGGGGATTTATCGCTGGCTTTGCAGAAGGATTCGTTCCTAACTTTATCGACAAATTAGTCAAAGATGCCGAGCAGGAGAACTCATAGGACACGCTGCTTCTCAGGAGTTTTTAACGACCATACTCTACGATTTATAGCAATGTGCAATTGCGTCAAGTACAGAGACGGTGGGTGTGGGGTGCGGCCCCCACACCCACTGTACTTAACCCAAGCGCATACCGCTATAGATACAAAAATCCAACTCGTGGAGATAATACCAGAATGACATCACAGACTGTCTCATCGATGTTAATGAGCCCATTTACGTTGGGTGATCTGTCGTTAAGAAACCGAGTAGTGATGGCTCCTCTGACGCGATCGCGAGCCGGTGAAGCACGCATTCCCAACCCATTAATGACTGAATACTATGCTCAACGAGCATCAGCAGGTCTGATCATTACTGAAGCAACTGTTATTTCAACGCAGGGAATTGGCTGGTTGAACTCTCCGGGCATTTATACCGATGAACAAGCCAAAGCTTGGAAACAGGTGGTTGATGCTGTTCATGCTAAAGGAGGACATATCTTTCTTCAGCTTTGGCATACAGGGCGGGCATCCCATTCCAGCTTCCATAACGGACAGTTACCTGTAGCACCGTCGGCTATTCAGATTAATGGCGATATCCACACCCCTATTGGTAAGCAATCCTATGAAACACCCCGCGCCCTCGAAACCGATGAGATTCCCGGCATCGTTGATGACTATCACAACGCGGCTCAACGAGCTAAACTAGCTGGCTTTGATGGGGTCGAGATTCATGGCGCAAATGGCTATTTGATTGACGAATTTCTTCAGTCTAAGACAAACCATCGGGGCGATCGCTATGGTGGCAGTATCGAAAATCGCTATCAGTTTCTCAAAGAAGTAACTGAAGCAGTACTGACAGTTTGGGATGCTAAGCGCGTTGGCGTGCGCCTCTCCCCCAACGGAGTGTTCAACGATATGGGGTCTTCCGACTTTCGAGAAACATTTCTTTATGTCGCCACCCAGTTGAGTGCGTATGGTTTAGCTTATCTCCACGTCATGGATGGTTTAGCATTTGGCTTTCATGAGTTGGGAGAACCCATGACCCTGGCTGAGTTTCGGGATGTATTTTCTGGAGCGTTGATGGGCAACTGTGGCTATACGCAAGCAGATGCTGAAGTGGTTCTTCAAGAAGAATCTGCTGACTTGGTTGCCTTTGGTCGCCCCTACATTAGCAACCCAGATTTAGTCGAACGGTTTGCCCACGGTTGGGAGCTTAATCCTCTGGCGGATATGTCAGTGTGGTATTCGTTCGATGCGGAGGGATATACCGATTTCCCAACCTACAGGGAGGCACAAGCAGTCGGATAAGCACGGGTTCACAATCTCGCAAGAGCAAATCATCAGGATAGCATCGAGCTGAGGATTTTATGCCCATTCTTTGAATTTAGAGCCACGCTCTCGCGTTAGGACGTTGAACGTAGTGAGCCCACGCGCCGCGTAGGGGTGGTTTACGAACTGCCCCTACGAGATTTGTAAGTCTAATTTAGGGGAGTCGGTATTATTGGTTAATCAGAGAGGCTTAAAAAAAATTAGTGGAATTTTCTGCGAGAGTTAGCCATACTGTAGAGAATTTTAAGGAGACCCTATCCACATACAACATTTCATCATCCTCTAGCGATTCGGTACGGTTCTCATGCTGTACCAAACTCATCGCACATAAGGCAGCACGTTTTGATCACTAGTCATGACATACCCACTGCTCTTTCTATTAATCGCATTGACGACTGCTCTTGCTTTAGTGATTAAACAGCTTCAGCAACAAAAAAATCAATACCAAATAGCGCAACAGAAATTAAGAGAAACGGAGCTAAAAAATCGAAAACTTGAACAACAGTATAGTAATTTGATTGTTGCGCACGATGAATCGCTTGGACAGTTTAATGAGCTTAATGAGCAAATACGTAGTCTGAGTCATCAGAAAAATCCTGCGGAGATTAGATTACAGGAGCTGTATAAAGAAAAAGAGAAGGTTAGACAGGAAGCAGATGATTTATATCAGAATATAGAACAATCAATCGAGGAAAAAACTAAAGAATTAGAGGTTAAGCTAGGGAGGTTAAGAGACGAGAATACCCAGTTGAAATTTGAATTAAGAAATAAAATTATAAAACCAGTTAAGCCAGAGCTAGAGTCGGGTTCGACCATTGCACTTAACATAACAGAAAAGGACTTATACCGCCAAGAAATAAAGGAAAAATTACTTGAGAGTCTTAAGGAGTCTCTTAGAAACATCCCTGAAAATAGCCGAAGAGAGCATGTAATATCTGACATTATTAGTAATAATAGCGTTCATACACAACGAGATGAATTTAAATCGCAGATCCAGAATCTGTTTCGAAGTTATACAAGCATGAATCCCAAGATAAAAAGCGCGCTCGAGACGATGGGATTTGAGATAGTTGCCCAAAGCAATCACTATAAAATTGTATTTCGTGACGATCCTCGCTATACATTCACGTTTGCAAAAACCCCCAGTGATCGGCGCGCTGGACGAAATATTGCCAGGGATATTTGCAACAAGCTACTGTAAGAGGTCAATCAATAACGCACTGCAATGATGACAGCCTCGATTTGGAGTCCAAGAGTCCGACTATTCTTTCTCCTGTTGGCTGCCCTACTCAGTCTCCTGCTTGGCTTGACTCCCATCTCAGCAGGATCGCAGACCCGTCAAGCGAACCAGTCTGATACCGCTCCGATCATGGTGGATGGGCGAATCATGGTTAGGGTGGGAAGCATCGAGGGATTTTCAGCCGAGAATCGGGCCGCGAATGCCAACAGAAAAATTAATCAAGCGCTCGCGTCAACGCCGCCCGATGAGCCGATTCAGGTTAAGCCTACTCAGCAAGGTGATTTGACAACTCTCCGCATCAATGATCGTCACCTGTTGACGATCACTGAAGGAGATTTTATTCCGGGTATCACTCCTATGGAACAAGCTGAGGAGTGGGGTCAGGTTTTAGAAGATGCGCTGCATCAAGCCCAGCGGGAACGAACGGCTGCCTACAGACGACGTGCTTGGTTGATCAGCATTGGGCTGATTGGCTTGGCGATCGCCCTTCATGGTCTGGTGCATAGGCTCCGTCGACTCATCAATCGACAGACAGCACGCCGAAGCTCGACCTCATCCCCCAGTTCCTCTCATTGGGTTATTGCACCTGTCATACAACCCCTGCTGATTTGCGTTCAATTCGGCGTTTGGATCGCAGCTCTCATCTATTTCACGGGGTTATTTCCCCAGAGCCGATATTGGCGGTATCGAACCCTGACATTTTTACAAGAAGCACTCACCGAACCCATCTTTGATTTGGGAGAAAGAGGGTATTCTATCTTTGATATTTTGAAGATTGTGGTTCTGGCATTACTGCTCTGGATAGGCGTGCGAGGCATTACTCTACTGGTGCGATCGCGGCTGTTGCGAGTCATAGGAGCTGACCAAGAAATTCAAGATGCGATCGCTCTATCGATGCAGTTTCTATTAACGGGCATCGGGCTTTTGATTATCTTGCAGGGGCTTGGCTTTGACGTGAGTTCTTTAGCCATTCTGGCAAGCGTTTTAGGAGTCAGTATCGGCTTTGGGCTGCAAAATATTGCTAGCAATTTTACGAGTGGGTTGATTATTCTATTTGAACGTCCGATTCGAGTCGGAGACTTCGTTAATTTGGGAGAATTAGTGGGCACGGTTGAGCGCATCGGCGCACGTAGTACCGAGATTCGCACGCTAGACTACGTCACGATCATTGTGCCCAACTCCGAATTTATTGACAGTAAAGTCGTTAACTGGAGCCACGGACATCCCGTTTCTCGGCTTCACGTGCCGTTTGGGGTTGCCTACGGTTCTCATGTCAAGCAGGTTCGAGCATCCGTCTTAGAGGCGGTTAAGATTCACCCAGAGGTATTGCGCTATCCTCAGCCTCAGATTTGGTTTCAAGGTTTTGGGGAGAGTTCTCTAGATTTTGATGCACTCGTTTGGATTCGAGATCCTCGACATCAGTTCCGCATCCGCAGCGATTTGTATTACCTGATCGAAGCCAACTTCCGGCGATACCATATCGAAATTCCGTTTCCTCAACGCGATCTTCACGTGCGATCGCCTCAAATTGATGATCTGATTTCTTTGTGGGCGGGTCGAGATTCGTCGTTGCCCATTCTCTCCACATCGACGAACCCACTCGATTCATCTGACTCTCAGTCTGAACTCCAGCCAGCATCGGATGACTTGCTAACAGATTTAATCGAATGTTCTATCTTGTTACGGCAGAAGGGCGATCTACCGGATAGCGAGCTTGATCGACTCGTGTCTCAACTGCGAGGAGAGCAAGGCATAGAAATCAAAGACCGTCGCTATGGGCTACGAATCTATGCTCAATGCTTTGTGGGGAGTGAAGCAGTCGATTGGCTAATGAATGAGCAAAAAGCAACCCGCGATGAGGCGATTCGCATTGGGAAGATTTTAGTTGAACGGGGAATCATTCATCATGTCACCGACGAACACACCTTTGAAGATCAGTATTTGTTTTATCGGTTTTATGCCGACGAATGCGATACCCTATTCCGTTAATATGGCTGATGTATTGCTGATGCCTGAAATACAGTGTAATGGATGTGTCATTTAATCTTGCTCAAGTACAAATTCGACATTGGAATCAACGAAACATTCCAGAATTTAGGTAGAAGCTGGGTCGGGTTGATTCCAATCCAGGCAAATACTCGAGCTGAAGAAACTCAATCTGGGTATAAAGATTCCTTAAACCTTACGTAGAGGACTAGCCGTAGGAAGGGTAAGAGGATATTGTATACATGTGTATACGAACATATTGCTGTGTACATACGTGATAGAGGTGTTGCATCGCCATCGCATGTGCAGTAAAGTCGGCGTAATAGTGATAAAGAAACCGTAGACAGAGAAACCGTAGACAGAGAAACCGTAGATACTTGATACAAGTGAATTAAGAGTGAATGCGTCAAAGTTTTTGAGCAGGCACGAAAGACATTAGGCTGGCAAGTAGTTGTGATAAGAGTGTCAGGCAGATGGGATAGGGGTGCTTATCCTGTTTCGTCCTTATCGGTGGGTCATAGTAAGGGTGCGATCGCCACTAACTAATAGTTCTAACTAATAGTTCTAGCTAATACTTCCAGCTAATGTTTCCACCGGGTGGTCACATACCCAGACTCTATATTGAATTCCATATTGAATTCCATATTGAATTCTCTATGAAGACCGACAAAATGTCTGTTTGTCAGGGATGGGTATGAGTTTTTGAGTCAGGTAGCAGAAACGTTCTCGGTGAACGCCTTGCTGCTTCAAGGATTGATACTTGAAGGGGCACGGCAATATCATGCTAGTGCAAGAATTTACGGTGTTTGATTGTTAAGCCATTCGCAAATTCAGCCATGATACCTCATGCAAGCGACTCCAATCTAAATTGAAAGTGCCTTTGCATGCTCTTGCTGGCGAGCTACTGCTAGCCCCATCATGGTCAATTAGTTGATACCTCCCTGTTGTTTTACCTATGGTAGTACCGGCAACCTATGGCTTTGTATTTCAAGCACAGGAGTTGCCTCAAAAGCTTAGCCAAGCATCTCACGACATGCTCGCTGGCATGCTCACAGGATACTGGCTTTGTGAATTCCCTGTTGCTGATCGATCGAGTCAAGTTCATCCACTGTATATCGCTTTCATTCAAGGGCGTGTGGTCTTTTCAGGAGATCAACAGCTTTCCTGGCACGATTTGCTCAAGACCTTGCAGCACTATGTTCCACGTCTGCGTAGCAGTAATGCGACGCAGAAAATTTCATTGCTAGAGCACGCGCTCATTTCTGAACGACACGTTCCACATTCTGCTGTCTTGCTCAAACTCTTGAATGAATTGCAAAAACTTAAACTAGTCGACATTCAAGAAATAACTCAGGCACTCCGGCTTAAAATTTTGTGTGACTTTGATAGCCATTTGTTTGACTATTCAGGGCGGGCACAATTCTTGCCGTCGCCGCAGTTGTATACCCAATCACCTATCTTAGGATTTGAGCTTGATAGTTTGCTCTCAGATGCCCAAAAACGACGGCGTTTGTGGCGCAAGCTGCAAATTCAAATTCCATCCATGGATGGTGTTCCGGTACTCAACGCTGAGGCAGTCGTCCGCTCAAACCTCTCACCTTTACAAAGACAGCGTCTAGAACGTTTGGTCTTGCATAGCAAAACATTGAGTGAGATTGCGACATTGCTGAGTCAAGATCCGCTGGAGATTGCCATAGGATTTGCAAAGCTGATTGGTGCAGGGTTAATTACGCTAAATCTACCCACGACTGGGGCTGTTCCAGAAATCATGATTGTGGATGACTCCCCCATGATTCTGAAACAGTTTAAGAATTTGGTAACAAAATGGGGCTACCAGGCAACGATCTGTCAGACTCCGTCAACAGCATTACAAACCATGCTTTGTTCTAATCCTGCCATTATCTTTTTGGATATCAACATGCCTGAGATTACGGGCTTTGATCTCGTTAAACAGATTCGTCGTCGTCCAGAATTAGCGACCGTTCCACTCATCATGCTCACTGCCGACAAAACGCTTTCTAACAACTGGCGATCGCAGTGGAGCGGCTGTCGATTTTTGACTAAACCCTTGACACCCCAGGAAGTGCCCCAGTTTCAAATGGATCTGAAAACGTTGCTCAAAGAATTGGCTCCCCTTCCATCATCGACTCAATTTGCGGCTCATCTTGTGGAGGAAAAGTAAAGCATGCGATTTTTAATTGTGGATGACAGTGCCGTCGATCGCCATTTTTTAAAGTCTTTACTTGAAGAAATGGGACATCAGGTTGAATCGTGTGAGAGTACAACTGGAGTCTTTGACAAGATTGCAACGGGCAACTACTCGGCTGTGTTTTTAGACATTGTGATGCCTGAAAAGGATGGATATAAGTTTCTTCGAGAACTCCGGTCTAGCCAACTTACGGCTGAGCAGCGCGTCATTTTCTATTCCAGCAAGAAAAAGTCCGTAGAAGTCAACTACGGCATTAAACGGGCTGGAGCTAATGACTATCTACCCAAACCTACGACTCGCGAACGTTTAGAAAAGACGTTGCAGAAATTCTGACGTGTTTATCACAACAGTGTTATGGATAATACTGACGAACTGACCCCTTCTCCACTGCCGTCCTTACAAAATCGCTTTATTCTCACTCAGGTTGATCGCCACTATCTGGTGTTTCCATCATCCTATGCTGCTGAGATTTTACTCGTTGAGCGATCGCAAATTTTAGTCCTTCCTTTTTATGATCGAACCCTATTAGGAGTTGTTCACTATCATGGGCGCATCGTACCGCTTGCAGCAATTCAATATATCTTCGACCAAACCACAAACCTAACGCGAGAAACGATTAGTGTGGTGCAACTGAGCCAAGACGCAGGGCATGTCGCAGGAATGGGCATTGTTGTGGATCGAGTCCTCGAAAGCCGCTCGCGCGAGCAACTCCCGGACGAGATATTTACCGAATCATTGCCCCCATCTCCGCCCCTTCCTGAGTCAATTCATCTGTTTCGCCCCGAACTGCTAGGCGATCGCCTTTGGTTGCCTCAGCGCAGGCGATCGCGCCCGATCAGTCTGTAGAGAGCTAACCCAATCTAATATTTTATTTTATAAATTTATTCATCAAAGGAGAAAGTCTGTGAAACGTAGAAAACTGCTTAGCCCAATGCTGGATTGATCGTCGCGCAGTAGATCATCCTAAACGCCTCTCACGCTGACACTACGCCCTGAGATGCGTTCACGTTATATCCATGTTAGGAACTATCACGAAGCAAGAAGGTATTACGATGTCAGCTCAACGCCAAGACATGTGGAGTCTTCAGCAGGATGAGATGCCAGAGGCTGCTCATTTGAATGAGCAATCTAAACGCGATCCGTCTCATTCCTCAGATGTCACCCCACCGACTGACCGCGCTTTGTCTGAGTCTGCGAGACACCCCCCAATCGTGATTCCGGATGAACGTTCGGCTGATAAGGGGATTGGTATTGGCATCAAAGCAACCCTGCTTGCGACGGTGTTTGGTGTATTGCCTGCGGTCGCGGTCGGAGGAGTGGCCTATCAATCTGCAGATCGTTCAATCACGACACAAATTGCCCAAGAAAAAATTGCGGAAGCCAACCAGCTTTCTGATCAGCTCAGCCGCTATTTGCAAGAACAGACTGCAACTATTAAAACGGTTGCGAGTATGGTCAATACCATTAACGCAACAACGAATACAACAACTGGGCTGGCAACATTTGAGACGACAAATGACTCACCTGCCATCAGTCTGATCATCGACGAATTAACGACCTTTGTCCAAAACTATCAGACCTACGAAAACATTGCATTGTATACGCTGCAAGGCAATGTCATTGCACAATCTAAAGGCTCGGTGCGCGAACTCAATCAAAAAGATGCACCCTACTTTCAGCGCGTGATCGAAACGGGGGCACCCGTTATCAGTGAGCCTATATTGTTGAACAGCATAGAAGACTCTCAACGATCGGCAATCTACATAGCAGCTCCTATCATCGATTCGGCGGGGCAAACCACAGCGGTTGTTGCAGGCAAAATTCCAGTTGAATTTATTGGGAATGCTGTTTTAGAAACAACCCGTTTGCAGGAGGGGGAAACCTTTCGGTTAGTAGATAGTAATGGTCTAATTTTCCAGGATTTGCCTAATCTCGATCCGGCTTCACTGGGCACCCCCATTGCTGAGATAATGCCGACCTTCTCCACCGTGGACGAACAGCGGCAACGGCAAACTTGGATAGCCGGAGCCGGGGCGAGCGAGCAATTAAATGCCTATTCGCCAGTTACAGGGATCGAGAATCTGGAATGGAGCGTCGTGTCGTCTACAGACGCATCACTGGCATTTCTTCCGCAGCAAAAGCTTGTACGAGCCATTGGCTTGGGGACTGCGTTGACAGCGTTAATATCAGCGGTGCTCGGTGCGATTTTGGCACGACGATTCACATCCCCACTTCAGCAGGTCGCTAGCGCTGTTGAAAAGTTGGGACGAGGCGATTTGAATACTCGAGTAGCCGTTCGAGGACGTGACGAGTTTGCGGTGTTGGGTGCAAATGTGAACCAGATGGCATCTCAAATTCAAACGCTGCTCGATACGGTGCACCAAAATGCTGAACAGTTAAGTCATCAGAATGATGTCTTAGCAGCACTGGCACAAAATGAAGCCCTCATTCAAGGCGATGCTCAAGAGGTTGCCAAAGCCTTTACCGAGGCGATCGCCCAAACATTGACTATTGAGCGGGTTGGGATTTGGGTCTATAGCAGCGATCGCACTCAGTTAGTTTGCCTTGACCAGTATGAGCAACAGGCCGATCACCATGCTGACGGAGATGCCCTTTCTCTCTCCGCTGTTCCCGAGTATGCCGAGGCCATCGATTCAGCGATCGCAACCGATAATGCCCAGTTGCATCCCGCTATTGCTTCATTAGTTGCGGCGGGGCTACTGTCATCCGATACCCAAGCAACCTTGAATATCCCGATTCAGATATCAGGTCAAACAGCGGGCGTGATCCGCTGCGATCACCTGCAAACGCCTCGCACTTGGCAAGCAGATGAACAAACTTTTGTTAATTCGGTTGCCAATCTTGTGTCAATTGCCCTTGAAAGTGAATTCCTTCAAGAAGAAGTAAGTCACCTGCTCGATGTAGTGTCGGATGTAGAGGAAGGTAACCTGACCACGCAAGCGAAAGTCAGCGATCGCTCGACGGGGCTAGTTGCTGATACGTTCAACCGACTCATTGAACGACTCATTGAGGTATTGACAGGCGTTGTCGGTGCGGCTCGACAGGTATCAGATGCAGCCAACCAGCAGCGAGCAATGGCTGAGGCGGTAGCAACCAACACTGACCAGCAGGCTCAAGCGGTGAATCAAGTGTTGCGACTCACTGAGCAAGTCGAACAGATTGCTCAAGGATCATTAGAAAAAGTAGGTGCAACGATTACGTCGCTGCAAACGATGCGAGTAACGGTAGAAAACGGACAAGGGGCGATCGCCACTCTCACCAAAGGAATTGGAATCCTTCAAGACGGGACTGACCGCATTGTGCAACAGATGAAAACGCTTGGAGAATTTGTTGGCTTAGCCGATCAGTTTGTGCAAGATCAAAGTCAGATTGCATCGCTCACTCAGACCCTTGCCTTAAATGCATCCCTTGTTGCCGCACGAGCCTCTGAACAGCGTGACCCCAGACAGTTTGCGGTCGTTGCTCGTGAATTTGATTCGATTGCCAATCAGGTTAGCCGACTTGCCCAACAAACCAATGAAGGTCTGGTCACGCTTGAACAGCGCAGTACCCAGATTCACAGTGTCGTTTCGATTATTGATTCTAATATTCAAAATCTAGGAGGATTGGTCCGAGGCTTTACCGATGGGGTTGAGCAATCAAATCGAGTCTTTATGAATGTTCAAACAGTAACCGATGAAGTGGTTGAGGCCGGTGAAGCAGTGACTCAATCGAATCAAGCCATCACGAATGCAGCCCAATCTGCCGCGCAAGTGGTGCGAGACATTGCCGAAATCGCAACCCAGACTGCCGAACTTTCTCAGCGGAGCCAGTTGCAGTCGGAGGAGATGGATATCCTTTCAAATCAGTTATTGCAAAGCATCGAATTCTTCCGTTTGCCCGCCATCTCGTCTGGAACTCAAGACGTAGATCATCGCATCGATTTGTCTGATACGGATGAAACAACCGTCGAGATTCATTCAAACGGAACCACAATGTCCGCGAAGGAGGTTGGTGATGACTCACCTGCTTTAGATGCTCAATCTCTACCCAAATACTAGCCGTAACGCCTGCTTAATGTACTCAACGTTTCGACCAACCGTTCGCCCCTGCGAATCGGACTTTCACCTCTATCAAGGGTGTCCAGGACAAAAATGGTGAAGCAGGATGCACGATGCTTCCCGTCATCACACTCAACTCAAACGAACACCGCTATAGTGGGTCTTAAAGAACATGCAGCATCTTCCGATTATTCGCCGATTGCGCATCAATTCTATTAAAACGAAGCTATTCATCCCAATCATTGGAGTCACTTTGATAGGAGTCGGCAGCATTGCCTTTCTAGTTGGGAATGTTGCTGAACGTCAGGTAGAAAACCACCTCCAAGACGGCGTTAGCAGTACGGCTCGCTTAGTTGACAGCCGTTTGGGAGACGCTGAAGTATTTGCAACTACTCTGCGAGCTAGCATCGTAGCCTTGCATGCTCGTAATATCGAATCAGCAGAAACCTATCGCAGACTGATCTTTGAACAGTTTAAAGACCGACCTGAGTTTGTCGTTGGGCTGGGCGTGGGGCAAAGTCAGAACGGGATTCTCTCTCAGCAGTCCTGGTTTGCTGCCTATTATGGGCTCGATTCTGCCGTGTCAGAGTCATCTGGCATTTTACTGTCGTCGCCCTATGATTCGATCCGATATATAGATGGCACTCAGTCGGATATATTTTATACTGACAGCGATCGCTACCAAACCTATTTCCTCCCTCAACAAGATATTTGGTCACAGCCAGAAGTGGTGGGAGATATCACTAAAACGGCCTACTACTCGCAAATTATAGACGACCAATCCCAATGGCTAGGTACTGTGTTTGTTGAAATTGACAGCACAGCTAGCGCGATCGCCAACATGCCCGTCATCAATGACACCGGGACGATGACGATACTGAGTGAAACTGGAACTGTGATTTCAAATTCGCTGGCTACCATCTCCAATGAAACAAACCCATCAAACAGCGGAGACGCCGCGACCTATGAATCGATTCCAGGGCTTGATAGGGTGTGGAATCAGATGACTGACCAATCCGGACTTTTGAAAAGCAGCCAAGGATATTGGGCCTATGAACGAATACCTACCACCAATTGGGTGGCCGTTGCATTCGTCCCCTATAGCGGGGTGTTGCGTCAAATCACCATCATTACGGTCGGGGGGACACTCGCTGTCGGGCTACTCATGGCGGTCATTATCGCATTCGTTGGGCGATCGCTCATCCGTCGATTGCAGCCCTTGATAGCCGAGTGTAATCGACTTACCAATGCGGATGATAAGACTGCCCTACTCCAGCAGCAGGACGAAATTGGACAGCTTACCACATCTTTTTTCAATCTACTTGAACAGGTTGAAATGAATAAAGAACGGCTTCAGAGAGACATTGCATCGCGAGTACAAACAGAAGAGCAACGTAAACAACATGCGATCGCAGATCACGTCAGTCAAGAATTGCAAACCCACGTCGGCCATATTCTTGCTGTCATCGATGAAATCAACAATGGCGATCTAACGGTAGAAGCCCACACCAGTAGCGGCGCAACCGGGCTCGTGGCCGAGACTCTCAATGACTTAATTGACCGTCTGGGTCACGTCATGGCAGTGATCTTGGGTACGACCGAACAGGTTGCCCAAAGCGCAAAACAGCTAGAACGGTTAGTCGTTGAAGTATCCGACAACGCTCAGCAGCAGTCGCAGTCAGTCGGTCAAGTGCAAACCTTAGTAGAAACTGTTGATGAGCTTTCTCAAGATGCTGCGTCGCAGGTGACTGAAACCAATAACGCTGTCCAGTTGACGCAGTCTGCAACCCATCAAGGACAACGACAACTCGCCGTTATCTTTGAGGGAATCGGCAGCCTTCAGCAAAGTACGGATCAAATTGCCAAGCGCATTCAAATCCTCACCAGCTATGTCGAACTTGCGGCACAGTTTGCCAAAGACCAAAAGCGGATAGCCTCGATGACTCGAATTTTGGCCGTCAATGCTTCTATGTTGGCAAACCGAGCATCCGTACAGCAAGATCCAGCCCAGTTTGCTAGCATCACCCGCGAATTTCAGACCGTCGCAACCCAAGTGAATGACTTAGCCGCACAAACAAACCAGAGCTTGATTGTGTTGCAACAGCGAACCGATCAAATTCAAACGACGGTGTCTGGGCTCGACTACGACGTTCAAACAATTGGACAGCAGGTGAATGACTTTACGAAGGGAGTCGAACAGTCGCGGCAAGTCTTTGACACGATTCAAACTGCCAGTCAGCAAGTCGCGCAGACCGGGCAGCAGGTCACTCGATCGAGTCAGTCTATTGCAGACGCCACCCAAACCGCGCTGCAATCGGTTCGATTAATTGACGCGATCGCCTCTGACACCTTAAACCAAGCGAGGATGACCCAAGACCAAGCCAAGCACATAGAACTCCTTACCCGGACATTGCTGCAAACTATAGACTTCTTCAAGCTAAAGGCGCGTCATCTTCAAGACTGGGATGCAGATGTTCCACCTCCATTTCTTAAATCACGTGACCAGTCTCATGAACAGCCATTGAGAAACCCCAATCATTCTGCCACAGTCACCATTACTGCGAATCAGCTCGACCGCTAGATTCAGCCCATGCACTATCGCTCAAACTGATCATAGGGTTAGTTATCATGTCGATTTCAGACGTTGATCCGTCACACGATCCAGAAGCAATCGCTGAAGCACAGTTGCAGCAAGAGCTACGCGCTCTATTTGCGGTTGACACCCAAAACTATTTGCAACGCTATCACCAGATTGCGGAGCACCTTCATCCTGAGTCTTGGACGGCTGATATCCAAGAACTCTACCGCTGTATTCATACCATCAAAGGTGGCGCGGTTACGGTTGCCGCAGAAGCAGTCTTAAAAGTAGCAACGGTTATAGAAGACCTGCTTTCTGACCTTAGACATCTCGAGAATGCTCCGGCGTTAGATGATGGACACTTCCACCAAATCCTGCTCGAAACGGGAGAGCTCTTGACGGGCACCTTAGACATCTCTGGATCAAATGCCTCCATTTTGGCTCAAATTGAACCGGCTCTGAACCGTATTCAGATCCTTCATAATCAGGTGCGGGAGCGGTATTTACCCACCTGGAATGAGCAACAACACCTGCACCACGAGTTTGCTGAGCAAGGATTTGAACTAGTTGTCCTTGATTTAGAAATCGCTCTAGAGCGATCGCCCCATCAAGGGTCGGTGTTTGAAGCCACGATTGCTATTGCCCGTCAAACCTGGGATCAACTCCGGCAAATTGGGCAAGACTTGCAATTTGCCTTGGGCTGGTTTGATTTGCTAGACCAAGCCGACGCCCTCCTGAGTCGTCCGTTAAATTCAATCTGGCGCTCCCAAATTCCTCGATTATTTACGGCACTCAAGGCTTGTGCTAAACAGGGTGGAAACTCTGTCGAATTTGAACTGGAAGATATCGAGGATGTCTCTGAACCCATATGGATGCCAACTGGGCGATCGCCACTACTTCACCGACTTGACGATTTCTCGATTCAGCCTAGCCCTGAGAGGCAAGACGTAAGCAATCAATCTGACAGGGAGATTCTTGATGATCACCATACTCATGAATCAACGCCACCCAGCGAGATTACTGGCGCCGGACAGGTCGTAGAGGCGCTGGAGTTTGCTGAATATCCAACTGATAGTGACGAAACATCGGAGGCGCTTGATCCCGAGCCTGACTCCTTGATTGATGACAATCCTCTATTTTCAGATGAGCTTGAACTCGTCGATGACTTCGCTAATGGTGCGGATATCTATCCTCCTGATTCTCTAGCCACGAGTGACCCAATCAATGCTCCAATCAATGCTCCAATCAATGCTGAGGTCAGTGAAAGCGCTGACGCGACTATAAATAACGATATATCTGATAGTACTGCTGATAGTACTGCTGATAGTACTGCTGATAGTTCAAATGATAGTTCAAATGATAGTTCAAATGATAGTTCAGATAACGAGTCTGTCGATTTCACCCAGATCACCGACAGTACTCCGTTTGCCCTAGATGCAGAGATTGATCACGATAATGTTCAGTCTATCCGCTCACCCCAGCCCAATCGGGCCAGCGATAGGACTGAACGGGTTCAAATTCCTGTTCCCCTAGAAAAGCTGGATCAGTCTGCCCAATATTTGATAGAAACCCTGCTCACAGCCCGAATGACGAAAGGCTTCTATCAAACCCTGCAAGCTCAAATTACGCAATTAGTTGCCCTTGCCCAAGAAGGCGCTCAATATATCACGCAACTCCGACAAATTCAGGACGACTATGCCCTGCTCAATAGCTTAAATAGAAATGCTCAAGGCCCTACCCCCGAACGTTATCGTCAGGGCTACACGGCGATTAATCGCTTATTAGAAACTAGTTTGAGGCTTTCTGAGCTGGGCACCGAAGCAGACAGAACGGCTCTACAAACCTCGGAAAGCTTGCAAAGCTTAGATAGTAATCTTCTAAGACTACAAAATACGATTGAAGAGAGTCGACTTGTCCCGTTCCAAAATTTAGGTTTCCGCGCTAGGGCAATACTTCGAGATTTGATTACCCGCGTTGGCAAGCCTGCTCGACTCATCGTGCACGGTGAACACATTGAACTGGATGTCAGTACTGCCCGCAAGTTGGAGCCTGTTCTCTTGCACCTGATTCGAAATGCCTATGACCATGGGCTAGAGCACCCTCTTCAACGGGCTGCTGAAGGCAAACCCGAACAGGGCACGATGACTCTATCCCTGCAACGGCAAGGAAATTCGTTCCAAGTTCGGTTTCGAGATGATGGTCGCGGCATGGATGCCGCCACTATTGAAACACGGGCAAAAAATCTAGGCTTGCCTCTTACCCAAATTCAAACCTCATCTGACCTGCTAGCTGTTATTTGTCAGCCGGGTTTTAGCTCGGAGGCTAATGTCAGTGACATCTCGGGGCGGGGAGTTGGTATGGATATCGTAGCCGCGCAAATTTCCAGTCTTGGCGGCAAATTAAGTCTTGAGACAACACCCGGCGTCGGTACGACCTTTCATCTCCAGTTCCCGGTGCCGCACCTGTTGGTATCGTGTCTGATGCTTCAAGCGGGCGATCGCACGTTTGCCATTCCTACCGAAGATATCCGCACAACAACGCTCTTCGATACCTTAACGGTGACTCGGGTTAATACTAATGATTTGATTTACTCTAGGCTGGTTTATGATGATGACGGCAATACAACACCTGCGTTAGACCTGTTGGAATATTGGCGACCTCGTCCTCTGGAGCGATCGCTTCCCTATACTGCCGTTGGTGTGTATGTTCGCTCTCAAGATACGCCTCACGATATTTCTCAAGACACCTCTCAAAACTGGTCTCGGGGCATCTGGCTGATTGCCGATGAGCTATTGGGGCAATCTGACTTGCTCATCAATCCGCTGCCCAACCCGCTCGTTGCGCCAGATGGCTTGATGGGAGTCAGTCTGCAAACCGACGGCAGATTGATCCCGGTTTTAGAGGCCACGGCGATCGCCGATTGGCTGTTAACGACGCCAGCCGAACAGCTCAATATTGCCAGCGTCGCTCCTGCCCAACCCAGTGCAATCGAACTAGACGACTCGACGCAAGCCATCCTGATTGTGGATGATGCAGCCCTGATTCGCCGCCGCATTGAGGCAAGTTTGACGGCCTACGGCCATACCACCCACACCTGTGCAGATGGGCTAGAAGCCTGGACTTGGATTCAGAAAAATCCGCAGCCGACTCTCATCATCACTGACATCGAGATGCCGGGCATGGATGGTTTTACGCTCATTGAACGATGCCGACAAGCTGGAATCAAGGCTCCCGTTCTGGTGATTTCATCTCGGTTGTCTGAAGAATGGTTTACGGAAGCAAAACGCCTCGGCGCAACAGACTATCTCACCAAAGGGTTTTCGACGATTGAACTTGTCAATAAAGTGAAGCGCCTATTAGAAGCCGCAGCGATCAGCAGGTAGTCAAAGTCTAAGTTGCCTGTCACGTTAGGAATCTTGACTACGACTGAAGACGGAGTGGTCTTGCAAGGATATGTCGAAAGCCTGCGATGGCTTGCCCTGGTGCTGCTTGAGTTAGATACTCCGATGACGATTTGCGAACCGACTGAGTTGCGTGATGAGTTTCAGCACATGCAGCAGCAGATTGAACAGATTTTGAGCGAGCCTACGACATGTACAACGGGGCGATCGCCACTGTCTCCAACTGATCCCCACCTTCCAAACCCCACAGGCATGGGCAAAAAACCTATGAAATGATGACATCCCTCACCCAAAACCGTACTGCAAAAGACAGTTGTGGTGACCAAATCAGAAAAAATACTAATGCTTAGGAAACTTGTAAAATTCAGGGAATACAGGGTATCAATGACCTAATGGTAAATGATTGCCGCTATCTCTTATGACAAATCCTGTTTCTATCGCGATCTAAATCGCTGTGAACTGTGCTTTTGAATTGTGTTTGACCGGTAGGCAAGGACGCTGCCCCTACTGCTCACAACCCATTTGAGATTGCTATATTCATATGACGTTGAACCCATGATCTATAGACCATGATAGGAGTTGACTATGACTACGATCGCTGAACGTTATACCAAACTCTGCCGCGCGTATACCCAACTCGCTGAGCGTTTTCAAAAACTCGATGTTGAATACATGACCCTAAAGAGCAAGTTGCCTGAAGTGCTCCAAGCGGTGCGGTCTTACAAACAAACCATTGCCACCTTAAAGCAAGAAAAAGGCAGTATTGAATCAGAGCTTCAGACTGTCAAGGCAAAATATGAGCAGCTCAAGCCATTTGAAGATCTCCTCACCCCTGAATTCGAGGCAGAGTTATTAGAAGCTGAAGAGCAAGCATCGCTGGTTGAGCAAACGATTCAAGAAATGTTAGATAATCCAGATCCTGATTTAAGTGATATCGACAAGCAACTCTTGCTCGAATTTCAAAATGATACCGATGAGTTTTTAGACACGGAATCAAACGGCTATCATCCAACGCCCAATCAGTCATCGACGACCGCGAATGAGCACTCTACGCCTACACCTTAGGCAGTGAGGTTTAGATGACACCATTTCATTCAAGATCATTCCGAAATGGTGCGTTTAATCAGCCGGTATCGCTGTAAGCCCTAACCGTACTTCAGTCAATCAGATCCAAGCAGTCGATTGAGGGACACCAAATTGCGTGTCCCTGTTTTTATGCTAGGACGTAGTGACAATTAGCCTCCCTGTTGGGGTTTATTGGGGTTTGTTGGGATGTTGATATAGCTCGACCTATTCAACTGATAAAATGTGATGAATTTTACTCTTTCAAATTTAACGAGTGGTAGGTTAGGGGCTGTAAAGAAATAACGTCAAGGGCTAGCACAAAACTGGCTCCCCCGTAGCTCCTTTCAAAAGGATGAGAGATCGTGACAATCGGGATAGGTGCATTTGGATCTCAAGCCGGACTTGCCGTGTTCAGGGCACTACAGGCTGCGGAAGCCGTTGGACGAGGTGCGATCGGTGGGTTTGCTGTCTATGCGGCTCTATCTCACCATGGCACGGTCTATCGTTACGAAACCCAGCGAGGCGGGAGTCAAACCTTATTTGTTGATGGAGAACACACTGGAGTTGAACCTCCTGAACCCGTTGCGCAGGCGATCGCCGCTGCGGTGATTTCTAGTGGCCCCGATCGCCCTATTCCTCTCGATCAATTCTTATTGGCGGATGCCAGGGGAGGGCTTGTCAGCGGACATCGGCTGCCCAACAGCGTCGGCATTGATGGACAGTCTCTCAACTCTCAGGTTCTTAATGACTTGATTGAGGGTACGCCTGCTCATATTGCCGTTAAAACCGTATTAGAGCGGAATCCTCAGGCTGATGCAGGGCTGATTGCGGTAGACCTAGCAGGTCGTGTATATGCTCAAAATTCCGAGCGGGTTCAACGTCGTCCTGATTTAGGCCACGCATTCTACGAAGACGCAGTGTCAGGTACTCGAGTATCTGTGTTGCACAATGCCATTCGCCCTCATTCCTCCTTGGCGTCATTGGTGGCAGAGATTGCTTTCGATGAGATGACAGCACCCCGAACCGCGACCGGATGGATCACCATTCCTGTCGGCATTTCAGTGACGATGGGAGGCGAAGATGCAATCATCGTGGATGAGAACGGGGTTGCCAAACATATTGTGACAACAGACTCACGGTTTGCCCACGGAGAACAAATTGGAGCGGCTATTTATTTGCACAGCGTCATTCGTCAAACCAGTGGTCGAATATTCGGGAAAACACTATTTGAGCCCATGTGTACTGTTAAACACGGGCAACTCGTTGATATGAGTGGTCAATCTACCATTCGCATGAACTATCGAGAGGATGATAAATGAGTAGAGTGATTACGGTTGGAGCCGCTCAACTGGGTCCCATTGCGCGCAATGAATCCCGTACCCAGGTCGTGAGTCGTTTACTCGACCTCATGAAGCAAGCAAAAAGTATGGGCTGTGATGTAGTCGTGTATCCAGAACTCGCATTAACCAACTTTTTCCCTCGATGGTACATGGAGAACCAAGCAGAAATTGATACTTTTTTTGAGCCAAACCTGCCGAATTCTGACACTCAGCCGTTATTTGATGCAGCCGCTCAACTTGGGATTGGCTTTCATCTCGGCTACGCTGAACTAGCGCTCGAAAATGGAAAACCCCATCGCTACAATACATCCATCACGGTAGATGAAACTGGAACGATCGTGGGTAAATATCGCAAAATACATCTACCTGGTCATCGAGACTTCGAACCGTGGCGAGACTTTCAGCATCTTGAAAAGCGTTACTTCGAGATCGGCAATCTAGGATTTCAAGTCTTTCGAGCATTTGATGGCATTTTGGGGATGTGTATCTGTAACGATCGCCGCTGGTGTGAAACCTATCGAGTCTTGGGTCTTCAAGGCGTTGAGATGATTTTCATAGGCTACAATACGCCGCAGCATAATCCCTACGACCCATCGAGCGATCATCTCAACCACTTTCATAATCACTTATCGATGCAGGCTGGCGCCTATCAAAACGGCACGTGGGTTGTTGGAGTCGCCAAATGCGGCAATGAAGAGGGCTGTATGCTAATTGGTGACAGCGCCATTATTGCACCCTCAGGTGAGATCGTGGCAAAGGCGCTCACGGTTGACGATGAACTAATTGTCGCTCGATGTGACCTAGATGCCGGACTGCCCTACAAGCGCACAATCTTTAATTTTGCCGCCCATCGTCACCCAGAGCATTACCGTCTGATTTGCGAACAAACAGGTATTCAGATTCCAAACCATTTATAACAAGAGTCAGATGGATATTACTTCAACTCACACTGCTGATCATCCCCCCGATGATCACACTGCTGATCGTTTGATTCTCAACGGTACGATTATTGACGGCACAGGTGCTCATCGGGTTCAAGCAGACCTGGCAGTTACAGGCGATCGCCTTTCTGCTGTAGGTGATTTGTCTCATTACAGAGCTGCTCACACCATCGATGCGACTGGATTCACCATCACTCCGGGGTTCATCGACGCTCACACCCATGACGACCGGGCATTGCTATCCTCTCCAGAGATGCGCCCCAAAGTTAGCCAAGGCGTCACGACTGTGATCACAGGCAACTGTGGTGTCAGTCTTGCTCCGTTAATTGTCACAGATCGTCCACCTCCCCCACTCGACTTATTGGGCGATCGCCACTGGTATCGATTTGAAACCTTTGGAGACTATATTGCGGCTGTGGAAGCCCATCCACCTACGATTAATGCTGCGATGTTAGTGGGGCATTCGACGCTGCGAGTCCGGGTGATGAGCAAGGTCGATCGTCCTGCGAGTCGTGCTGAAATCGATCAGATGCGATCGCTCCTCCAGGATGCGCTAGACAATGGAGCAATTGGCTTTTCAACGGGATTGTTTTACCCAACGAATCGAGCTGCCCCCAAAGAGGAAGTCATTGCCTTGGTAGAGTTGCTAGCCTCGTCTGGCGGTATCTACACGACTCACATGCGGGATGAAGCAGACTTTGTGGAAGAGTCGCTCCAAGAAACCTTTGAAACCGCTCAAGCAGCAGGGGTTCCCGTGGTAATTTCTCATCATAAGTGCGCAGGACGGCGCAACTGGGGACGTAGCTCCAAAACATTATCCTTGATCGATCAGGCACGCCAACATCACCCGGTTGGGCTTGATGTCTACCCCTATGCCGCAAGCTCGACGGTGCTCATGCCCGACTTGATGGACGAGCACATTCGCATCATTGTCACCTGGTCTGAGTCTGAACCTCGCATGGCAGGTCGCGATCTGTCTGATATTGCCCATGAATGGAACTGTCCTCTTGCAGAGGCTGCGCAACGACTCCAGCCTGCCGGAGCCGTCTACTTTCAGATGGATGAAGCCGACGTGCAGCGCATCTTGGCGTATCCTCACAGTATGATTGGCTCGGATGGGCTACCCCACGACCAATTTCCCCATCCTCGGCTGTGGGGCACGTTTCCCAGGGTCTTGGGGCACTATGCGCGGGATGTAGGGCTATTAACGCTTGAAGATGCCGTCTATCGGATGACTGGCCTGCCTGCTACCCAATTTCAACTGCGCGATCGCGGTGTCATCAAAGTGGGTAACTATGCTGATCTGGTGATATTCGATGCGAATCAAATTGGCGATCGCGCCACATTTGAGCACCCAACGCAACCTGCATCGGGCATTCAGATGGTTTTTGTGAATGGGCAGATCGTTTGGGAAGCAGGACACGTGACCGACGCACGTCCGGGACGGGTACTTCACCGCTTTCATCCATCAGCTCAGACGAAATGACAAGCATTAATCCTAGCCGGGTGGTTTAATTTTTCTTAAAATAAAGGTACATGGTAACCTTAAATGTCCTATCGATGGACATTTAGAATAGTTTCATATTCGTATCGACATGACATTATCCGACACTCAATCCAACGATTCTCAACATCAAGCAGAAGCCCAAACTGCATCATCCCCATCGTGGGAGATTAAACTCCTCTATGATGGAGAGTGCCCATTATGCTTGCGGGAAGTAGATTTTCTCAAAACGCGAGATGCAGAGCAAGGACGAATTGCATTCGTAGACATTACAGATGAGAACTATGACCCTGACCAGCATGAAAGAATTGACTTTGAGTCGGCAATGGGTCGAATCCACGCAATTCTACCGGATGGCACAGTCCTTACTGACCTTGAAGTATTTCGGCGTGTTTATGAAATACTAGGAATGGGATGGATCTATGCACCGACCCGCCTGCCAATTCTGCGCCCCATTGCTAATGCAATCTACGGTATCTGGGCAAAATGGCGACTTGCCCTAACCGGACGACCTGATCTAGCAACCATCATCGCTGAACGCCAGAATCGCGTTGGCTGTGATAATCAAGAAAGGAGCGATCGCCCGTAACCCACCAAACAAATGCGCTATAGATGTCAGAGGATCAGGGCTAGATCGCTC
Organism: Elainellaceae cyanobacterium; assembly: GCA_051117555.1. GTDB lineage: Bacteria > Cyanobacteriota > Cyanobacteriia > CAZCXK01 > CAZCXK01 > DBGGTD01. Next base: position 19,219 of record JBNPEG010000026.1, on the reverse strand, counting down.
TTGTCGAAGCCAAAGCGTTAGCGCCGACCCCGCTGCTTACTCTGCCTGTTTTTGATAAGTTTTTTCCGCTTACGTTTCTCTAGCGGAGTCTCAAAGAAACGATTCTTTTTGATGTCTGGAAAAATTCCGGCACGAGACACTTTTCGCTTAAACCTCCGTAGTGCCGATTCAATTGCTTCGTTTTCCCCAAGGATAACTTGGGCCATAGACTGTTCTCCTTTTACGCACAACACAAAAAGGGCAGACCACTTGCCTGCCCCAAAAGCTCAAGAGCTATAACAATATAAGGTCTGAAATCCGGTTAACAGACTGACGCTAGCTATAGCGAGAGAACTGCTGACGCTGCTCTCCCCAACGTCCTCCTCCGGAAGAGCGCTTTTGTTCACGAGGGCGGGCTTTATTAACTTTCAGGTCGCGCCCCATCCATTCAGCACCATCGAGATCTTCGATTGCTGCTGTTTCCTGATCTTCATTTTCCATATCGACAAAGGCAAACCCGCGTGGGCGACCCGTTTCGCGGTCTGTTGGTAGACTGACGCGATTGACTTTACCGTATTCTTGAAAAACTTGCGATAGGTTGTCTTGGGTGACGTCGTAAGACAAATTACCTACGTAAATAGACATTGGACACCTCCAATAGAAAAATGTAGAGAGTCAGATCGGAGATGTGCCTGCAAACGAAAGCTGAAACAAGCGTACTCTGCCGAAAACCAACCGAATTTACCTTAGCATTTTTTAGAAGAGGTGTGCTCTAAAACTAAAATATTATTACTGCTTGTAACAAGGCCGTTGAATGTCCGGCAGAACAACGCTCACAGACACGCCATCAAATTCGAAGTGATACGACCTAATGCGAGAGTGTTAGGGCATTGAACATGTATAGAACTCCCTCGTCGTAGGGATTCCACACACAAATCTGAACTTGTAGAGCTATATACCCAAGCTACAAGATTAGGTTAGACGCACCACTACTGGTCTGACATGCTTAAAATAGTGCAAATCCTTAAAGGGCTGAAGCTCTTGAATCCGGTGCGTTATGCTGCGCTAACGACACCCTCTTGATGCACTATTTTAGGCATGTCACAACACTACCATGTTAAGCTTTTTGCGCTAACACAATGTAGGGAGCCAGGAGTCCTGCTGACTGCTGATTGCTACTTGCTAACTGCTACTTGCTACTACTGCCTGCTGATGGTTTGTAAATACGCTGTACACAAAATAGATAACCGCAACATTATTAAAGGAAGAGACTTAATAGCGGTTATCGAAGACAATACCACGATTGGAATGCGTGACTTGATTTCGGTGTTGCCCTGATAGTAGCGCAAAACGCAGATCGTCTCGTTTATTCGAGGCGATCGCTCCATCCACAGCGAGGGCATTCCCAATGCTCAGGTGGCGGGGCGTCTGGAGAATAATGATAGTCACAATCGGGGCAACGATGTGTGAAGGTAGGATGCGAGTCGGCTAACTGCATTTGTTCATCGACAGAGAGTCGCCGTTGAGGTTGTACGATAAATTCTCCTATATGGATAGGTTCGCCGTCGGGCTGCCAACATGCATCAACCGTGTGCCAATCTAATCCGAGAAATGCGCTCCAGTGCTTCAAGGCATGATCATCTTCTCGAAAGTCGAGGCATGACTCACTCGACGGCCCTTGCGGATGAATGGCGCAGACCAAATGCGGACTGTCTGCATAAAACATGCAGTAGGCGCATTCTGGGAGACGACGCTGGGCATCTGAATTCGTCATATGAGCCAATCTATTTCTTCGGGTTGAATTAAAATATACATCTAGAGGGAGGTGCTATTTAAATTCTTTCTAGTAGTCTGGAGAGCATCAATACGATAAAAATATAAGAATGATAAGCATAGAGGTGCAAACTGATGATTTTATTTGCTGCTGATGTTGCCAATAGTGCGTCTCACTTTCCTGTATCAGCAACGCTAGTTCTTGTGATTGGTTTTATTGCCGCGGCTGCAATCGGTTCAATTGCATGGTACAACTCGAAACGTCCGACCGGCTGGGAAGATAAGGAACGCCCTGACATTGTTCCTGATGTTGACAAAGAATGACATCATTGGGGTGAGTGAACTTCCCTCCCAAATTTTCCGATGTCCAGATGAAAGTTTGGGTATGAAAGTCTAAATACTTAGCACAAACGCACCAACTATAAATCGCTTGGTGCGTTCGAAGCATACATTAGTCCAGATCTAAGATCTAGGAAATGTAGAGTAAACTACGCCCAGTTAAACTCCACGACCTTCAATGGGGCCATCCACTGATTTCCACGCAGACAAGCCGCCTTCTAGTTGAGCGACGCTACTGAAACCTGCTTCACGCAGTTGAGCCGCAGCATGCTCAGTTTCCTCGTCCGAGCTTCCATATACATAGATGTCTCGGCTCTTTTCAAGATTCTCTTGGACTTCTGCGACCAACTGATTCATCGGAATATTAACGGCACCCGTAATACGCTCTTGGCTAAATGCCTCATGGCTCCGCACGTCGACAATGGTCAGCGCAGGCTCGCCCCAGTTTAGTCTCTCCTTCAGATCACTGGCACTCGATTTCTTTTCCAAATCGGGGGGACTGGGTAGAGGAGTCGTGACCGTATCTTTCGCATTTTGGACGGTTTCTTGCATGTTTTCCATAAGAAACTCTCCATTACTAACATTAGTACAAATCTTAACAAATAGATGCTTTCAATTGATCTATCGAAGGTTAGACACCTCTGATCGAATGTCCATGTTCTGCATTTAGCGGACACCACTACCCGTTGTGTAAGTCCCGATGAGAGAGGTTTTCACAAATCATTTGAGCCTGCCGTCGTGCAATCCGATGCCCCGCAAAGATGATGCAAAACGTATATCGCTTATATTCTTGAATCTCTTACTCCCGCAAGACGAAAAAGCGCGTCGGATTTTGGTAACACAGAATTAAAGGCGATCGCCCTTAAATCTTCTTAAATCAAGAGTTATACGAGAATATTAGGAGAGATTCAACATGAAATTTGAACAGTTTATCAACAAAATCAAAGCAGCTTGCTCTCACCTGAATCCGGCTGATATTGACTCATACTTTGCGAACTATACAGGGAACCTAGATGAAACAAGTGCTGAAGAGCATATCGAGCTTTTTTCTAACCGACCGGAGATCGTTCGAGAACAACCGAATCGAGATGAACTAACGGCTAATGACATTACTGCGGCAGGTTCATTAGGATTCAGCAAGCCCGTCACCCCAGACGATCAGCGTCCCTCTTAGTTCGGCGGATTATATCATCAAGCATTGTGACCGCGTCTAGAATGAACGCACCTTTATTTAGCATGACGCACTCCGAGCGCCCTGCCATTACAGCATCCGTTATTTCTGCACGTGACGGTGTTCCTTTTTTAGCGAGTTGCCTGAGAACATCCGTAGCCCAAATAACAGGGATATGGGCTGCCTTACACGTCCAAAGAATTTTTTCTTGGAGTTCTGCCATACGTTGGTAGCCTACCTCTACAGCTAGATCACCCCGCGCAATCATGACTCCAAAGGGGCACTGATGGATTGCCTGCATGATGATGTCAGGCAAATTGTGAATAGATGAGGATGTTTCAATTTTGGCAATAATCCCAAGAGGATGCTGGCGATCGCCTCGATTTTTGATTTCATCTATAAGCTGCTGGATATCATCCGCAGTTTGTACAAATGAATGCCCCACTATATCGGCGTGAGTGGCAATGAAGTCTAAGTCACTGCGATCCTTCTCACGTAACGATGGATAGAAAATATCGGTATCTGGAAAATTCATACCTTTATCGTCTTTCAGCTTTTCCCCCTTTTCAGGACGAGCATGACTGACTTCAAGCCAGATTCCCTCTGACGTGATATCTATAACCCGAGTGCCGAGTTGACCATCATCAATCCAAACTGATTGCCCTATGTCAAGCTGGTCTACGACGTCGGGAATCGTGCATCGGAATTGGTAGGAGACAGAGGGGTGCGGTTGGGGTGTTTCAGTGGTCAACAAGATGCGATCGCCCGGATGAACCCGATGGGGCACTCGCTCATCGATCGTGATATCTGCTGTTCGGGCTTGAATTCCGCCTAAATCCATTAATAATCGGCAAGACTGCCCAGTTTCTACTTCTGCACGCCGCAAATGGTTAACCATCATGCCCCATTCATCTGGACCATCATGAGCGCAGTTGATCCGCAAACACTTGACACCATAATTCAACAAATCGCGAAGTAGATCGTAGTTGTTTGCGGCATCAGACGGCAAGGTCACCATGATTCTGATGGCCTGACGAGAATTAACATCCCCTAACAAAGCTCGGCTGCGTTGATGAAGTAACTGCTCCCCTTCAAAGAAAGTGTGCCAGGATGGGTGAGCATTGACTTTTTTTTCACCCAGGGATCTCAAACTCGCAATCACTGCATCTAGGGCAGGTAAAACACGAGATTCATAATGATTGAGGGACAATCCCAAAGGCATCAATGCACGCTGAAGCCCATACATGTCATGGTGTTGAAGGGCGAGGTAATAGGCAAGATTCTGGGCACTTGTATGAAATGAATGAGTGTCGGATGTCGGCGATCGCCATCGTTGAAGGATCAATTGTCCCGCCTCAATGATGGAGTTCCGGAGTTCTAATAATTCATTTAGAAGCGCTGTGGGATTTGAATGACCCAACCTATTACCCTCCTAACTGTTAAGAAACTTTAAGATTTTCATCGCTTTTAATTATAAAATATAGCGACCCTAAATCGCTTGTGAATTGTGTGTGAGGGGGGCGGCGCCTACCACTCACACACCATCTGAGATTTCTATAGATCAATGAATCTACTAGTTGAATAGACGAATTTAGAAGATATCGTGACGATTTAGTCTCTACCATTGGATTGAAACTACGGTTTAAAATCTTGCCCGATAGTGTGATGAAATCATGAATTATGGACGGTATTCTAAATAAAGAATAGAAAACTTGTTGTCGTACAGGATGAGTGTTTTTCTGTTGTGGCTCATTGCCGGACATCGAAGGAGAGCGACGTCAGATGTCTGGACTGTAGGATGATTAATGGATTTAGGCGGTGTGAAGTTTTTGTCGCTTCCTTCGCTTTGTTATCACCAAGGGGGGATTAAATTCTCCGACAGAACAGTCTGAGGTGATAAACGCCTAAGTCCATCCCATACTCTCTATTCGCAACCATTCTTTCACAATTTATTCAGGGGCATCATCATACGATGTCCCTGATCCTTATTTATAGCAATCTCAAATTGTGAGTGGCGGGCGCCGCCCACCACTCACAATTCACATCAATCAAGCCGTGACGCTGTTTCTTTACGGCCCCTAAGGTTTGTGTCGTTGATAATCTTCTGACGACTGGGGATCAAGCTCCCATCGCTGATCATCTCGTCGCTCTAAATCATCACTAACCTGGACAGGCTTTTTATCAGGTATGTCAACTCCAACAGATGCTGCAATTTCATCCACAACATCCTGGTCTGGAGTGGGAGTTGTTCCACCAACGGCTTCTTCCCCAACCACTTTGGCTTGACCGAGATTGGCATCCATGTCGCCGCCGGTTGTATTGCTGCCGGTTGCCATGCGATCGCTCGCTTGACTCACCACATCACCAGAGCCCGTGTTGCGATCCTCAACCCCTTCTGGCACCGTTTCAGCCGGATCAGGCTTTAGCACAGGATCAGGCTCTGTTATAGGATTAGCGGCGATCGCTTCATCGTCATTCGCATCTATACTGTCGGGGGCGATCGCTGAATTTCTGATAGATTCGTCCGCTGAACTTTGCATCGGACGGGAACGATCTGCCATATGTCATTAACTCCTAACTAGCAACATCATCCTCAAGATGGGGCTATTGAAAATAACCGCTATCAATCTCAAGGCGATTTCAAAAATTGACCAAAAATTGACTTATTTTTGAATTGATTAAATGATTCACACTCACCCTATAAAATCTGTTGTCGGATTGTCATCTTCAAAATGAAGGAGTTCTCGACATGAGGCTATCTAAACGTGATAACTCTCTCAAATGACAGATGACAGGCTGTGACCTCAGAATGATGCGAACGATCTGCATTATTTTATACAGTTAAACCCAAACATAGAGCAAAAACCTTCTACAGAATTCAATACTTCAGCAGCGAAAAAAAATAGCGAAAAAAATAGCGAAAAAATATGAATGAATCTATGAACCAGCCTGTAGACGAACAAACTACAGATACTCAAGTTGAGCAGCCCAACCAATCTCACAATCAGCCGCGAGTGGCTATTTTGATTGAACAGGGATTTGAAGATTCTGAATTTCAAGTTCCTTACCGGGCATTGCAGGCATCGGGTGCTGATGTTTATGTAGTTGGACCGCGCATGAATGAACGGTACCAGGGCAAACGTAGATATGTCTCAACTAAGTTAGATGTCACGTTTGCAGAGATTCGCGCCGATCGCTTTGATGCGGTTGTGATACCCGGAGGACATGCTCCGGACTACATGCGGAGTAATACAAATGTCGTCCGCTTTATTCAGCAAGCGATGGAACAGGAAAAAATCATTGCAACGGTTTGTCATGGGCCTCAAGTACTAATTGAGGCGGATGTGATTCGCGGCAAGCGTCTAACAGGTTTTCACAGCATTCGTCAGGATCTGGAAAATGCGGGTTCTCAGTATGTGAATGAACCCCTCGTTGTTGATACCAATCTGATTACAGCGCGTCGTCCGGGAGATTTGGTCAGCTTTACGACTGCCCTTCTTTCGCGGCTGGGTTTGAAACCTCATGACGGGAATCTACCCGATGATTCAGGTAACGACACGACAGACGCATGGACACTTGCCGAAGCGTGGGGCGGATCGAGTCGACGTGAAATCGTAACCTGTCTCAATGTTGCCATTCGGGGTGAGCGCTATGGGCTCCATTCATTTGAGAAATATGCTGAAAAGACCTCCGATCTGGAAGTAGCCGCCGCACTCCGAGAAATATGCGTCATTAAAGAGAAGCATATCCAAATGCTGAAAGCGCGTTTAGCGGCATTTGATGGCAATGAATCTTTCTTAGCGGCCAATAGTGCTGTGTATGCCCGCTTTAAGCACTGGTTTAGAAAAAGTAAGGGCAACGAAATCCTTCGTCGCGCGTTAGGTGACTTGCAAACAGGGGTGGTAGATGCCTATCGGTTACAAAATTCGTTGACTGACCCCATCACGGTAGCGATCTTTGACGAAATCGTCGAAGACCTTAGTAAGAATGAGCAATGGCTAGCATCGCTGTACCAGGCGAGAACGGACGAGAGTCTTCGTCCGGCTAAACCGACAACCGGCATTGCAGTAACGAGCTAATTTGGATGAGGCATGCATGGCGTACCGACTTAAATCTCAGGAAACGCTTGATGAGGGAGTCAAGCGAATTGTAAAAGAGCAAATTGATCGAGCCCTTGAGCAACTCCTTGATGAGTTTGAGCGCGATCGCGACGAATCGATTCACGATGCTCGTAAACGGTTCAAGAAGATTCGTGCTGTTTTACGGCTCATTCGATATGAACTAGGCGAAGACTCCTACAAACAAGAGAATGCGTATTTTCGTGATATGGGCAAACAACTCTCCCATGTTCGGGATGCTAAGGTTCGCATCGAGACGCTAGACGATTTGCAGGAGCATTTCGAAAATCTTGCAGATGTTGAGATATTCGATGACGCACGCCAAGCACTCGAAGCCTATTATGCCTCAACCTGGGAGTATTTGCTCGGCACCCAAGAGGCGATCGCCACGACCATTCAGACCCTTAAAGATGCGCGAGAACGAGTTGACACCTGGTCAATTGAAGAAAACGATTGGTCAGCCATTGAAGGTGGATTTAAGAAAATCTATAAGCAGGGGTATAAAGGGTGGCATCGTCTATCAGAAGCACCAACCGCCGAGAACTACCATGACTGGCGTAAGCGGGTGAAATATTTGTGGTATCACCTTTCTATCCTGCGCCCCGTATGGCGAAAAATCATCAAGGAGTGGGCCGATCAAGTCCACCATTTAGCGAGTTTGCTCGGTACTGAACACGATTTGTCTGTGCTACGCGACTTCGTCTTAAGCGAACCCAGGCGACTTCAGGATGTCAGTGGATTAGACGTTTTGATTCCTTTGATCGACCGCAGGCGTGCCCAACTGCGATCGCGCGCGGGGTTTCTCGGTCGCCGCATCTATGCAGAAAAGCCAAAAGCCTTTACTCAGCGCCTAGGAATTTATTGGGAAACCTGGCAGCTTGAACACGATGCAGTGTCTTGAAATCTATCGTTAGAGTTACTCTTTACAAATTGTTAAACTCCTGACGACAGAGGTTTCATTAGATGAAATTCGCTACGTTAAAACTAGTAGCGAATTCGATTTACTTTGCATATGAATTACCTTATTGCCGTGCTATCTGATCGGATTCAAGCTGAAGAGGCACTTGCTGCCCTGAAAAACCAGAATCTACCTTTTGAGCAAGTTAGCATTTTGGGTAAAGGATATCAAAGTGCAGACGAATTCGGCTTGATTGATCCGAATAACCAAGCAGGAAAGCAGTCAACGCGACTTGCTTACTGGATAATCCCCTTTGGATTTATTGCTGGATATGCGTTTAACCTGCTCACCGGAATTGACATTATCTCGTCTGCGAGTGGCGTTGTTAATCACATCATTGGCGGCATTTTGGGCGCAGCATCCGGCGCTTTGGGTGCGCTTCTAGTTGGTGGCGCTGTTGGCTGGACAGTTGGCAGTGGTGATGCGTTAGCATATAGAAACCGTCTAAACGCCGGCAAGTATTTGATTGTCGTGAGAGGAACAGACGACGTTGTCCGCAATGCGACTCGTATTTTGCGACAGTTTGAGCCCGAAAACATTCAAGGATACAGCGAACCCGCTACAGCTTAAGACGCGATTTAGTCTTTCGTGTATCTATGACGTTAGCCTCAACGAGGAGGAAAGTAATTATGGCAGATAGCCCAATTTTAAAACTCAAAGAGTACGGTCAAAGCGTGTGGATGGACTACCTTAACCGCGATTTGATTGAATCTGGTGAGCTTAACAACATGATTGAGCGCTACGGACTCTGCGGGTTGACATCCAATCCATCCATTTTCGAGAAAGCCATTTCCGGCAGCGATGTATATAATGCCGACATTGAAGCGGGAGTTCGCGAGGGCAAATCTGCACAAGAGATTTATGAATCGCTAGTGTTTGAAGACATTCGTAATGCCTGCGACATGTTTCGTCCCATCTATGAGAAAACAGACGGACAAGATGGGTATGTCAGCATCGAAGTCTCTCCCGAATTAGCTCGTGATACCCAAGGAACGATTGCAGAAGCTCGGCGGTTTTACAATGCAATCGATCGCGAAAACGTGATGATTAAGATTCCTGGAACCATGGAGGGCTTTGGAGCCGTTGAGCAGGCGATCGCTGAAGGCATCAACGTCAACATCACCCTACTGTTCTCAGTTGAAAATTATATGCAGGCAGCTTGGGCATACATGCGAGGTTTAGAAAGCCGCGTGCAGTCTGGTAAGCCCATCAATAGAATTGCATCCGTTGCAAGCTTCTTCCTAAGCCGCATCGATACCAAAATCGATGAGCGCATTGAAGAGCTTCTGAAGGGAGAAGGAACGGAAACTCTAAACCGCGAAGCTCGGCTTAACGAACTCAAGGGCAAGATTGCGATCGCCAACGCCAAAGTTGCCTATGAGAAATTTAATGAACTGATCAGTAGCGATCGCTGGCAGGAATTAGCAAAGCATAATGCCAACGCACAGCGCCTGCTTTGGGCAAGCACAAGTACTAAGAATCCTGAATACAGCGATGTAATGTACGTCAATGAGCTGATTGGGCCTCATACCGTCAACACTATGCCCACAGCGACACTAGAAGCATGTGCTGACCACTGTGATATCGCAGGCGATCGAGTTGAGCAAGGTGTTGAAGAAGCTCACAAGCTACTTCAGTCTCTCAACGATCCCGATATTCAGATTAGCTTGCATAAAGTCATGGAAGAGCTATTGGAGGAAGGAATCGAAAAATTCAACAAACCATTCCACTCCCTGATGGAATCATTGGAGCAAAAGATTCAAGATCTTCAGCCCGCCGAAGTCTGATGCTAATTTAGCCAGATTGGAAAGCACAAATATTGGAAGAAGACACAGCGATCGTGCTGTGTCTTTTTATAATTATTATGCGAATTAGTAGCAAACTCTGAAAACCGCTCGGCGGCACCCACCCATCCAAAATCCAAAATCCAAAATCCAAAATCCAAAATTGGTATTACTGAGTGCAGATCCCCCTATCGGCAATGGTGACTTCTCCGCAGGTGATTTACCCTAGAATCGGATGAATTTAGTGACATATCTCCATACATGGCATCTAATGAAACGACATTCATTGAATATGTTTTGAGTCGAGTCATTGAGACAACTGTTTCGAGCCAGCTTGAAAGCTTTGATCGTCTCAACATCAAAGTGAATGGACAACCCTCTGAACTCCTTCAAGGGCAGGCTCATTCTGTGACTGTGGAAGGAGATGGTCTTAGGGTGCAAAAGAATCTGCGCGTTGATTCGTTAGTGGTTCAGATCAAACAATTGGCGATCGCCCTGCTGAGTTCTGCAATGGGCAGCCCCGAACTTTCTCAACCCGCGAGTGTCTCTGCCCAAGTTGTATTAACAGAAACCGACTTAAATCAACTATTAAATTCAGATCTGCTGCATGATTGGTTAAGGACGGTAGACATTCCCTCAACTCATAAAATCATGCGGTTAGATGTTGATCAGATTAACTGTCAACTTTATTCCAATAACCAGATCGGAGTGCAGCTAAACACGCGCCTTCACCAGTCCGATGCGTTACCGATTGAGGCGATCGCCGTTGAATTGATGCTCCGACTCCACCGCGACGGCACTACTTTTTTTTTGGAACGGGGCGGTTTTTTAGATGATACTAGTCTTCCTCTTCCAGACGCACTCGCAATTCTAGAGGTGCTCAGCGAAATTCTGCACCTACGATGCTTTCAATTTGACGATCTTTCAATTTCAATTCAACACGTAGACATTCATCAAAAGAAACTACGAATATGGCTCAAGGCAGATGTTTGGAGAATTCAAAGCTTAATAACGTAGAATCAATACTCTAATAATCTAATGAGGCTAATGTGGCTAGCTTTCCCGATAAGCTATCAAATATTCCCAAACCAATAGGTTATGGGCTGCTGGTTATTACCTTATTCCCTCTTGTTTGCTTAAATGGGTGGCTCATTCTGCAAATTCTCCAATATTTGCAACCCTTTGTCAGCATTTTTACTATTTCAGCATTATTAGCTTTTATTTTGAATTATCCGGTTCATTTTCTCCAGCAAGCAGGGCTCAATCGTGGATATGCGGCTTTGCTCGTGTTTCTAACGGCGATCGCCACCGTTAGCATCGTCGGCGTTATTGTCTTTCCCTTCTTATTTAACGAAATCAACGCCGTGCTAGAGCGCATTCCCGAATGGCTGGATGCTATCAACAAAAACCTCTCCTCGTTACGAGCCTGGTCTATTAGTCAGCAGTGGTCAATCAGCATCAATGAAACTATTGCCCAGCTCACAGACGAAGTGATCTCAGAACTCAACTCCCTCGGCGAGCAGGTTTTCAATATCACTCTCTTCACACTTGAAAGCTTGTCTCAGATTGCTCTAGCCCTCGTCTTAACCTTTTACTTTTTACTGGATGGTCAGCGCATCGTCAACTGGCTTCTAGAATTATTCCCCTATCACATTGGACAGAATATCGGGCAATCCCTTCAGCAAAACTTTCAAAACTACTTTTTAGGACAGGCAATGGTTGCGACTCTAGCGTCTATCCTTATGACGATTGCCTTTTATGTGCTAGGCGTTGATTTTGCCTTGCTCTGCGGCATTACAGTGGGGGCCGCAGCTCTGGTGCCCTTCGCAGACATACTGGTATTCAGCGTGATTAGCGCGCTGATTGCTATCCAAGATATTTGGTTGGGGATCAGAGTGGTTGTGGTAGCGCTTGTCCTAGATCAGACCATTGATCAGGCGATCGCCCCTCGATTAGTCGGCAAGTTTATTGGGTTAGGCCCGATTGAGGTGATTACATCGTTGCTAATCGGCGCAAAACTAGGAGGAGTCGTTGGGCTATTCATTGCAATTCCGTCGGCAGGCTTCTTGAAAAGTGCTTTTGACAGCATTCAAACCTGGAGAATCTTGCTGCATGATTCATTTAGCGCTCACTCTCCAGATGGGCAAGATGGAACAGAGCAATCTGCACCGACGCCTCACCCTTCTATTTCTCAACAAGACTGATACAAAGGCTAAAATCTTTGATCAGCATGGGTTACGCTATCGCTAACCCATGCTACTGTTGTGACATGCCTAAAATAATGCAAACTCTTAAAAGGCTGAAACTCTTGAAACCGGTGCGTTACGCTGCGCTAACGACACCCTACCAATGCATTATTTTAGCTGTGCCATGCCATTACATTAGCCTGAATCAACTATGTGCTAGTTAGATCGGCCATATAATCGCGTTAGCGGAACTGATGTGATGCCGTAGCATACGATTGACACGGTAATCATTAAACTACTAATAGTCCAGATTTCACCCAGCCCAGTTTCTATCTCTGCCAGCATGGCATAGAACACCGCTGCTACCCCAACAGGCCCAAACCATCCTATAAATGCGATATCTGACAGATGCCAACGTCTACCATAGAGAGGCCGGAGTGTCAGCATGGCAGGAAGCCGCCGCAAGACTAAAATGGCGATCGCCAGCATGATTCCGCTCCATCCCAAGTCAACCCAACCCTGCCACGGAAGTGCACTACCGAACAACACAAAGATATAAATAGTAAAAAAACAATCGACCGCTTCTTGAACTTTTTCTTCTTGAGCCCGTTCGCTTGCGTTCGTAGTATTGTCAAATGCAATGCCAGCAACGAAGACTGCCAGAATACTATCACTTCCTAAAATTTCGGTACTTCCTAACACAAACAACGCTAAGGCGACCGTATAGGCCAAAAATGATTGGCGATCGATCGTCTCTCGATCTTCAGCCCAATGCAATAAGCGTCCGGCCACATATCCCATTAATGCACCTAGCATAATGGCTAGCCCCACTTCGATAATCAAGGCATCAATAAGCCAGTGCCAAAAGGCTTCTTGGGGCGATCGCGTCAGAAATAAGATTGGCAGCAACACGAATGGATAGGCAAGCCCATCATTGATTCCTGATTCAGCGGAAATCAAATTTCGGATTCGATGGGGAAGATACTCTTTTGCAAGCCGACCTGTCACAATTGAAGTGGATACAACAGGGTCGGTGGGGGTAATAATGGCGCCGACGAGTAGAGCATTCCAAACGGACAGACCTAATATCCACGCGGTCAAACCGCTACTCACGAGCCACATTAGCGGCATGACTAGCCCCAGTTGAATGCTCATCGGACGCGGATGGTTAAACAAGTAGCGAGGCGGAAGTCGAAGTGCAACCCCCATCACCTGAATGGCGATCGCAATTCGGGCTGCTTCTTTCAAGATACCCTCAGGACTGCCCCACTCATTAAGATTCAACCAATTGAGAACATCTGGACCGAATAAAACCCCGACCAGCATTGCGATGATCGGGTTCGTTAAAAGTAGCTTTTCTTTGAGAATGCCAGACATCAACCCTAACCCCAGGACGAGCCCTCCCAAGGTTAGAAGTATTAGGTTGATGTTGAGTGCTCCAAACTGCTCCACAGAACGCGGGTGCTTTATTTCGTCTAGGACTTACGAAAATTTTTTGCACGTAAGGTAAGCGATTCGCTTAGTATATGTTTAGCGCATATGTAAGATCCCCCGCTGTCGCTGCCCCCCTTGAAAAGGGGGCTATCTACAGGTTGCTGAAGTCCCCCTTTTTAAGGGGGATTTAGGGGGATTTCTAGGGCGTTACGCTAAATACATACTTCGCTTACCCTACGCCTGAATTTATTAATTTAAGGGGGCTGGCAAACTATGAATTTTGCTGCCGCTGAGGCGTATAGCCCTTACGCTCCAGACATCTCTCAAACTCAGCTTCTGCATCACTCAGTTCAGGGTTGTCTGTTAGATTAAATGCTCGTTCAATTTGATCGTTGGTCATTTCACCTAGAGCACGAGCGAGGCGATCGCCTGCATCATCGTTCTGCAAGGTAAGTTCTTCAGGAATACAATCCTCAATTGCTTTGAGCCGATCGTCTTTGATAACGCCTTGATTCTCTGAACTGGATTCCTGTGCCACAAGCATTGCATCATCCGCCGCGTTTGGCAGAGCAAAAGCCGAACGGGTAGTCAGCCCGCCGAGTGCAACCGTAAGCGCCATTAACCCGATAAGGGCAGTGGAAACTAACATTTTCAGAACTCGACTTAGATGACTCATCATGAATGATTCTCCTTGAAAATTTCTCTTCAAATCTGTACTTCAAGATCTAATGAATGGAACATTCTTGATTAATGAAGCTACAGTCAATACCTCAGAAAGACACGCTGATTGACGCGCTGATTGCAAGACAAAGACATAGGAATATGTCCAGGATTTGCAATTTTTACTCACTCAATCCATATTCCTGGGTAACAAATTAAGCTAATCCGACTGCTTAACATCGATTTCAGACGTTTACAGTCTTAGATTGAATTAACTAAAGATTTAGGCTTAGCTACTAACCCCAATAATCGTGATCGATAATAGTGCCCATGTCATCTTTCATCCGATAGAGCTTCATTGACAAAGTATCCGTCATTTATACATTTCAGAGATTGTTTCGGATTGCAATGATTTGAATTGGATTACCAATACGGTTACGGTGAGCGATTACGTGAGCGATTACGTGAGCAATTACGGTGAGCGATCGCGATTCAATACGATGCTCAATACTGTCTATCTCCTGAGAGGCGTGGGATTTCCGTCATCCGATAGATTCAGGTTCGTCTCAAATTGTTTAAGCTAAAGATCCAGTTTGAGATATGCTTAGCAAAAACTCCAAATAATAAAGTAATATGTGCTGTTTTGTCTCAAATTCATTAGGGATTTGAGTCGTTCAGAATGTTGTTTGAATTGCGCGTTAAGCTGAATTCTTTCGAGCCGAATTGGGCAATCCAGACAAAGAGTTCAACTAGGTTTAGGCTCACGACTCAAATCATCACTTCAGATCGTGTGTCATTAAAATTGAGGGCAGAAACATGGCAAATCAAGATACCGGCAGACATACTAATAGCGACATCAAAGACGAAGGTGTTGGAACGCGAACGCAGGAAAAGTCGCGTCCGAGTGATTCCACCAGCAAGACATCAGAAGCAGCTGTATTAAAGTGGTTGCTGGCATTTTTAATCATCGTGGGCGCAGGCGTACTTTTAGAATACTTCGGAGTGATTGATGTTGCTCCAAGGTTTGGACGAGATCAACAAACTCAACAATTTGGTTTTCAAGGAGACCGTGACTTTGCCGACGTTCCCAATGGGTTCTGGGCCAGACCGTTCATTCAAGAACTAGCTCAACGAAATGTTGTGTCTGGATATCCAGATGGAGGGTTTAATCCAGAACAGCCTGTCACGCGAGCGCAGTTTGCGGCGATGGTACAATCTGCATTCGATGTTGAAACAGCAGAAACTGCCGAGCCGTTTCAAGATGTGCCGTCTGATTTTTGGGCATCTGATGCGATCGCCAGTGTTGCCAATGAAGGCTTTTTAAGCGGATATGCAGGAAATGAGTTCCGTCCTAACCAAGATATGACGCGGGCAAACGTGCTAGTTGCTCTATCAAGTGGCTTAGGCTTAGAGACAGACACACCAGCAGATGGAATTTTGCAAACGTTCACGGATGCTGACCAAATTCCAGAGTATGCCCGTGGGGCGATCGCCGCTGCAACGGAAGCAGGACTGGTTGTAAATCATCCCAATGTCGATCAACTCAATCCGACTCAATCCGCTACGCGTGCAGATGTTTCTGCCATGCTGTATCAAGCCCTCGTTGTTAACGATCAAGTTGAACCCTTTGAATCTGAGTTTATTGTGAATAATCCCCTCAATGATGACGCTCAATAGATTCAATAATCGCTGGCCAATCACGGATTGATCATTGATTACCGTTACAACTAGTCTGAATAGACTATTCAGACTAGTTGTAAGGACACCCCCATCTAATCCCCTCATGAAAAATCTCAAGCCCTTCACAGACGTACAACAAATACCGCATAAAATTGCTTAAACTATCCCCAATTGATTCAGCTATATTCTTTTTCCCCTCTCCTCTAATTGCTTTACTGTTTGAAAAGCGCTAAATGTTACCTGAGCTACTTCCTAAATCTCTAGGCTAAAAAAAATTGGCTTTTCCAACTATTTTGTAAAGCAAATGTCGTGACTTATTCTGGAACTTCTATGACCTTGTTATCCAAAACTAATTTGCAACTCTTAGCCGATGTGTCTGACGGCCAGACATGCGTATCTATCTATATGCCAACCCATAAGGCGGGTCCTGAAATTCGGCAAGACCCAATTCGCCTGAAGAATCTAGTTCGAGACGCTGAGGAAAAACTTGCGGCTCAAGGCTATGACTCTAGAGACGTAGGAAACTTGCTCGAACCCGATCGAATCTCGGCATTGATTGATGATGCAGATTTTTGGCGACATCAAAGTGATGGGTTAGCACTGTTCATTGCGCCTGATAGCTTTCACCGTTTCCATCTGCCTATCAATTTTGAAGAACACGTCGTCGTATCTGATCGCTTCTACCTGAAGCCTTTGATGCCGATTTTGAAAAACGATGGTCGATTCTTCCTGCTATCGCTAAGTCAGAATCAAGTTAATCTCTATGTTGGCAATCGTCACAGCATTGTTGAAATTGATCTGAGGGACACACCGACTAGTTTGAAAGAAGTCCTTCGATACGACGAGAAAGAGAATCAGCTTCAGTTTCATACGCAGGGTAGAGGAATTGATCCGCTCTATCACGGTCAGGGAGTTGGGACAACTGACAACAAAGATGAGCTGCGGCGCTTCTGTAACATCATTGACAACACGGTACAAGAGCTATTAAAAGATGAGCGATCGCCCCTCGTGCTTGCGGGTGTCGATTATTTGACTGAGATATATCGAGAATGCAGCTCATATTCCAACCTGCTTGACAGAAGCGTGACGGGCAATCCAGAAAATGTCGATTTAGACGATTTGCATCAACAAGCATGGGCTACTGTTGAGCCCTACTTTCAGGAGTCTCAGCGTCAGGCAGTCGATCAATATCATCACCTAAAGGGGACAGGACAAGCGACATCTAGCCTACAAGATATCGTCGTTGCAGCCTATGAAGGGCAGGTTGACACTCTATTTGTTGCAGATGGAGCATATCAATGGGGCAACTTTTCTCCCCAGGAACGCACCGTAGAAATGCACGCTGATGAAAGCCCCGGTGCAAACGACCTATTGAATATGGCGGCAATTTATACCTTCATCAATGGAGGAACCGTCTACGCCGTTCATCCAGACCATATGCCTGTAGCAGATGCAGCGGCAGCAGCCATCTTCCGGTATCCCATTATGTCGGGAGTTGGAGCACCATCATAGCCGTCATCTAGCTGTTTCGGCTCAGCACACGTTAATAGATCCCGTGCACGTGAGCTGAAATGAATAGTATGCGTTTAGCACATGTGTGAGATCCCCCGCTGACGCTGCCCGAAAAAGGGGGCTATTTACAGGGTGTTGAAGTCCCCCTTTTCAAGGGGGATTTAGGGGGATCTCTAGGGCGTTACGCTAAATACATACAATGAATATCTAATCTCGTTGACTGGCAAAACTCTTAAAACGCTGATTTTTTCGAATAGTGTGTTGCTTGACCGCAACGCACTATTTGATTTAGAGGGAAATGATCTGAAGTAAAGGCGATCGCGCTACTAGTAGGGATAATTCATCAGCAATCCCCGAACGATGTCGCCATTGAAATTTTCATCACTCAACACACTCCGCACGCCACTATGAATTCTGTTGAGACAGTAACCGGGTACGGATAGAACTCAAATCGGGCTGAATATTCAGACAAACGTTGCTGCACAGATTCAGCCAACTGCTCTCTTTGACTTAAATATGCTTCTACCGCAGCGACTTCCTGATATAACTCAACTGTCATATCAAAACTCCTTAAGAGCCCTCGGTGGGTGGTTTAATATCAGCGTACTCCAACATTGATGGGAAAAATTCGGTAACAGGGGCGATTCTCCGATGGAGAGGCTACAGCCCTTTTGGGCATGGTTACGCTAGCGCCAACGCCCACCCTCTCAAACCTTGCTCTAATGTGATGAGCGATCGCCCACCAGAATCCCATTAAATTTTTCTAAAGCGCGAAGTACGGTTGTTTTCTTTTACACCTTAGGTTATTCTCTGTCGGTAAGCGCTCAAACAGCGCAGCGCTCCCTAGAAGTGGTCGCACACAACTAGGAAGCTGACCCCTGACCCTGCGGTAACAGAATCAGTGGCTTTAGGCATTTTAGCTCCTATCGCCATCCTCATTTGCCATGTCAAGAATCAGGGTGGCGTGTTTGTTTGAGCGCTCCCTTTCAAAAAAATAGGAGCGTACTTCATGGTTTTTCCACCCAATCCGCCTGGTGGGGCGGACAGTTCATCGCGTCCAGACGACGATCGCCATACCTTGCGCATCATTGCCGTAGGGTCGCTCACCGTCGTCAATCAGTGTGTGATGCAGATGTATCAACTCGACTATGCCGAACCGGGTGAATGGTCAAAGCCATTGCCCACGGTGAATCCGAATGAAGTGATGCGGATTTTGACGAAACGCATTCGGGGGTTGAATACGTAAAGCCCAAAGAAAAGCTAGGGTGCGTTGCTATCAAGTAAACGCACCGTTCCATGATTCTCAATGTTGGGCAATTGTTTTGGTTGTGATTACACGTCATCAAGGGTGCGTCATGCTCCGCCAACGCCCTTACAGCGTGTCGGTTTTTATAGGGGAATCAACCGGATTTCGAGAGCGTTTAGGTTTTCGTGTCAGTGCGACCGTCCTCGATCGCGTGTGCCCAACCAATTTACAAACCGTTGTTTTGAGTGCCCGTTCCTTTAGTTTGAGACTCATTTCCTTTAGTTTGAGACTCATTTCCTTTAGTTTGAGACTCATTTCCTTTAGTTTGAGACTCATTTCCTTTAGTTTGAGACTCATTTCCTTTAGTTTGAGACTCATT
>JBNPEG010000055.1:0-7766 GCA_051117555.1 Elainellaceae cyanobacterium | reverse complement strand
TCAAAAAAGTCCTCAAAAAACGGGCGATCGCGATCGCTCAACTTGTGATATCCAAGCACCTCGATATAACTAACCAAAGAAACAGAGGGAGCATGTTCAGCAATAAACTCTCGTAAAGCTTCGTGCTGAGGTTGAGCAGCATAAATGATGATATTGCTGTCCAGCAACATTAAGGCTCATGCTCAGGCAGCACTCGTTCCTGCCGAATATCTCGTTGCCAGGCGACAGGATCAATCTTATTAAAGGTTCCACCTTCAGCCACCTTAGCGAGTGCCATGGCCATAGCTTTTCCCCGATCTGAAAAAGTGACACACTTTTCCCTAGAACCATCTTCAGACACATCACTAATCATCAGAAAAATAGCTTCCACCCGCTTGTTTGGCGGCAATTTGGGAACGTGCCTTAAATTTCCCGATGCATCTGTTTCCAGAATTAAACGTTCCGCATCCATAATTAGCTCCCTCGAATGCGCAGTCTTTCTATTCTCGCATGGCCTCTCTTGAATTCTGGTGAAAGATCCTGTAATCGCGCAACAGCGACTAAATAGGCATCCTGAGACAAGCCCCAAACTGCTAAATCAATATCAGACATACAAGAAAACCACTGCCGATGGATCAAAGACCCAAATACCATCACTCACGTTGCCCCCATCTCCTGCTTGAGAAAATGAGCCGCACGATTAGCAAGGGCGATCGCCTGATCAAATCGTTGAGTCAGTTGATGCTGTTCCGCTACCTGGCGTTGCCGCAACGTTTCTCGATAGATAGCAAGGGAATCCACTCGTTCCTCATGCCGAAATGGCAACTTTAGCTCCTGCACGATACTACCAATTTAGCGCTACCTAACCTATTGGCTTGACATGTCTAAAATAGTGCAAATTCTAAAGGGCTGAAGCTCTTGAACCCGGTGCGTTACGCTGCGCTAACGACACCCTACCTAATGCATAATTTTAGCTGTGCCACGCCACTATGCTGAATTAAAATCTACTTCATCCCGAGGTCGTTTCCATGACCTACACCGTTCTTAATTTGGATGCCGTCGCACTCACCGACGAACAATTTTATCGGCTCTGTCTCGCCAATCCCGATCGCCAACTGGAACGCACTGCTAAGGGAGAACTCGTCATCATCTCCTTTTCGTCTTCCCAATGGCGGCGATCGCTCACCTGATGTCGCCTGGGTCAAGAAAGACCAATGGGATACACTCACCCTCGAAGATCAAGAAAAGTTTCCACCTCTCTGCCCTGACTTTGTGATTGAACTGCGATCGCGCACCGATGCACTTCAAGTCCTCTAGGAGAACATGCAAGAATACCTCAACAGCGGCCTGCGCCTAGGGTGGCTCATCGACCCCCCAACAGGAGCGGGTCGAACTCTATCGTCCCAATCAACCCGTCGAAATTGCACCCTTTCCCGTTAGTTTATCTGGCGAATCTGTTCTTCCGGGCTTCATCCTCGAACTGCCCTAGAGTGTTATGAAGTTGTGTTTGTATCACTAGCCGCCTCATCTTCATCCGGATCAATTCCCAAAGCCCTTAATTGTGCAGCCAACCGTTCTGCCCGTTGAGCTTCCCGTTCCGCTCGTTGAGCTTCCCGTTCCGCCCGTTGAGCTTCCCGTTCCGTAGGCGTAGGAATCCAGTTGTGCTCTCGGTCATACCACCGCAACCAGAGCCGATTCAATCCTTGATAGGTGCCTTCCCATAGCCCCAATCCCAGTTCTGCCTCTTCTAGCCATACCCCTTGACCAGACTCTCCAATCGTTGAGAGAGGGATGGGTTGATAGCGACTCATCATCAAGCCGAAGGGCTGTACCTGATTGGTATAGCGATTAAACACAAAGTAATAGGGAATCCTCAGAATTTGTTCATAGACAGTCCATTTGTTTGGCGGTTGACTGACATCGCGCAACGTTCGCCCCAAATCCTCTGCTTCAGTTCCAGGAGACAGCAACTCGACCACAACAAACGGATGGACAGCTTCCTGCCAGGTGACATAGCTCAATCGTAAGTCTTTTCCTTCATATAATCGAGAAACTCCCAGGACTCCAAACCAATCGGGACGCTTATACCATTGCGGGTGCGTTGGGTCATAGTAGAGGTTCAAATCACTGGCCGTAAATACCTGATCGGCGGTGTAGTTGGGCGGGCAAAAGGTAAGGCGCAGCAATTCCGGCTGGAGCAGATGAAATTCGTCTGGCAAACCAGGCTCCTCTGGGTCTTCACTCGGAAGGTCATACATCGTAGGCAGGGTTTCTTTCGCCGGACGCGGAGGATTGGTTTGATACATAGAGACAATCTCAGCCGTCAGGAGCTATCAGGTCATCTTCCTCAAGTGTACAGGCACAGGATAAGTTAAAACGTCTCAGCCGCTGAATTTGAGACTGTGCTAAACGAGTTTGGAGAGCACCGAGTCACTCGTCTGACGTATTACAAAAACACCCTAGAAACCACAATGCCCTCCGACGAACACGAGTTTATCGTTCGCATGATTGACGTAATAATTCGAGTGCTTTGTCGGAAGTACCAATCAATTTCTCCGCAAATTCACGCCTCATTCGTTAAGCACTATGTCTCATGATGCACCGACACGCTGCCATCAAGTAACAGATCCTCGAAATCGAGTAACGAACCTCTGTAATCGACTAACGGTTTCCTGAAATCGACTAACGCTTATATTAATAAGATTCAGACATTATCATTACTTATCTTTGAACCTTCTCCCACGGATTTGTATGATTGAGAGATATTCAATTCGACAGGCCCTACGCATCGATATTGGCTGCTTTTATCGACTATTTTTTCAGCGTCTACAATGACGGTATGACTCGTGGTGTTTCTTCTCAATCGTCTTCTCAACCTCAGGAATCGCTCGAACAGCGGCGACAGATTGCGCTGCGCGTGGTAGAGAAAAGCGATCGCCTCTTGCGAGAGCAATTTGGTGCAACCGGAGTGACGGTGTTTGGTTCTCTGGCAGGACAAAGTCCGTGGCATTGGGATTCGGATGTCGATTTGGCGGTCGAAGGGCTGAGTTTTGAGCAATGGTTAGCAGCAGTAGACGCAGTGCGGGCGATCGCCCCTGACTGGCTTTCAGTGGATGTGGTTCGGCTTGAAACCCTCAACCCTGCCGTTCGCCACCGAGTGTTACAGCAAAATCAGATGACCCAAAACAAATTTCTCACCTTAAAAGACCATCTCAATGACGAAGTTCGAGCGCTGGAAGCAACCACCGCAGCCATGACTCGAGCGCTGGTACAGGTTCCCAATGTGCCTGAAGATTTCGCCATTCGGGCATTAGCGAGCTACATCAACGATTTTTATCGGCGCTGTGAGCGCATGAGCGAACGGGTCGCTGTCACTCTTGACGGACGCTTACCTCAGGGAGCCAACTGGCACCAGGCGCTTTTGCGGCAGGTTGCAGAACCTAGAGAAAACGACCGTCCTCCCCTGTGGTCGGGTGCGTTGCTGTTTGATCTAGACGAATACCGTCGGTTTCGGCACGTCGTGCATCACAAATATGGCGACGAACTGCACGCTGACTATGTGCTCAAGCTAGCCGAACTCGCGCCTCAGATGGCCCCAAAGATCAAGGAAGCGATCGCCCGCTTCAATGAATGGCTGACTGCTCAACCCTCATAAGCACTCGGCTCATCGCTCTGCAACCCAGACGGCCTCTTGCATCAGTGTCTGATAAAACCGGGATGGATTTGCCACCATCTGCTGCCACTCCGACTGCGTATACACCACCGACTCGACCGGAACCGGAATCTCACTAAACTGCCAGGCGAGCGATCGCTGATGAAACGGGCGATCGCTCGCCTGCAAAATCACAATCAAATCCAAATCACTGCCAACCCCTGCATCTCCCCTCGCATACGAGCCAAAATATCCAACTGCTTGAATCGTTGAATCATTTACCATTGCCTCCTGTGCCCACTGCCGCACTGCCGCATCCACTTCCTCACGGCTGGGCCATCGCATTACTGACGAATTTAATGATCTCACGGGCATAGGCGATCGCATCCTTACTCTGGAGAGAGCCATAGTGTTCAAACGGGGAGCCTTCAGGATGACTATCTGGATAGCGGGTTGGAATATAAAAGCTGTCCAGCACTCGCGCTTTTTCAATCAAGACGTCTGGAACGACTACCTCAGACGGCAACTCTGACATTAATCGGGCAACAACATGCCCCCACGCTTCTTGACCATACGCCAAATGTAGCGCCTTCAAGGCTTTCTCGGCAGCTTGATGGGCGGCAAAGCAAGCCCATTCATGTCGTTCTTGCTGCACAGAAGCTTTAGCCTGCTCTAGGTCCCGTTGTGCTTGCCGAAACCAGTCTAGCGATCGGTTTGGCATAGAGGTTTAAATTGTGGCGTCATCGCTACTGCTTCTACTCACACTGTTTAGTGTAGCAGCAGCTTTATTTCTCCACTGCTGTCTTCTATCGCTAATCAATACCAAATGCCACAATTCGTGGGATTTGGTGAATGAGAGCCTTTTCTACTCTGCATCTGGATCGATTCCCATTTGTCGCAGACGGTCGGCTAAACGGTCAGCGCGTTGGCGCTCCTGTTCAAATCGCTGCTGTTCCCGTTCAACAGAGGTCAAAATCCAGTTCTGGTCTTTGTCATACCACCTGAGCCAGAGTCGATTAATGCCTTTATAGTGTCCTTGCCAGAGGTCTAACCCAAGTTCTAAAGACTCCATCCAGATGCACGGTTCATCAAGCTCTAGTTCCATATAGCGATCCGCCTGAAGCATGAAGCCTCGCAGCCGATCGGTATATCGATCAAAAACAACATAATATGGAATTCGCAGAATTTGCTCGTATACCTGCCATTTGCTAAGAGGTTGATCCACACGACGAAGGGAGCGCCCCAAATCGTCTGCCTCAGTTTCAGGGGACAAGAGCTCAACCACAACAAATGGATCTATTCCCTCCTGTCATACGACATAGCTCAGCCGCAAATCGCGCTCTTCGTACAGGCGAGGAATGCCCACGACGGCAAACCAATCGGGACGCTTATGCCAAAGGGAATGGCGGGAGTCATAGTAAAGATTGAGATCGGTCGCAGCAAATCGTTCGTGCTCTGCAAAGGTCGGAGGGCAAAACGTATCGCTCAACAGCCGGGGCTGATCACTATGAAAGACATCTGGCAAACCAGGCTCCTCCGAATCTTCACTCGGAAGATCATACATAGTAGGCAAGACATCTTGTAGGTGGACAGGGTGGGTCAGTTTGAAACATTTCCAGGCACTAATTTCCAGGCACTAAGAGATTAGCGTTGCCGAAGGCAGTATGCACGAGCGTTGCCAAATCGCTCCTCATTCTTTCATATTATTCTCCGTTATTCTTCTTCTAATATTCTCCCTAAATAGTGGCTAATATGGCTGAGCAGTGTTTGAGAAGAGGCGATCGCACTCTGAGCTTCCGTTTGGGTATAGGCTTCAGCAGGCGTCAAATCAGCGAGAGCATCCGGATATCGGGTCGGAATATAAAGTTTATCTAATCCCAACCCCGTGTCTAAAAGCGGCATGAAATCGTGCCTAAGCGATTCAGGCAAGTCGCGAATCAGCTTACCAATTGAATGCCCCCACGGATCGAGGTCATGTGCCATCCAGACTGCTTTCATGGCTTTTTCTCCAGCTTGCTGGGCATAGAAACAGGCTTGAGGATATTTGTTTGCCATCAGCAATGCTCGTGCAGCATCGAGATCATCCACGGCCTGCTGATACCATCGCCTAGCATCCTGCCGACGTTTTTCCTCGCTCATACAGCACAATTCCTTCTTGGAGCACCCGACGAATAAATGGGGAAGACTGGCGACGCTCTAATTCTGCTGGCGTATATACGATGGCTTCAATGGGCGATGGAGCATCCCGAAGTAGCTTCAAAACAGAATCGATGCGTTCTAACGGAGGTGCCGTTGTTTCACAAATAATCAATAAATCAATATCCGATCGACGAGTGGCTGTCCCGCGTGCCCAAGAACCAAACAGCAGAATCTGGTGTGGGTCGAATTGATGTCGCAATCGACTGACTGCGACATCTAACCAATAAGAGAGTTGATCATCAATTTGCAAGCGTCTTGGGTTGTGAGGTTAACGGTTAGAAATCACACGCGTTGCTCTCATTGTAAGGGGGGCGATCGCCTAAGAGACTTTTTTGAAGATAGCCTACCAGCGTCTTGCTACCGTGGCAGGCAAGATGCGCCCACTCAGAACGGTTGTTGCGTTTACGCCGCAAACTACTAGATAGAATCAGGCTGATTGTCAGGGTCAACTCCCAAAGCTCTCAACTGATCCGCTAATCTTTCTGCGCGTTGATGTTCCCGCTCTGCCCGTTGGCGTTCCTGCTCTGCCCGTTGATGTTCCTGCTCTGCGCGTTGGCGTTCCTGCTCTGTCCGTTGGCGTTCCTGCTCTGTCCGTTGGCGTTCCTGCTCGGTTCGCTCTTCAGCGTTCAAGATCCATTGATTCTCGGCATCATACCATCGCAACCACAGCCGATTAATTCCTTGATAAGTGCCCTGCCACAGTCCTACCCCTAAGTTTAGAGTTGGCATCCAAATCCGAGGTTCAGAAAGGGATTGTTTGCTGTAGCGATCGGCTTGTAGTGTAAAGGCTCGCAAGGTATCTGTATAGCGGTCAAACACAATATAGTAGGGAACTCGGAGAATTTGTTCGTATACTCGCCACTTGGTGGGCGGTTGCTCAGTGGTTCGCAACGTTTGACCTAAATCGTCTTTTTCAGTGCCGGGAGATAAGAGCTCAACCACTACAAAGGGATCAGCGCCTTCTTGCCACGTGACGTAGCTGAGTCGCAAATCTCGTTCTTCATAAAAGCGATCGATTCCAACGACAGCGAACCAGTCGGGTCGCTTATACCAATGGGGATGACGCACATCGTAGTAGAGATTGAGATCAGAGGCTACAAAGATTTGATCTGCAGAATAAGCAGGCGGACAAAACGTCTCCCGCAAAAGTTGGGGTTGGTAGATATGAAATTCGTCCGGCACGCCCGGTTCGTTTGGATCTTCACTGGGAAGATCATACATAGTAGGCAGAGTTTCTTTCGCAGGTCGAGGCGGATCGGATTGGTACATGATGAGACCTGTTGCCGTTGCCTGATGGCGTATCTTTGGGATAACCGTTGTGATGATTTGTCTTCACAAGCAATTTAGTATTGCTATACCTTAGTATCGACACGCCTTGATATCTGTTGAAAGTTTAATCTACGTTGTAACTCAATAGGTAGCCTCAATAATAGGTAGCCTCAATGGACGATCGTAGGATAGGTCAGCGCAGCATAACCCATGCTGCTCAGGAAGCTTAGCTTTCCTCGATAACAAATTGGCTCAGACACGCCATTAGGATAGTTTAGCGATCGCATACCCCAGGCCGCTAGCTCATAAATTTGAAGTCATTGAGATGACCATATTGATTGCGTCGGGCTTGGCGACGCGTAAACTCGCTAACCGACGTATTTCCATCGGGATGCATTACCCGCACCTGCTGCCATAGTTCAAGAGGCGCAATGTCTATCTCATAGGTGCGATCGCCCGTTTTGGTCACGTGATACCAACGGGTCTCTTGACACTGATCGCACCAAAATGCTTCGAGCCATTCATGCTCTAGGGGAACGGTCGTTTTGCTTGCGACTAATAATCTGGCTGTACGCCGTCCGACTCCTCGCTGCTGAAGTTGCGTAGCGCGATCGGCGAACAACGGATATTTTTGACTAACGCTATCGAGATAGCACGCATGGATCAG
>JBNPEG010000056.1:0-65137 GCA_051117555.1 Elainellaceae cyanobacterium | reverse complement strand
AGATGTTTTAACTCCTCGCTACTTTCCGAAATTTCTAATCGGTAGACCCCTGCCATGGATATATGCCAAACTCTGCTCCTTCATAATTGCAGAATCTGTAGCCTCAACCAAGAGAATTGGTATAACGGGTGATTGGAGCTGAACGTTGTTCAAAAACAAATATTCCTGACTAGCAAGATGCCAATCAGGAATATTGAGACGCGACAGTTCGACTCTCTTTCAATACGTTGAATGTGTGTTCACGATAGCGTCTCCGAAGCATTGATGAATGGTGTATAGGACTGCTATACACCACCCAACTTAAACTCCACAGACTCACCCCCCCTTATGAGGCCGCAACAGCCTGCCGCTCCTTGGTTTCTCTAATGACCTCTTCAGCAACGTTAGAAGGGCAAGGCGCATAGTGGGAAAATTCCATCGAGAATTGCCCCCGTCCCGACGACATGGTTCGCAAATCACCGATGTAGCCAAACATTTCGCTTAGCGGAACATCTGCTTTGATGCGAACGCCCATCGGCCCCGTTTGTTGCGATTTGATGATCCCCCGACGACGATTGAGGTCACCGATCACATCTCCCATGTAATCATCGGGTGTGAACACATCGACATTCATAACGGGTTCCAGTAGCTGAGGACCAGCTTTGGGCAGCGACTGCCGATATGCAGCTCTCGCGGCAATCTCGAAGGCGATCGCCGATGAGTCGACGGGGTGATAGGCACCATCGGTGAGGGTGACTTTTAGATCTACCACTGGGAATCCTGCCAATGGTCCCTTATCAATGCTGGACGCAAACCCCTTCTGAACAGCAGGCCAGAATTCTCTCGGTACGTTTCCGCCCGTCACCTTCGACTCAAACTGGAAGCCGGTTCCTAGCTCACCGGGTTCTAGTACATAGTCAATCTTGCCGTACTGTCCTGAACCACCCGACTGCTTCTTGTGGGTATAGCTGTCTTCGAGGCGCTTGGTAATTGACTCTCGATAGGCAACTTGGGGTTTGCCCACCTCCACTTCAATGCCGTGAGTCCGCTTAAGAATATCAACTTTGATATCCAGGTGGAGTTCGCCCATTCCTTTGATAATGGTTTCTCCACTCTCCTCATCAGTCTCGACGTGGAAAGACGGATCTTCTTGAACCATCTTGCTGAGTGCCATACCCATCTTCTCGACGGAACCTTTTGTCTTTGGCGCCACAGCAATTGAGATTACAGGCTCGGGGAACACCATCGGTTCTAGCGTCGCTGGATCTTTTGGATCGCAGAGCGTATGTCCAGTCTGGACGTTCTTTAGACCCACGATCGCCACGATATCGCCCGCTTGAGCCCATTCGACTTCTTCACGAGAATTGGCGTGCATTTCAACCAGACGGCCAATTCGCTCGGTCTTCCCAGTTGCCGTATCAAGCACAGAGTCCCCCTTCTTCAAGGTACCTGAGTAAATACGGGTAAAGGTCAGCGCTCCAAAGCGATCGTCCATAATTTTGAATGCCAGCGCTCGTAAGGGAGCTTCTGGGTCGACAAGCGCATACTTGCCTGTTTCATGCCCTTCTAAATCAACTTCTGGCTGCGGCTTGACCTCAGGCGGAGCAGGCAAATAATCGACGACGGCATCTAGAACGAGCTGGACTCCTTTATTTTTGAACGAGGAGCCGCAATACGTCGGGAAGAAGGCAAGCTCATTAGTGCCTTTGCGAATGCACTGCTTGATCTCATCAATAGTGACTTCTTCCCCTTCCAGGTACTTCACCATCACATCGTCATCTTGCTCAACCGCCAATTCGACTAGAGCTTCACGATACTCTTCGACCTGATCCACCATGTCCGCAGGAACATCTTGGATTTCATAGTTCATGGGGTCGCCAGATTCATCCCACACCCACGCTTTGCGAGTGAGCAAATCGACGACGCCTTTGAAGTCGCTTTCTCGCCCAATGGGTAACACCATAACGAGCGGCTTGGCAACAAGAATGTCTTCAACCTGCTTGACGACTTGGAAGAAATCAGCACCAACTCGATCGAGCTTATTAACGTAGATGATGCGTGCAACTTTGGAGTCGTTTGCGTAGCGCCAGTTCGTTTCAGACTGGGGTTCAACTCCACCTGAGCCACAAAATACACCAATTCCGCCATCGAGCACCTTGAGAGAACGATACACCTCGATAGTGAAATCGACGTGACCTGGAGTATCAATAATGTTGAGTTGGTGATCCTTCCAGAAGCAAGAGGTCGCAGCAGATTGAATAGTAATCCCCCGCTCTTGCTCTTGTTCCATGAAGTCGGTAGTAGCCGCACCTTCATGAACCTCACCAATTTTGTGAATCTTCCCGGTCAGCTTCAGGATGCGCTCAGTTGTGGTCGTCTTGCCCGCGTCTACGTGAGCGAAGATACCAATATTTCGATAACGAGTGAGATCTTTCTTCATATTTGCTCTCTGAATTAAGTGCTACAAACTTCGGGTGACCACTCTCACATGTTACCCAGAGGAAACCGATGTGTTCTTCGTAGCCAGCGCGGGCTGCTGAGTCACTCAGAACTCTTTTAAAGTTCTGCTTATAACTAAGGCAACATTGCTGATTGTAAAATATCTTGACATGATGGCGAAAGAGGGTGAAAAGCGATCGCCACTGATAAAGGCTGAAAACCTCATTGCAGCGCCTTTCACTGACAAAATGCTCGTATCTGATCGAGATCGAAGAGTCGGTTATCTCTCCAACGCCTGCACAGCATATATTGACTTTTTCGTAGGCAGATGCATTGTTGATGCGATCGCCCAAGTTTGCAGCTCTAACTAGCCTCCGTAACACATTCTTTTCAATTTTAGGACAGCCACTTAATATTTGTGTAATATTTCAGAATCTCCGAAGAGTGGAAAAAAAACCAGAGCGCGATCGCCTTACGAAGATGATTTAAAGGTCTTGAGAGCGTTTAGGTTTTCGTCTAAGTGCGACCATCCTCGGTCGCGTGTTCCTTAACTTGAGAGGCGTGAGCGAGACGCTCCCACTGAGTTACACACAATTCACAAGCGATTTAGGGGTGCTGCACATTTGTTTTCTTATCAAGCCAACCTGAATAAAACGGCTTCATTTATATTTCTTTGTTTACGATAGCGGTTCTTAATAATTCTTTTACTTGCGAAGTCTTTTGCTACTAAACTATTAACAGATAAGCATCGCCTTCTTCATTGCTTATTCGAATAATTTAAGAGCCATTTAACCCGGTTTAGACATCTCTACGTCCGTAATTGTTCGCTACGCTTTGATCTACGTTTTATAAGCGGAGGTGGGTATTATGATTCACAGAAATCATAGTCGTTATTCGTGTCCCATCACTTCAAAACACTCGTGTTCAAACCCTCTCTTATGTCAAAAATCTCCCTTCACTCAGTCTGGCTTATCCGCTGGAACCTGCGTGAAAATTAAGAAAGGTCAGTTAAAAGGATGCCTTGGTAGAATCTCAAGCTGCACTAGTGATGGTATCTATTTTATTCAAATGATTTTAAACGACGGTCGTGAAACTATAGACTTTATTCCTGATGGTCCCTATTTGCGAAGTGAATTTGAAGTAATCAAATCATCCGCATAAATGATTCGCTAATACTTACAGTGTTGGCCAGATAGCTGATGGACTGACAAAAGATCAGAGGCTAGCAGTTGTTTCTCCTAACGGAGACGCTACGCGAAGCATCCCGCAGGGTTAGCCGCGCCTACACGAGCAAAGTCGACAGCATCTCACACTTGCAAATCTATCAATGTTTGTAGTGCGGGTATCTTGCCCGCGTTGGCAACGCCTCTCTAATCAGAAGAAACGAGACTTGCGATGCATCGCCAGACTACGCATCGCCAGAGCATTGGTGAGAACCTTGCCACAGGCAAAACACACTACACATACAAAACTGGGTGTGCCCAACCGAGCAGAGATGGAGGATATCGACTCCTGGATTGCTATATCCTAAAGCCAGCCTTATGTAAACAGATGTAAACTAGTTTTACGCATCGTGAACCTAACATAAGTTATATAGGTACACCGTTCCGTTGTCTTAAGATCTTCTTTAGATTTGAACAAGCATCCTATTGATATGGCTTACGGCTTACGGATGGATAATCAGAAATCATCTCTGGTGGAGGAATCACCTATGAGTATTTCGACTTTACGGCAATTTTGGTCAGTCATCGAAGGAATGCAAACCAGTACGCTTCTGAGATTAAACGATGCTGAATTAGTGCATCAGTTGCTGACCCAGCTTAAGGGGGAGACGACGTTAAGCGTGGAGGAAGTATCGGGTGTCAGTCATTATGCTCACTCTAGACTTCCATTAATTCGAGATTTGGCTCAGTCAAGGGGAGCATAAAACACGTTGCCCAAGACATTTCAGAAGGGAAAGTTGACTCCCACATAGCCCAGAACGCTGTCTCGTCCGGGATTGCCTTCGTATAATTCGGCATTGGAAATGTGATGCCAGCGCAGCCCCACCATCAACCGTTTTTCGTCATCAAGTCGGATCGTCGCTCCCCCACCTGCCTGAGGCGTAAAGTTGAAGCTCGACCCCGTACTTGGCACATCATTCGTCGTGCCCAAAATTCCAGCTCCTCCGTCAACGTAGAGTGACCAGTTTCGTTGACGGATAAAATGCCAGCGCAGCAAAACCGCTAGATTAAGACCGACCGCATCATCACCCGCCTGATCAAACGCCATGCCGTTTAACTCAAGGTTGACGCTGTGCCCATTGGCAAAAAAGTGAGACACTCCCGCTCCCACCAGTCCAAAATTGTTTTCGAAGGTTGTAGCGCCGCCGCCCTGCACATACCAGCGCTGAAGCCCTCTACTGCCAAAGGCGGGAGAATTTTCTGAAGAATTTTCTGAGGATGGGTCCGATGATGTTTCCAGAATGTCGGAAGAGACGTCTTCAGGTATGGTTACCGGAGGCGTATCTATTGACGGGGCTGGAGACTCTGAGAGCACATCAGAGGACGGTACTGGGGAATCTAGAGACGTCTGAAAGCGAACATCCGGAGCAGAGGCATATGAGGCGTTTGGAGACGAGTCTGGGGAAAAATTAGGAGGGATTTCTGGGCGAGAATTTGGGATTAGAGTGGGGTCAAGACTAGGAGTATAAGATTGGCGTGCTTCTGGTATGGGGCGATTGATTGTCTCAAGGCTATCAATGCTATCAAGATCCTCACTGGGATTAGCGTGTAAGCCTTTCATCGGATACAGCGCCATCGTGGATGCTGCAAGAGCAACCATCACAGGTTGATAAAGGCGATGTGGGGTGGTTTGGAGTTTGCAAACTGAAAGTGTTGTTAGCGATCGCGCACAGCGGATAAATGTTTTGTCTGTATTGCTCATGCTCAAAGGGATAGGATTTAGATAAATACTTGTTAGCGTAATTAGAACTAAGGGGAAAGACTGCAAAATCAAGGGTTGGGCACAAGTCTAGACAAACCTAGTCCAGCATAGAGGGTGATCAGGTTAGTCATTCATTCAGCGATCGCCCAACCTCGTCCGTACAGAATGTTGCATGTTGAAATAGATTACCTATCCAATCTGAGCAAAACTCTATGTAGATTCTCACCACACGTGATAGCTGCCTGCGAGACGGGTATAGCAAGTTGAGATCACACAGTGGCAATGGATAATTCATTAATAACGGCATTAACTGACTCTCTGCAACATAGTCTTGAACTAAAAATGGTGGAAGTTCGGTAACGCATGTTCCCGCTAGAGCTAATTCAAGGAGATGAAGATAGTCGTTGATCTG
Source organism: Elainellaceae cyanobacterium (assembly GCA_051117555.1). Taxonomy (GTDB): domain Bacteria; phylum Cyanobacteriota; class Cyanobacteriia; order CAZCXK01; family CAZCXK01; genus DBGGTD01. The sequence goes on along the minus strand of JBNPEG010000056.1, from coordinate 59,382 downwards.
AAGAAATGGACGAATGTGAATGACCTCACTTCCTAGCTGCCAGGTATTTGAGTTGGTCGGTGCTTTCCAACTGGCGCAAGGCATGGTGAGCAGGTGTTCAGGGGTGCGAGGGATGGCATATTTTTCAAGCAAAATTGGACTGGCGACTAACACATGACGATATTCGCCTAATTTCTTGGCGATCGCTCGATTATCTTGGCGATCGCCAATTCTCAGCGCCACATCAATCCCATCCTCGATCAGATCAACTCTACGCTCTGTCACCAATATATCTAGGTTGACTTTGGGATAGCACACTTGAAAGTCGTGCAGTAATTTTTGCCAAGGTAGAAATCCTGGAGGCAACGAAAGACGCAATGTTCCGGATAGTTCGAGTTGGTCTCGATCAAGAGTGGATAGACCCATTTCAAATGCCTCAACGCCTTGATTCGCATATTCAAAAAACCGTGCTCCTGCATCGGTTAAACGCAAATGTCGAGTGGAGCGCTCTAGCAAGCGAATCTGCAAGTCTTTCTCCAACTCCTTGATACGTCGGCTCACCGTGGCAACCGGAATGCTCGTGCGTCGAGATGTTTCTGAAAAGCTGCCATACTGAACAACCTTCACGAATAAGGCTACGGCATTAAAATCCATGGCACCTTTCCATAAGTGAGAAGATGTCTCTCATTTTTACCGACTACTCAACAGATTTGAAATTATTTAAACTGCTATTCAACGATTCGATGTATTTAGCTTTGACAGTAATCCAACAGTAACCCAACACCTATACCAGCCCCTATATGGGTTAGGCGATCGCTCATCCATCCTATATCTGATTATGACGACCGGCCGATTAGTCCTTTCACCTATCAACGCAATAATATGCGGTTTAGAATCTTTGTCGTATCGACCTTTTCTTTAGTTGCTCTATCCTTACCGACGTTGGCTGAAACAGCGCCGCCAATTGCATTTGATACTCAGCTCGACCCGACAACAGGCGAACGCTCCGTCGTGCAAATTGTCCTTGAACGGGGCGGAGAAGTACGAACTTACCGCCTTGTTCAGCTTATCCGTCCCGTTATCGAAGCCTATGCTCAAGCACCAGCAGGCATACCCGTCGCCTTTGGAACTCCCGCTCCCATTGATACACCGACGGGGCTTCAACAGGACACTGGCGCAGAATTGCCCTCAACTCCATCAGGAGAAAATCGTACTACTTTACTAACCGATGATTTTATAAACTCGGCTTTGCTTAATATTGCAGAAGACCGACCCGGCTTAATACTTCACTTTCCAGAAGCGCTTCAGAATGCTCCAGGTCCAGATTTGGTATTAGCCGAACTCAGTCTTCCCAGAGGAGGGCAGTCTAATGCTTGTCCAGGAACGCCTGCACCTGGGGCAGACCGCTTCAATATCTCACATCCAGAAGGGCAATCCTTAACTATCCCAAGCGAAGCATTGGGCGAATTTGGACCTGCGGGTGTGATTGCAAATCATGGTGCTGCTAATCTCGCACAGCAAGGAGCGAGGCTAGCCAGTCTTGATGAATTGCAGCACGGAGTCTTTGAGCCACTGGCTGCTGTCAGCTATTTCCGCATCTGGGCAGTTGCAGTTGATCTGTCTGATTTAGGTATACCCGACGGAGAGAGCATTGAGCGGCTTGAATTGAGATCTGCTGGTATTCTGACCGAAACAGAATCTGGCACCAGAAACTGCTGGCTGATTGATCCAGCGTTTGTGATGGGTCTGCCAGCGGAATAATCTGAAAGATTTCGTTGAGGTTGCAACTAAATCGAGTTGAACCGATTGAATTTGTTTTACTGAAACTAGTAGGAAATATTCGTCATGAACTACCCCACTACTCAGCGGGAAAACCCTAAGGCAACTAACATTCCATTTCACAAAATCGGTGCTATCTTTTACGGATTGTGGGGATTTTGGCATTTCCGCGTTGTCGCTCGAATGTTCGAGTTCGCCGCAACTCAGATGGATGAGGGCATTCTCCAGGCGCGTATTTATCAAGGGGCTTTCCATATCCTTTGGTTTGCAGTCGGTGCAGTAGCGATCGCCATCTTATTCAACTGGCGGAATAGTCGCATTGGCTACTGGGCAAATCTTGTGATGATCAGTTGGACTGAGGTAGGTCTGCTGCTCTTCTTCATTGTGCCAGGTTACTTTCCCTGGCTACCCACAGGCTTCGTGGGCCCACTTCTATGGATCCTTGCGGTTGTGTTGACTACGCTGGGTTACTGTCTAAAGCCAAAGGCGAGGAAACCGTGATGCAAGAAACAGGAATGAGACCAACTGGGATAAGATTTACAACTAGTGTCGAATAAACACTGCCACCATTATCTCAGGACCATCAAACGCAAATACCTATTAATCTTTCAGCAACTACGTGTCTCAGTTGAATAGCCAGAATCTGCTTATGCATACATTGTCTTTAATACGAAGAAGCGCATGGAGTGCAGCATGGTTTTTCCTGTTTAGCATTGCCGGATGTGCTAGTCCGGGTTCTCAGTCTAATCCGTCTCCTCCTGCCATTCAAGACTCTATCCCAACTCCGACCCAAGAGAGTTCGCCTCCATCAGTTTCAGACTCCGCTCCAGATTCAACTCCAGATACGGTCGCGTCTACTCCGAATGCCGACACTGATATATGGACGCGATTACAACAGCCCGACACCCACTATTTTGTGCTCATGCGCCACGCCCTGGCTCCTGGAACGGGCGACCCCCCGAATTTTGAGTTAGGAGATTGTTCTACGCAGCGCAATCTATCGGACGAAGGGCGATCGCAAGCTCGGCGCACAGGTGAGGCATTCAAGCAGCGAGATATCAATGTCCAGCAGGTGTTGTCGAGTCAGTGGTGCCGCTGTTTAGAAACGGCAGAACTGATGGATGTTGCCTCTGTAGAGCCATTTCCGCCCTTAAACTCGTTTTTCCGCGATCGCTCTACCGAGGCTGAGCAAACGGAGCAAGTCCGTGAGTTTATGCTCGACTATCCAGATACGTCGGGTGTAACGGTGATGGTTACCCATTTTGTCAATATTTTAGCGCTGAGTGGAACGGGAGCCTCGTCGGGAGAAATGGTCGTGATGCAGGTGAATGACCAAAATCAGCTTGACGTAGTGGGTCAAATTGATGCTCTGTAACGATTCACCCATCGCTGACAATGGCGATCGCCTAACCGAGAGTTAACTGTGAACGGTTGTCTGTCATCGTGCTGCCGTCCCTTTGACTGGTCACTGAGGGCAGTATAGTGAGAGAAAGACCACATGCGAGGACTGAACACCATGACCTCGACACCCAACCGCGTTCGCTGGACAACATCTGATATTGTGCTCTTTCCTGACGATGATAAGCGTTATGAAATTATTGCCGGAGAGCTGATTGTGACCAAAGCGCCTCGCTGGAGCCATCAGGAGGTGGCGGGCAGAATCTTCGCAAAACTGGATGATTGGAGCCAAGCTACTGAAGTCGGACGAGCAGCCTTTAGTCCCGGCATTATCTTCACCGATGAAGACAATGTGATTCCAGACGTGGTTTGGGCGAGCAATGAGCGGCTCAACCGGCTGCTCGATGATGCTGAACATTTGACTGGAGCACCTGAGCTAGTTGTCGAAGTACTCTCACCCGGCGAAAAGAATATACAGCGTGACTACCAACTCAAGCTCAAGCTGTATTCTCAGCAGGGCGTTCAAGAATATTGGATTGTCGATAAAGACTTACGTCAGATACAGGTCTACCGACGAGATAATGCCGTCTTGACTCTAGCAATGACGCTACAAGATGGGGATGTCCTTACGTCTCCACTGCTTCCCGATTTTTCCTGCCCCTTGGCGAAACTGTTTGGGTAATATTAGGAACATGAATCTACTTTTGAGCACTTAGTAGGTGAGCATAATAGATTCGTGGAAGCAATATGCCGTACGCTCTTGCGCTAGAACGGCAGAAGCTGAGCAAACGGAGCAAGTCCGTGAATTGTGCTCGACTATTCAGGTACATCCGGCGTGACGGTAATGATTACCCATTTCGGTTCGGTCATTCCGTAATACTCAATCGATTCAACCTGCCGCACAATGGATAAGAGAATCTAAATCAGAGCAAATCGCTGCATGAGTATCTTTACACTGCAATCGGTTAAAAAAGATTTTGGCATCAAAGAAATCTTGCGGGATACCAACTTCAGCCTCGATGCCAATGATAAGGTAGGCGTCATTGGCACCAACGGGTCGGGAAAATCGACCCTGCTCAAAATGCTAGCAGGGATTGAACCGATTGATGGCGGTGAGATGCTAGTGAATTCGAGCGTGCGATCGGTGTATTTGCCGCAGCAGCCCGATATGAACGACGAGCACACCGTTCTAGAACAAGTGTTTGCGGACGCGGGAGAACAGATGGCTCTTGTCCGCAACTATGAAGAACTTTCTCATGCGATCGCCCATGTCCAAGGCAGTGACCTCGATCGGCTCATGACTCAGCTTGCAGACGTGACCGAACAGATGGAGGCATCGGGAGCCTGGGATCTAGAAACGAGCGCCAAGATTATTTTAAGCAAGCTTGGCATCGAAGACTTTGATGTCCGCGTCGGCAATCTTTCGGGAGGATATCGCAAGCGCATTGCCTTGGCATCAGCATTGCTGTCTGATCCCGATGTGTTGCTCATGGACGAGCCGACCAATCATTTGGATGCTGACAGCGTAGAGTGGCTGCAAACTTATCTCAGCGGGTTTCGAGGCGCGCTGCTGCTGATCACCCACGATCGCTACTTCCTCGATCGCGTCACCAATCGCATCATCGAAATCGATCGCGGTGATCTCTACACCTATGACGGCAATTATTCCTACTACCTCGAAAAGAAAGCCCAGCAAGAAGATGCCGCTGTCAGCCAGCAGCGCAAACATACAGGTGTATTGCGGCGCGAGTTGGAATGGCTCAAGCGCGGGCCCAAAGCACGCAGCACCAAGCAGAAAGCTCGGATTGATCGCATTCATGACATGCAAGACACCGAATTTAAGCAGGCGCAGGGCAAGGTAGATATTTCGACAGCGGGGCGACGCATTGGGAAGAAGGTCATCGAACTAGAGCATGTCTCAAAGTCTTACGGCGATCAATGCTTGATTCACGACTTTACCTATGAGTTTAGTCCGGGCGATCGCGTCGGCATCATTGGCGGCAATGGAGTCGGTAAGTCAACCCTGATGGACATCATCACCGGTCGCGTCAAACCCGATACTGGCACGGTCGAGATTGGCGCAACCATTCACATTGGTTATTTTGACCAGCACTCTGAAAACCTGCTGGCAGCGATGAATGAAAATGACCGGGTGATTAACTACATCAAGGAAGAAGGGGAGTTTGTGCAAACGGCGGATGGCTCTAAGATTAGTGCCTCGCAAATGCTGGAACGGTTTTTGTTCCCAGGCAATCAGCAATATGCGCCCATCCACAAGCTCTCAGGGGGTGAGAAGCGGCGATTGTTTTTGCTGCGGGTGCTAATGGGGGCACCCAACGTGCTGATTCTTGACGAGCCGACCAATGATTTAGATGTGCAAACCCTCGCCATTCTTGAAGATTACCTCGAAGACTTTAACGGCTGTGTGATTACTGTTTCTCACGATCGCTACTTCCTCGATCGCGTGGTGGATAGTATCTTCGCGTTTGAAGCAGACGGCATCGTGCGGCAATATCCGGGCAACTACTCGATGTACGTCGATTTTCGAGACCGTCGCACCACAGACGAGAAACTAGCCAGAACCGGCAAAGCACAGACGAACGATAGCCAAGGAAAAACTACAAACCAATCGTTGTCCAGTGCTAGTTCTTCCCCGTCAGAGCCCGCCCACAATACGACTCTCAATCCTCAATCGTCTAAGCCGCGCAAGCTGTCCTACAAAGAAAAGCGAGAGCTAGAAACATTGGAGACTCAAATTCCTGAACTGGAAGCTGAAAAAGAAACGATTGAAAAGACGCTCTATGGCGCCAATCCGCCGTCAGGGTATACCCAAATTCAAGAACTCTCCGAGCGGCTAGCATACCTCGAATCGACGATTAATCAATCGACGGAGCGATGGTTAGAACTAGCAGAAATTGTGTCATAGCAAAACGATCATTCAAAGGAATATCGGGGGCAGGCGATCGCCATGTTAGAGCGAGTTGGTATGACCAATCCCAAATTGCGGATGGATCAGTACGCCTTTCAACGATCGGTAGGGATGCGGCAGCGCGCCATGATTACCTTTGCCTCGGTGATGCGACCGACGCTGTTGATTTCGGCAATTCCACCCTTCGCCCCGGATGCGCCACAAAACCGCGTCCAACTGACGGGAGACATCCCATCCCCGGTGAACCCTCCATCCGGATGACGTTTTCATACTCGCTGTCCGGTTGCCGAACCTCGTTGTCAAATCCTCAAGCCCGTATGGACTGATATTACAGCAGACCAAGGTGCCGCCTGTCATTCACTAGCCAAGACTCGCTCATGGCTAAAGTGATGATATTATTTGTCCCATTTGGGGTCATACTAGAACATCCAGCGGTTAATCGTACCGTACTCACGGGAAAGATCCTTCTATCCCTGGTCACTATGTCATTCCGCTCTCGCGTTAGGACGTTGAGCGTGTAGAATCCAGCCGCTCAGGAGTTCTACACACAAATCCGAGTCCGCAGAGCGATATCCCATCACTCGTTACCTGGAGGAATTCCTATGGTTCAAGGACGACTAGAAATCACCATTAAAATTAGCGACATGCCGATCGCCAAGGAAGTTGAAAACAGTTGGAAGCAGTTTGAAATTGACTGCGACGGGCGCGTCGTCCAAGTGACGGTAAAGCCTAAGCAGTTTAAAAAACTGGAGCAGGCCCAGGCTGACTATCCTCAATGGGTCGCAGCGATCGCCGGAAAGATGGGAGCATCCACACCAAACGGATTCATCCTGGATGGGGGATCGATTCAGGTTTTTGAGAGGAAACCAAAAGAATCTTAGGCACGTGGGTTTACGGGGTGCTGACCCCAAATCTCTATTTAATCTCCTGATCGCAGTAAACGACTCGGATGAATACTATTGGTGACGGCCTCAAAACTTTGCGGCGCCAGCCATTGCAACACCGAAAAACTCAGCGCCACGCCTGCGATCATGAGGCTGCAAATCATACCTACTTTTAGACGCCGGTTGGCTTGCCCAAGGTCTCGCATCGCGGTTCGAGCAGCATTCATTTGATTCGTGAGTTTTTCCAGCCGATCGATATGCTGAGGCCCAAAACCTCGGTTGAATGCAATTCTTAACTCAGATCTCAGCCGTGATTCAAATTCCTCAATCGGAGCTTTGAATGATTCTTTTTGATTCGCCCATTCGATCGCGATTACTTCGAGCTGCTCGTCAATGCGTTTCTGCATATCGTTGACCTGATGAGTCATCTCTAGTTTTAGAGTGCGATCAGTACTGCTCAATTCGTCTCGGGTATTAATTAATGCCTGCCGAATCTCTTTCCAGCTTGATTCCATATTGGTTTCTAGCTGTTTTAACTGTCGATTAAATGTCTCTTGAGACTGGCTGAGTGATTGAACCGCATTGACCTGCGTATTAACCTGATCTTGCAGTTGAGAAATTTGGGCAACAAGGCGATCGCTTTCGTGGCGATCGCCCGTATTGATCTCTGACTGAAGCGTTGCCAAATCGTGCTGAATAGTTTTCCAGCGATGATCGATGCTACGTTTAACCTCATCGATATCGTGCGTCAGCGTCTCTCGAAATTGAGATAGATCGTCAAGCGCAGTCTTGGCATTGCGAAGCTGATCATTGAGTTGCTGATGGGTGTAAGATAACCCTTCAAACTGAGTTTGCACATGCACTAAGTCATCTAACACCTCAAACGATTGCTTGAGACGGTGACGAAGTTTTGCCAGCTCTTGCTCGACCGATACCAATTCGTTTGCTTGTTGTGTCATTAGCCTGTCAAACCTCACAGCGTCAATGCTTGATTGAGCCTCGCAAACCCTTGCTGCAAGGCAGTTACTTTTGTTTCTAACGCCAAACAGTCTTCTCCAAACTGATGCAGAGACTTGATTTGGTACCAAATCTGAAGCCGCTGACACAGCTTGGAGGTTGCTCCGAATCGGTGAGTTGCCTCTTGCAAAAGGAATGCACTACCCGAGTGGGTACTCCAAGGGCTATCCGGTTGCATGAGCCAGGCAAACGCCTCATCAGGACGCAGTAGCACACCTTCTCGATAAAACAGCAATAATCCCTCTGGTGAAAGCTGTTGTCGAATGCCTTCTTTGAAACCAAAGCGAAGATATTGAAAGGCGGCCAGCGTGCGGTGTTGCCCACGATGAGAGAGTGCACCGGCCAAATAAAGAGCTGACAAATTAGTTGAGTCAGTTTTCAAATGGGCATTTAGGCGATTCACCACGTTGGATGCGCCCCGTTGATCGAGAATATGGGTGACGGCCTCTGGCAATGCATCGACATCAAACCGCTGTAGAAGTAGGGTCAGGTCTGTCTCTGATAAGACTGATTCATCTGCCGTCTCTGGAGCGATCGCCTCTGTCTTCAACGGTGTCACTCTCGCTACGAGTTTCTCAAATAGCCCAGGGCCAAACTGCCCGTAGCCGCGATGAACCGAACGAATCGTATTAGCTAAATCTTCAGCGGACGTTGTTTTTAATAAATAGCCCTTTGCGCCCGCTCGAACCGCTCTAGCCAGATACGCATCATCATTGTGGCTACTCAGCACAATCACCTTCATGTTTGAAAAAGCCTGGCAAAGAATGCGCGTGGCTTCGATGCCATCCATATCCGGCATTTCAATGTCAATGAGTACCACATCAGGATGACTTCCTTTGGCCTGCGTGATCGCGTCATAGCCGTTGTAAGCGCGTCCGACAACTTCAATGTCGGACTCTTGCTCCAGCCACGTCTGTAAGGCTTGGCATAAAATTGCTTGGTCGTCAACTAACAAAACGCGAATCATTCAACACGTCCAGGTGAATTTAACGGCTTCAGAGTTTGAGCAAACACGTAATCTCAAGCAATCATGCCGGTTCTGGCAATAGAATTCCTTCTTACTTTCTCTACGGATTTCAGCACCATCAGGACATTTTTTAAGAGACGAATTTAAAGACACGATATTGATATAGCAATCCCAGATAGGCTGTGAGCGGTGGGGCGGGCGGCGCCTGCGGCATTCAAGAAACGCGCAGCGTCTCCGACTGGAGAAACCGCCCGTACAGTCAGAATTCACATCCATAAATCATTCCTAAATTCAGCAACGCCGATTAATTAACCATCAAGATTCTCATACTAGTGATTCATCCGTCTCTGGGGCGGCAGCTATCTGACGTTTGAGAAGTAGAAGGATGGTACCAGCTATGCCAGCACTCGAAATCAAGATCAGCCAAAAATTTGCGCCTACCGTATCGGGATGATCCAATGCCCATCCCCCAATCGCAGGCCCAATCATAAACCCGATCGCCCAGCATTCAGACTCTAACGAGAAGTAGATACCCCTTAAATTGACGGGTGCCATGTCCCCTACGAGCGCCGTTGCCGCCGGAGCATATAAAATTTCAGCGATCGCAATTAGCGCAAATGCGCCGATGATACCGATCAGCGCGTTTGTGGGCATTACACCAGTCACCCAAACTAGCAAAAAACCTCCGCACCAGACGATCAGCGCAATCAGCAAGATGGTGACATGATTCATCAGCTTGACAGTGCGAGTGATGGGAAGCTGAAACACAATTTTTAGTAGGGCATGCCATCCAAAAAAGTAGCTAATCCACTGCTCTGAAAATCCGGTCTGGGTGTTGCCTCCGGGTACAAAGTTCGACAAATATAAGGGCAGCGTACTGCTGATCTGAGCGGCGTAGGTCGTAAAAAATAGATTGGCAATTAGATAGGTGATTAAAGTGCGATCGCTCAAAGCTTGCTGCCAGTTCTTCAGCAGATTACGAGACTGGGTTTGGGGCTGCCGCGTTTCGGCGATCGCCAGATAAATCACGATGCCAAACAAAAGATAGGCAACTCCTTTGATGAGAAATAAAACCCAGTAGCTCCCCGACATCGCAATATACTGCCCTGCTAATAATGCTCCCAGCCCTAAGCCAAGATTATCGACCAGTCGAGTCAGAGCGAAGGCTTCTGCTCGGTTATCCGACGTGGTCAGGTCAGTGGTCACCGCCAGAGTCGCCGGCCAATAAAGGCTAATGCCAAGTCCTAGCAGCAGATTCCCGACAACCAGCAAGAGGAACGTATTGGCAAATGCCAAGCAAAAGCATGCGAGTGCAGAGATGTTCGCCGCAAGTAATAATGTGCCTCGTCGCCCCAAACGCGAGTCAATGGCATTGCCTGCCCAAAACCGTCCCACCGTGCCAGAAATGCCGCCGCTGCTCAGGGCTAAACCCACCTGCGTTGGAGAAAAGCCTAACTGATTCACAAAATAAATCGATGCATAAACCTGCGTGAATCCTTGACCAATGAACAGCAGCAGTTGCCCTCCGGCTAAAATCCAAATGGCTCGATTGAGTTGGGGGAACCATGCAAAGAATTTGGACGTCTGCGAGTCAATTGGCTCGGTCGGCTCTTTGGGCTGATGCATAACAATGGGGTTATCTGGATGTTCTGGGTATTAGGTTATACCAATTCTCGATTTTGGATTTACAGACATATCGCAATTGTCAATGGCGCTAAGTCCAGAAATGGTATTACTCATTGCCACGTTCCCTGTTGTGACTGTAATAATTGACCGTGGACGCCTCACAACAGTTGATTTACCCGTGCTAGTCGAAACAAAAAATCGCTCTACGATGCAACTGCTTTCGACTATCTGATCATCCTTCTGATTCAAAAGGCAGACGCAAAGTATGCACTTTAGTTAGATTAAAAAGTTCTGTGTCATGCATTACCGTATTAGAGGTGAATAATCTAAATGCAGAATTTCAGTTGAAAGCAAATGGCATGCAAATGGCATGCTTTCGACATGCCTCTGCCATATTTTGAATGCGATGCGTAAGTGCAACGCACTTTTTCCATTCTTTTCATCCTTCATTGTTGCAGCGTTCAGGAGTATTTCTATGAATAGAATAAAGCAGATTCTGAAATCCGTTCGGTTAAATCGAGTACTTGGCATTTTCTTAGCAGGCACGCTACTCCTGTTGGGTACGGCGTGTAACCCTCAGTCCCCGCGAGTATCGGGGGAAGGTTCCTATTCTGAGAATAGAGGTCAGCAAACAGAGCTTTACAAACCGACTCAAGAGCAAAAAGGCGGCATGAATCAGCATGAGGACACTGTGCCTCAGCGCGATACCAGTGCAGCTGAGGCGAAGGCAAAACGTCTAGTCAAGAATGCAAAAGAGAATGTCGGACAGGTGAACAGTCCTGAAGAATTTGTTGAAAGCTTTCAAGAGGGCGAACCTATTGATGAGCGAGTCAAAAACTTTTCAAAAGATGTCGGAGAGTCTGCTGAGCAGGCAGTAGAAAACGTCACGGAAGGTGCTCGTAAAGGTGCACAAAATCTCAAGCAGAATGCCCAGGAGACTGCTGAGCAAGCAGCTCAGAAAGCATCCGAAGCCTCTGAAAAAGCCTCTGAAAAAGCCTCTGAAGTAGTCAAATAAGTTTTCATGAATCTATTTGATTCTGAGAAGTTTGTAAGTAGGTGGGCGGAATCAAATGTAGGTTGGGTTTCGTAACCTCAACCCAACAGCAGAAACCCTTTCGTTGGGTTAGCGATAGCGTAACCCAACCTACTATTTTAGGCGTGTCAAACCACTACTGGCATAGCACGTCTAAAATTGTGCATTAGGTAGGGTGTCGTTAGCGCAGTGTAACGCACCGGTTTCAAGAGCTTCAACCCTTTAAGGATTTGTACTATTTTAGGCATGTCAAACCACTACTCATTAAAGTATGTGGCGCATTAAAGTGTGTGGGGTCATAAACCCCATCATATTCATTAAGGTTAAACGTGGGTTCTTCCTATTTCATTACGTTTCTTGACTCAACTGTTTGACTGAGCCCCATCAGCAAGACAATGAAACTAGGATTACTCGGTGTGGGGATGTGTATCGTAAAGGGTCTTAGCTAAGGGCTATGCCACTTCATCGTGAGCACCCATTATCCTATTCGTGCGTATGTTACGCTTCATCCTTCATTCAAACGACACAACATCGACTAACCCAGCGCTGGATGTTCCCATTCGGCAGGATGCATCCGATCGGTCGACAAATACCGCGATCGCTGCTCGCGATCTTGAGATGGTCTACCGCACGTCCCAAGAGGTTCAGGCATTGAAGTCTGTGAATTTGGATGTGCTCAAGGGCGACGTGCACATGATTATGGGCCCCTCCGGTGCCGGAAAAACGACCCTGCTGTTGCTGTTATCTGGGCTACTAACACCGACTCGTGGGCGAATTCAACTGTTGGGGCGAGACCTCACCACCCTGTCTCGCCCACAGCTCGATCGATTCCGCTTAAAAAATATTGGCATTTTGTTTCAAGAGAGCAATCTGCTGCGATCGCTCACGGCACTCGAAAATGTGGAAACCGTGCTAAAAATTCAGGGCATTCGAGAAAATATTGCCCGACGAGAATCGCTCGAACTTCTACAAGCCATTGGGTTGGGCGATCGCGCCAATCATCTACCCAAACAGCTTTCCGGAGGGCAGCAGCAGCGAGTTGCCGTTGCGCGATCGCTGGCAGGCAGCCCACCCATCATCATCGCCGATGAACCCACAGCCTCCCTCGATTCTAAAAATGGACAGCTCGTTGTCGAATCGATGCGCCGTCTTGCTAAAGAAAAAAGCTGCACGGTGCTCATCGCCACCCACGACCCACGCATCTTAGACTTGGCGGATCGAGTGTCTCATTTGCAGGATGGAATCCTATTGAATGAGTTTGCGGGTCGAGCATAAACAAGAGTCCTAGTGGCGTGTCACAACAGTATGACTTGATTGACAGACCCGCAAAGGCACAGAGTACACGATAGAATGCTCACGATGCTGCGCTGAGAACAAATTTCACCATGCCTGTGCCAACGTTGGTCAAAGAACATCGCTGCTTTGGTGGTTCTGTCGGTTTTTACACCCACCCGTCGGAAAGCTGCAAAGGAGACATGCGCTTTTCCGTTTACATGCCTCCCCAAGCCCAATCTCAATCGGTTCCGATTCTCTATTTTCTTTCTGGGTTGACCTGCACCGAAGAAAATTTTATGGCAAAGTCAGGCGCGCAGCGCTATGCAGCAGAACACGGCATCATGCTCGTGGCACCTGATACGAGCCCGCGTGATGCTGGAATACCGGGTGAAGAAACCGATTGGGATTTTGGCACAGGCGCTGGATTTTATGTGGATGCAACGGTTGAGCCGTGGAGCCAGTGCTATCGCATGTATAGCTACGTCACGGAAGAATTGCCAGAAATTATTAAGTCGCACTTCCCCTGTGATCCAAATCGAGAAAGCATTTTTGGACATTCGATGGGAGGTCATGGGGCGCTGATTTGCGCACTCAAGAATGGCGATCGCTATCGGTCAGTCTCAGCGTTTGCTCCCATTTCAGCTCCGATGCGCTGCCCGTGGGGTCAGAAGGCGTTCACAAATTATCTCGGCGCCGATCGAGACACATGGAAAGCCTATGATGCTAGCGAACTGGTGCTGACGTCTAAGTATGGTCGTCCGATTTTAATTGACCAAGGTGGTGCCGACTCATTCTTAGCCGACCAACAATTGCTTCCCGAGGTGTTTGAACAGTCCTGTAAAACAGCAGGGCAACCCGTCACCTTGAGGATGCAGCCTGATTATGACCATAGCTATTATTTTATCTCGACGTTTATGGGCGATCACATTCGCCATCATGCAGCGGCACTGTGTTCATAAGGGCTCTAAATATTGAGGCGTTGATAGACCTGCTCTAAATGCTTGAGGTGATGCTGGGGGTCAAAGCACGCGACAATTTCTTCGGCTGAGAGCAGGGTGTTTACCTGAGGATTGGCTGTAACTAACGCTCGAAAATCACCGTCTACGGTATTCCAGGCACTATGGGCGCACGACTGCACAATCTGATAGGCGTCTTCGCGGTTCATTCCATGTTCGACTAATGCCAAAAGAACTCGCTGGCTGAAAACAACGCCGCCGTAGCAGTTCATGTTGCGTTCCATGTTTTCTGGATAAATCAGCAAATTTTTGACCAAATCTGTCGTTTCTACCATCATAAAATGGGTGATGATACAGGCGTCTGGCAGAATGACCCGTTCTACCGAGCTGTGAGAAATATCTCGTTCGTGCCAGAGCGCCACATTTTCAAGAGCCGCCATCGCATGACCGCGAACAATGCGAGCCAAGCCGGTGAGGCGCTCAGAACGGATGGGATTTCGCTTGTGGGGCATCGCAGACGAGCCTTTTTGCCCTTTAGAAAAATATTCTTCGACTTCCAAGACGTCGGTTCGCTGAAGGTTGCGAATCTCGACTGAAAATCGCTCAATCGACGCCGCTAATAGCGCCAGTGCTTGCATAAAATCAGCGTGGCGATCGCGCGAAATCACTTGGGTGGAGGCCGTATCGGGGTAGAGGCCGAGTTTTTGACAGGCCAGTGCTTCGACTTCGGGGCCAATATTGGCATAGGTGCCCACCGCTCCAGAGATTTTGCCCACCGCAATCGTTTTCTGAAGCTGGCAGAGGCGATCGCGATGACGCAACACTTCGGCTAGCCAACCTGCCAGCTTAAACCCGAAGGTGATCGGTTCGGCATGAATGCCGTGCGATCGCCCAATCATCACCGTATATCGATGCTGCTGCGCTTGATAGCGAATCGCGTGAATGAGCTTTTCAATCTCTCCCAAAAGCACATCTAAACTGGCAACCAGTTGCAGCGCAAGTGCGGTATCCAGCACATCAGAACTGGTCATCCCCAGATGGATATATCGCCCTGCATCTCCAACATATTCATTGACATTGGTCAGAAATGCGATCATGTCATGACGTACGTCTGCCTCAATTTCTAAAATGCGCTGCGGATCAAAATCTGCACGTGCCTTGATGGTTTCAACGGCCTCAGCGGTAATGTAGCCCAGTTCTGCCTGAGCTTCACAGACCGCAATTTCTACCTGAAGCCAGGTTTTAAATTTATAGCGGTCTGTCCACAGATCGCCCATTTCGGGCAGGGTGTAACGTTCTATCAAGGCAGGTAGTCCAGAACACAACCGATATATTTTACCGTGTCTTTCTCTTCTGCTTGTCCTATTTACGAGTCCTCTTGATCGCCTGGTTCTGATTGCATCGATCCTATTGCCCCTCTGCGTCTGACTCGCTATCCCCCCCGCCCGATTGCCTCTTCAATCGTTGACAGTCCATTTTCCCGAAGCTTCTGATCGAGGCCATCCAAAATGCGGCGCACCATCCACGGCCCTTCATAAATCCATCCTGTGTAGATTTGAAGCAGGCAGGCACCCGCTGCAATCTTTTCCCAGGCGTGATCGGCGGTAAAAATGCCCCCTACCCCAATAATGGGCAATTTCCCCTGCGTGTGTTGATAGATGAAGCGAATCACCTCTGTTGAGCGATCGCGCAGAGGGGCTCCACTGATGCCTCCAGCTTCCTCATGAATGGATTTGCCAGTCTTAGAAATAATCTGGGTCTTCAAGCCTTCTCGGCTAATGGTGGTATTGGTGGCGATGATGCCAGCAAGGTGATGGGTCTGCGCTAATTCCAGGATGGTGGCGATCGCCTCCCAGCTTAAATCAGGCGCAATTTTGATTAGCAACGGCTTATGAGCCTGATTTTCCTGCTGGAGTGCCGCCAAAATCGGCTCGAGTTGTTCGGCGGCCTGGAGCGATCGCAACCCCGGCGTATTGGGTGAGGACACATTAATGACAAAATAATCGCCCAGATCTTTAAGGAGTCTAAAGCTCTCCCGGTAGTCTTCAGATGCTTTCTCCAGCGGTGTTACCTTAGACTTACCGAGATTGATCCCAATTGGGATGTCGCGCGGTCGAACATGCCACGTATTCTGGAGTCTAAGCATCATGGCGGCGGCCCCCTGATTGTTAAATCCCATCCGATTGAGTGCTGCTCGGTCATCACGCAACCTAAATAGGCGAGGACGGGGATTTCCGGGCTGAGGATGCAAGGTGACTGTTCCGAGTTCGGCAAAGCCGAACCCCACCCTAGACCACATGGTTGCAGCTAGACCATCTTTATCAAATCCGGCTGCCAACCCAACGGGGTTCGCAAAGGTCAATCCCCATCGCTCTTGCTGGAGGGTGTCAAACTGGCGGCACAGCGATCGCTCAATTCGTTCAAACCACCAGCGCGTTGAGCTGTGATGGTCACCAAGCCAGCTTAGTGCTTTAATCGTTTGTTGATGAAGCCATTCAGGATCAGCATCGAGCGTAGAAAATAAGAGGGGGCGAATCCCAGATCGGTAGACATCGACATCAAAGTTTAGAGGTTTGCCCATAAATTCGAGAGGTTGAGTAAAGTTCGACAGTCAATTTTGTTAAGGTCGCTAACTAATGGGGGATATCCGATATGGCTGACCTCAGTAATGGCACTCTCAAATGAGGGCACTCTCTAATGTATAGTAAGCGCCATTCGTCGGAGTTCTAGTTTCATTTGCTCTCATTCCATGATTTCCTGAAATCAATTCTAAACAGCCCAGATAGGACAGACATTGGGTGACATGAGCGTGCATAAAGAGTCACTAAGCCATGAAAAACAGCTCGTCGCATTAGGGCGAGTCTTGCAAACCTTGAGAGAAGAGGAGCGCATCGATGTGCTCATTCAGAGTGCGCTGTCCTATCTAGACGCTGAATTTAACTATGCAGTCGTTTGGATTGGTCTATACGAACGTCTAGGGCACTATCTGCTAGGGCACGGAGGCGTGATTCCGAACGGCGATTCAAAATTTTTGCAGCAGCAGTTGACCCTCAAACCCGGCGATCTGCTTGAGCAGGTGGTAATTCAACAGCGCCCGCTAGGCGTGCCTGATTTGCGGGAAGAACCTCGGGCTGGCGAATGGCGCAAAGTCGCCCAAAAATCAAATATTCAAGGGACTATCATTTTCCCAATTCGATACAAAGACCGGTGCATGGGCGTTGCGCTACTCGGGTCAGAGCTATGGGGCGTGTCTCCCCAGTCAGAAGAAAAGGCTCGATTGTCGATGCTCTTAGGAGAGCTCGCTGTTTCCCTATATCGTCACGAAACCGATCGCCAGCGTCAGCAAACCAAGCAACCTGCCCAGCCCTTATTCCATCTGCTCACTCGACTGCGATCGCTCCCAACTCTTGAACATCGGCTAGAGGCGATCGCCGCGGAAACGCATCAATTTATCCAGCCCGATCGCACAAATATCTATTGGTTTGAACCGTCTCGCCATTACTTTTGGCAACGCATTAGCCAGCCTCAGGTGCGATCAGATGCGCGGGGAAATCCGGTGCCACCGCCTGAAATTGTCGTCCAGGAAGTTAATAGCTTTTACCAAGCGTTGTCTGCCGATCAGCTTGTTTCTATTGGAGAAGCAGACAGCTCTCTGAAGACTGGAATGATGGGTAGGCTCATGAATCGACTGCGTGCTCAGTCGCTACTGGCTGCGCCGATTCTGTTTCGAGATGAGCTACTAGGGTTCCTCTCCGTTGAAGGGGATAGTGGACGAATCTGGTCAGCAGAGGAAAAAGACTATGTGCGCGGCGCAGGACAACTCATCGCGCTCACTGCGCCCACCGACGATCCGGAAGCGACCATCCAGCAAATCAAGCTTGACCAGTCGCTGATGTCTGGAGTGGCAACTGCCATCTACAATGACGATGACTGGCTTAAAACCTTGGAAAAATGTGGCGAACACGTGCGTCAGCGCCTCGATGCCGAACGATTTTGGGTGTTGACCTACGACAAGAGCCACAACAATTTCACAATTCGCTATCAGAGCCAGCCCGTTAATCGCCGCCCGCTCACCCGTGCGCTCAAGCAGTTAAACGAGGTGGATCGGCACATGCTGGAGCGCAGCAGTGAAGCCATCGGGGTTGAAAACCTCGAAGACAATTTGAAGCTGATGGCGTGGCGAGAAGAATTTCTAGAACTCGACGTGCGATCGCTCTTAGTATGCAGCACCTCCATTGGCAAGCCCTTAGAAGGGCTAATCGTCATCGGGCATGAGATTCCTCGCACCTGGACGCGGGCTGAGCGAGAAATCGTGCGAGCAATGAGCCAGCAGATCGGTCTAATTTTGCACCAGTGGCAGCTTCAGAGCGAGGTTAAGCAACAGCAACAATTGTATCGGGCAATTCAGTGGGGGCTGACCGCTATGCAGCAGACCCACCAGCTTGATCAGCTC
Source organism: Elainellaceae cyanobacterium (assembly GCA_051117555.1). Classification (GTDB taxonomy): domain Bacteria; phylum Cyanobacteriota; class Cyanobacteriia; order CAZCXK01; family CAZCXK01; genus DBGGTD01. Next base: position 41,086 of record JBNPEG010000056.1, on the reverse strand, counting down.
GAACAGGCATCCATGCAGCATATTTCCGGTTTGCTAGACGCTCCATTAGCGGCCTTGGTCACGTGGCTACCTAGGCGCAAAACGGCTCGCATCGTCGCAGCAGCCGTTACCGATAATCAGTTTGCGATCGCCTCGGATATGGGAGTATCGGTTGATGACGATTCGCTAATCCAGTGGGCATTACAGACAGACGGATTATTTTCGATAAACATCGACCATTTATCTGTGGAAACTCGTAAATGGTTGAGCGGATCAGGCATTGGCCAGGTCTTGGCGATCGCCCTAAGAACGGCTCCCGAACATGAATCCACTGGCATCTTGCTGGTCGCTGATTCTCTAAATCGAGTGTGGTCAGATCGACAGCTTAATGTCTTAGGGATGCTGACTAGCCAGCTCGCTTGGTCGCGTCGGTATCTAATGCTTACCGAGAGCTTGACTGCCCAGCGAGAAGACCTCGAACGGCTCAACTGGTATAAACAGCGTCGCATCGAAGAATTTTATCGAGCGCTGGGTGCTGAAGTGCGACGCCTCAATGAGCTCAGTCACCAAAAAGATGCGCTAGCCAGTATGCGGTATCACCAAATTTTGCGTCAGCTTGGCAATATGCTCACAGCAGTCACACCGGTCTTAAAGCACGAGCAGTGGCAGCTTTATAACGACTATGAAACGACCCCGCTCGTGAGTTTGCTCAAACGGTCGATGGAGCGGGCAGAAGGGCTGATCAAACAGCGACAGCTCTGGTCGCAAGTGCACAATGACCAAAATTTGAATATTGGTGGAGATATTCCCAAGATTGAATTTGTGCTCTATGAGCTGCTATCAGCCGCATGCAGGCGATCGCCCACGAATGGCCGACTCGATATTTGGTGTCGGCCCGTTGATTTTCATTGGTTAGAGCTGTCCATTACCGATAATGGCGTCATTGACCAGCGCCTCCTCGAAGAACTCCACACCGGGCGATCAGAAGATTTGCTAGCACCATCTGCGCTCGATCACCCGCCAGGTCTACACCTTGCCATCTGTCAATCGCTGATGCAGCAAATTGGCGGCGAATTTAACCTATATCGCCTAGAAGACGGGCGCGTGTTAAGTCGTCTGATTCTTCCGATCGCCACTGGCGTGCCAGCACCTCCGCTCAAAAAAACGCCCGTTCGCCCCCAAAATTTTGGGGCGTAGAGTCGGCAAATGAGTCTCGACTCTCTACATCTCTCTACATCGAGCGATCGCCACTGATACTCAAGACAGGCTCAACGAGTAGCGTGATATTTTGTCGTCCGACCACTTTTACCAGCGTGCTAGGGTAGAGCGTTAGTTCCGCAAAGCATCGAGCAGGCCACCAACTGCCTTGATAATGAACTCGTCCTTCGCGTCCAGGGCTAATCGTATCTTCGACAATGGCTTCACCGATGAAGCTGTATTGAGATATAGTGGCTGCCTTCTGGGCGCGGGGAATAACGCGAGTTAAGCGAATTCGGCGTGATAAAGTCTTCAATTTTTGAGATTGAATAGATTGCATTGGGGCTCTCCTTTTGGACGATATCCAAGGGGGAATGGACTCAATGGTCTCTGCACCTTGAGATGAATCACCCGATCGAGTCATCGCCAGACATAACCACGGCAATTGAACACGAAGCAGGGTGATTGATTCACCTGGGATTGCAGAATTAAACCAGTAAAGAGATTGCAGAAAACTCAAACTAAACCGTATCTGTAATTCGTGACCATCGTTTTCCCTCAGGAAAATTTGGCACGGTTCGCGCTAGACGCGACTTGGTACGGCGTCAAGCTTGAATTGAGAGCTAGAAGAGGCATCTACGAGTTATAGAAATGTTTTCTGAGGTTTTTGCAGAAAGCTCCAGCAAAGATATTGCAAGACAGTTTGAGAATGACGCTTTTGCACCCGTGATGATCACTACCTTAGACCAGAATCTTAGCGTTGGGGTGAATAGTCATACAGCTTTTAAATTGGATCACCCCTAGCTTGAATGTCTCTGGCTCAAAAATTGTTGACCATCCAAACTGCTGATTCGCTCGAAAGTTTTTCAAAATTGCAGCGCATCATACAACGGCAAGAGACTCTGCTCAATTACAGTGAAGCTCGATTACAGTCTAGACGACATCGGAACTCAAGTATAGTCGGCATTCAGCTCACGTCTTTAGCCTTGCCAATTTCCATCATTTATGCAGGATTCGTTTCATCGTATTGTGACCGGAGTGATATTTTTTTCGCTCACCATCGTCGTTGCGGTGATCGGCTATGCCTTGTTTGGCTGGGAACTGTTAGATGCGCTCTATATGACTATCATCACTATTTTCGGCGTAGGCTATGGAGAAGTCAGACCGCTTAAACCACCTGCTGAACGCATCTTTATTATTCTGGTCATTTTGCAGGAGCCAACCATGTGGTATTACCGGCTGCAATCAGCGCTCAGCGAATGACAAATCTGATTACTCGCCCCAACGCAGTTGATTTTTTAGACCAAAGCAGCGAACGCAATCACCTCAATGAGCTGCTTTCTCAAATCGATGTGCAAATGGATGAGCTGTCAATTCCGGTTAATTCGCCGTTAGCAGGTAGCACCTTAGGAGAATTGGAAATCAAAGGACGGAATAGCTTTATCATCATTGCCGTCCGTCGAATCGATGGGACGGTTGTTTCGCAGCCCAATCAGACGATTATTCTCAACGGAGGCGATACGGTCATTGTCTTGGGGCATCGGGGAGACATTCCTCAATTTGCCAGATTGTATGACTCGAAGCGCAAGATGCGCTATCGAGGTGCTAAAACCTAGGTAATTTGAAGCTTCCAGGAGCCTCTGAAAGAAACCAGTCTGTCAAGTGTCCACAAAGGGTTACACGGTCGGAGATTCTAAAAGGTTCCGAGATAACTGCGACTTGAATGGGGGCAATTTCTCTGCGATCGCCCTCTAGTCGCCGGTTAAGTATTTAATTCGTAATCGAGGTATAGATTTAGCCCGTTATCCTGATTGCAATTTTGGCGTCGTGAATAGCAATGCAGTTTAAGAAGTGGCTGGGTCAGCCTTTAAACAGGGTAATCATTCCTCTTTACTCAATGTATACAGTCTTACGCTCTTGGGTTAGGACGCTGAACGTGTGGTAATCCCGCGCGCGAGGTTTCTACACACAAATCTGAGCCTGTAGGACTATACGCCTTAACTATCTTGCTATTGCAGTAACGCCTTATGGAAACATTTGCTTTTCTCGAACTCACCCTATCCTACGAATGCGCCGTTTGCCAGTCTGAGATTGAATCAAATGACGGCTCATCTCCCAATCAGTGCCGACTTATTGCAGATAATTTTGAAATCACCCCGACTGGGCGATCGCAGCCTATTAAAACTGCATATTCAGCACGCCCCTTTTCGCCTAGCCCCATTTGGTGGGGGATTGCTTAAAACGCGCGATCGCCCCCTTACAATCGAGGAGAAAAGCCTCTGGTTGCTCCCATGACCTACTGCCTTGGTATCATTAACCACTACGGAATCGTTCTGGCTGCTGACTCTCGAACTAATGCCGGAGTCGACTACATTTCGACGTATCAAAAGCTGTATGACTTCTCGTTGCCGGGTGAGCGGGTCATCGCATTTTGCACCTCAGGCAATCTATCGATTACGCAGGCAGTGATTCATGAGTTTAAGAACGACCTCAAGTCTAGTGAGGGCGATAACCTCTATACCCTGCCCACGATGTACGATGTCGCTCGCTATGTTGGCAGTCGAATTCGGACGGTTCAAGATCACGAACGACCGTGGTTAGAGCGAGATGGCATCGACTACCAGTGCAGTTTCTTACTCGCTGGACAAATTCGAGGAGACGATCCCGAACTCTATTTAATCTATACCCAAGGCAATTTTATTCAAGCTACGTCTGAAACTCCGTTTCTGCAAATTGGTGAAACGAAATACGGCAAACCCATTCTTGATCGCACGATCAACTTCGAAACGCCGTTAGAGCATGTTGCCAAATGTGCCCTGTTATCGATTGATTCGACGATGAAATCCAATATTTCGGTAGGGCCTCCGATTAGCATTCTCATGTATGAAACCGATTCGCTGATCGTCCGGCATCGGCTTCAGCTTCGATTGGGTGACCCTTATCTCGCCAAGATTCGCAAACTATGGGAAGCATCTGTACATCAAGCGTTTGAGAATATGCCTGATGTCGAGTGGGACTATCATGCCGAGGCAAACCACGATGATATTTTTATTTGACATTTGAATCCTCAATGTTGCCTCAACGCCTAGCTCACTCTAATTCGTGGTAGAAGCATTCACGGATGCTGAGCCGTCTGCTTCCATCGACTGCAAGATCCCAACCGTGTTGTCGATCGCTTGGATGGCATAGGTATCACCCGGGCGTAGACTAAGGGCATGTCTGAAATGGCTGAGTGCCGTCTCATAGTCGTCGCGCTGAAATGCCTCATACCCCGTCATCATAATCTGATGATAATCATCGGAATGTGGCGTCAGTTCTTCGTCGAGATCACCGACCGAGTCGATGCTGCTCTCTTGAGTAGACGACTCAGCCGCTGATTCGATGGCTGGCTTACTGACAGCCATCGAGGGAGTATTGTCCCTCGTAAAAGGCGGCGTCAGTGGCGCCTCTGATGGCAGTTCAGAGGGTGCATCGGATACGATGGCCGATGATGCGTCAGCCTGCTCGGATGCTGCTTTAGACGGCAAAACAGGGAGTGAATCAGCCGCCAGATTGAAGAAGGCAAGATTGGAGTGGCTCGATAAGAAAATGACGAGGAAGCCGCTTAGCCAAAAGGCAAGCCCTGTGAAGGATAGGAAAAAGCTTTTGCGAACCGATCGACGGCTCCATTTGGCAATCATGAAGACGAAGGCTGCAAACGGAACCAGCAAATAGGCAAAGCCCCAAATTGGGTGTTCGCCAAAGGCTAGCACTAACCCCCAGACGCCAGCGACGGTCATCAGTAGGAGGGCGATCGCCAATAAAATGAGTCCAATTAAAATAGCCACCGTGTGCGCTCCCTGACTATAAGGAATGGAATAACCCAGGCCATAGCGGAGCACTAACCTACCTGCTCATGTCTTGGGCATTCACTCTAGGCATTCACGATGGACACACAAAAATCAGGAGAATTTTCACAAATCGATGGAAAGGAGGCTATGAATCGTTGACCTGAGTCTAACTACCAATTCGCAGCAGCTCAACATCAAAAATAAGAGTCGCATTCGGAGGAATCACGCCGCCAGCACCGCGCTCTCCATAACCCAGCTCCGGTGGAATAATGAGCTTACGACGACCGCCTACCTTCATGCTCATGACGCCTTCGTCCCATCCTCGAATAACCTGTCCCACACCAATTCTGAATGAAAAGGGACGATTGCGATCGCGCGAACTATCAAACTTGGTGCCGTCTTCCAACATGCCTGTATAGTGAACCACAACCGTTTGATTGGGTTCAGGTGAAGCACCTGAGCCTTCTACGAGATCAATATATTTCAGCCCTGAGGCCGTTGTGACCACCTCTTGATCATCGGATTGGGTGGTGAGTTCTTCATCCATGTCGTCTGGCTCAGCAGCCTGCTGAGCAATAAGGTCATCTGACGGGGTAGACATTTCTGCAACGTCTGGAACCGCAGCAGAAAGCTCGTCTGCATTGGCGTTTTGGTTTCCTGAGCCAACGGTCAGGGCAATGACCAATACCACCAAACAGACCATCGTGACTCCGAAGCTGATTAGAATTTCCTTCAAACCGATTCTCCTTGCCGATTCGACACTTTAGTATCTCAAATTCTGGGTGGATGCGATCGCATTTACGTCTGACTAGTCACACATGCTTATTGATGACACTCAGCGCCACATCTTATTTTCTAAATCTCGAATCTGCCGTTCTAGGCGATCAAGCCGCCCCCGCAACTCATCCATTTCGTTTTGGCGCGGCACACCCAAATCTTGCAAAACATTACGTAGCTGTCGCTGCATCTGGGTCTCAAAATTACTTTGCTCTGAGCGAAGCTGGCGTAAGAGGTCATCGACAAAGCCGCTTGCTTGCTCTGAATCCATCTTGCCGTCTTTTACCCATTGGTCACTGACTTCCCGCAGTTTTTCTGCAACCAACGACGTGGTGCCAATGCCAATCATCAACAATTGTTTCACAAGGTTGTTTTCATTCATACTGCGGTTCCAATACACTAAATACAACGATCTCTTGACATCTAAATTGCTAGATTCAACGGTTAGATTCGGTCACGATCGACTAGCTCCAGCCTACAGTTTTATTCTGGCAGATTTGCTTCCCAATCCATGATTGATTTGTTCAAATTGTGCCGTGCTCCTGCTGCCTCACGCTCTTGCCGTTCCAATCTACTGTCTCCGATATCCTTAAGCTAGGATGTTAACGAGGCGTCTATGAAGGGCGCTGATTTTGGCTATTCATCCTATTGCTGCTACCCGCAGCCGTTGTTTATGGGCATTTAGATAGGGGTTATGCAAACGTGTCCACGGTGTCAACAATCAGTTGATTCTAATGCAATAGATTGTCCCTACTGTCGGAATCCGCTTAAAGCATTTGGTCATCCCGGTATTCCGCTATATCAAGCAACGGACGACGATTATCTGTGTCAAACCTGCGTATATGACGAGGATGACACCTGCAACTTTCCTCAACGCCCTTATGCCAAACAATGCACGTTGTATCAAGACCGATCGAAGCAGGATGAGATAGACACGATTTATCGTCCCAGTTTCTTCAGTTCACTCAAATCCTGGATGCGACGGAATTCAGCCCTGATCGTGCTAGCAGGATTAGTCGTCATCAGCATTTTGATCGCATTGTCATAAGCCATGAGCTACTGCCTCAATCCTGATTGTCTTGAGCCTGGTCGTCAAAGAACCCCGAATCCAGATCAGGCAAGGTTTTGTTCAAACTGCGGTGCGGCATTGTCGTTGGGCGATCGCCATACCTCGGTAGAGGAGGTATTAGCCGATCTCGATCGCAGCGCGTCTGATACTCCCTGGCGCTGTTGCCAGACCTGGGTGGGGCATTCGGCGTGGGTGCGGTCGGTGGCGCTCAGCCCAGACGGTCAGCGGTTAGCCAGTGGAAGTGGAGATAAAACCGTCAAAATTTGGTCGATACCCCAGGGCGCCTTGCTGCATACGTTAACGGGGCATACCAGTTGGGTGCGGGGCGTGGCGATCGCCCCGAATCAACCCATCGCAGCAAGTGCCAGCAACGACCGTACGATTCGTCTCTGGAACATCAATACAGGTGAATTGCTAGCGATTCTCAACGGCCATTCAGACTGGGTTCGCAGCGTCACGTTTAGCCTGGATGGGAGGTATCTGATTAGCGGTAGCCAAGACAAAACTCTGCGTCTTTGGCAACTCACAGACGGCGAGTGCATCCAAACCTTTACCGGGCACGACCACTGGGTGTTAACGACTGCAATCAGTCCAGATGGGCAAGCGATCGCCAGCGGTAGTCGCGATCACACCATTCGAATTTGGCGTCCCAAAATTGCTCAATGTTGTGCAGTCTTAGCAGGTCACACGGCTGAAATTCTCTCCGTTGCGATTCATCCCAGCGGGCTCATGCTTGCGAGTGGGAGCGCCGATCAAACCGTGCGGCTATGGGATTTGCAATCCTTCACGCTCATCAAAACCCTCCATGACCACAATGGCGCCGTGAATGCTGTGACCTTTAGCCCCGATGGGCAAACCCTAGCCACCGCGGGCAGCGACAAGACGATTCGGATATGGGATGTTGAAACTCGTCAATGTCAGGAAATTCTTGAAGGGCATTTGGGATGGGTCTGGGCGATCGCCTTTGCTCAATCTAGCAATACCGCGTCTCACAATCAGCGGTTAGTCAGCGGAAGCTGGGATGGCGCCCTCAAAATTTGGGAAACCGTCTGATTGTCGCCAGCATCGAGAGTTGGTATTAAGCCTGTTCCTCTTCAAGATCTAGCCTCGATTTAAGAGACAGCGCAAACCATGCAATGAGAATGGTCAGCCCGCCCGCCACCCAAAACGGGATGCCATATCCAATGGTGACCAATAGCCCCGATGTAGCCGGACCGATTGCATTCGAAATGCTGAGATATGAGGTGTTGATGCCTAAGACTTCACCCTGCTCGCGTTCGCTGCTGCTCAACGAGAGAATAGAGTTTGTGAGGGGCAGAGGATATGAGTTGACCACGCCAAATACGGCAAGAATGATAAAGAACGCCGTCGGATTAGGAAACGCAGGAATTAGCAAAAACAGGATTCCGCGTCCGAGCAAGGCCGTTGACAAGATATTGACCACGTTAAATCGCTCAGTCAAAGGATCCATCGCAAAGACCTGGGTCACAAATCCGATGATGCCAATCATGGCAAAGATGACTGCCAGGGTTTGTGCATCTTGATTGAGAACATTTAAGAAAAATGGCTGAAATGCAAAGGTGAACAGGGTAAACGTAAAGCCGCTGAAGAAAGTCAAGACAAAGATGCGACCGATCTTGGGTCGAGTCGCAGATTTAGCAATTTTGCCAAATCCAAAATCGCGCCAGCTTAGCTGAAATTCTTCCTCCTGTTTGAGAGTTTCGGGCAATAAGAAAAGTGTCAGCAGCATGGCGATCGCCGCAATCACAGATGCTGCAAAGAAGCTCATCCCCAGCGATGAGACCCCAGGAAACGTCGGCAACTGCTGGGCAAAATAGCTCAATGCCGGACCGGCAACAAAGCCCAGGCGGAAGGTCGCGCTAAAGACCCCGAAGGCTTTGGAACGTCGTTGAGGATGGGTCGTATCGCTGATTACGGCTTTAGCAATTGAGGTATTACCTCCAGTGAGACCATCCACGACTCGCGCTGCAAATAGCAGCCACGCAACGGGCGTCCAACTGGCAACTAGATTGGCCGCAACCGTACCCAATAAGCTAATGATCAAGAGGGGTTTGCGACCGAGGCGATCGCTCAATTTCCCAAGAATCGGCGTGCCAATAAACTGAGAGATCGCATACGACGTCGTCAGTAAACTTGCTTGAAAGTCGCTCAGCCCAAATTCTTTTGCGTAGGGATACAGCGTTGGAATCACAATCGTAAAGCCGACCGAATTGATAAACGCAATCAGGGCGACTATCCAGAAGGTAACGGGTAAATCAAATTTCTCCTTGAGGTTCATCAGCCAATATAGAGGGATAAAACAAGGCAATCTGCCAACCGATAGCCTAGTCGATTTCCCCCAGCCGAATAATCCATAGGGAGACAGACTTTACGCCCAATCCTCTGAAAAATCCTGGCATTTGGTGAATTCATACGGGCCCATCAGTGCCCCCCAGAGTGATTTTCCAGTATCGGGATTGACGCCGCGATCGTAACTCAGAAATTTGCCTGGACTAACCTCAAACCCCAGCACCACTTGGCCAATCTTGCCATCATACTGGAAGCGGCACGCGGAACCCGGCTGCATCTCACCTGTGAACGTGTTTCCCTGCTGACGAATGTCGAGGAGGCATCCGGGTAAATGAACTAAATCTGCTTCACTCAAGGCAGATAAGCGGCTCGGAACTAAGCCTGCGCCCTTAAAATGCCCAGGGTCTTTAAGCGCGAAATACTGAGCTTGAAGCTGTCCGATTGCCGGATTTTCTTGCAAAGTAAATACGCGTTGTCGGTATGCCTGCTCTGGCTGCATCGCGTTTGCTTGCTCAGCAAAGATAGCGATGTGCCCGTGAATGCGAATTGGTAGCGGACGATGCCACAGCCGTAAGTTGACAAACCATGACGGCTGCTCAAGAGATTGGGCCTTATTGGCAAATTCTCCAGCAAGCTGTTTTGCTAAAGTCAACAGCGATTGAGAATTAGACATAACAATTCGTCAAAGTATTCAAATACTATCGCCCATCAATAGCGCTCTAGCAGGAGGGTGGCTTCGTCTTCGAGGGGCATATCTTTCAACGCCTCCCACTCCGCCTTGCGGACGGCAAGAAATGCCTGCGCGAGATCGGCTCCCAGTGCATTCAGCAGAACTGAATTTTGAGATAACTGGGCGATCGCCTCGCTCAGATTTTGGGGCAGCCGAATAATCTGGCGATCGCGCCGTTCTGATTCAGACAGATATCCTGGATCACAATCTGTAGGTTGGCTCAACGACAGATTGCGTTGAACGCCATCAAGCCCAGCCGCAATGACCGCACCAAGGGCTAGGTAAGGATTTGCCGAAGCATCGATGGTTTTTAGCTCAATATGAGTTGGGCTAGGAGCCGATGGGTTATTAGGAACCCGAATCGCGGCCTCGCGGTTATCAAACCCCCAACAGCGAAACGCTCCGCTCCAAAAGTGGGGCTTGAGGCGGCGATATGAATTGGGGCTAGGAGTCGTCAGCGCCATCAGCGCCGGGAGGTGGTCTAAAATGCCTGCGAGAAATGCGCTCGTAATCGGAGAGAGCGATCGCCCCTCCCGAGGGTCAGGAATCAAGTTGACCCCTTCCCGCCAAATGCTCAGATGCAGGTGGCACCCATTCCCGGCATGATTTTCAAACAGTTTGGGCAAAAATGACGCCCGCAGCCCATGACGCAGCGCTACACCATGTACAGTTTCTCGAAACGCGATTTGGCGATCGGCTGCTTGCAGTGCCTGAGTATAGCGGATCGCGATTTCGTGCTGTCCGGGGCCAGATTCAGCATAGTAGCGCTCAACCGGAATGCTTTGGGCAATGAGCGCATCTGTGATGTCATCAATTACAGCATGATTGATATCCATGCCTAGCGTCGAGGCAAAGACGGTGTTGTCGGATGGGGTAAGGTCGTCGGGCGATCGCAACAGATAAAATTCGTTTTCAAACGCCGCCATAATCTGCAAATCCACGTCTTCAGCGGCTGCAATCATGCGGCGCAAAAAGATGCGGGGGCAGAGTGCCCACGGTTCTCCATCCTTAAACATGTCCCCAATCACGCGGGCATGTCTGAGAGTATACGGCAGGGGATTGAGAGTTGACCAATCGGGAACCAGCCACACCTCACCGACCGGACTTAACCCGCTGTCAGGGACCACCGCGTCGTACATGACAGGGATGGCTTGCTGAGCGGCTGAAATACCAATGCCGTGTGTTTCGTGCTCATTTAGAAATGCCCTATGAAACGCCTTCCCCCGAATGACATTAGCGTTATCGCACCAAAGGATGCGGACATATCTAATCTGTTGATCCGTCAGAAATTCAGCAAGTGTGCTGCTCATGAAGGTCTAGATGGTGCCAATTTACCTCAACGGAATGATTGTACAGGAAGTTTCCCGCTGCGTTGGTTTATTGGCATAGACTCTAACCATTCGATGATGTCGTGAAATGACTGACGTAATAGATGTGACGTAGCAGGAGATTTAAATACGGGCTTGTAAATACTGAACGAGTCGATCTGCGGGCATCACCCCTTCGACTCGATCGACTTCCTGCCCGTCTTTGAATAGCACCAGGGTCGGCAAGGCATGAATACGATACTGACTCGATAGCTGAGGATATTTCTCTGTGTCAATTTTGACGACTTGCAGTTTATCTTTCATCTGAGAATTGACCTGCTCTAGAATGGGCGACATCATTTGACACGGACCACACCACATCGCATAAAAATCAACCAAGACCGGGCGTTCTGCTCCGCTCAGCAATTCTTGAAAACTACCGAATTTTTTCTTTGTCGCCATTGATAATGCCTCCGAAATGTCTCAGCTCTTGATGGAACGATATTGACCAATAAAGGTTCTAGAGTCTGCGTTGAGCAGGGTTAGCTCGATCGTAGTCCAGTATTTTCTAGATGGGTCGAGAATGATTGGATTGCTTAATGTCAGAATTACTCAGATTTATAGCGGTACGCTGATGGCAATTTGTATGGTGCTCTCTGAGGTCGGCCTTTTCTCCCCGTTCCCAAATGGTATTAAGATAATTGAGCAAATTTTTTGACGCATGTTTTGAGAGAGGTAGAGGGCATGACAACATCTCCAGACGCTCAACGGCTAACCGATCAGGTCGCGTTGGTCACGGGGGCATCTCGCGGTATCGGACGGGCGATCGCCCTTGCTCTCGCAAACGAAGGGGCAAACGTTGTTGTGAATTACGCGAGTTCTAGCCAAGCGGCAGATGAGCTAGTCGCTGAAATCTCTAGTATGGGTGGACAGGCGATCGCCCTCCAGGCTGATGTTTCTCAAGCAGACCAGGTCACAGCCCTCATAACCGCCGTGATGGAAAAATGGGGACGCATCGACGTCTTGGTTAACAATGCGGGCATCACCCGCGATACGCTGATGCTGCGAATGAAGTTAGACGATTGGCAAGCCGTGATCAACCTAAATCTCACCGGAGTCTTTCTTTGCACTCAGGCCGTTAGCAAGATTATGCTGAAGCAGCGATCGGGGCGCATTATCAACATCTCATCCGTGGTTGGGCTGATGGGCAATGCTGGACAAGCAAACTATAGCGCCGCCAAAGCGGGGGTGATTGGTTTAACGAAAGCGACTGCCAAAGAGTTGGCGAGCCGAGGCATTACTGCCAATGCGGTGGCTCCCGGCTTTATCGCGACTGATATGACCCACGATCTCAAATCAGACATTCTCAAATTTATTCCTCTCAATCGGTTTGGCACGCCTGACGAAGTTGCAGGAGCCGTTCGATTTCTTGCAGCCGACCCTGCTGCTGCCTACATAACCGGACAAGTCTTAAATATAGATGGCGGAATGGTCATGGCATAGTAGGGACATTGCACCGCGATATTTCTCCCGTAATGAATTCATAATTTTAATCGTCCTTAATCGTCTCCTAAACATCTATGGCAATTCGGTGGCATCCGGTTGATGCAAAGGGCATTCGTTTCTCGATTGAGGAAGATGGACATGAAGTCGCTCATGCATTTTTGTACATCATGCACAATGACCTCCACGCCGAACCGTTTGGCTTACTCGAAGACGTTTTTGTTTCCGAAGACCAGCGCAGCAGAGGATATGGCACTCGGCTAATTAAACAGGTCATCGATATTGCCAGCGAATTTCAGTGCTATAAGCTGATTGCTACGAGCCGAACGTCTCGATCCGATGTTCATCGCCTTTACACCCAGCTCGGATTTGCAAGTTGCGGTGTTGAATTTCGGCTCGACTTAGTGTGATATCCAGCTAGATATCTGGTTAGGTAGGCGAGCCGTTGGCCTTGAGGCCAGCTTTTAGGCGAGTTTCTATCAGTTCGAGGCGTTGCCGCTCTTGCTGGAGCTTGCGATCAATTTCTTGCATTTCGGCATAGCGCGTCTCGATTTCCATCGCGTTCAGCTCAAGCTGTTTCCGTTCTTGCTTTAGGTTTTTCTCTAACTCTTGAATTTGATCGCGGCGTGCTTCGATTTCTAACGCTCTCCGAGCAACTTCTTGACTTTGCAATGTCAGCGACTGCCGCCACTGCTCAACCCGTTCTGCCTCATGATGGAGCAGATCAGGCGTGATCCCACTGGCTAAATAACTTTCAACCAGTTCAAGTATCCAGTCTGTTGCATCCTGAACAGCAAGAACCTCACGAGAGTCTGATAGCTCTACTAAAACCAGGTTGCCCTCACCGTAGTCCTCAACGTCTACAGGCAGAATGCTTTCATCGTCAGGGGAAATCCCCCAAAAATGATCAGACTTTTGCTGGGCAAGCAACTGAAGCATTGTCTTGCCTGCAAACTCTTTTTTCTTCACCTTAGCCAGATAGAACATGTTGACGAAGGGGTAGCCGAGCTTTGTGAGCTAGTATATCCCTATCTCTTGTGAGGGATTTAATGAGAGATGTCTGGATTCTGTAAAGATATCAGCAGACACCTCCTCAAAACGGCGTATTAAATCTTCTACTACACAGAAACAAGGATCATTAGCAATGTATATCAGAGCTGCTCTAGTCGATTTTGCAGAATTTCCGCCTGCTTCTGAGCTTCTGCTAAAGCGTCTCTTGCACCCAGGACAACTTCTTCAGGTGCCTTATTGACAAAGTTAACATTGCCAAGGCGACCACCCAATGATTTGATTTCCAATTCAACTTTACCTAGATCTTTCTCTAGCTTAGCCCGTAATGCCTCGACATCCACTACTCCTTCAAGAGGAATTAGGATTTGAACCGTGCCCACGACTCCCGCAAACATCTTTTGCGGAGGAGCTGTCGCTGCAATGGTAAGGTCGTCAACGCGGGCGATATCTTGGATATAGGATTGCGCTGCTGTCAAAATTTGTCGTTCGCGATCGCTCTCGCTCTGCAATATGGCAGAAATCTTCATCGAAGGTTTAATATCGGCTTCGGCGCGTAAATTCCGAATCGTGCGAATCGCGCCGATGATTAAATCGAATTCTTGCTCAAGCGCCGGATCGACCCATGCCGGATTCAGTTCTGGGTAAGACTGTAATGCCAACACCTGATCGTCTCTAACTTGGTTGAGCGTGTGCCAAATTTCTTCAGTAATGTGGGGCATCAATGGATGCAGCAGTTTAAGAATGCCATCGAGGACGAAAGCGAGGGTTTGCTGGGCGGCGCTCCGAGACGGGATATCTTGATTGAGCCGAGATTTGACTAACTCAATGTACCAATCACAGAAATCTCCCCAGATAAATTCGTATAGCTCTTTTGCGGATTCACCTAACCCCAAATTGTCGATGTAGTCGATGCTTTTGTGAACAACCTGATAAAACCGTGACAAAATCCAGCGATCGCTCAATTCTAGGCTCTCTTTACTGGGCTGCCCCAGTTGAGTGGGCGTCTTGCCGTCCAGATTGAGCATCACAAAGCGTGCAGCGTTCCACAGCTTGTTTGTGAAGTTGCGTGACGCTTCGACCGATGCTGATTCGTCCGTTTTGCGGTTGTATTCGAGGCGAATGTCTTGCCCAGCTCCAGCAACCTCTTTGACGAGGGTATAGCGTAGGGCATCGGTTCCATATTTATTGATCAGCAGCAGCGGATCGATACCGTTATTTGCCGATTTCGACATTTTTTTGTTGTTCTCGTCGCGAACCAGCCCGTGGATATAAACCGTTTTGAACGGCATCTGACCGGTAAAGTGTCCGGCGAGCATTGTCATGCGGGCAACCCAGAAGAAGATAATGTCAAAGCCTGTGACCAATGTCGTGGTTGGATAGTAGGTGTCTAAATCCTTCGTATGCTGGGGCCAGCCCATAGTTGAGAAGGGCCACAACCCGGATGAAAACCAGGTGTCGAGCACGTCGGGGTCTTGCTCAAGCTGCACCTGATCGCCATATTTGAGCTTGGCTTGGGCGATCGCCTCTGTTTCATTCGCCGCAACGATAAAAGGTGTCTCATCGGTGATGGCGCCACCCGTTTCACTGACCGTATACCACGCCGGAATTTGGTGCCCCCACCAAAGCTGTCGCGAAATACACCAGTCTTTGAGGCTCATAAGCCAATCCCGATAGACTTTAGTCCACCGTTCGGGGATAAAGATGGGCTCTTGCTGATCTTCTAAAAACTTGAGGGCACGACTTGCCAAGGATTCGATTCTGACAAACCACTGAGTCGAGAGCAGCGGCTCAACTGGGACTTTGCCGCGATCGCTGTAGGGCACCGCATGGTGATGATCCTCGATTCGCACCAAGAATCCCTCATCGTCGAGCCGCTTCACCACATTCTTGCGAGCCTCGAAGCGGTCTTGCCCAGCAAAGGGACCAGCATTGTCGTTGAGCGTGCCGTCTTTATTCAGAATGTTGATCATGGGCAGATTGTGACGCTTGCCCATCTCAAAGTCATTCGGGTCATGACCCGGTGTGATCTTGACGCAACCTGACCCAAAATCCGGATCAACATACTCATCAGCAACCACCGGAATTTCTCGATGCATAATCGGAAGCCGCAGTGTCTTGCCAATCAGATGCTTATACCGCGTGTCCTTAGGGTTCACAGCAACCGCCGTATCTCCCAGCATAGTTTCAGGACGAGTTGTGGCAACTTCGACATATCCGGAGTCATCGGTAAACGGATATCGAAAATGCCAGAGATGCCCATCCACCTCTTTATTCTCGACTTCCAAATCAGACACGGCAGACTGGCTAGCAGGGCACCAGTTCACCATGTAATTGCCACGATAAATCAGCCCTTCGGTGTAGAGACGAGTAAACGCTTCAATCACTGCTTTAGACAGCCCTTCGTCCATCGTAAAGCGTT
Source organism: Elainellaceae cyanobacterium (assembly GCA_051117555.1). Lineage (GTDB taxonomy): Bacteria > Cyanobacteriota > Cyanobacteriia > CAZCXK01 > CAZCXK01 > DBGGTD01. Next base: position 24,954 of record JBNPEG010000056.1, on the reverse strand, counting down.
CGCGAGTCCAGTCGACTGAGACACCTAGACGACGCAACTGCCCGACGATCGTACCGCCTGATTCTTCTTTCCATGTCCAGGCACGTTCGAGAAATGCATCTCGCCCAATCTCATCGCGATTGGTGCCTTCGGCTCGGAGCTGTCTTTCAAGGATGGTCTGAACGGCAATGCTAGCGTGGTCAGTTCCAGGAAGCCAAAGCGTGTTGCGACCGCGCATGCGGTGATAGCGCACCAACACGTCAATTAAGGTGTTCTCAAACGCGTGACCCATGTGCAGACTACCGGTCACATTGGGTGGCGGAATCACCACGCAATACGGTTCGCCTCCATGATCAGGATTAGCCTTGAAGACTTCATGATCTTCCCAATAGGCTTGCCACTTGGCTTCTGTTGTCGAGGGGTCGTATTGACTTGGCAGGGTGGGAATCGTTGCAGTCATGAAGAATAGGGTTCAGATGAGGACAGACGACGGTTAAGTTACTTAAACGTTACCTCAAATTTTGCCACGTTCTGTTGCCAGGATGCCAGGGCAGAAGGCAAAAGGCAGAAGGAGAAGGCAGAATGCGGAGTAGGGTGCTGTATAGCCTTTCAGACAGGGCTACGCTAAAGCGCCAGCGTAGCGCACCATTAAGGCTACCTTCACCTTCCTAAAAAATTACGACAACGCCCGCTGACGCAAAATCCGCACCAGCGTTGTAAAACTATTGGGAGGAGGGGCGATCGCCACAATCCAATCTCCTGTCACGGGATGTTGGAGGCTCAGCTTCCACGCATGGAGCGCCTGACCTGGAAGATTCACTCCCACCGATCGCCCGGCTCCATATACCGGGTCACCAACGATGGGATGTCCGATGTGGGCACTATGGACTCGAATTTGATGAGTGCGTCCCGTTTCGAGCTGATAGTGCATGAGGGTGCAGTTCCCTAACCGCTCGCTGACGTGCCAGTGGGTGATAGCTCGCCGTCCGCCCCGGTCTTCTGAGACGATGCCCATCTTTTTGCGATCGCCCGGATGTCGCCCAATCGGAGCATCAATTGTTCCTTGAGACGAGGCGGGCGCACCATAGACCACGGCTAAATAATCGCGTCGGGCGGTTTTGGCTTTGAGTTGAGCCTGCAAACTATAATGGGCGCGTTCGGTTTTCGCAATGGCGATCGCCCCGCTTGTGTCTTTATCAAGTCGGTGGACGATGCCCGGTCGTTGGACTCCTCCAATGCCTGATAAATCAGGACAATATGCGAGTAGCGCATGAACTAATGTTCCGGTTGGATGCCCAGGAGCCGGATGAACCACCATGCCGATAGGCTTATTGAGGATGAGAAGCTCATCATCTTCGTAGAGAATATCGAGGGGAATGGTTTCGGGTTGAAGATCGAGAGGACGAGTCTCGGGAATGTCAATTTGAATGCGATCGCCCACCTGAATAACCTGCTTCTTGCGCTGGCAGAGTTCTCCATTGAGCCAAACGTGCCCCTGCTCGACCAACTTTTGGATTCTAGCTCGCGACAAATCGGGCAGCCGCTCTGCTAGCCACCGATCCAGTCTTGGCGCAGCGTTACGTTCAGCCTCGTCATCGTCAACGCAAATTTCAATCTGAGTTTCAGTCACGATGTGTTTTTCAAGAGCAGCTCAACCTCATTATCATTTAAAGCGCGATCGCTCATGTCCTGATAATGGCGATCGCCCAAGTTCTGAGAATAACGGTGTCCATCCCCCGCCGCAGATAACTTTTGCATCCAATAGATACATCTACACGGTCGGGTGCATGGGCGTTGTTATACGGCGTGATTACGCTGATTCTAAATGAGTGACTGGAATCTGTTCGGTTCTCTCAGGAGCTTTCGCTCCAGTTGCAACAGCATGAACTGCATGAAGGATATCGGCTGAGTAGTACCGATTTCCACACGTATCGCAAACACCGATTGTCACATCTTCGAGGATGACAAATCCATCTCTATGTTTGAATGCCTCGCGCTTAACGGTTCGGGGTTGAACAGTTCCTTCACAATATTCGCATTTGTATCCGTACATGTGATTAACCCTCAAGTTCAGTGACTTTATAAACCGTGATGATTAGATAATGTCCGATACTAGCGAAACGTCCAACCACTCCAACAGTTGTTTGTTGATCTAATGCAGTCCCTACCATTACATATTTTGTGCCCCTGGGGTCGTCTTTTTCAACTCGGATGACTCGACCGTTCAGAACAGCTTCCTCTACATCTGTTATGGCCAGCAAATCTTCAGCCATTTCTTCCATTGCATGGGCTGACATATCGTATTGTCGAAGTCTGATTTTTTCTCTAATTCGGTCAATATCTTGGCGAGGCACTTACTTGTTCAAATACACTCAGCTAATCCTAATCAAGTTGCTGGAATAGGTAGCATCCATCAGAGCTCCAATTAAATGGATGTTGGGTTTCGTGCCTCAACCCATCCTACTTTAATCCACCAAATTAGCTATGCCACGCCAGTAGGATACTGTTTAAGAAGTGATACCCGATGAACCGTAATACCGATTCTTGATTTTGGATTTGCGATTTTGGATTGACGGCCACCAGCCTTGCAAGGGTTCTAGCCTATTCATTGGTAGCCTTACTTCGAAGAATTGGTGTAATGTAGCCTTTCTAGATCCCTAGATTGGTAAGCAGAGCACCGACTTTTGATAGCTTAAATCTTAAAATCAGTACCATCTACGACTCGATATCGCGTGAAAGGCGTGCAATATCATGCAAACCTCTTCGATTTCTCAACGCCATCAGGACGCTCAAAAGAGAGCATCTGTGATGTGGGTAAGTCGGCTTAGACAAATGTTGCTTTCCCCCGATGTATTAGCTCCAATCGCGGTGGGGGTTTTAGTGTTAATCATATGGGAGATTGGGGTCCGCGTGACGAACACGCCTCCGTATCTGTTGCCTGGCCCGATTCGAGTGTTTCAAGAGCTCATTAAAGAATGGCCAACGCTGTTTCCGTCGCTGATTGTGACCCTTCAAATTACGCTATGTGCTTTTGCGGCAGCCGTTGTCTCGGGGCTGGCGATCGCCACTTTGTTTGCCCAGAGCAAATGGATCGAGCGCAGTCTGTTTCCCTATGCAGTCGTCTTACAAACCACACCGATTGTGGCGATCGCCCCGTTAATCATCATCTGGCTTCAGAACAACACATTTGCTGCTCTGGTGGTTTGCGCATGGATTGTCGCGTTGTTTCCCATCATTTCAAACACGACGCTGGGGTTGAATAGCGCCGACCACAACCTGGTTAACTTGTTTAAGCTCTATAACGCCTCTCGGTGGCAAACCCTGCGGTATCTGCGCTTGCCAAGTGCGATGCCATACTTCTTAGGCGGGTTGCGCATCAGCGGTGGGTTAGCGCTAATCGGTGCTGTTGTGGCAGAGTTTGTCGCAGGTACAGGCGGGCAGCGCTCTGGCATCGCCTATGAAATCTTGATGTCGAGCTACAATTTGCAGATTCCCCGCATGTTTGCTGCGCTAGTGATGACTACCATGTTAGGAGTGTTGCTTTTCGTGACGCTGACACTGGTATCGGATATTGCACTGCGCCACTGGCACGAAAGCGCTATCAGACCCGAAAATTAAGGGATGCGTGATTTAAGCATCCGTCGTGTAGAGGCTTGAATGTCTATGATGAGTTTTGAATGGTGATGATTCCAAATGCGGAGCACTATTGGCTCCAAAATGCCCAGATTCCCGTTTCCCTGCTAGAGACCGAGGATGCCGATATCCTTTCCTCTGCATACCAACACCCCCATGCTGTGCTTCTAGGCGAATACCTTGCCACCGTTGATCTGGAAATTACGCAAGGAATCATTACTCAGATCGTTGGAACTGGAAGCATCGATGCGGGCGATCGCCCTTCGGTTGATTTACGTCGTAAGCAACTATGGCCGTGTTTTGTCGATATGCACACCCATCTTGACAAAGGACATATTTGGGAACGTGCTCCCAATCCCGATCGCACATTTGCAGGTGCGCTTCAGGTTGTCAGGGCTGATTCTGAGGCATATTGGGATGCTGAAGATGTCTACCGTCGCATGGAATTTGGCCTCAAGTGCAGCTATGTCCACGGGACAAAAGCAATTCGCACCCATCTCGATTCGTTTGGAGAGCAAGCCGCAATTAGCTTTGACGTCTTTAAGACGCTGTGCCGTGAATGGTCAGGCCGAATAAACTTGCAAGCAGCGTGTTTGGTGTCACTCGATTATTACCTCACCGCAGATGCAGAGATTCTTGCCGATCGCGTTGCGGACGTAGGAGGAGTATTGGGAGGGGTTGCGTATATGAATCCTGAGCTAGATGCTCAGCTTGATCGAGTCTTTACCCTTGCTAAGGAGCGCAATCTCAATCTAGACTTTCACGCCGACGAAAGTGGCGACCCCAACGACATTACCCTACGCCACATTGCCCAGGCAGCATTGCGTCACCAGTTTGACGGGCAAATTGTCTGTGGTCACTGTTGCAGCCTTGCCGTGCAGTCTCCCCGTGATGTTGATAAAACCATCCACCTCGTTAAAGATGCAAATATTGGCATTGTCAGCTTGCCCTTGTGCAACCTCTATCTGCAAGATCGCAACCAGCAAGCCTCTCAGAATTTTGTGCAATCTGCGTCTGATTCATCCCAGCCCTTGCAGACCGGGAAAATGCCGCGTTGGAGAGGCGTAACGCTGCTGCATGAGCTCAGCGAGAATGGAATTCCAGTGGCGATCGCCAGCGATAACTGCCGCGATCCGTTTCATGGCTTTGGCGATCATGATGCCCTTGAAGTCTTCAATCTCTCAGCCCGAATTGGACATCTTGACGCGCCCTATGGCGATTGGCCTCGCGCCATCACATCCACGCCTGCCAGCTTAATGGGGCTTCCTGAGATTGGGAAAATTGGCGTTGGACGGTCTGCGGATTTTGTGATTTTTAAGGCTCGGGGCTTCAGTGAGCTGCTGTCTCGTCCTCAGAGCGATCGCACAGTCGTGCGCCGGGGAACTGCCATTGATGCTACACTGCCAGACTACGAAGAATTAGACGATTTGATGGCAAATTAGATTCTGCAAAACGGGCGATCGCCGTTGCGGTGTTTGCTACAGTAAGGAGCATTACACGTCTTGATACTCTGTCAACTACAGTGCGCTGAATGAATACTCCTGCTCATGTCGTCATCAATCTGCTGTGCTTAGGGCAACACGATCATGCTCACGTGTTAACTCCAGTTGTCATCGGGGCCATATTGCCTGATGCACCCATGTTTGCGTTTTACTTTGTAGAGAAAGTTCTCCTCAAAACGCCAGAACGGATTATCTGGTCAAAATCGTATTATCAAGAAGGATGGCAAAATTTCATTGATCTGTTCAATTCACTGCCGTTGATGATCCTGGGCTTGGTTGTATGTGCGTGGGCAGGGTCTCAGATTGGCATACTACTTTTTTCGAGCATGATGCTGCATATTGCGGGTGACTTGCCGCTGCATCACCACGATGCCCATCGCCATTTCTTTCCTTTCTCAGATTGGCGCTTTTACAGCCCTGTCTCATACTGGGACCCTAATCACTATGGCACCATCGTTACGTTGATTGAAATTTTGGCCGTGGTGGTGAGTTGCGTGATTCTATTTCAAATATATAAATCGCTCCCCGGCAGAATCAGCATTGGTATGGTGGGGCTCGTGTATGCTGGCTACTTCTGGTATGTGTTTAAGGTGTGGGTTTAATACCAATTCTTCGAAGTAAATCTACCAATGCACAGGCTAGAACCCTTGCAAGGCTGGTGGCCGTCAATCCAAAATCGCAAATCCAAAATCTAGAATTGGTATAAGCCACGTGTCTATGAGGCGATGAGCTGTCTTATGATTCGAGTGATTGTTAAACCTGATGCGATTAATCTGCCAGTTGGGACGGTGGTGAAAGTTCCAGGAACGTGGCAAGACTACCAAGAGGTCGTGAGTCAACTAGGCGATCGCCCATTGCCCAAAGTAAAATTTCGCGACGGAGACGTGTTGCTCATGGTGCCATTGCCTGAGCATGGCAAACAGATCGACATTTTGGTTGATATGGTTAAAGTCTTGCTGCGACATCAGGGGTTGCCCTTTGACTCGTATCATGAAACAACAATGAATTTGCCAGAGCAGAGTGGCATCATTCCAGACCACTTTTTTTATATTGGTGAATTGCCTGTTGTGGGTCAGCGTCGAATTGACTGGCAAACTGCTCCGCCCCCTGACTTAGCGATCGAGTGCGATGTCACGTCTTATACGAGCGTTGATGATTATCTGCCCTATCGAGTCGGTGAGCTTTGGATTGTCAGGAAGCAGTCGATTCAGATCTACCGGCTTCAAGATGAGCAATATCGTTTAGTTCAAGAAAGCCGGTTTTTCCAAGAGTTTGATGTGAACAGCATTTATCAAGAATGCCTTCAAGATGCCTATCGGCTAGGGTCTGGCGCCATTGATAACCTGAGCGATCGCTTCCCAAGACGGTCTTAAGGATTGATTCTCATTCATTCAGAAGCCTGCAAATCAGCGTGCCTGCCCCGGCTTGCTCAAATCGAACCACCGTTCTATCGTCTTGGGTTTTGGTGCGATCGCATTGGATCAGGGGCTGGCGGTTATAGACGCTTGCGGCTTCTCGAAGAGTAAACCGCGCCTACACAAACAAAGTCGACCTTTGTCGACTGTTCTCAATCCGCGTTTCGCAAGCGACATGAATGCGCAGCATGCCGAAGACGAAGGTGGGTTTCGCCCGTATAGCAGCAGTTTTAACTGCCGCCAATTAAAGTTTTGTCAGTCAATCAGGTCGGACGATCGCATTATGTTAGGTGAACATAAATAAACGGTGCTGTAGGGTGCTGTTAGGCGTAGCCGTAACGCACCACCCCGCAAGGCTTTGATGCGTTACGCTATCGCCTGATGATTAATTGCCCAGCCCCATGATGCGTTTTGTCAAAATTCGCATCACCTCATTGGGATTGACGGTCGGCAATGGGCGCGACCAATCGCCGGGTTCAGCATAGCCCAGTTGATACATGTGCATAATGTGATGATTGACGGCTTTGAGTGAACCAACCGCAATCACGCGCAAAATCTCAGGACTGTCATTCGCGCACGGAAAATTATCCCCTTCTGACGGCGGGCTAGTAAAGTCATTCATATCGCAACTCCTAGTTTGGCTTTGGGAATAAGTGCCCAACCCACAAGACATCCCACACAACATTGCATCGCAAAGCGGGATGGCATTCAGGAGTAAAATACCCAAAGCCTTCCGTCTGCTGTGACAGATGGGTAGGTTAGTCTCCTAGTTCGTGTTGCCTCACGGCTAGGGGACGCTGCTCATGATTGAGCACTTAATGGCAGAGCATAGCGCAAGGCGCAAAAAGAAACAACAGTATTAGCGTAATTTAGTGCGACGATGGAAAATTCTGTCGCTGTTCGTCTTGGTTGACTGACAACACTTGGTTGACTGACAACACTTGGTTGACTGACAACACATCAGCTCTTTATACCCAACCCCTTATTGTTATGGTGTGGCTAGAATTTGGGGAAACGGAAACGATTGTTTTGAATCAAGACGATAGTTGCTAGCCCCTAGATATGTCTGATATTTCCCAAGTTATTCAAAACATCTGGCAATTCGTCAACGATAATCCTGATACGGCTGGCATTGTTGTCACGGTCATTTTTGCCGTCTTGGGGACGAGTTGGGCAGCAATCCGTTGGGGAGTTCCTAAGCTGTGGCAAGCCGTCAGACCCAAACTACCCGCATCATTGCCTGATCCAAATTTTCCATTTGCGGTCATCAAGCCGCATCATCCAAATCCTCTCAAACCGTTGATGGGGTCAGAACAAGATAATACCGATCGCCTTGCAGATTTCAATATTCCATATCAATCACGGTTAGGCGATGGCAGCGTGCGACGAGAAATCGAACAGCGGTTGCAAACCCATCGATGGCTGCTGATCTTAGGGCAAACAGGATTGGGCAAAACGCGCGAAGCGGCAGAGTTGGCGAAGATCTTAAACAATGAAGGCTGGACGATTCTCAAGCTCAAAAATCATGAGTTGCTGAGCCTTCCATCAACGTTTCCCGCTGAGACGATAGGAACTCAACCCAAGATTTTGTTCTTTTTAGACAACGTCAATCAAGCGATGTATCTCAGTCAGCCGCGCATTCCCATGGCTGCACAGACCGCCTCCGCTGATCCACTGCTCAAAACTCCACTGCAAGAGCGGCTGCTGCACACATTGAGCTATTACGAAGGAGCATGCGGTCCCGATCGCGTTCGTGTGATTGCAACAGCACGAAATGAAACCGCCTCTGAAAAACCGGGTGTTCCGAGTCCTAGGGAAATGCTGGGGTTAGAGCAGTATCCAAAGTTTTGGGATCAGTTTAACCATTACAACCTGCCTGAACCCGATAACGAAGCGATCGTTAGCGTGTTAGAAGAGACGGTGCTCAGATCGGGTGTTGCTGCCAAAGAAGACGATTATGAAACGATTGCCCGACGAAATGACTGTACGTTTCGCAATGTCATTGAGAATCTGGTCACCGCGAGAAACCGGAATCAAACTCTCACTCAAATCACGTTTCGTTCATCGCTAAGAGGAACATGGGAACAGCGATACAACGATGCAGTGAAAAAGTTTCCAGCGGCTCGACATGTGTATGATGCTGTAGATTTGCTGCAAGCGGTTAATGTTGATCTTTATGATTTTACGGTTGCCCCAACCGCAAGACTCATCGCAGGTGGCAATTGGTTGAAACGGCTCCAAAACCGATGGCTAATTCATCAAGCATTGGACTATTTGATTAAAGTAGAGCGCATTTTAGAACCTCGTGATGGTCAGATTGAAGCAAAAGGCAAATCGATTGAAGTCGGTGAATATCTACCAAAGCTCTCGCGAATATTGCTGAAATTGCCCCATGCATCATTAACACAAATACCATCTTCTTTAGCACGATTCGCTGCGTTTGCCTACACCCTAAATTTTTATAAAGAGACAATTGCAAGCATTGATACATTGTTGAGATTTGAAACTGAATCGGAGTTAAGTGGTGCACTCTTTGTAGTACGAGGGAGTGCGCTCTCTGACTTAGGCCGCAAAGAGGACGCGATTGCCAGCTATGATCAGGCGATCGCCATCAACGCAGACGATTATGTTGTGTGGTGCTTCCGTGGGAATGAGCTCTCTGCCTTAGGCCGTAAAGAGGACGCGATCGCTAGCTATGATCAGGCGATCGCCATCAAAGCGGACTTTCACAAAGCATGGGGAAACCGTGGGAATGCGCTCTCTGCCTTAGGCCGCAACGAGGACGCGATTAAAAGCTATGATCAGGCGATCGCCATTAATGCAGACGATCCCCTAGCGTGGTACAACCGTGGGAATGCGCTCTATTACTTAGGCCGCAATGAGGAAGCGATCGCTAGCTATGATCAGGCGATCGCCATCAAAGCAGACTATTACAATGCGTGGGGAGCTAAAGGATTAGCTTTACAAACGCTACAACGATTTGAAGAAGCAATTTCTAGCTACGATCGAGCCATAGATATTCAACCTGATGATTACCGAGCCTGGTATGCCAAAGCCCGTTGCTATGCTCTGTGGGGCAAAGCCGACGACGCAATTGATTCTTTGCGCCATGCCATTGAGCTAGATGCAGCTTGCCGAGAAAAAGCTAAAACCGATTCAGATTTTGATGCCATTCGAGATGATGCGCGATTCAAAGCACTTATTGGAGAATAAAGAGTAATGGGTTCAGAGAAGGTAAACCTATAGAGCCTACACTATTGGGACGGATTATGAATACAGTGCAGCTTCGTCTTAACGGGTTGGGCGATCGCATTAATACATTGAGCGATCGCATTACGATGTTCGCTGCTGTTTTAAGATGTTGGGCGATCGCATTGGATCAGAGGCTGGCGGTTATAGACGCTTGCGGCTTCTCGAAGAGTAAACCGCGCCTACACAAACAAAGTCGACCTTTGTCGACTGTTCTCAATCCGCGTTTCGCAAGCGACATGAATGCGCAGCATGCCGAAGACGAAGGCGGGTTTCGCCCGTATAGCAGCAGTTTTAACTGCCGCCAATCAAAGTTTTGTCAGTCAATCAGGTCGGGCGATCGCTCTTGAATAATCCAGCGGGAGAAGATCCTCGGCTTCTGAATTAAGTCCAACGTCTTGGGGGTTAATAGAAGAAGCCGGGGATCTAGATGGGAGAGATGGCGATCGCTTTAATTATCTAGCTCCCGATTACGCGTTAATGGCTCGCCTGCAAAAACCACAACCTGGCGTATGAAAATCATAGGCTTGCCTCTCTCAGAGACAGGGTTTACCTGGGAAAATTATGGGTTCGCCTGTAGCCAATCATAGGCTCGCCTGTAAAAATCATAGGCTCACCTGTAAAAATCACAGGCTCGCCCCTCTCAGAGACAGGCTTCATCTGTGAAAACTATAGGCTTGCCCGTAGCCAATCATAGGCTCACCTGTGACAATCATAGGCTTGCCCGTCTCTGCAATAGGCTTGCCTGTGAAAATTATGGACTTGCTTGCATTAGGTTGTTCTGTAGGTCAGCAATCGAGCAACTTCGTCAGAGTGGATCAATGCAATCAGAGTCCCGATCGCGCGTCTGCCAAGCGATACTTTCCTCATCTAGCTCCGCGCACGAGGTCTAGTTTAATTCTCCGGTTAGATGCTTACTGTCTACTACGCGTGATACGGTTGCGTCGAACGATGTGGAGCAGGTGCTGTGAGCAAGTTAGTCGTCCGTTTGTTGTTGGGAGTGGTGTTTGCGCTATTTGGGCTAGTAAACTATTGCAGCAGCGTCACTGAAAACCCCATTACCGGCGAATCACAGCGGGTTGCACTGACGCCTCAGCAAGAAATCGTGTTGGGGCAGCAGGGGCGCAAAGACGTGGTTTCCGAATTTGGGGGGCTCTATCCTAGTGAGTCTCTGCAATCCTACATTGACGAAGTCGGACAAAGCGTTGTGCAGCAGTCAGAGGCGTCTGAGTCTCCCTACCCGTTTGAATTTCACGTCTTAGACGCGCCCGACACGGTAAATGCATTAGCCCTGCCGGGTGGTCAAGTCTTTATCACCTCAGGGTTGCTGAGCCGCTTAGACTCGGAAGCGCAACTTGCTGGAGTATTGGGGCACGAAGTCGGGCATGTGGTGGCGCGCCACGGGGCAGAGCAACTAGCGCGGCGACAGCTTGGCGCGACATTGGTGGGTGCGATTGGGGTTGCTGCCAGTGGAGATGACGCTCAAAGTGCTCGACAGGCGGCGCTGATTGCTCAGGCGGTGAATCAACTGATTAATCTCAACTACAGCCGAAATGATGAGATAGAGAGCGATCGCCTCGGATTCCAGTTTATGACGGAGGCAGACTATTCTCCCCAAGGGCTCGTCGAACTAATGCAGGTGTTGAGTCAGGCGGGTGAGTCAGGGGGGCGTCCGCCCGAATTCTTAAGCACCCATCCCTATCCAGACAATCGCATTGCTCGCCTTGAAGAACAAATTGAAGACGAATATCCCAACGGCATTCCGCCGGAGCTAGACGAGGGGCAACAAGACTTTGCTCAAGCCATGCCGCCCCAGTTCCAATCACAAAACTGAAAATTCAATCACAAAACTGAAAATTTGCCCCGCTATTCCCCTGCCGCTCACGAATCGAAACCCGAAGGACACATCATGGATCTCACACTTTTATATTGGATATTGGTTGCTGTGATGGTGATCGGCGCGGTGGGTGAACTGATTCCAGGCACCCCCGGAGCCAGCCTGATTTTAGGCTCAATCTTGGTATGGGCGATCGCCACTCAATTTACCGGGATTGGCTGGCCAATCATCATCGTCTTCACCATTCTTGTCTTGAGCGCCCTAGTCGAATTTTTAGCGGCCTATTGGGGAGCAAAGCAGTTTGGAGCGACTAAGTGGGGCCAGTTTGGAGCCATTATTGGGCTGGTGGTCGGCGCACTGGGGCTATTACCTGCCTTGCCCATTGGGGGGCCAATTCTCGGTGTGCTCATCGGACCGTTTATCGGCGCGTTTCTTGGCGAATATCTGTCTCGCCGCTCGGTCGAAGGAGAATCCAAATTTAGAACGGCTCTCAAGGCAAGCGTCGGAACCGTATTTGGAACGATTCTCGGCAATATTGTGGATGGATTGCTGGCGATTCTTGCGGTGGTGGTCTTTGTGATATCTACGTATCCGATTGTGTTGAATTGGTCATGATTCGGAGTTATCGACGAATCCAGCCGTTGATCGTAAAGCGGCTATCGGCAAAGTCGCGCGTTGGGCAGGCAATCGGCAATACCTCGTGCATGTAGCGGCTCAAGAAAAACACGATGCTATTGTTGCGCGGCTCGATGTCTTGAAAGGATGCTGCCTTGACGTAGTAGTTGTTCTTAATCTGGCTGTCGTAGACGCGCAGTTCGCCGCCTGAGAAAGGTTTAGGCTCTCGATAGAAGTAGTAGACGTAGGTTAGCTCCCGGGTTGCCGTGTCGGCGCTGCCGTTGTCGTTGTGGACTTTGTAGTAGTGCCCGTGGTTGTGAGCAGTCAACTGCGACTCGATTTGGGCGATCGCAAACGGAGGCAAATCAAGCTTGGCAATCACGTCAGGAAACAGGGCGTGAATACGCTGTCGAATCAGCTCTGCAAAGTCTGGAAACGTGTGCAAGACAAATGACTTGCGATAGTCGGCTTCTCCGGTTGATGTGCTGCTCGAAACAAATGCCTCGCGGCTGTTGAGGGTGAAGTCGATTAGGGCTTGGTGCTGATGGGACGTTAAAAATTGATCAACTTGGACGCACTGGGATGCAAGCACTGGATCGGGGCGATCGCTGGGCGACGATAGCTGCCGAGGAGCTGGTTGGGGTGAGTTGCTCTCAGTTGAAGGATTTGACGAGTGTGCAGTTAGTGCAGCTTTCTGAGTCGCAGCATCCGGCTGAACAGATTGAGGGGACGGTGCAGATTGCACAATCAGCGGGGGTTCGGTTACTAACCCTACGAGGCGATCGCTCCGGAAGCTCAAGATGGCCTTGCCTGACTGAATCGGAATCTGAATGAGCTGGCCTGTAGGCTGAGCAGACTGCTGGGCAATCAGCGTGAATAATCGCTTGAGAAGGGGCGCATCAGACGGCAGCGAGAGAGAGTGCTGATGGCCTCCGTCGAGTAAGAGAGTCACGTGGATCATCGTCGAGTCAGACGATTGGTCAGGTGATTGGTTAGACCGTTGAGGATCAGACGACATATGCATTCAGAAAACTCAGAAACTCAAGCATAGCCAATCTGCTTTACAGTGTCTCACCGTTGTAAACCGGACTCGCAGATCCCCGGCTTCTTCATTGGGGTGTTTGGTAGGGGCGTTTCGCGAAACGCCCCTACAGAATTCGAACTCAGTGCAGAAAATGGCGAATCCCCGTAAACATCATGACTAGACCGAGTTCGTTTGCGGCCTGAATAGAATCGTGATCGCGCAGGCTGCCGCCGGGCTGGGCGATCGCCAAAATACCCGCTGCTGCTGCCATCCGCACGGAGTCATCAAAGGGGAAAAATCCATCGCTCGCTAGAATCGCTCCGGTTGCCGGTTCGCCCGCTTGCTCTAGGGCGATTTGGACTGATCCCACGCGATTCATCTGCCCGGCGCCAATGCCCAGGGTCGTGCGATCGCGCGTGACGACAATCGCATTCGATTTGACATGTTTGACCACATTCCAAGCAAACACAAGTTCTTCGAACTGCTGAGTCGTGGGTTGAGCCTCCGTTACGACCTTCCACTGCGTCGGGTCGGTGGGTTCATCATCGGCGGATTGCACTAAAAAGCCTCCCGCGATCGATTTCACCGTTTGCGTAGGACCTTGAGTGAGGTTGGGCAGCACCAATACCCGCACCTTCGATTTGGCCTGGAGAATCTCTCTCGCCTCTGGGTCACATCCTGGCGCAACCACGCATTCTAGAAATGTCTTCGTTAGGGCAGTTGCTGTGGGTGCATCAATAGGCTGGTTCAGGGCAACAATGCCCCCAAAGGCTGACACCGAATCTGCTGCAAATGCCTTTTCATAGGCGTCTAGTAAGCTATCTCCGCACGCAACCCCACACGGATTGGTATGCTTTAAGACTGCTGCCGCCGGGCGACCCTCTACAAACTCGGCGATAATTTGCCGCGCCGCCTCCAAATCCACTAGGTTGTTATAGCTCAATTCTTTTCCTTGGAGTTTCTCGGCTGCCGCCCACCCGCCGGGCACCGTTCCCGTTTGATACCACGATGCAGGCTGATGCGGATTTTCGCCATAGCGCAGCGTTTGGAGCGTCTGCCCAGTGAGGGTAAACGGATCGGGCAAATCGTTTCCTGCTGTTTCCTGTGACGATTCATACTTCGTGGACGAGGGTTGGCTGCCGAGATAGTTGGCGATCGCCTGGTCATACACCGAGGTCAGCCAAAACGCCCGTCGAGCGCAGGTATGGCGAAATGCAAGCGACGCGTCACCCTGATGCTGGCGCAGTTCTTGCACATACGCTCCATACTGATCGGGATGACAGAGCACGGTCAGATTGGCAAAATTCTTGGCAGCCGCTCTCAGCATCGCGGGGCCTCCAATATCAATTTGCTCGATCGCCTCGGGTAGTGTCACCTCTGATTGGGCGATCGTCTGCTCAAAGGGATAGAGATTGACCACAACCAAGTCGATCGGCTGAATCGAGTTCGCCTCTAAATCGATGAGATCTTGAGGCATATTGCGCCGCGCCAAAATGCCGCCATGAATTCGAGGGTGTAGAGTTTTGACCCGTCCGCCCAAAATCTCTGGCGACCCCGTATAGTCTGAAACTTTGGTCACTGGAATGTCCGCTGCTTGCAGGGCGCTTGCGGTGCCACCGCTACTGAGCAATTCAAATTCAAATTCTTCAACCAAGCTGCGAGCTAATTCTACAAGCCCCGTTTTATCGGAGACGCTCAGCAATGCCAGACGTGCCATGGTCAATCACTCCCTCGACAAGATAATTCATGACGGATGGAAATTTCGCCCTTGCGAATCTATGATTTTAGAGGAGTTCAGCCCAGAAAAGGAGTAAAAACTCTGCCGTTACGCGCAATCGATATTCCCCCCTCGTCCGGGCAGCCTCCTAAAGGTCTGCTGGTCGGGCTTCATGGCTGGGGTGCAAATGCTCAAGACCTGGCATCGTTAGCACCCTATCTCAAGCTACCCGACTACGAGATGATTTTTCCAGATGCTCCGTTTTCCCACCCGTATGCTCCGGGGGGCTTTATGTGGTATGGGTTTCCGGCTGATTACGACTTTCGCAGCGGGTCCGATTTCGATCGCCAATCTGATTTAGCCGAAAGTCGACAAACGCTGATGACGTGGCTCATGTCATTAGAAGGCAATACCGGAATCCCACTATCTCGCACAGTCTTGGCAGGATTTTCCCAAGGCGGAGCAATGACTCTAGATGTCGGGTCGCAGCTTCCCGTTGCTGCCCTTATGGTCTTGAGTGGCTATTTGCATGCCCCCTTCAATCCTCAGCAAGACCGTATTCCGCCCATTCTCATGGTGCATGGCAAGCAAGACCCGGTGGTGCCCATTGCCGCAGCCCGTCAGGCGCATGAAACGCTCGTGGGTCTAGGAGCAGCGGTGCACTATCAAGAATTGAATATGGGGCACGAAATTCGGCTTGAAATCTTGAATCTTATGCAAAGTTTTGTGGGAGGGGTGTCTTCATAGCTCGGTGAAACAGCGTAGGATAGGGATGGGGATGCATCAGATCTGCATTGCACCTTTTGAATCTGATTGAATCTGAAACGTTTAAGCTAAAACAGAGCAGATCGCAGAGGTAGATGCTCCTAGATGAGGGGGGAACGATTATGACAACACTCAGCTTTTCCAAGCAAGACGTTGACAATGTTACCGATCAAGATGTTGCCAAGCTAGCGCAACGTCTTGACCAGGATGAATATTCAAATCCGTTCGATGGGCTAAGAGACTGGCATTTGCTTAGAGCGATCGCCTTTCAACGTCCCGAAATGGTAGAGCCCTATCTTTACCTATTAGATATGGAAGCCTACGACGAATCGTAGCGTCGAGCGATCGCCCACACGCCGTATGGTCGCAGAACAGCGGATACTGATTGGCATTGGCGGTGGCATTGCAGCGTATAAAACCTGTGAGGTCGTTTCAACCCTTGCGAAAGCAGGGGCAACGGTTCGTGTGATTCTAACTGAGGGAGCCCAGAAGTTTGTCACGCCCCTGACGTTTGCAACGCTGTCCCGCCATTCTGCCTACACCGATGAAACCTTCTGGCACCCCAGCCACGATCGCCCGCTACATATCGAGTTGGGAGAGTGGGCAGACGTCTTCCTAATTGCGCCGCTCACGGCTAATACCCTGGCAAAGCTTGCCTACGGTATGGCAGACAATTTGTTAACCAATACGGTGCTGGCGTCGGCCTGCCCAGTGCTGTTAGCGCCCGCGATGAATACCGACATGTGGCTTCAGCAGCCCGTTCAGCGCAACTGGAGCTTGGTACAGGCAAACCCTCGCTGCCACACGGTGGGGCCTGGATCGGGCATCCTAGCGTGCGATCGCCTCGGTGCAGGGCGTATGGCAGAACCATCGCAAATCGTCGCTCATGTTCAATCCATCGTGCATGCGCGAGGCGCACGAGATTTGATTGGTCAGCGTCTGCTCATCAGTGCCGGAGGGACTCGCGAATATCTTGATCCCGTGCGCTTCATTGGCAATCCGTCTACTGGCAAAATGGGGATCGCACTGGCGCAGGCTGCCATCCATCGAGGCGCCCAGGTGACGCTCGTGCATGCCCCTATGGAAACGGATGCGTTAGTTGCGTCTGAGAGTCTCCGCCTCGTTCCGATTGTGAGTGCTCACGAGATGCAGGCTGCGCTTATGGACTATTGTGATAGTGCCGATTGGATTATCATGTCAGCAGCAGTAGCAGACGTGAAACCTGCCGACTACCACGCCGAGAAATTGCCGAAGCGATCGCTCCCCTCGTCTCTTGAGCTTGAGCCTGTCCCCGACATTTTGATGGATCTAGGCAAGCGTAAACGGTCAGGACAGCGGCTAATCGGTTTTGCCGCCCAAACAGGGGACATTGTCACCCCTGCCCTAGAAAAGCTCCGGCGTAAGAAACTCGATGCGATCGCCGCCAACCCGATTGACCAGCCCAACAGTGGATTTGGGAGCACCCAAAACCAGGCGGTGTTTATCGACTACACCGGCAGACAAACGCCCTTTAGCTTAGGAAGCAAACTTCAAATGGCTCATCACCTGATCGATTTTGTGCTTACCATCCCGGTAAACTAATGGGGTTCTTCCCAGGTTTTATCCCGTCATGGGCAATCTTAATCCACCATTAGCCTTCGAATTACCTTCTCTTAACGAGACGAATGAGTAATTCAGGTACCCTATCCATGGAACGCAATTCTGTTAAGATTTGAGACGACTAAAACTTCCCCAAGGGCGCTATGTTTCCTGTCCTCGATTTGGTGATTAAGGGTGGTCCGGTGATGATTCCCATCGTCGGATTGTCAGTGTTTACGATTGCAACTGGGTTGGAACGAGGCTGGTTTTGGTATCGACTGCTGCGGCGGGAGCATCGAATTGTGCATGACGTGCTCGAAGCGTCACGATATAACCTGAGTGAGGCACGGGCGATCGCCGAGCAGGTGCAGGATCTGCCCATTGGACGATTTTTGCTAGCGCCTCTCAAGCTCAAGCAGCCCAGCCCCGAAACCTTTCGACTTGCAATGGAAGCAGCAGCCGACAAAGAGTTTGTGCAAATGCGCAAAGGTGACAAGCTTTTGGAAACAGTAGTTGCACTTGCTCCTTTGCTGGGCTTGCTGGGCACTGTTACCGGACTGATTGCGACCTTCAACAATTTGGATATTGGCAGCGGCGGTACAGGCGAGCAAGCAACCCGGGCGGCGGGTGGCATTGGCGAAGCGTTAATCACAACTGCCGCAGGCATGGTTGTTGCGATTTTGGCATTGGTGATTTTCCGCGTTTTTGTCTCGCTGCAAGCCAACCAGATGGACTATTTCTCAGAAGTTGGCAGCGAATTAGAAGTAATTTACCGTCAGGTTTGGTATGAGCCAGCCCGAGAAAGTTCAGGCGATTATCTGGCAACGTCTCCTGTTTCAACGCACTAGTTGATGTTGACCTATGCGGTTTAAGGAACGCCACACCAACTCATCGATTCCAGTGATTAATTTGATTCCCATGCTGAATGTGATGCTGGGAATCCTAGCGTTTTTCGTCATGATTACCATGACATTATCAACATCGCAGGGAATTGATGTGCAACTGCCAAGCGACCAGCAGGCAGCCCCATTGCCTGACAGTCAGCCGCCTGATCCTCTAATTGTTCAACTCACGGCTGACGGACAGATTTTAGTCGAGGATCAATCCATTTCCCAAAGCGCGTTAGAGCAGCAAATTCAGCAGTATCTCGCCGAAAACGAAGACGGTGCGGTGTTGATTACGCCCGATCCCCAGCTTCCGTATGAGCAAGTGGTACGGTTCTTGGGAGATATGCGTGATATTGGGGGCGATCGCGTCTCTCTTGCCCTCGAGTAGTGCACTCGCATAGGGTTCATTAGTTTTGCTCATTACTCTCTAAAGTTCTACCCATGCGTCTCAACCGTCCAAGACCCGGTTCCCAAATCCCAGAGGTCAACCTTGTCCCCATGATGGATGTGTTGATGACCGTGCTGACTTTCTTCATCATCATTTCAATGACGTTGACGGGGCAGAATATCGTCAGCGTTGACCTACCGGAAGCCGAGCGTGGAGTGGGTGAAGGGGATGAAGAGGTCGAGCCGTTTGTGGTCGGGCTGAATGCTCAAGGAGAAATCTTGATGGCGGAAGAGTCGATCAGCCTTTCCGAGTTGACTGGCGAAGTTGGCGCTTATTTAGTTGAGAATCCGGACGGTATTATCCGCATCAAAGCCGATCGGGATTTAAGCTATGACGAGGTTGAAAACCTGCTCAGAACCCTCCAAGACATTGGCGGTAACCGAGTATCGCTGGCAATCGAATGATTATAGCGATCGGCGGACAGTGTCGGTGCTGAGGCGATCGCTCAAATGCTTAATCTAAACACAACCTCTTCATAACTGGTTGGTATAGGTTTCCATTAAGAATGCTTAATCATTAGCGAGTATTGTACCCCTCGTTAGGTTTTATATTGACCCCAAAAAAAGATGCCTTGGAGTGTGATTTTATGGTGGTGAGCGGAATGCAATTTAAATTGAATCGACTCACATTAGTTGGAGCGGCAGCCGTCGCCGTCGCAGGAGTAGGATTCTCCTCGTCTGTAGCGTCTGCACAGTCTATTGCCATTGATGGTTCTAGTACAGTGTTTCCAATCAGCGAGGCAATGGCTGAAGAGTATATGTCACAGAATCCAGATACCCAGATTACAGTGGGTGTCTCTGGAACAGGCGGTGGCTTCGAGAAGTTTTGCAACGGTGAAACCGATATCTCCAACGCCTCTCGCCCAATCAAGCCCACCGAGATGGAAGCTTGTATGGCAAATGGAATCGAGTACGTCGAAATTCCAGTCGCCTACGACGCAATCACAGTTGTCATCCATCCTGAAAACGACTGGGCAACGGAAATGACGGTTGAGCAGCTTCAGACCCTATGGGAACCTGCTGCACAAGGTACAATCACCAATTGGAGTGATCTTGAGCCATCGTGGCCTGATGCCGAAATCTCTCTCTATGGTCCTGGAACCGATTCTGGAACCTTTGACTATTTCACCGATGAAATTGTCGGAGAGGAAGGGGCTAGCCGAGCTGACTATACTGCTAGCGAAGATGACAACATTTTGGTCTTGGGTGTTGCTCGTGATGAGAATGCTCTCGGCTACTTCGGCTACGCCTATTTCGATAATAATCGTGAACAGCTTCGTGCTGTTGCCATTGATAGTGGGGATGGTCCCGTGTTGCCTTCGTCTCGGAGCGTCAACAACGGAACCTACACGCCTCTCTCTCGCCCAATTTTCATCTATGTAAGTGCTGATTCAGCTCAGCGCCCAGAGATGCAGGCGTTTGTTGAATACTACCTCAATAACGCACCGGGTATCGTGCCTGAAGTCGGTTACGTAGCGCTTTCTGAGCAAGCATATTCTATCGGTCAGTCATTGCTGAATGACCTTGAAGTGGGTACGGTCTACCAGGCAAACGAAACGTCTGGTTTAGACCTCGAAGATGTTATGCAATTGTCTCGTTCACTCACTCCAACAGAATAATTAGTCTGTTGGGAATTGTGCGTTTTGCATCTGCCTCGATGATATAGCAGTAGACGAGAGGGTTGAACGAACACGTGTTGTGGAGCCCGCGCGGCGCGGGCTCCACAACACCTTGTATCCCAACCAACTCTTCGGTTGCTATATACACCTTGGGGCGAGTGTCGGTTTTCTCCCCAGGGTGTTTTTTTTGGATACTATTCTAGTTTTGGATGGGTTACGCGGCACTATGGAGAATTCATCACAGCAGTCACCGCAGCGATCGCCCCTGATTTGGCAATTACTTTTTCATCCGATGCTATATGTCTCATTGCTGCTGCATGGGATGGTGCTGGCAATTCCGGGAAATCCTGAGCCAGAGGTTGACCCCGAAGACCTAGAGGAAGAGCAAGAAATCGATATTACCAGCCTGTCGCCTATTGTGAAGCCTCTTCCTGAATCCGAACCGTCGCCCACGCCTACTCCCACCCCCCAGCCCACCCCGTCTCCGGTTCCCGTACAGCCTACACCTCGCCCAGCGGCTCCTGCTCCTGCCCCTCAGCCTCAAGCCATTCAAACGCCCGCTCCTCAACCTGCGGCGACACCCACCCCGGCAGCATCTCCTCAGCCCACGCCGTCTCCATTGCCCACGCCAGCGTTTGATCCGAGTTCCTATCGGAATCAGTTGGCCAGCGGATTTGAAAGCAGCGATCGCTATTTTGCGGGGGGAGACAATCCACCGCCAGCCTTCTATGACAACCCTGCGGCCTACTTCGATGATCCGAGCGCAAATACTCCATCCTTGCGAGACGGCATCATTAATGACCGAGTCATCATGCTCAACGATGTTGATTTGTCGCAGACCGAAAATGAAGGAGTGGTCAACGCCTTTCGCCCGGAAGACTATCTGCCAGAGGATGTCACCATTAATCAGCTAGAGGATTATGGAGGGGGGCCTCTATATGAAGTTAAAACCAGTGATGATCAGCTTGTCGGCTACCTAAATGCCACCCCCAGTGCGACCGGCCCCTCCGTCATGATTATGCTGTGGGAGTTCAATCCCAATTCTCCGCCATCGGAGAACGCATCAGCAGAGCCGCCGTCATCCTAGACATCGACGGTGGAGCTCTGGCGGCACGTCCTACCCATAAATCTGAGCGTGTCGGGCTATAAAAAATAGTTCCGATGGGTGGGAAATCTGGAACAAATATTCTTTAATTCAATCTATTAATGTGGCTAGACATTTCTGCTGTTCCCGTTGAAAAAATTCCCAAGATCACCTAAAACGCAGTGAGAGCAACGGATATTTGTTGTTGATCTTTCGCAGATCGACTTGAAACGGTTTAATCGAGTTTTCAATTATAGAAATTTTTGTTTATCGTGGACTTATAACCCAATTTTCCAGGGCATCTACCGTTCCGATGATTGCATCAATCTAGGAATATAAGGCTTGCGACATACCTACAACTCACGGAAAACCATGTCACAAACGGATACCACCCACAATGCCTTGGGGCTTGGAAATAATTCAACAAATCTTTTCCCAGCGGATAGCGCCTATCAGATTGTTCCTGACGCACGCCTTTCAGCTCCATTCATCGAGCCTCCCATTTTGGTTCCACCCGACCCAAGCGTGCCGCTGGGCGCAACGGACGGCAATGATGTGTTAGTCGGCTCTGACGCCGATGACAGCTTAAATGGGCTCGGTGGCGATGATACCCTGACTGGGAATGACGGCAACGACGTGCTGACGGGCGGAGCTGGCGACGACGTGCTGACGGGTGGAGCCGGGAATGATACGCTCGACGGTAATGGCGGAGATGACAGTCTTAGTGGCGGTATTGGCGACGACAGCCTCAACGGTGGCATTGGGCAAGATATTCTTTTCGGTGATCTGGGCAGTGATGTGTTGAGCGGTGGTAGCGGACACGACATCTTTGTGTTGCAACCAGGGGATGGGCGCGATCGCATTCTCGACTTTAAGAATAACCACGATCGCCTGGGTCTGACTGGAGGAATTGGGTTTAGCGATTTGACAATTAGACCCCAAGGGCGAGACACTCTGATTCAACTACAAGGTGATTCTCTCGCATTAGTGCTTGATATCAGGCCAAACCAGTTGAACGCAAACGATTTCGTTTCCGTTTGAAACACCCAATAGACTTGCTAATCTCATATCCTACCGACGGTTTGTGAGAATAGTATTAGAGAATAGTAGCAATATTAGACACGCCACATTAGACGCGCCACATTAGACACGCCACTACTTGATGGCGATCGCTCCCTCTATCAAACGAGCGGTTTTCTATCCTCATATCAATTCCTCGATTAGAAGGTTGCGATCGCGCCTCGTTCTTTATCTACGAAACCTGCCAATTTCGCCCATCCAGTGGTATACCGGGCGATCGCCACAGCGTACCGACTGATCTGCAACCCATATCAAAATGTAGCAGGGTCTACAGTTTACGGCGAGAGCGCGACTTATATTCCCTTCATGCGTATAGGTAGACTGTACGCAATTTTTCTGTGCAAAATTCATGACGGTAGTGTGTGTCAACGGTTTAGCCAACTCGCGTTTTATAGCCGTACGCTCTCGCGTTAGGACATTGAACGTGTGGTGAGCCCCCGCGCTGCGGAGGCTCACCACACAAACCTAAGCCCGTAGGGCGGCTGTAATGAAGCTCATTGCAGAATCTTGAGGTAGCTTATGAGGCAATCTGAGGCTCTCAGTATTAGTATTGGTGTCCTGGGAGGTATTGATGTTTTCCTGACAGCGACGGTTATCCCCGTCCCTGTTTGGGTGACGTTTACCGCTTGGGCATCTTTTTTTATCGTGGGTGGAGGCGTTCAGGGTTTCGTCAAATCGGTCGCTTGCAATATTACAGGCATCATTATTGCTGCCCTATCTCTTTTAGCGATTGATCTAATTGGAAACACTCCGCTAATCGCAGCAATTTGTGTAGGTATCGGCAGTGCTGCTATGGTTCAGGCATCGAAGCTACCGTTCACATACGGAATCACACCCGCCATTGTATGGGGGTTCTCTCAAGCTGTCGGTACAGTAGCAGTTACGGGATTAGCAGTTACTGCTCCTCTACCCAATAACCCGGTCTTGATTGCGATCGCCGCAATGATTTTAGGGGCTATTTTTGGGTATCTCTCTGAGGCTTGGGGTAAAGCAATGACAACATCAGCAGCGTCTATGGAAGTAAGATGAGTATTCTCGCTCAAACTCATTTATTTTGATGAAGAATTGTGCATCTTTTAGGAGCGTGATATAGGTTATGACACTAGTTCAGAAGGTTCCTGTCACAGTGCTCACTGGTTATTTAGGAGCCGGGAAAACGACTCTATTAAACCGCATCTTAACTGAGAATCATGGCAAGAAAATTGCGGTTATTGTCAACGAATTTGGTGAAGTTGGCATCGATCATCAACTCGTTATTGATGCTGACGAAGAAATCTTCGAGATGAACAACGGGTGTATTTGCTGCACCGTTAGGGGAGATCTCATTCGAATCATCGGTGACCTAATGGCACGGGATGACTCACTTGAGCATTTGGTTATTGAAACGACTGGGTTGGCCGATCCTGCTCCAGTGATTCAATCATTTTTCACCGACGAAGTGATGGCCCGAAAAACGCAGCTTGATGCCGTCGTGACCGTAGTTGATGCTAAGTATATTGAAGGACACTGGGACAGCAGCGAAGCACAAGAGCAAATTGCATTCGCTGATGTCATTCTATTGAACAAGATAGATTTGGTTTCCCAAGAGAATCAGGCTGAATTAGCACTCAAAATACGTGGAATCAATGCGATCGCAGCAATACATCCGACCCAAAGTTGTGAAATTTCTCTAGAAAAGATACTCGGTATCCAAGCCTTTGATCTCAAAAACGCATTGAGCATCGATCCAGAGTTTTTGGACGAAGACGCTCACGACCATGACGAATCCGTCTATTCCATTGCCATTACCGAACAAGGAACTGTCGACAGTGACAAGCTCAACCGCTGGCTTTATCAGCTTGTTCAGGCGCAAGGCCCCGATATCTTTCGTATGAAGGGCATCTTGGATGTAGATAATGCCCAGCGACGGTTTGTATTTCAAGGGGTTCATATGACCTTAGAGGGTCGTCCTGGGAAACCTTGGCAGCCAGGAGAACCACGCCGTAGTGAGCTAGTTTTCATCGGCAGAAACTTGAATGAGGAAGCCCTTCGAGACGGGTTTAGGAATTGTCTAGCAGAGGTTTATGCAGAAGTCTGAATCCCTTTTTTAATCGTCCTTTTTTGTCCTTTGAATACTTTGTAAACCCATGAAATTACAGCACTATCTAGGAGGCTTAGAGGGCCTAGATCCAGTTAACGTTGAGACTAGGGTTTTTGTTGAACCCTGGGAAAAGCGCATCTTTGGTATTCATACAGCCATGATGGCGCTTAGTAACCATCTCGACACCTCGATCCCTAATTACCCAATTGAGCAGGTGCCAACCAACTTCAAAAGTTTTTGGACATGGGGCCATCTGCGTATGGGGGCAGAGGGTTTGCATCCCTTCGAATATTTTCGACTTCGATACTACGAAAAGTGGTTAGGAACGGGAATTAAATAATCTGTAATTCTGGTTTGGCTGTGTAATTCCATTGTGGTAAAACTTCATCGAAGACAATCTTCATGTTGGCTTTGAAATCCTCAGCAACTTTTCGACCCGTTTT
>JBNPEG010000186.1:5145-7843 GCA_051117555.1 Elainellaceae cyanobacterium | reverse complement strand
GGCACCCGCGATGTTGAGGATGTGTTTTATCTGCGCCCAGTTGGGCACTACTCAAACCGCCAGGGCAAACATTATTTATATTCTGAAGAACAGCGCCAAGCCGATGTGAACTGGTGTTTGGAGGCATGTCGTCGATATCGGCAGCATATGGACGACGGGCTTTCTGAAGAACATGCGCGGGGCATCATTCCCTTTGATGTGCGGCAGCATTTTGTGTTGAGCTGCAACTTGCGATCGCTCATGCATTTGCTGGATTTGAGATGGAAAGCCGACGCTCAATTAGAAGCTCAAAAGTTCTGCGAATTACTTTACAGCGAGTTTGAAGCATGGACTCCGGCGGTTGCTCAGTGGTATAACGACACTCGCGCTAAGAAGGCGAAACTGTCGCCCTAATAGTTGATTGATTGACAAAACTTACCAGAACCCAGACCATTCAAAGGGTCAGGTAACCTGACTCCTACATTGTCCGAAATTCCGTAGGGGCGAGGAAACATCGCCCAATGCAGAATCTTTTGTCAGTCAATCAGCCCTAATAGTTGCGATGGGGATTGATGGGTCACGGATTTTCCAATCCATTGATGGTGCATGATGCAGGCAACCCTCGAACACTTGGCGACGGTTCACGTTTTAAAGACCCTCAACACGACGGAATTAAGCCATTTGCAGCCTCATACTTCCATTGATTCGTATTTGGAGGGGGAGCTAGTCATGATTGAGGGCGATCGCCTGCCTGCCTGTCTACACGCAGTTGTAAGCGGTCAGATTCGTGTCAGTAAAACGGCAACGACGGGCAAAGAAACAATTTTGCGAGTCTTATCGGCTGGAGATATCTTTGCGGCTCCAGCCTTAGTAGGGACAGGAATTGCCCCGGCGACCGTGACTGCTATTACAGCGTGTCAAATTCTCAAAGTGAACCGAGACGCTCTGCTGCAAATGATTCAGCGATCGCCCGATGTTGCGCTGCGGATGATGATGGTTTTCAATCATCGACTCCAACAGCTTCATGACACCGTGCACGGGTTGGTGTCTGAACGGGCGAATATCCGGCTGGCTCGGTTTTTGCTACATACCGCATCTGAAGTAGGAATTGATGAATCATCTACGCTGCGGATGACGTTGCCTCACTATCAAATAGCCCGCAGTATTGGGATTACTTACGAAGAATGCGTGCGACTGTTCAAAAGCCTGAAGCCCGTTGTTGATTATCAGCGGGGTGGATACATTCAAATTCTAGACCTGGAAGCGCTAGAGGCGATCGCCTCCGGCGAGGATGATAGAGAGAAGTAACCGGGGTAAATGTATCAGGTATTCTCCTGACGTCTAATCTGAAAGCGTCAATAAAAATGCGAGGTTTTCGCTTGCCTGTAACGCATGGGGAGCATTCGCAGGCATCACCACAAATACACCCGGTTCTAAGGGACAGTCATTGCCCTCCAGGGTCAATATCCCTTGTCCTTCAATGACGTGAATGGTGGCATTGCGGGTAGACGTGTGTTCTGAAATATCGGTGCCTGCAGCAAGGCAAAACAGCGTATATTGACAGGTCGGCAACTTGAGGAGCACCTTACTCAACACGCCAGATTGAGGGTATTCCAAATAGTTACTGAGTTGAATTGCGGTTGATTGATTAGCAGGGACGATTGTAGACATGGTAAATCTCTGGATGGATTGCTTTCATGAGTGGATTTAATGCTTTTGGGCACACAAAATGATGTAGCCTAAATGATCGCGATGGGTTTGAAAGGCACGGCGCATTCCGAAAATGCGCTGGCGGATGTTGGGACGGGTTAACACGCTCCAAAAAATCTTCAGCACACGCACTGGCCCTTCGTCATCGAGCATCTGACGAGGATCAAGCAGCCGCATGTCCCCCGTATGATGCTGATTGACCGAAAGCCCTGCCCGTTGACAAGCATCAATCCATCCTGATTCAGAAAGTGGAGTTGCATTCACGCGAATCGCTTCGGATAAGGCGCGATGCACGTCAGCTTGGTGCCCATAGGTGACAAGTTCATGACTTAGGAATGTGCCACCTGGCTTGAGGCGATCGCCAATTAGGGATAGCAATTTTTCTTTGCCAGGAGCAGATTGCATGGTCAGAATCGCCTCGGCTAACACATAGTCAAACTGCTCTTGAATCTGGTCAAGGTTAAAAATATTGCCTTCAATGATTTCAATGTGATCAGACAATCCGGCGTTTGCAACATTGATGCGGGCTTGAGCAACACTTGCTGCATTTGCCTCAACCCCGACCACACGCACCCCAAACTGCTGAGCCAGGGCGATCGCGCTATAGCCAAAACTAGACGCCAGTTCTAAGACGGTTTCACCAGGTTGAAAATCTGCCCAAGCGAGAAGTTGCTCCGTCGCAGCACGTCCACCAGGACGCAAAATCGTTTTGCCTGCGGCTGCTAACACCTGATGACCGGGAGCAGTCCGCCAGTTAATTGTAGAGTGGATCATGGCTGTGTCTTGAATCACTACCCCTCACTCTGGCAGGTTTAACTGCGGCGTTCTATGAGGTAGCTCATGTTGGTGACAGCCCCCTTCGGCATGGGTTGATTCTCTTTCAAGGTAGTCGTGGAATATAGGCTGCAAAATGTAGGCACGGTTTAACCGTCAGCATTCAGAGTGGTGTCAGGTAACGAGCCTCAGAACCCCATCGATGGCACATTAAACCCCGTTGATGCCACTCGGA
>JBNPEG010000186.1:0-5045 GCA_051117555.1 Elainellaceae cyanobacterium | reverse complement strand
AAGGTAGTCGTGGAATATAGGCTGCAAAATGTAGGCACGGTTTAACCGTCAGCATTCAGAGTGGTGTCAGGTAACGAGCCTCAGAACCCCATCGATGGCACATTAAACCCCGTTGATGCCACTCGGAACTCCGTCGATGGCACGTTGAACTCCATCAATGCCACTCGGAACCCCATCGATGCCACTCGGAACTCCATCGATGGCACGTTGAACTCCATTGATGCCACGTTGAACCCCGTCGATGCCACTCGGAACTCCATCGATGCCACGTTGAACCCCGTCGATGCCACTTTGAACCCCATCGATGCCACTCGGAACCCCGTCGATGCCACGTTGAACTCCATTGATGCCACGTTGAACTCCATCAATGCCACTCGGAACCCCGTCGATGCCACGTTGAACTCCATTGATGCCACGTTGAACCCCGTCGATGCCACTCGGAACCCCATCGATGGCACGTTGAACTCCATTGATGCCACGTTGAACTCCATCAATGCCACTCGGAACTCCATCGATGGCACGTTGAACTCCATTGATGCCACGTTGAACCCCGTCGATGCCACTCGGAACTCCATCGATGGCACGTTGAACTCCATTGATGCCACGTTGAACCCCGTCGATGCCACTTTGAACCCCATCGATGCCACTCGGAACCCCGTCGATGGCACGTTGAACTCCATCAATGCCACTCGGAACCCCGTCGATGCCACGTTGAACTCCATCAATGCCACTCAGAACCCCGTCGATACCACTCGGAACCCCATCAATGGCACGCTGAATTCTGGTAATACTAAATCCTGTTTGAAAATCCTCAATTTGCAAGGGCGTACGATCCTATCCTCTTAAACCGTATGCTTTTACAGGATTGTCTTATTTTCTTAACCGGGTTTTTGACTAGTCTTCGTCGTCATCCCATTCGTCTTCATCAGGATATTGCTTGGGAGCATCGCCATGACTCTCAATGATCTCGGCATATCCCACCTGAGAGTTGTCAGTCTGAATTTGCTCAAGCTGCACATCAAACTCCCACCAGTCACCAAAGTCAAATATGTAGGCCATCGAGTTTCCCTCTTCCAGCGGCAGATCCCCAACTCTTACCTCGTTTGTGCTGAGCATGCTGTCTGCATAGGGATGCGACACTTCCACGGTACGACCAATTTGATTTTGGTAAACAAACATATCGAGATGGTCGAAATCAAACTCGACTGACTCTAGAATCTCTCTGCTCAGATGCGCCAGGTTCATATCGGCTGAAATCGCAATCCGTCGCCAAATGCCATTCAGCGAAACCTTAAAGACATACACTCCCGAACGAAACTCGTGAAGCGAGGTAGCCAGATTGTTTTCCCACTCAGGGAAATACGGCTTAAAGCTGGATTGCAGTTCTCCAAACGGGATGTTTGGATTCTCCTCAGATTCCCACATCATTCCTTGTTGGAGGGCGGCTTGCATGACGATCTGCATCACTGCATCCCCAAACGGGAGCCGCATGATTTTCTTGACGCGCCAGCCCGTGCCCGGTTCAGGCTTTCCTGACTCGACGTGCAGCAAGCCGAATAGCTTCATGAGTGCCAAGTTATGCAGCTCAGGAAAGTAATTAAATGATTGCTCTTTAAAGCTTTTACAGGTCGTTCCCTTATCTGGAATTCGCGTCCAAAACTGGATACTTTTACTTCCTTCATTAAGTCCGCTAAGACGTTCTCCCAAAAGTTCGGCATGGCTGCGAATTAACCAGGCTTCTAGCAACGTAAAATAGCGCTCAGTTGGATTTAGTTGATTCCAGGACTCTAGAACCGTTGGGTTGAGGACTAGGAATTTCTTTTTCCCTCGTCCGATGATTTGACCGATGCCAGTTGCTCGCAACAGCAGATATAGCCCATTAATAGGCGGATAAGACTTCTGAATGGGGCGTTTCAGATCAATTTGAATCGGGTCGCTCAGTCGAGCATTGAGGTCTTCCAGCGATTTCAGGGGGATCAAGTTTTGTTTGTTGCTGACCTGTAATCCGTCTTCTCCAATAAATTCCAGCAGCGTTTGAAAGTCTTTGAGAATCGTTCCAGGTTCAGTGTCGGTGATGGACTGGGCTTCAAGAATGGCGATCGCCTCTTCTGGCAATAGCTCTAATTCGTCAGCCTCTTCATCTCCGAGTTCGGCTTCTAGCTCATTGGTCAACCGGGCGATCGCCTCCTCAGGCGACATCCCCTCTTCTTGAAAACTATCCAGCCCGATTCCCAGTTGGCTCATAGCACTGAGCAGGCCGTTTAGCATAGCCTCAGGAGGCATGTCTCCATTTGGGGCCTCATCGGATGACATCAAATTATCCAGCATGCCAAGCCCTGATGGCATTCTAGGATTTGCAGCCCCTTCCCGAATTGCTCGATTATATTCTTCCTGAAATGCACTGACACCGTCTTGGGTGGTCATATCAAAGCCAGCTTGCTGCCCTTGCAAGATAAACGACTTAGCGATGCCGCCTTTAGCCGGATCAGCCATCATGTCACGAAACTTCGTGTCTAGAGTACGGAGGTACTTGATGATCGCCTTTGCACTACGAAAGCCATAATCTTGATCGAGAAATTGCCAAAAGGCGATTAATTCAGGAATGGCATCGTCGGCTTCTGAGGGATCAAGCAGGGTGAGCTTGCGAGGCAGAATGGACTCCATAAGCTCTTTCGCATCGCCCTTAGTCATGGTGGGTGGCGTCATCTCTCCGTAGAGATATCCCATCTCAATGAATGTTGCTATCCAATTGCCGCACTCAGGATGCGTTTTAAGATAGGCTCGACCTTCTTGGGAATTTACAAACTGCTCAACCGTATCGTAGATATAGTCTTCTAAGAGGGGCTCGGCATCGTCGTAGCTGAGGTTATCGAGTTGGCGAATATCGAAGGTCATGGGCGTGCACCTCTCGTCTCGTTATTTGCATTGTTAAACGATTCTGGAGAAATGCCGAGGAAACCAATATTAACTTAATAGAACGTAAAGTAGTGCTCATTTAAGTCATAAGTTTGGTACGGAGATATGTTTCCAATCTCCAATATTTCTCCGCTATTTCTAATCAGAAAGGGATGCCTCTGAGCGTAAACCGACCTAAAATCAGATGGCTGCATCAAAATATGACAGTGTTGGCCGGCATAAAGAAAATCTTTGCAGAACTAGTCTCTCCAAAAAAGTTGACTACTCTGGGAAGAGAAGTCCCTAGAGATGTCCAGAATTAGCAGAGAATCCTATGACACAGAGCTTTGGTTTGATTGGTCTGGCGGTCATGGGCGAAAACCTAGCGCTCAACGTCGAGCGCAACGGTTTCTCCGTGACCGTGTATAACCGCACGTCTGAAAAAACGGATGTGTTTATGAAGGAACGAGCCGAGGGCAAAAACATCAAGGCTACCTACTCGTTAGAAGAGTTTGTTCAGTCCTTGGAGCGCCCTCGCAGAATCTTGATTATGGTAAAGGCTGGCAAGCCAGTAGATGCTGTGATCGGTCAGCTCAAGCCCCTCCTAGACGAAGAAGACATGATCATCGACGGGGGGAATTCGCTGTATGAAGATACTGAGCGCCGCGTCAACGAATTAGAATCTGCCGGATTGCGCTTTATCGGGATGGGAGTCAGCGGTGGCGAAGAAGGCGCTTTGAATGGTCCAAGTCTGATGCCCGGTGGCACCCGTGCCGCCTATGAATCCATTGAGCCCATTGTCACCAAGATTGCCGCCCAAGTCGATGATGGCCCTTGTGTGACCTATATTGGTTCGGGTGGGTCAGGGCACTATGTGAAGATGGTGCACAACGGCATTGAGTATGGCGACATGCAGCTTATTGCCGAAGCCTACGATCTGTTAAGAAATGCAGGCGGCTTAGACCATAACCAGCTTCATGATGTGTTTTCAGAATGGAACACCACTGACGAGCTAGACTCATTCTTGATTGAAATTACGGCAGATATCTTCACCAAAATTGACCCAGACACGGGCTTACCCTTAGTGGATGTGATTTTGGATGCTGCTGGACAAAAGGGGACAGGCCGCTGGACGGTGATCAGTGCGCTAGAGTTGGGAGTCCCTATTCCAACGATTACGGCAGCCGTGAACGCCCGAATTACGTCATCGTATAAGCAGGAGCGGGTTGCAGCCTCCAAGGAGCTGAGCGGTCCGTCGGGCAAGTATGAGGGTGACATCAAAACACTAATCAATATGGTGCGTGATGCGCTGTATTGCTCAAAGATTTGCTCCTACGCTCAAGGCATGGAGCTATTGGGCAAAGCATCGGATGAATTTGGCTACGACCTAAATTTGAGCGAAATGGCTCGTATTTGGAAGGGGGGCTGCATTATCCGGGCGCGTTTCCTAAACAAGATTAAGAATGCATTCAATGACAATCCCAAGCTACCTAATCTGTTGCTCGCTCCTGAGTTTAAGCAGACTATCTTAGATCGGCAAGAGGCATGGCGAGAGGTCTTGGCGATCGCCGCGAAGTTAGGAATTCCGGTTCCTGCCTTTAGTGCATCTCTCGACTATTTTGATAGCTACCGGCGCGCGTCTCTGCCTCAGAATCTCACTCAAGCTCAGCGGGATTACTTTGGGGCTCACACGTTTGAACGCACCGACAAACCTGGTACGTTCCATTTTGATTGGTTCTAGTCACCTGACAATACCAAACCATATTCAGCTTGAGGTCTGGTACATAGCAATTTGCAATTGTGTGTGACTGGTGGGGCGGGCGCCGCCCGCGTATGTATTTAGCGTAACGCCCTAGAGATCCCCCTAAATCCCCCTTAAAAAGGGGGACTTCAGCAACCTGTAAGCCCCCTTTTCAAGGGGGCAGCGACAGCGGGGGATCTTACATATGCGCTAAACACATACCCGCCCGCCCCACCACTCACAACCCATCAACGCATGGTGAGTCCCTGCGGCTCACCACACAAACCTGAGCCCGTAAGGCTATATAAACCAGTTATGAAATTTGAGAATGAGGCAGGTGAGCCTACAAATTACTTGGAAATAGAAAATAGACAATTAGAGAAGCGTCAGAACCATTGTTTGCAATCTG
>JBNPEG010000240.1:0-7846 GCA_051117555.1 Elainellaceae cyanobacterium | reverse complement strand
CTAAGGCGATATTGAGTGTTACATTAAATCAGAAATTTTTAACGTTCAATATCCCCACTTTTGTCGATATGAGTGATTGGTGGCAAACAACATTTCCCAACGGGCGACAAACTCTTACCATCAAGGATGCAGCAGGATGCCCAGTCCGCATTGCCTATGGCGAAAAAGGGAAAGGGCAACCGCTCGTGTTAGTTCATGGCGTCGGCGTATGGAGCTATTGCTGGCGATATAACATCGACGTGCTAGCTGCCCATCACCGGGTCATCTGTTTTGACTCAAAGGGGTCAGGTTACTCAGACAAACCCAATCGCCCAGAATCAGTGGGGCATCAAGTTGTCGAACTAGCACGTATTCTTGAGACGGTGTGTGACGAATCGGCGGTGCTGGTTTCAGAATCTCTGGGTGCCTTGACCAGCTTAGGTCTGGCAGTAGAATATCCAGACTTGCTAGACCGCCTTGTGGTGATGAATGTGCCCATTTTTCCTAAAAAGCTGCCCAATTGGGGCATGCAAATCTTAGCTGATTTACCGCTTGAGCTTATTCAATGTGTTGATTGGCTTCGGTTGCCCTATTTCTTTGCACCCCTGGTGCGGCAAATTGCGGCGATCGCCCGTCGAGATGTTGTTGTTGACCCTAATCGCATCACGGAAGAAGAAGTCTATTGGGCGACCCATCCGTATATTGAATTTCCTGGAACATTAACCAAATTTGCTGAAGACTTAAAGGTAGGGCTCCAGGACATTCAAAACAATCTGGCTAACCAGCCCAGCTACTTAAAAACCATTCAAGATGGTTTGTCTACGCTTCATCACCCGACGCTGATTCTCTGGAGCGATCAGGATCGATGGTTTCCCCCCGATGATGGACGCAAGCTACACAGCCATCTTCCCAACTCGATATTCAAAATTATCTCGGATTGTGGTCATCAGGCGTCGTCTGGAAATCCAACCGCTGTGAATCGAGAGATTTTGGAGTTTTTGCTATCTCGGAATGCGGTAGGAGCATAAAAGTTAACGGGGATCACAATGGGATCAAGTGCCCTGCGATAGAAAATTATCGGGTAAATGACACCAATCTTCGTCAAAAAATTTGCTCCTTAGATAGAAGCGTTTCGTCGAAGTTTTGCTAAATAGTGAACATGTAGCAAATTTTTTTAATATCACTATGAGCAACGAACGAGTTTCACGAGATACGTACGATCAACACATCGTCCCGTCTGAGACGGCTGCTCGAAAGGAGCGGGAAGGGCAAAGCTATAAGCATACTCCTGAAAAGGATGAAACCATTGACACAACGGCGGGCTCTACGGTGGACGAGGAAGGCTTAGCCAATAACTATGCAATTGAGCCCGAGATGTATTACGAGGAGCCTGGCGACTTACGGGCAAAAGAGCAGCGAGAAGAAGCTGAGCGGGCAAGAGAATTGGAAGAGATCAACACGACTAATGAACGTGGAAAGCTAACGGAAGACGAGGATGAACGCGGAAAAGGAACCGGGGTCATCTAGCTTTAAGAGAGTGGTCTGAATTTTGTGTAATTAAGTGCGTTTGCCCTAGCAATACGGAGCATAACGTCTCGCTCGCGATCC
This sequence comes from Elainellaceae cyanobacterium, assembly GCA_051117555.1. Lineage (GTDB taxonomy): Bacteria > Cyanobacteriota > Cyanobacteriia > CAZCXK01 > CAZCXK01 > DBGGTD01. The sequence continues at coordinate 6,259 of JBNPEG010000240.1, read as the reverse complement.
TACAGTCTACAGGTAAGGAACACGCGACCGAGACGGTCGCACTTACACAAAATTCTGTACAGTCTCCTAATCCCTTAGGGCGACTTAAGTTGAGGCTCAAAAACGTCAGGGTAGGCGTTCCAAATCTCTTGGATAAACTTCTGAAGTTGCTGATGGGAATGGCGATCGCCTTCTTGAGACTGTTTCAGGTTATTCAAGCGAACCAGTAGCGGAATCACCTCGGTATCCAATGCCACCCGAAATAGAGAACGCGGGCACAATAAATCAACCCCTCGTCTTAGGTCAAAGATGACCTGCTCCTCATTAAATTGAATGCCGGGATCAGATTCTTCACTGACTATTAGCGCTAAAGGTCGGACCCAATACATCTGCCGTAATTCGATAACTTGGATTAGCTCCGCATAGAGGTGGCGGGTTTCATAATCCAAACAAATAATTTGAGAGGGTTGAAAGCTAGGATATTGAACCATTGGTATCCATGCGTAAGCTAGTTAGCGTGAGCACAGTGCTAGGAAAAGAGCATGCAGCCTTTTTCTCTCCTGTTCTCTCAGATGATTTCTCTCAGATGACGACTTAATCAGATGGAGCAGAATCAGCCTGACGACTCGTTTGAACAACCTCCTGAGCAGATAGCCCTTCTCCTTGATAGCCAAAATACCAGAGCGCAGCGGCAGCCTCAGCTCGTGTGACTGGCTTTTGAGGCTGCAAAAGGGTTGTATAACCAAATGCCCGTCGAATATTCGCCATATCGCCATTCTGAAAATCAGCAAGCACCGCCTTGAGTGACTTGGGATCGATCCGGGCTGCGTCTTGGAACCCCCACGTTTGCTGAACTGCATCAACCGTGGCGGTAGGCAGGCTTCTACGAACATCGAGAGGCAGTTTCCAAAGCAGCATATCTTGCCGAGTCAGCGGCGCATCCGGGCGAAAATTAACGGTGGTTGAGTCTCCAGAAAGAGGACTAGGAATCAGACCTGCCTCCGCAAGCCCTTGAATCACTTCGAAGTCTGGGTCGGAGCGGGGCACATCTTGAAAAGCTGGCTGCCCACTATCCGTTGCGGGTCGAATTCGTTTCGCAGGTTGATCCGCATACAGGGTATTGTTGGCCGTGAATAGCCACCGGGCAAACTCTCGTCGAGTAACGGTTTGATTGGGGTTAAACGTATTGCTTGATGCCCCGTCGGGAGTGTCAGAGACGCTAGACGTCAAAATTCCTAATTGGGCTAAATCTTCAATATAGGGACGCAACTCCTCAGGAGCATTATTGATATCTGAGAATGTCTGGGACGCCCCCGAACGAGCTGGAGCGCTTGAGTCGGCTTCTGATGAATTCGGAGATGGTTCCCCCGACGAGGACTGACTACGCTCAAATACGGGGGAGTCTGACAACGCAGATGCAGACGCGACCTGGCTACGAGAGTATTCCAGCGTAAATTCTGTTTGGTCTGACGCCAAATCGTCTGGTGTATCAGGAGACGAGCGATCGCCTGATGACGCATCTGCCGGAGCGTCTTGCACAGCGGAGTCAAATTGCAGCGAAACTCTTACACCATCTCTAACAGCTTCTAACGTGCTTGTTGAGTTTTGGGTCGATGTTGAGGTAGTAGACGTCGGTCGCTGAGCAATTTCCCAATTTTGCTGTTCGAATAGTTGCAGATAAAATTGTTGCACCTGCTCGGGCGAATCGGGGGTTGTCCAGCGCGTTTGAGTGAGTTGCTGATTTGTGGCTGACCGATTAGCCTGTAGCGCTGATGATTGATCGGTGTTGAGAAACTCAGCATCGGGATAGCAAATCCCGTCGGGGAAATCATTTGGCACCTCTGCCAGGATTGCCTCTGAACAACGACCATCAGCACTGTTCTCAGCAGTTTCCCCAAATATAGTTGGATTATTTTCTAACTGAGGATCAGCGGCGAGCGATCGCCTCAGCGATTCCCCAAACGATCCGCCAGAGCAAGCCGCCAGGGGGAACGTTAGGCACAAAAGACTCATCCAGACAATCGAGCGTTTCGGAAACACAATTAGACACTCACTCAGAGATTTCAATCCCTACGCTAGCGCAAATTTTGCATCGTTAACTGCCTGCTACCCAATGTCGGTGAATACCGTCGTTAAATGCAAATATGCTGATGGTAACGAATTACCATCAGCACATCATTCAAGTATTGAGTGCATTTACATCACTCACATGAAAGCAATGAATCAAATCATTAAGACGCTAGTGCGACTTCTACCATTTGCTGCAACTCACCCTTCTGGTAAAGCTCGATCATAATGTCAGAGCCGCCTAGAAATTCACCATTGACATAAACCTGAGGAATGGTGGGCCAATTCGAGTATTCCTTAATGCCCTGGCGAATTTCGTAGTCTTCTAAAATATCGACGGTTTCATAGGGCACGCTCAGCACATTTAAGATTTGCACCACATTGTTGGAGAAACCGCACTGGGGCATAAGCTTATTGCCTTTCATAAAGACAACAATTGGACTGCTGTTGATGATGCTCTCGATCCGCTCTTTGAGTTCTGGAGTCATAGCGCTTTCTCGAAGACGTAACAATCTAGGGGTATACGTGGGAAATATTGGAAACTTTGACTGTCGAATCTTGACTGTCGAATTTTATTCGTTAAAGCTAACACCAGTCTACCAGTAAGATCAAAATGTCGTAGACGATGATGTGCATCTACTCCGACATAGATCCGACATAAAACATTATGGCAATGATAGAGGGCGATCGCTCCATACATCGCTCCATACATCGCTCCATACATCGCTCCATACATCGCTCCATACTATGCCGTCTGACGAGCGGTTTCCCAGGATTCAGGGGTATACGTCTTCATAGACAGCGCGTGAATATCTTCAGCCGACATTGCCTGACGAACAGCTCCATACACAAGCTGATGTTGCTGAACTAGACTTTTGCCTTCAAAGGCTGACGAAATTACCAAGACCTGATAATGATCTCCACCGCCCGTTAAGTCTTGAAGCTGCACCTGTGCATCTGGAAGCTCTGCTTCGATCATCGATTTCACTTGGTCTGGACTAATCATTTAGACCTCCCTATATCAGTTTGTCCCTATATCCATAGAGTACGACATTGCTAGAAATTGACGGGATAGATTGATCTTCATCGATCCCAAACGGGGTCAAACGATTTGCCCAAATTCGCCTAGCGATTAGGAATGGCTGACGTGGGTTCAGCATCTTGATTTCTAGGATACGGGGAATCCACAAAACCTAGCTCAAACAGTTGGCGATAGGCGCGCTGACCCAAATCTCTTGTGGGCTGCTGACTGCGAATAATCTGAATCAGGAGAGGAACCGCTAGCTCAGGCTGATTCTGAGCCCGATGCACAAGCGCCAGTTGGTACGTGGCCTGATCTCTCATTTGTGCAGTTTCGAGAGCGAGTGTCCTCTGGCTGTCGGAAATGCGATTATCGATGCCAGAAAAGCTAGCCGCGAGCTCTTGGTAAAAATTGGAAAGCTGATTGAAGACTTGCCGTGCTTCCTGGAGCTTACGCGCAGCCAATTCATAATCCTGAGCCGCGATCGCATTACTAGCTTCCCTCATGAGCCGATCCCCCCCTTGGGGACTTAGCAGGCTCCCGTCTTGAGCAAGCGGACGAAGATCATCCTCATCTACGGACGTACCCGGTTCAACTGATTCCTCCGCTGATTCATCGGTTGATTCAGGAAGGATGTCTTCATCAGGTAGCGACAACTCCTGAGCACGAACAATCGCAGGTTGCAGACACGCAAGTGCCGAAATGATCCCTACGGGCAAAACGTAAATGAGTGAAGAGAAGCGAAAAGTCTTGACCATAACGCAACTTCGCGTATTTATAAGAACATAAAATGACTAACTTTTGGCTATCTTACCACTGCCTACCTCGTTAATTTTAATTTCTCTTACGATCGCAGAGGTAGGGGGTACTAAATCATCCATGATGAAAGGTTAGATCAATCGAGACTATTTATTGTTGATCCCTATTTGATAGGGGTTTCTAAACTAAGAATATTCGCAATTAAAGGTCAATCTTTAACTAAATTAACCGCAATTCAAACCTCAAACTAACCTCAAACTAAACTGCATTTATCACACCGTATGAGACTGTTATGACGGGTTCTATTCCTCCATCAAAATCATCCAATGAGCCATATCCTGAACGAGAGCCGCTCCCGAATGAAGGGTTAATCCTTCAGCGGGGGGGTGAACCCCTAGCTCTCGAAAAAGTAACCGATCGCTTCACGGTATCCATTCCTGGCGATCGCCCTCCGACAGAATTAGCTCGACAAATCAGCGCTCAACCGTCTAATCACCTTGAGCCAGTCGGGCTGGTTGAGTTTCAGGTTGATCCCAGTCGATTAGAGGCTGCCATGGGGCAGGTTAGGGCAGACCCGGAGATAGCCTTTGCAAGTCACGTCTATCGGCTCAAAAATAGTCCGGCGACGTTAGTTAGCCTGACTGATCAAATGACTGTACAGTTTGTAGAACACGCCTCCAATGCAGATATACAGGCGATCGCCTCTAGATCAGGACTAGAATTCATAAAACCGATAGCAGGCATTCCAAATGGGTTTGTGTTTCGGGTGACGAGTGCCGCAAACGTGAATCCGATTAAATTAGCGAATCGATTACTACAAAATTCAGGTGTATTAGCTGCGGAGCCAAATATCGTCATCACGTCTCAGCCCTTTTATCGGCCTCAAGATTCGCTCTACTCAAAGCAATGGTATCTTCAGCACGATGGAGGCGCCAATTTGGCGCCGGGGGCTCATATCTCTATTGAGCAAGCGTGGGATATTACTCGCGGGATTCGATCGATTGTGGTGGCGGTCATTGATGACGCGTTTGATCTCAATCATCCCGATTTTCAGGGAAAAGGCAAGATCGTCGCTCCCCTCGATATCAAAGGAAACGATTTTTTACCCTTACCGGATGATGGGCAAGAAAACCACGGCACCTCGACAGCCGGATTGGCGATCGCAGAAGAGAACGGCGTCGGCATCGTGGGTGTCGCGCCTGGCTGTGCATTCATGCCGATTCGCACAACTGGCTTTATCGATGATGAAACGGTCGAACGTCTTTTTGAATGGGCGATAAACCAGGGTGCTGCGGTGATTTCGTGCAGTTGGGGGCCCAGTGCCGTTTACTTTCCCCTGTCCTTACGGCAGCGCGCAATGTTGTCGCGGGCGGCACGCGAAGGGCGTCATGGAAAAGGCTGCGTTATTGTGTTTGCGGCAGGCAATGCCAATCGTCCGATCAATGGAACGGTTAACGAACAAGGATGGGCCAATAATGTGCTCAGAGGACCCACCAATTGGTTAAATGGGTATGCCATTCATCCAAGCGTGATAGCCGTTTCCGCGTGCACGAGTATCAATAAAAAAGCGGTCTACAGCAATTGGGGGAATGAAATTTCAGTCTGTGCGCCGAGCAATAATGCTCCTCCGGGGATTTTTCTGCCTGCGACGGGCTACGTGCCGACTCCACCGATTGTGCGAGAACGCTTGCAAGGAGAGGGGGTGTTTACAAGCGATCGCCTTGATGTTGCAGGATATGCCTCAGGCGACTTTGTCGAGAATTTTGGCGGCACATCCAGCGCATGCCCCATTGTTGCCGGAGTTGCAGCGCTGATTCTGTCAGTAAATCCAGACCTCACTGCTGCTGAGGTTCGGCAAGTTTTACAAGATACCGCAGATAAAATTACCGATCCCGATCCCGATCCCCAGCTTAGTCTGCGTCGAGGAACGTATTCTCCATCCGGACATTCTCAATGGTTTGGATATGGCAAGGTCAACGCGATGCGAGCCGTGCAGACCGCTCAGAGCAATCGCCCCTCCTTGCGTCCGGTATCTCGGTGGATAAAGCAGCCTAATGTAATATCAATGTCGATACCTGATGATGATCCCCGTGGTGTGATCAGCCCGATCGAAATTTCTGAAGCAGGACTCGTCCGCAACATTCGAATCTATGTTCAAATTGGCCATAGTTTCATGGGAGATTTAGAAATTCGCCTACTTCCACCCGTAGGAGACATGATTTTGTTACAAAGCCGCACTTTGGGTCGGAAATCCCAATTAGACATGATTTATTCTCTTGAAACCACTCCTCTTTTAGGACAGATTTTGAATCAATCTGCGAAAGGCCGTTGGCAACTTCATGTTATTGATAGTGCGCGAATGGATACTGGCGAACTTAAGCAATGGCAGCTTGAAATTGGTATCTAAAAATTAGGGGATAGGCTTAGTTTTTT
>JBNPEG010000040.1:0-7851 GCA_051117555.1 Elainellaceae cyanobacterium | reverse complement strand
TGTTGTTATAACAACCGTATCCAGATTGACTGTATTTGCTTAAAAAAGCTCCTAAAGTCAACCCAACTATACCGTTGTCCTATTTGCGGGGTTGACCTATGACTACAAAGACCTGGGGAGCAGAACCCTACTGGGGATTAGATTATGAGTTTGATCCACAATGGGTGTTAACCCCTGCACAACAAGACCTACAGGCAAATCTTATTAATCTGTGTGCGACGACGCTTCGCCCCAATGCGATCGCCTCAGACAAGAATCTAATTTATCCTCGCGAAAACTTCAAAGCGCTTGCATCATTAGGACTACTCGGTCTGCTGGTTCCAAAAGAGTGGGGCGGGCTTAGCGAAAATCACACCTGCGCCGCGATGGTAGTGGAAACGATCGCCCGATACGGCTGCCCGAGTACAGCAATGTGCTTCACCATGCATCTCGGAGCTGTCGCAGCAGCACTCTTCCGAGCACACCACAATCCTGAGCTGCAAACCCTCCTCAAGCGACTCGACTCAGATGTGTTAATCGGCACTCTATCCTATTCTGATCCTGAAACCGGATCGCATTTTTGGTATCCCGTATCGTCTAAGGCTGAGCGAGTTGCCGATGGCTGGCAAGTTTTCAAGAAAGCCTCATGGACCACATCTGCCGGATTTGCCGACTGGTACATTGTGCAGACCTCAAGTCCTGATTTTAATGGAGATTATTCTGACTTGTCTTGCTTCCTCATTTATGGAAATGAAGTGAAGGCAGAACCCAGCAAATGGGATGCGCTCGGGATGCGGGGCAACCAGTCTGGAACATTGCTCGTCGATGGCGTTACTGTTCCTGCTCACCGGATGGTCGGGCCCAAAGGAGACGGGACATCGTCCAACGATGAAATTGTTGATCCTTTCTTTTTGCTGTGTTCGTCGTCATGCTGGAACGGCATTTCTATGGGGGCGATCGACCTCGCCAAACGTCATGTGACTCGCAAAAAGCACGTCGATGTCGGTATGCGCGTAGCAGATTATCCCACCATTCAGGACTATTTTGGTGAAGCTGTCATCGATACGAATGCGTGCCGAAACTTTGTGTTCTCAATGGCAAAGCTAATGGATCAAGAGACCAACAATTGTGACTGGTCGGTTCATGACGACTTGACTGCGCTCCCTCGTGCCACTCATCTGCACTGGTATTGGCAAATCAAGTTTGCAGCCGCTAAAAATGTTGCCCATGTCTGCGACAAAATGCTGCATGCGTGCGGCGGCAGCGGCTTCAAGAAAGATATGGAAATCGAGCGATATTTGCGCGACGGCAAGGCGGGATGGGTGATGGGCCCCACCAACGAGGTGCTGCGCCAGTTTGTGGGCAAGATGTCGCTGCTCGGTGTAGAAGTCTTGGACTATTGGAATCAGGTTGTCAATGAACGAGTGCTACACAACGAAATCAAAAAGCTTGATGCAGATGCGAAGCGTAAACTTGCAGAGCAGCTTTTAGCCGAAGCCGCTGCAACGGAGTCTGAGCAAGCTGAAACGGCACTGGTGGGAGGGCGGGTTTAGAATCCTACAACTCGTTGAGGCATTACAGACGAAATAGTCCAAACCTTGCAAATACGATAACTCAGGCATCGCGAACGAGATAGCGAGTCAGGCAAGATGCCGTCTTTATCCAGATTGCGATCGCGGCACTTCCCACACATAGCAATGTACACGTCCTAGTTCTTTGTTTCTCAAACCTCTATGCATCCACATCTTGTCTCTCCGCCACCCGAACTTGACTCTCTTCAAAAAGACTTGAAAGACAAGGGCGTCAAATACGCCTTTGCAACGTTTGTTGATATCCACGGCATGTGCAAGGGCAAAGTCGTTCCGTTGTCTCACTTTGACCAAATGATGCGAGGGTCAGAGCTATTCACTGGAGCTGCACTAGATGGCGTGCCGCAAGAGGTGAGTGACGAAGAAGTGGCGACCATTCCCGATCCCGCAAGTGCCACGATCTTGCCGTGGAATCCGGAGATTGCCTGGTTTGCCAGCGATTTATATTTGAAGGGAAAGCCCTTCGAGGCATGCTCTCGCACGATTCTCAAGCACGTCTTAAAGCAAGCTGCCGAGATGGGGTTTACGTTTAATCTGGGCATTGAAACCGAATTCTTTATTCTCAAAGAAACGGAGGATGGGACATTTGTTCCTGTGAGCGATCGCGACACCCTTGCCAAACCAGCCTATGATGTGCAGGGGATATTCGACAACTACGCCTGGATGGATGAAATCGTCCAAACCATGAATCACCTGGGTTGGGACGTCTATTCGTTTGACCACGAAGACGGCAACGGTCAATTTGAAACCGACTTTACCTACTGTGATGCTCTTACCATGAGCGATCGCCTCACGTTTTTCCGGCTCATGGTCAAAGAGATTGCCAAAAAATACGGCTATCTCGCCACGTTTATGCCCAAACCCTTTGCCAACCGCACCGGCAGCGGCGCTCATTACAATATGTCGTTGGCAGATATAAACACGGGCGAAAATCTGTTCGTCAATTCTGATGATCCACGCGGCTGTGGCTTGTCAAACTTGGGCTACCAGTTTATTGCAGGCGTTCTCAAACATGCTCCAGCGATCGTGGCAGTGACGTGTCCAACCGTAAATAGCTACAAGCGTCTCGTTAGAAAAGGCAGCATGTCTGGATTTACATGGGCTCCCGTCTATATCTGCTACGGCAACAACAATCGCACGAATATGCTGCGAATTCCTCTCGCGGGTGGGCGGGTCGAATGTCGCGCTGCCGATATTTCCACAAATCTCTATCTCGGAGCGGCAATGATCCTGGCGGCTGGGCTAGAGGGTATTCGCGAAGGACTCGATCCGGGTGATCCTCATACCGAAAACATGTACCTTTATTCCGACGAGGAATTGAAAGATTTAGGCATTCAAACCCTGCCTCGAAGTCTTAGCGAAGCCATTCAAGCCTTTGCTGATGATCCGCTGAGTGAAGCGGTGATGGGCCCATTAATGTATCAAACGTATATCGATTTTAAGACGCAAGAATGGGAAGAGTATCACTGCCACATTTCTGACTGGGAAATTCAACGATATTTGAAATTTTTCTAATTGCATCTTTTAATTCGTGTCACACGTTGCTAAACATCGCATCAAATCGCGCTTTCATCTCGTCAGGTGACACATCTTCGATGTGCGTAGACACAATCCAGATATGCCCAAACGGGTCAACAATGCGCCCGGAGCGATCGCCATAAAACTGGTCTTTAACGGGATAGATTACCTGCGCTCCCGCGTCCACTGCCTGCTGAACTAAGGCATCTACGTCCTCAACATAGAGATTGAGAATCACCGTCGAGCCGCCGAGTTTCTGTGGACTTGCATTAAACTCTGAATTTTCTTCAGCCACCATGATGATTGAATCACCAATCTGAATTTCAGCATGGGCGATCGCCCCAGTCGGGTCAGTCAAGCGCATGATCTCCGTTGCCCCCAACGCGGTCTTATAAAACTCGATCGCCCGCGCCGCGTCTCGAATGGCTAGCATCGGCGTTGCAGTGTGAAAGCCTTCTGGAATCGGGTTCACAGATTCAACCATAATTCATCTCCTTGCATTGAGACTGAAACGAATAGACTAAAGATAGTACATGTATTCTAGCCGGGCAACCGCAAAATCATCCGCCCATGGCTAACCCAATTGTTTAATTTGCTACCGAGTTTGGAAAATATTCTGCACCATAGTGCGATCGACTCGCCCCGCTGCTACATCCAATTCTGTGACTTCTCCAGCATCTAGATGCCAGCCAAGCGCACCGATATTTTGCTGTGCTTGTTCTAAATTCTTAGCCCCCGGAATTGGAATCGTTCCCTTACAGATACACCAGTTGAGGGCAACTTGAGCCATGGTTTTGTCCCGCGATTCGGCAATCTGGCGCAAACACTCCAATACCGGACGGGCTCCTGGCAGCAACCAGCGAAACAGAAGTCCACGAATGCCACCCGGTAAGTCTTTGCCATCCGCGTATTTGCCGGTAAGAATTCCCAGCGTCAGAGGGCTGTAGGCGATTAGCCGAATTCCGAGTTCGTCACACACCTCCTTCACACCGAGTTCTTTGACGGGGTACGTCGAGAGCAACGAATATTGCACCTGCAATGTGGCGATTGGCACGCCGCGTTCTGCAAACTTTTTGTGTACTTTTCTTAGCCGTTTGGGACCGTAGTTTGACAACCCTATCCCCTTGACTAAGCCCTGGTCATACAAGTCGGCAAGTCCGTCAAGCAGCGGACCTTCTTGCCAGGGGGCATAGTTTGCCGTCGACCAATGCATCTGCGCTAGATCCACATTGCGCCCCATGCGCTCGGCAGAGGCTTGACATGCTGAAACCATCGACTGGCGAGTCAAGCGCCATGGGTAGGCTGCTAGCTTCGTGGCGAGGCAAATCTGATCGTGATAAGCACCTGAATAGTCGCGGGCAAACTGTCCAAGGAGGCTTTCACTGCGCCCGCTAAGGCGTCCCGTTCCATAGGAATCTCCCGTATCGAACAGGGTGACGCCGTGACTAACGCACCAATCAAACACCTCGTGCAATTGGGCATCCATGTCTTTGCTGTAGCCCCAGAGGAGGCGATTTCCCCATGCCCACGTCCCGCATCCCATCGATGGAAGGGAGAGTTGATTGCGAGTCTGCATCTCAAATTATCGTGAAGGGTCTTCATGATCTTGCAGCAGATTGAGCCTGCAAACAAATGGAGTAGACGCTATCACCGCCGAGTGGCGATCGCACACCGATCTAGCCCAGCCAAATCTCGACGAATCTGAATATCATAATAGTGCCCGGTGTGCTCCAGCAACTCTGTCACGGCGCTTCCTTGGCCTGCCATCATTTCAATAAGCCACAGCCCGCCTGAGATGAGATAATCGGGCGCTGCGTTCACCAAATGGCGAATACAGTCTAGTCCGTCTTGACCGCCATCTAGCGCGACATGAGGTTCGTGTTGTGCGACTTCGGGTTGCAGATCGGGCACCATGCCGCTGGGAATATAAGGAGGATTCGACACCATGCCGCTCAGCGCCCCTCGGAGAAAGGCAAGCGATTGAAACCAGTCTCCTTGATAAAACCGAATGCGATCGCCCATGCCCATTCGCTGAGCATTGTGTCGCGCGATCGCCACTGCATCAGGGCTGGCATCGACCGCATGAATCGTGGCATCCGGAAATGCATCCGCTAACCCAATGGCGATCGCCCCACTCCCGGTTCCTAAATCTGCCCAATGCCCATGAGCTAAGTGAGGAGCATTGGTATAAACATGGGCGATCGCCCAGTCGATCAATTCTTCCGTTTCAGGACGGGGAATTAAGACCGCAGGGGACACTGTAAGCGCAAACTGTCGCCAGGGTGCAGTGCCTGCCAGATATTGGACGGGCGTGCGGTTTTCGATCCGCTGCTGCCAAAGCTGGGAGAGTTTGGTGAACGGAATCTTTAAACTTATTTCGGGCTGATTCTTAAACGACCCCAACCGCAGGGAGAGACGATCTAACTCAGTCAGCTCTAGCAGGAGCCAGTCAAGCTCACCGATTGGCACATCAAAATTGGCAGCCTGCTGAGAGGCTGCCAGACGCCAGTTCCAAAGCACTAGCCCCGATACAACGTATGCGTTATGATTCACCGCACCCCAAACAAAATCCTAGTTCTGCTGAGGCTGAGCAGGTTGTCCCGGCTGGCTACGAATAAATTCGAGGGATTCTTCGGGTGGAACTAGCAAAATCTGCTCCAGTTCTGGATTATCGCTTCGCTCAAGCGTGTTGATTAGCCCTTCCAAATTGATCACCTGAATGCTCACCGTATTGGCGAGATCAGGCTGTAATTGCTCCAAGCGAGTCAGCATTGCTTGGAGATCTTCTTCGGTAAAAAACATCGGGATTACTTGCTGATCACCCTGCTGGATGGTCAGATATCCCATGTCTCCATCTTCTGACGACCGGGCAATAAAGATTGGAACTCCCTCAAACGAGCTGACATCTTCCCCGGTGTTTTGCAATAGGGTGATCGCCGTTTCCACAACTTCTTGATTGGGAATAAAGGTGAATTCTAAGCGGCGATCGCTAGACTGTCCAGAAAGCGCCAGTTGATACACCTCTGCCAGCGATACCGGCACAACCTGAACTGACGATGCAAGCTCTGGATTATTTTCTCGTAAGCTGCTCAGAAAATTTTGAGCGTCTGTCGAATCAATAAACACGCCCGCCACCGGAGCAGCGTCTTCGCCACCGTCCTCAGGAGTCGAGACAAGGGGCGCTCCTTGATCGTCGGTAATCGTGAACACGGGAACATTGCGTAACCGCTCAGCCACTTGCTCGTCGGTAAGCGCTAGAACGCGCAAGCTACCTGCAAACAAAGAACTCGCGAGTACCCCACCAACTGCAAATAGGGTTGCTCCCCGATACAGAAGTGATTTCATAACCTCTCCTAGCATTAGCACTGGACTTAATCACACTACAAGTCTTCAGAATACTACCTGTTGAATTACTCCGTCTTCAATCTCAAAGGCTACCTGTCAAATGGGCGATTTAAGTGGGCGATCGCACCCCATTCGTATTTCGCTAGTCTAGATGACTGAATGTGTCACACACCATAGCATTGAATGCTAAACCCATCATTGGGCTGGCGCGTCAAGACGTTACCGAGCAACTTAAATAGGTGCATACACTTAAAGGAGTTCGCTCTATTGCCGAAGGTTCCCGGACAAAAAGCAAACTTTTCGTCAGTCCAGCCATATATCAACCCTTAATCATTACAGTCGGGATGGCAGGATTTGAACCTGCGACATCGTGCTCCCAACGCAGGAATACATGCAGCAATCCCAAATCAATTGTGGGAAAACCCAACGGGGTTTGGGATTGCTATATCTCTCTGAAATCCCTTTAAGCCAGGTATTTGGGCTTCGAATCTGAACCAAGAATCTAACTTGAATCTTAGGTTCTCTAATTTTAATTGAAGACATCTGTTGAATCTAACTTGTGATTGATAGCCTTTGAAATCAGTTGCTTCTTTGGGTAGATAGAAATGATGAAAAGCCAGTTTTAATATTCTAAGAATAGTTTAGAAAAGAAAGGATATGACCGATGGGCACTGAAGATAAAGTAAAAGCAACTGCTAAGAATGCTGAAGGGAAAGTTCAAGAGACTGTTGGTGATCTGACTGGCAACCCCTCTGACGAAGCAGCAGGAAAGGCTAAGCAAGCTGAAGCTCAGGCTGAGCATACAAAGGAAAACATAAAGGATGAAGTTAAGAAGACTATTGACTAGCTTGCTTAACTAATCTGATTTAGGGGAGGTACTTGGGATCTCCCCTTTTGATTTTTAGTTAGTACTTTCTTTTGAATGGAGCTTTTTGAAAGTTATGGATGCAAAATCGACTAGAGTCTCGAAGCCTAAAAAAGAGACAGCGCAGTGGATAGAGAAATTAGCTCGTTTTGGATATGCTGCCAAGGGGGTCGTATATAGCCTAGTTGGGATATTGGCATTCCAGGCAGCTTTCAATTGGGGTGGAAGAGTAACGGGCTCAAAAGGAGCCTTTCAAACGATTGCTAATCAGACTTTTGGGACAGTGCTACTGTTTTTGGTCGCAGCGGGTTTAGTCGGCTATGTTATCTGGCGCTTTGTCCAAGCCATTTATGATCCCGAGCACAATGATGAGGGAGGCGAAACAATCGGTCGTCGACTATCCTATCTTATCAGTGGTCTCATTTACGGAAGCTTGGCTTTTGCTGCTTTTCGTATCGTTTTCAATGGTGGGTCATCTTCTAGGGGTGGGGGAGGTAGTTCAAGTAGCCAACAGACAGCCACTTTACTGGCTCAGCCCTTTGGACAGTGGTTAGT
>JBNPEG010000230.1:0-7856 GCA_051117555.1 Elainellaceae cyanobacterium | reverse complement strand
GCAATAACCCAACGCCCGCATGGGTTACGCTATCGCTAACCCATCCTACATTTGATTCCGCCCACCTACTTATCATCAACGTTTGGGTTAGAAGCCTCTGCTCTGCGAGACTTGTCCCTTCGAGATGCTCGAGACATTGAAATTTTTGAAGCAGCACGAGCCGAAAATGCTGTGATTATGACAAAGGATAGTGACTTCATTGATTTGGTTTGTCGTTTGGGAACACCGCCTCAGATTTTGTGGTTAACCTGTGGTAATGTCACAAACCGCAATTTACGACGATTGTTAACAGCCACTTTACCTGATGCGTTAGAACAACTTCAGCAAGGAACAATTTAATCGTCCATTTAATTAAGATTTAATGCAATCAATAGGTTTAGCAAACAATTTTCGATATAAAAATCACAAATTCTTTTTTGATAAATATTTGACAACTAAATGTTATCTCCCTTTAAATTCCGAGTTTCTGTTGGGAAATATGTCAGATTTTGGACAGGATTGGATGTTATTTAACCATTTAAATTTCGGATGAATTAAGGTGTCACTTTGATTAAATCTGAGGAAAAACCTATGGGTGCAATGCGTTTCCTCATCAGTTTCATCACATGTTGGCTAGCTGTTTCATTAGCATCTATCAAACTAGCCTGTGCTGAAAGTAAACAATCTCAGGCCATTCTCCAATCGACTCAGCTCGATTCGTACTCATCACCAGAATCGTCAGAATCACCGGAATTATTGGATGAGTTGGCGATCGCCCGCGCATCGTCTCATCCTTCTCTTACGTCGGCGTTCACCTCATCCCTGGATGAGATTCAAGCCAAGCTGCCATCATCCTGGTCGATTCGGCTTCCTCCGTCCGACGTTCTGGACGAACTCGTTCCCAACCCTGCATCCTATTCAGTTCGCGTCTTTGCGTTTGATCAGCCGCCCGGCATCGCGATTAGCCTATTTGAATGCGATAGTGGTGCTCCAGCCTGTCAACTGGCCACGATTACGGTAGATAGCTCCACCTCCCGTGACGCGCAGCCAGCCTTGCAGCGTCACCAGCAGGAAGGAACTTCGTATTTTCTCGATATGGACGTGCAAGGCTATGTGCTCGACGGCGCTGACCCCGGCAATCCGTCAGGGTCGTCGCTGATGTGGCAACAAGACGGTTTGATTTATACCGTGAGCTTTCCAACGCCGCACCAGCATGTGTGGGTTGCGATCGCCCGCTCAATGACTCGCGCGGCACCCCTATCAGCAGTAGCACAGCAGCCTGCTCCACTCGACTCACCTGAAGGGGCGATCGCCCAACCGCCTCGAGAGCCTTCTTCTTCTCCCATTCCCCCGGCACCGATCCCCCCTCCTCAGCGACCGTCTGCTCAACCTCGTCCCGTGACGACACATCATCGCATGGGACAAGTCACCTCCGTTGCACAACTGACCGACGTGCAGCCCACCGATTGGGCATTTCAAGCCCTGCAATCGCTGGTCGAACGATATGGCGTGATTGCAGGATATCCTGACCAAACCTTTCGGGGCGATCGCCCCCTGACGCGCTATGAATTTGCTGCTGGGCTGAATGCGACCCTCGATCGCATTCAAGACCTCATCCAAGCGGGACTAGCCGATCAGGTCACTGCAGACGAGCTAGAAACTATCAGCCGTCTTCAAGATGAGTTTTCAGCAGAATTAACCGCTTTGGGAGGCAGACTAGACGCCGTTAGCGAGCGGCTTGCTGTCATTGAATCTCAGCAGTTTTCAACCACGTTCAAGCTGTTTGGAGAATCGATCTTTGCGCTAGCTGCTGCGGTCGGGGGCGACCCACCTGGTCAAGGCGATTCAGGTCCGATCTTTGCTCAGCAAACCCAACTCAATCTTGTCGGCTCATTTACCGAAGGACGCGACCTGTTTCGCATAGGTCTGTCGGCAGGCAACTTTGATGATCTCGGTTTTGCCAGTCCAGACGCGCTGAATACCTACATGGCGCTCCTATCCTTTCAGGCTGATACCAACACCGATCTGGATTTGAGTTCGTTAGAATATCGCGTTGCAGCGGGCGATCGCCTCGTATTTACGGTCAAGCCCGTGGGCTTTGACTTGAGCGATGTCCTCAGCCCCAACTCTCCCTTGTCCAGTTCGGGGCAAGAAGCCATTTCTCGCTTTGCAGAAGAAAGCCCCCTGTTTAGAATTGGTGCTCTGGATGCAGGCTTGGGTCTGGATTGGCTAGTCGCAAACCGGGTGCGGCTCCAGGTTGGCTATGGTAGCCGGGATGCCAGCGACCCTGACAGCGGACTCTATGGTGATGATCACAATACGCTAGGAGTCCAGATTTTGTTTACACCCGTGGATGAGTTGATTGCTGGCATCGCCTATATTAATGGCTTTTCGCGAGATGGTCGGCTGGATACGGCAACGGGCAGTTTCAATGCGGATACGTCAGGCGGGTTCAACGAGTTTGCTCGCATTCACGGCATCAATGGCACTTTGCAGTGGCAGATTACTGACGATTTTACGCTCGGTGCCTGGGGCGGGTTAGTGTATACCGACTCAATGGAATCCAGCGCCAGAGCCGGATCAAGCACCTATGCGGTTTCGCTGAGCTTGCTCAATCCCTTTGGTCGAGAAAACGATTTGCTTGCGTTTTTCTTGGGGCAACCCCTCCGCCTGTTTGCGGGCGATCGCATCGAACGGGTGGATGATGCGACGTCTCTGCATTTTGAGGTGTTTTATCGGTTCCGCCTCAATGATTTCATTTCTATCACGCCCGGTTTCTTTTATGTCACCAATCCAGGGCATATTGACGACAATGATGGCATCGCGGTAGGCACAATTCGCACGACGTTTAGTTTTTAGACCAGCTATCAGTCCTAAATGATTCGTAAGAGGGAGTGGAGGGGGCGTTGTCCCCTTCTTGGGGACAACGCCAAACCCCTTTGGGTTTTCCCACAATTGCTTTGGGATTGCCATATCAGCAATTAAATACCGTCATGACTGAAACGAATCACAAATTTCTTGGTCATCCTGCGACACGTCTGGATTGGTCGTCAAATAGCTGGACAAGCGATCGCACGCCTGTTGCATCAGTTCGCTTAGGTTAAAGCTCCAGGCGATGATGCTGCGGTCTTTGCTGCCGCTGAGGAGCGTGTCTCCATCTGCGCTAAATTCAAGACTGGTGACGTCAAGCTGATGTCCAGAGAGAGTTCGCATGGTTCTGACGGTTTCACTATCAAACAGCACAATATATCCACCACTCGCCGCCGCGAACATGTGCCCGTCTGGATGAAAGGCAAGCTGATTGATGCCTCCGTGGGGTGACTCCCCGGTTCCTAACTGCTCACCGTCTGCGATCCGCCAGAGGTAAATTGTGCCATCATGGCTTGCCGATATAAGCTGCTCATCGTCGGGGCTAAACGCCACGCTGCTCACGCCCCCGTCATGCTGAAGTTCTCGAATCAAGGTGCCATTGGCATCCCAAAGGCGAACGGTTTGATCCCATCCGCCCGATGCCAACAGCGTGCCGTCGTGGCTAAACTGAACCGTCTGAACACCGTCTAGGTGTCCGGTTAGGGTTTGGATCAGCGATCCGTCTGTCATATCCCAAAGGCGAACGGTCGTATCGTCACTAGCGGATGCAAGACGTTGCCCATCCGGGCTCAGACTCAGACTCAACACATAGTCGTCATGCCCCGTTAACGTCATCGGGCGATCGCCCTCTGCGATATTCCAAACCGTGATTTGGTCAGTGCTGGCGGTGACAATCTGTTGATTGGGGCTAAAGACTACGCTATACACCGTTCCATCATGGTCTGGGAAGGTTTGCAGGAGGCGATCGCTCGCCGCGTCCCAGAGTTTAACCGTGCGATCGCTACTGGCAGATGCATACATCGAACCATCCGGGCTGATGCTCACGTCCCACACTTCGCCATCGTGCCAGTTTTGACGAATCCGCCAAAGCCGAGCGGTGCCATCATCGCCTGCTGAGGCAAGGATACGACCCTCTGCATCAAATGCCACAGAGCGCACCATGGCATCATGCCCGCGAAATCGTTCGAGTGGATAGAGCAACTCATCCTCACTGACTCGAAACAGGGTCACCGTTCCGTTGGATTGAGCCATCGCTAATAGGTTGCCGTTGGGGCTAAATGCCAGACTGGTGATTTCTCCGTCATAGCTTTCTAACGGAATATAGTGGGTGGGTTGAATCGACTCACCCTCCACCGCCCAAATTTTGATTTCCCCCGTGCGATCGCCCGACGCAATCCAGCGTCCGTCAGGGCTAAAACTAACGCTGGTGATATCATCCGCATGACCAGACACACTCGCCAGCAACGCACCATTCTCGACGTTCCACAGTTTCAACGTGCGGTCTTCGCTCACCGATGCAACGACTCTACCGTCTGGGCTGAACTGAATGTCGGTCACTCGCCCTTGGTGAGTTTGGTCGGTGCTTACCCAGCGATCCTCATCCAGGTGCCAGAATCTGACCGTCTCGGTGCCATCTCCTCCGGCGATCGCCACAATATTAGGATTAGTGGGACTAAACTGCACGCGTGCCGCCCGGACTGCATTCGTAACCCGCTCAATCGGATCGCCGTTTATCTGCCAAAGCTGAATCGTGCCCGCCGTGTCACTCGACACAATGCGACCGTCTGTGCTGATGCTAGCGCTCATCACCTCCGCCTCATGGTCCCCCGTCCACAGCAGCGTCCCGTCGGCTTGCCAGAGTTTGAGCGTTCCGTCCCAGCTTCCTGTGATAATGTGGGTGCCATCCGAGCTGAACTCAACGCTGTTGACAACATCCCGATGGTCACTCAATCGATTCGCTTCTTGAACACTGTACAGAGTTTGCTGAAGGGCTGTGATTGTCTGCGTGCGAATCGAATGTCTGACCCAAAACGCATCGTCCAGTAGGTCTCCTGCCTTAGCGCCTTCTAGCAGTGCACCCAATTGATCACCCCGCTGAAGTAGATTAATCGACGACGTTGCCATCGATTGGACGGCTTGCTCAACGGCTCGATGCCCTTGGACAATGGCGATCGCAGCGGCTGTTCCGATACTTGCAATAAAGAGTGCAACCGCAGCCAGTTGAAATTGCCGACTTCGGCGTCGATGCCGAATACTCGCCTTGACAAACTCTTGCCCAACCGTTGAAAGGGGCAAAATGTCCTCATACGACTGCAAAAATTCTTCAGCAGCCGTTAACTTCGATCCTCTCAGCAGAAAGGCAGCATTTTGGGGCTTTCCTTGGTCATACCAGTCGTTTGCCGCCTCTTGAATTTCTCGCTGCTTTCGCAGGGCATCGCGGCTATCCTTGAGCCACTGACGCAACAGTCCCCAATGGCGAATCAAGGCTTCATGAGCGACATCAATCACCACCGTGTGATTGTGATGACCTGATTCAGCACCGCTTTCGTCTGTGATGATTAACCGCGCATCGACCAGGGTTTGAAGCACCTGTTCCAAAAGTACTTTCGATTGCTGAGAAACCACCAAGTCATGCTTGGCAATTCGCCGTCGCGTGTCTTCCGTGCCAACTCCCACGTGGGTCAGCTCTAGAAAAATGCGCTTGGCAATTTGCTGTTCCTCATCCGACAAGGACTTGTAAGTATCGGTAGCGACTTTCTCTAGCGTGCCTCGAATGCCACCCAGTTGGTTGTATGCGCTTAACGTTAGCCAGTTTTCATAGGGAGCTTCGCGCGTTTCCCAAAGAATCGTCAGCGCAAACTGAAGTAGCGGCAAGCTGCCCGGTGAATCAATCACATCGTCGATGATGCGGTTTACAAGTTGCGGTTCGACTTGAAGCCCAACATCTAGGGCAGGTTGCACAATCGCTTCTTCTAGCTCGCGATCGCTCATGGGTTTGACCGTGACATGCCGATCAATGTGACTCGCAAGAATTCGATATTCGGTGCAGTGCCCCAAGAAGTCCGCCCGCATCGCAATGATCAGACAGAAAGTCGGACTCGTCTGCTCCAATGCGCTTAAGAGCGTGCTGAAGAATTGCTGCCGTTCAGAATGGCTTTGACAGAGCGTGAAACATTCTTCAAACTGGTCAACGACCATAACGACCCGCTGAGCAGGGGTTGCTGCAATCAATGATTCTAACTGGTCAACAGAAGTCCCTAGCGCGGTTTGCAGGCTTTGTAGGGGATGTTCGCCGGGGGCGAAGACTGGCAAATATCGCCAAGCATGGCTGCCTGTGAGTCGCTTGCCTAGCCTGAGTTGGTGCAACAATCCGGCTCGTAAGACCGATGATTTGCCACTCCCCGACGGGCCAATGATGGCAACAAAGTTGTCTTTCTCAACCCGTCGGATGAGTTCATCCGTGAGATGGGTGCGCCCGTAAAACAGATTGGCATCAGCTTCCCGGAAGTATGCCAGTGCTTTGTATGGACACCAATCAGCGGTCGAGCCATCATGGGGTGGTTTTTGCCGATTGGTCGTTAGTACGATGGCGTTTCCATAGTTGTGAAAGATGGGGCACTGGGTTTCTGCGCTCAGCTTCTCGTTAATAAATTCTGTGATGGTATAGTTGGTGACCCATCCATCCGGTCGCTGGGTGGGGTCTAACCCTTTCATCAACACCCCCGTGAGGACGCTGTAGGGACCCACGGTTTGTTCATAAGATGATTCAAACTCTCGGCACGCCGTAATCAAGCAGCGATCGCGCTCCTCGGTGTTCTTCGGATTGGCCTCTTCTAAGGTTTTCTCGAAGTTGAGGAGTTCGCCCCCATAGCAGCAATCCAGCCAAACAATCTGCTGCCGAATCGGGCTTTCTTCGAGCAAGCGTCGCAGCCATTGGAGCGACAGCCCGTGGAAGCCAATCTCTGGGTTGGCATCACTCGTTGCCAAAAATCCTTCTTGAATCCCTTTCTCTTCCCGCAGCCCATGCCCAGAAAAAAAGAATAGCGCTGTGTCAGGAATGTGATCGCCTTCTGGTTTGAACAGCTTCACCAGCGCATCTTTGAGAACCCGCAACGTGACGCTCTGTTTGCGACTCACATGCAGCGACCCATCGGCGTCAACGCGTTCTGGCAGTCGCTGGACGCGAAACTCACCATAGTTCGCAATCATCGAGGCAACCGCTTCGGCATCGTCAGCGGGCGATCGCAACGTAGGTAAATGCGGGTAATGGTATGAGTTGATTCCGACGATTAACGCGTCTCGGCTCATACGGGGTAGGCTCCAAAATGGAGGGCATGCACGTACTTTCTATCTTGAAAGATTTCGCAGTAATTAGAAGTACCCGTCATGGGTACTTTAAGTGGTTAATAAAATGGTTGATAGGTCACAAGGTCAAGGAAAGAATCGTGCAAGTCTGTGATAGTCTGGCGATCGCCCTCAAGATCAGAGGACTCTAGGGGCGATCGCCCTGGTCACGCATGGGATCGGTGCAACCTACCCCACTATTACCCCACTATTATTAGTTGCTCAGCCCCCGGATGCGTTTGGTCAAAATCCGCATCACTTCATTGGGGTTGACGGTGGGCAATGGCTTTGACCAGTCGTTGGGTTCGGCGTAGCCCAGTTGAAACATCTGCATCACATGATGATTGACGACAGCAATTGAACCCACAGCAATGATGCGGAGGGTGTGACGGTCATCATCTGGGCAGGATGAGCGGTTCGCCCCGGTGGGCGGATTGGGTGGAAAAACCATAGGGTTTGCTCCTGTATGGGTTGATTAGGAGCGCCCAAACAACAAACCACCCCGGTTTTTCTGCATGGCAAAGCGGGATGGCTACAGGAGCTTGTAAAATCAAGCGTAGCCGCCGATTCTGCTCGGACAGACGTTGGTGGTTAGCTCTCTAGTTGTGTTGCACCACGGCTAGGGAGCGTCGCGCTGTTTGAGCGCTTAGTGGCAAAGCATA
>JBNPEG010000228.1:0-7918 GCA_051117555.1 Elainellaceae cyanobacterium | reverse complement strand
CGTACAGCGCAGTGTGAGCAAATCGAAGAGGCCAACAACGCTGCCCAAGCTAGCTCAATGAATGTTTATAACAGCGCCATCGGGCAAACGATGGACGTACCAGAATTTGAACAGAAACTTGCTCAAGTACGGGCGATCGCAGCGCAAGACATTGCGGCTCTAGATATCTCAGATCAAAAGCTCAGCAAATTGCGCGATCGCCTTGCCAATGCCTATCAGCAAGCCAGTGACATTTCGGGGCAGTTAGTGACGATCTTGCCGAGGGACGGCAGGCTCAGCCCATCTCTGGAAAATCAAGTCCAAGAGCTCCGTCTCGAAGCTGAAGAAGATATTCCACCAACCCTTCACGAATTGACCCTTTACTGCATCAACTAAGAGAGTAGTGCTCTCTTAGTTGATGCATTCCCGATGATGCGTAAGGATTTTGAGATTGCTATCAATATGCTAAATAACCCCCTACGAAATATAGCAATTTGCGATCGCGGTACTTATCGCCATGTATGGCTACTTCTTGCAATGGGTGTACTGATCGCAAGTTGTGGCTCAAACAAAAACGCTCAATGTACGTCTATTTTGAATGCCGTCGAAGACTCTCGACAGCAGCAACAGCTTGGTGATTTGACCCGCGCCGCGATGATGCAAAACGCTGACGTGTCTGATCAGCTTGCCGACCGGCTTGATACGCTAGATATTTCAGATAAAACCCTTCAAGAACACATACAGACGTTGATTCAAGGTCATCGTGATATTGCCTCATCGACACGGGCATGGGCGGAGATGGCAAACGCAGAAGGGCGTGTTTCATATCGATCGGGAGATACCCAAACCCCTCAAGTCCTTGACCAAGTACAAACCGATCAGCGAAAAGCCCATATGAAAGCCCAGCTTGGTCGAGATTTGATTGTGTCATACTGCGCGATTTGATCAGATTGTTTTATTCCCCAACTGTTGCGCAATGATTCCATATCTCGGCGCAAACGTCATCGTTATGAGGAATAACAGCGTCAATAGCACCACGATAGCGCCCCCCGTTGATATATCTAAGTGATAGCTAGCGTAGGTTCCTAGCACGCACGACAATACGCTAGTCGCAACGGAAATGATCAGCATGTGGTCAAAGCGATTAGTTAATAGATAGGCTGTGGCTCCAGGTGTTACCAGCATTGCGATTACTAAGATGATGCCTGCGGTTTGCAGGGCAGTCACAATCGTTAACGCGAGCACAGACAGCAGCGTGTAGTACATCAATTGGGTATTGAGCCCGATCGCTTTAGCGTGGTTGGGGTCAAAACAAAACAGCAGCAAATCTTTACGCCGCAGTAAAATGATTGCCAAAGTGATGGTGCCTGCAATCAGAGTTTGAACCATGTCTCGTTCAGAAATGCCAAGTACATTCCCAAATAAGATATGAAACAGATCGATATTGCTGGGAATCTTAGTGGCTAACACCAGACCGAAGGCAAAAAATCCTGTAAATACGACGCCAATCACGGCATCTTCTTTTAAGCGAGTTTTGGATTTGATATAGCCGATCGCCACTGTGGCTCCAAAGCCAAACAGGAATGCTCCAACAGCAAACGGAATCCCGATTGCATAGGCAACAACGACGCCGGGAACGACGGCATGAGAAACCGCATCGCCCATGAGTGACCAACCCTTGAGGGTGATGTAGCACGACAGCACAGCACACACAATGCCCACAAAAGCACTAAGCCAAATGGCTCTGATTAAAAACCCGTACTGCAAGGGTTCAACTAACCAATTCCACAGAGAACTTGCTGCGATCAGGTCGCTCATGTATCAACCTCGGATCCAAAAGACTTCAATCTAGATAATGATGGACGCAGACTTGCAGCAGGCAATCCTCCAAACGTCATGGTTAGATTGTTTTCAGTAAATGTTTCTTCCGTAGTGCCCGCTGCCAGAATCGTTTGGTTTAACAAAATGACGCGATCGCAAAACGTAGAAATAGAGGTCAAATCATGAGTAGAGACCAAAATCGTATGCCCTTCATCCCGCATTTGCATCAATAGATCAATCATGCGCTTTTCAGTTTTCACATCTACGCCGGTGAAGGGCTCATCCAGCAAAATGATCTTGCCTTCCTGAGCCAGCGCTCGCGCCAAAAATGCCCGCTTTTTCTGACCGCCTGAGAGTTCTCCGATTTGATGGTGGCAAAAGTCACTCATGCCAACTCGCTCCAAACTTTCCATAACGAGGCGACGATCCTTAGCACTAGGGATTCGCAACACATTCATATAGCCATAGCGCCCCATCATCACCACATCAAACACGCTCACCGGAAAATTCCAGTCTACTTCGTCTGCTTGAGGCACATATGCCATCAATTGCCGTTTCTGAGCAGCTTGAACGGAGTATTTGTCAATGTGAATGCGCCCTTGGCTTGGTTGTAAGAACCCCATGATGGATTTAAACAGCGTAGATTTGCCCCCCCCATTGGGACCAACCAATCCGGTGATAGTACCAGGATGGATCGTACAACTCGCGTTATATAAGGCTAAACGTGCGTTACTGTAGGTGACGCTGAGATTGTCAACCGTTACTCCAAAGGTTTGAGTGGGAGCGTGGATCATAGATCGTACATTGGTAGTGGTTCAGGATGGGTAGACTGATATGGGGCAGTATTTAACGCAATTGCAAATTGTTGGAGATATCAGGACATGGGAGATGACATTGAGGATATCGAGGATGTTGAGGATATTGAGGATATTGAGGACATATAGTAGGTCGTAGCGAAAGAACAGACATGCTCCCCTACGGAGCATTACTTCCTGCCAACAACCCATTTGAAATAGTGCGGGCATCATATTCCAACAGTTCTAAAAAGGTAGGAACGGGACCCTCTTCAGTCGAGAGAGAATCGACATAGAGATTACCACCAAACCGAGCGCCCGTCGTCCTCGCAATCTGCTTTTGCCCCTCATCGCTGACGGTGCTTTCACAGAAGACGGTGGGCACATCATTTTCCTCAACTTGCGCAATCACGCCTTGCATTTGTTTGGGGGTATACTGCTGCTCGGCGTTGATGGGCCAGATATAAATTTCTTCTAGCCCGTAATCGCGTGCCAAATACGAAAAAGCGCCTTCGCAGCTCACCAAGTAGCGCTGTGCTGGAGGGACCCTTTCTATATCGGCTTGCAAGGTTTGATCGATAGCCCTAAGCCGTTCGCTATAGGCAGCAGCGTTGACGCTATACGTCTCAGCATTATCGGGATCAAGCTCTGAGAAGGCTTTGCGGATATTCTCAACGTAAATTAACGCATTTTGAGGCGACATCCACGCGTGGGGATTGGGTTTATCAGAATAGGGCCCTTCGGCAATGGGAATCGGCTCAATTCCGTCGGTTAATACTACAGACGGAACATCGTCTACACTGCCTAAAAACTGCTCAAACCAGCGCTCCAAATTCATGCCGTTGTAGAGAATCAGGTCGGCATCTTGCGCTTTGACTAAGTCGCTAGGCGTTGGCTCATAGCCGTGAATTTCTGCACCAATGCGGGTAATAGATTCTACTACCAACTTGTCGCCAGCTACCTGCTGCGCCATATCTGCCAAAATCGTGAAGGTGGTCAATACTTTTTTCTTGTCATTGTCCACAACCGATGACGAATCAGTCGTTGAGACATCTGACGAAGGCTCTGGCGCATTCACATCTGGAGATGCGGTGCAGCTAATCAGCCCAGCACCGATTACACCCAATGCGATCGCCACGTTTTTCACCAATGCCCTCTGCATGCTCTCTACCGTCCGCTAATCCGCTAGCAACATGGCTAGCTGTTAGCCTATTTCATAATCGTTTCATATTTCACGATCGTTTCATAATCTATCACAAAATGCTCGTGGAGTAACATTTCTTTATGAACGGTGTGCTGCCACAGCAAAACCAGCGCTGTCAGCGGAACGAGGCAGACGTGGCTCCGGTAGAAATGTCGTTTACGGGCGAACAGCCGTTTGGCGCTGTCCAACGACCGGGACATTCTGGGACATTCCGGAATATTATTAAATGCTAATCTTTTATCTCAACACTCGACTGGCATTGAGAATCGCAAGCAACGCCACTCCGATGTCAGCAAATACGGCTTCCCACAGCGTTGCTAAGCCGATCGCACCCAGACCAATAAACACAATCTTGATGCCGAGTGCGACGCCAATATTTTGCCAAACGATGCGGCGAGTGCGGTGGGCAATCTGAATCGCCTCTGCCACCTTTGATGGAGCATCTGTCATGATTACCACATCAGCCGTTTCAATGGCGGCGTCCGAACCGAGCCCGCCCATTGCCAAGCCGACATCTGCCCTGGCGATCGCAGGCGCGTCATTAATACCATCGCCCACAAAGGCAACTTTATCTCCCGACCGACCGGCTCGATGCAAGATTTCTTCTAGAGCGCTGACTTTCTCCTCGGGTAAAAGCTCGGCGCGATACGAGTCTAGCCCTAACGTTTGAGCGATGCGATCGGCAACCGCTTGACTGTCACCCGTGAACATGGCGGTTTCAATTCCTTGAGCCTGGAGTGCTTTGATGGCGTTTGATGCATCCTCTTTTAGCTCATCCGCGACGATGATGCGTCCCGTGTATTGGCCATCGATCGCCAGGTGAGCCACAGTGCCATCGACAACGCAGACATCATGGGGAATATTTTCTCGGTGAAGCAGGCGATCGCTCCCCGCAATGACCTGTTGACCATTCACGTGAGCCCGAATACCGTGGCCAGAAATCTCTTCATAGTCTTGCAGGGTTGAATCATCAATCGGCTGACCATAGGCATTGCGAATCGATTGAGCAACGGGATGGTTGGAGTGAGACTCAACCGTTGCTGCGAGTTCTAGCAGTCGGGCCTGCGTGAGTCCATTCTGGGAAATTACGTCAGTGACGTTAAAGGTTCCCTGGGTCAGGGTCCCTGTTTTATCAAACACCACGGTTTTAATCTGCGTCAGCGCATCCAAGAAAGTCGATCCTTTCACCAAAATGCCGTGCTTGGCAGCGCCCCCAATGCCACCAAAATAGCCGAGTGGAATACTGATCACTAAACCGCAGGGGCACGACACGACCAGCAAGACTAGGGCTCGATAGGTCCATTCTGCCTGAGTTGCATTAGGGATAAATAGCGGTGGAATGAGAGCTACTGCTAAAGACAGAGCAACGACTACAGGCGTGTAATACCGGGCAAACCGGGTGATAAACTTCTCAGTTTCAGCTTTTTTACTACTGGCATTTTCAACGAGATTGAGAATCTTTGAAATCGATGATTCTTCAAATCGTTTTGTGACCCGCAAGGTCAGCACGCCTGATTGATTAATCATGCCGGCCAGTGCGGTTTCCCCAGCTCCGAGCGTCCGTGGAATTGACTCCCCGGTAAGCGCTGACGTATCCACTTGCGCAGCGCCGTCAATGATTTCACCATCCAGGGGAATTTTCTCGCCCGGTCGGACGAGGATCAGATCGCCAATGTGAACTGCTTCGGGCGAAACCTGTTTGATGGCGCCATTCACTTTCAGATTAGCCGTGTCAGGACGAACTTCTAACAATGACTGGATCGATCGGCGCGATCGCCCCACGGAGTAGCTTTGAAACAGTTCGCCCACCTGAAAGAACAGCATCACCCCGACGGCTTCGGGGAGTTCGTGAATGGCGATCGCCCCTAGCGTTGCAATCGTCATCAGAAAGTTTTCGTCAAAGATGCGCCCCCGCACAATGTTGCGTCCGGCGGTCGTCAATACCGTCCAGCCGCTGATCAGATAGGCAGGAATCAGAACCGCATATTCAGCGATCGCAAATGGCGTGTTGTGGAGGGGGTGATTAAAAATCAGACCGATTATAAACAGCGTCAGGGCGATCGCTAGAGGAATGATCTGTCTCCGCAGACTAAACGCATCCCGGTCACGACTGTGTCCATGCCCGTGAGTATCTCCACAGCAGGCATCATGAGATTTGTGTTGTGCTGAAACGTCTGCATTCCTAGCTTCGTCTCGGCTACAGCAATCGGCGTGCGATTGACGCTCTTCCATCCTGCGCTCCTCTCTGATGACGACATCGGAGAAATAAATGAATATCTGAAAGGTTATTCAGATGTTACATCAAAAATTTGCCGATGTCATGCGTTGCAGGAATTGGGTTAGGAGCCTATCAAGCAAGCTTTAACCCTTCGGCAATGAGATGACCGAGCGGTGGTGCCTACCTATAAAATATCTCGCACATCTGTGACTTCACCGGCGATCGCCGTGGCTGCGACCATTGCCGGACTCATTAACAGGGTTCGACCCGACGACGAACCTTGACGACCTTTGAAGTTGCGATTAGATGACGACGCGCTAATTTGTCGCCCTTGCAGCTTGTCAGGGTTCATCGCCAAACACATCGAACACCCAGCCCCTCGCCATTCAAACCCAGCGTCCAGAAACACCTGATCAAGTCCTTCGGCTTCGGCATCTTGCTTGACCCGCTCAGAACCTGGCACTACGAATGCTTTGATGGTGTCAGCTACTTTTCGTCCCTTCGCGATTCTGGCGGCCTCTCGCAAGTCGCTGATACGGCCATTTGTGCAGCTTCCCACAAAACACACATCAACTTTGGTGCCCTTAATAGGCGTTCCGGGAGCCAAGTCCATATATTTGTAGGCTTCTTCCGCGATGAAACGCTCGTCTTCAGGCAGTGACTCTGCCGTGGGAATGAGTTCGCCGATGCCCATGCCTTGGCCGGGGGTAATGCCCCATGTGATCGTCGGCTCAATCTCGGCAGCATCAAACACCACCACATCGTCATATTCTGCATCCGGATCGCTAGCGATGTCTTTCCACCATGCGACGGCGTTGTCCCACGCTGCCCCCTTAGGAGAAAAGTCACGTCCGCTCAAATAGGCAAACGTTGTTTCATCCGGGTTCACATAGCCGCAGCGGGCGCCGCCCTCAATCGACATGTTGCAAACGGTCATACGTTCTTCCATGCTCATTTGCTCAAAGGTGGTGCCTGCATATTCATAGGCGTAGCCCACACCGCCTTTGACGCCAAGTTTGCGAATAATGTGCAAAATCACGTCTTTCGCATAGACGCCGGGATGCAGCGCCCCATTGACCTCAATGCGACGGACTTTGAGCTTCGAGAGGGCCAGCGTTTGAGAGGCGAGAACGTCGCGGACTTGACTGGTGCCAATGCCAAAGGCGATCGCCCCAAAGGCTCCGTGCGTCGAGGTGTGACTGTCTCCGCAGGCAATCGTCATGCCGGGTTGAGTCAACCCCTGTTCGGGTGCGATGACATGTACAATTCCCTGACTGCCTGACCCAATGTTATAAAACTGAATGCCATTGTCTTTGCAGTTGCGTTCTAACTCGACAATCATCTCTTCTGCGAGGGAGTCGAGAAACGGACGGGCTTGATTTTCTGTGGGAACGATATGATCGACGGTAGCGATCGTCCGTTCGGGAAACATCACCGTCAACCCTCGGTTTCGCAGCATGGCAAAGGCTTGTGGGCTGGTGACCTCGTGAATTAGATGCAGCCCGATGAACAGTTGCGTTTGCCCTGATGGGAGGGTTCCAACTGTGTGCAAATTCCAAACCTTGTCAAATAGCGTGCCGTTGCTCATGTCTCCGCCTCAATTAGCCTCAAAGATGTCTCAAGATTTAATAAATCAAAGGTTAACAGAACCCAGCTTTATGGGATCGGTAGTGCTGCATCACCACCTAAAACGTTTCCGACTTTATCTAATTTACAGGTTGAGAAACGGGTCTGGTGGTTGTCGACGCTTTGCAGGCTCTTGCAGAGTCAACTGCTAAACCCGTTTCAATCATTCTCTGACGGGCGATCGCCATACCGCTCTACTACTAGCCTACGCGCCCAGATTTTTAATGTCTAATATCTTTTTTAAAGGGATTTGATAGTTTGAACGTATTGCAATTC
>JBNPEG010000129.1:0-7997 GCA_051117555.1 Elainellaceae cyanobacterium | reverse complement strand
AATTAAGACAGGCGACTACTCTTTCCGTCTTTGACCAAGACCTGGCCACTATGCCCGACGGACTCGACACTTTGATTGGCCCCAAAGGAATGCGCCTTTCGGGTGGACAACTTCAACGCACCGCCGCTGCCCGCATGGTGATTCGTCGGCCCGACCTGTTGATCTTTGATGATCTTTCCAGCGCCCTTGATGTCGAAACTGAACAAAAACTCTGGGCACGCCTTTTTTCGATTCATTCAGCCCACTGGACTCCCACCTTTCTCGTGGTCTCTCATCGCCGTACCGTCCTTGAGAGGAGCGATCGCATCATCCTACTCAACCACGGCAGAGTCGAGATGGAGGGCACCTTTGAGGAATTGCCACCAAGCTACATTCGCGACAGCTAAACTACGACTGTAGCTTGACAGTCACCAGGCTTTAGTTAAGAATTAATCTCAATTGTGGAAGCATATATCCCACAAAACCAACCCTGCGTCATTGTACTCATGGCTATCACGATTTCCCGTTTAGATTACGATGCCCTTTGGCAGCAGGCCAATCCACAACTCCAAAACATAGGAGGTATAGGCTTCTCTGATATTCGGCAGACTGTTCCCGAACGGCTGGGCCAGGGCTACATTCAACGGATGCGATGGCAGGGCATTGATCTCACCCTGTTTCACTATCAGTTTCATGACGATGTGCACGTCATTGAGAGAACCCAAGACGGGGATTTCCCGATCGGTGAAATTGGCTTCCATCTATCAGGAAATCGTGGTGGGAAAAGTACGGGAGAAAACTTTATCGATTGGGGCCACGATGACGATCCGGATGAATGGATTCACGTTACCTATGCTAATGACCCCATCCTCAAGGTTGACATTCACTTAGAATCTTCGAATGGACTAAGTCAGTTCATTTCTGACACGTTGAAAGAATTGCCCGCCAAGATTCATCAGTGTTTTGAGGACTGCGACGGCAGATGGTTTGGCGAAGTCAATACGATTACTCCTGCAATGCGATCGCCTCTAGAGCAAATTTTTCACTGCCCCTTTCAAGGTAGAACGAAACAGATGTATCTAGAGGGTAAGTGCTTAGAACTAATTGCGTTGAAGCTGGAGCAGTTGAAAGATATCGACAAACGTACAGGCCCATTCTGCTCACTGAAGCCCGATGATGTTGACCGGATTCATCATGCAAAAGCAATTCTGACCGCTAATCCTGACAATCCGCCGTCTTTGATGGAATTAGCCCGGCGGGTGAGCCTCAACGATTACAAACTCAAGGTCGGGTTTCGCCAGGTGTTCGGCACCACCGTTTTTGGCTATCTGCATCAACACCGGATGGAAACGGCGCGTCAGTTGCTAAAGGAGCAGCGGATGAATGTGAGGGAGGTGGCTCAGACGATAGGATATGCGAATCAAAGTCGGTTTGCGGCTGCGTTTCGTAAACGATTTGGCATCAATCCTAAAGCCTATCTTTTGAGCCAAAAATCAAGTTAAGACACATGGTAATTGGTTGGTGGGCGATCGCCCCGCTTTCGTTACACATCTGGGAGTTGGTTGGGGTCAATACCTTGCGATCGCAAATAATTTTCCAGTCGCTCTTTGGCTTGCTGTCCCTGATCTGCCCGTTGCCGTTCTTGTTCAGCCCGTTGCCGTTCTGCTTCTTCAGGCAAAGGAATCAGCTCTCCTTCTACCGTAAACCAGCGCAACTGCCGTTCATGAATCCCAAGTGCTAGCCCTAACTGATCGCTGGGCAGATGCTTCTGCTCTGTTGGCTGAATCGCCTCATACTGTCCATTGGCAAGATGAAATCCTGCAAATTCTAGGGTTTCGGGATGAAACCAGTAATACTCTGGTAAGCGCCACACGTCCTGGTAGAGCCTCTTTTTTGCACCTTTATCTACATTTACCGTAGAACTGGAGAGTAATTCAATCACCACGTTGGGATATTTTCCGCCTTCTTCCCAAATGGCCCAGCTGCGGCGGTCTCTTTTTTCGGTTCCCAACACGACAAACACGTCTGGCCCTCGGAAGTCTCGCGACTTCAACTGCTGTGTGTTGTAATAAACAGTCAGGTTGCCGGAAATATAGAAGTCTTGCCGATCGTGCCACCAGTGCTTGAGTAAACGAATGAGCAAGTCGATCTGGTTACGATGAAGGTCAGTTTCCAAGGGCGGTTCATCACTCTCCAGGTTACTCGGGGGAAACTCAATCGTGTCATCAACATTCTCATCAACAGCGGACGGATTCTCGTTTAGATAAACCATGTCACGATACTCCGATCGGAGGCTTCCAACATAGCTCTCAGTATAGCTTGAGGGATATCAGTAGGTAGACACCATTAAATGCTTCTGTAGGGTGCCATAACCAGTCGCTTCATAGGGCTGTTCCCTGAGGGAAGTCGAAGCCCTCGATTATTTTGAGGGCAAAAATCCGTTTGGGGCGCAAAATGATCCGGATGGGAGCCATGATACTGCCCCATAGCGACTCATTTCCCGGTATCTTCTTGAGAATAGTTCTTAGCAACGGTATTGCGAACTGTTTCAAAAGGTGTGTGGAGAGGATCGTGATGAATTTAGTCGTAAAGCAGCATTATTTACATTGGATACCGTGTTCCAGTGGCCTAATGCTCTGCCTATCCGGATTTTTATTTTTAAGCAGTACTTCCAGTTGGGCGAGCGAAGCGTCAGAGCTAGAAACTACCGAAACGCCAATTGAGGTTTTGCAAACTGACGGTATAAACGCAGAAGATGAGACAGGCTCAGCCAGTGCCCTGCGCTCGACTCCCATGTTGCTATCGGAGTTTGAACAGCCTGCTACCACGATGGAAGAATGGATGGCTCAAATCGCTCAGGCTCGCGTGACGATTACGGGCATACAGGTGGAAGAGACTGAAGCGGGCTTGCAAGTTGTCTTGGAAACGGATGGAGGAGACCTGCCTACCCCCAATACCCGAATGGTTGGGAATGCGCTGATTGCCGAAATCCCCAATGCCGTGCTGGATTTGCCAGAGGGAGAGCCGTTTGAGCAGTTTGGTCCGGCGGCAGGGATTGCGCTGCTGAGCGTAACCAATGAGCCGGACGGCGGTGTCAGAATATCGATTACGGGAACAGATGCCCCACCCCAGGCTCAGATAAGCACAGAAGCGGGAAATTTTGTGCTGAGCCTGGTACCGGGAGTGGCCGCGACTGCCGATGCCGAGGATGATGCGATTCAGGTGGTAGTGACAGCGACTCGCACTGAGGAAGAGATTAGTGATGTGCCGCGTAGTGTGACAATAGTAACCCGCGAGCAGATTGAAGAACAAACCAACTTAACTACTAACTTGGCAGATATCCTCGGTCAGACCGTGCCTGGTTTAGGACCGCCGACTCAGAGTGTCGATACTTTTCCTCAAACCCTACGAGGCCGAGAGGTTCAAATCTTGATCGATGGTGTTCCGATCAGCACCAATCAATTCAGTGCTTTCGATAGTGCGCTTAGAAGCATCGCACCCAGCGCCATCGAGCGGATTGAGGTTGTTCGCGGTCCCTCGGCAGCCTTTGGCGAAGGCGCAACCGGAGGTGTGATCAATATCATTACCCGCCAGCCCGAAGAGACACTCACGCAAACGATAGAGACACGCGTCAATTCCCGTGGCGACTTTGCAGACGATGGCTTTGGTACCTATGTGGGATATGGCATGTCAGGTACTGACGACTCAGTTGACCTCACCTTTAATATTTCGTGGGAAACGTTTGGGTTTGCCTTTGATGGCGCAGGAGATCAAATTCCTGGTGATGGTCATTCTGTAGAGAACGGTCGCAGCATCAACCTATTAGGCAAGTTGGGAGTGGATATCGATGAACACCAACGACTCCAGTTCAGCATCAACTACTTTGATGAAGACAGT
The DNA here is from genome assembly GCA_051117555.1 of Elainellaceae cyanobacterium. Classification (GTDB taxonomy): domain Bacteria; phylum Cyanobacteriota; class Cyanobacteriia; order CAZCXK01; family CAZCXK01; genus DBGGTD01. The sequence goes on along the minus strand of JBNPEG010000129.1, from coordinate 4,121 downwards.
GAGGCTGAGTTCATCAATGACCCTAATGTTGATGATGATCCTGATGCTGATAAAGCTCGTGCCTTAGAAGTAGACCTAGACTGCATTGATGTGGAGTGTGGAGACGGGCGTAGGAACACAACTCTCAGCCTTAATTACAGTCACGACAATCTCTTTGGTAGTCAGCTACGTCTTCAAGGGTTTTATCGCGATACCTACGATCTTAATGGTGTGCCTTTTGAAGACTTTAGGAATCCAGGCACCTTTCTGCTTGGCCAGCAAGAATCAGAGCGATTTGGCGGCAGGCTAGAGGTGGAAACCCCCTTTTCTGAAACGTTTAATTTACTTTGGGGCGTAGACTACAGCAATGAAGAAGCATCTCAGCCCTATCAGGTGCTCGACGATGAGTTTGTCAACAGTGGATTTCGAGTAGCCAGACTTGATGAGGAAGTATTTTTCACCCCTCCTTACACCGTTGAGAATTTGGGCTTATTTGCCCAAGGTCAGTGGGATGTCAAGCCTCGTTGGCGATTCAGTGGTGGGATACGTTATGAAAATATTGGTGTGAGTGCAGACGACTACACATTAAGACTCTTTCAGTTTCAGAACGATCCTGTTGATATTGAAGGAGGCAGCATAAATGCTGATGACGTAGTGTTTAATATTGGTACGGTCTACGACATGACAGACGAGCTGAATGTGTTTGCCAGCTTTGCTCAAGGCTTTGGCGTCCCCGACTTTGGTCGCCTGCTTCGTCGTCCACCAGATGGATTTAGATCCCTTGAAGATGATCTCGAATTCACCGCTCCGCAGAAAGTCAACAACTACGAATTGGGATTTCGTGGACAATGGAACACTATTCAATTTTCTTTAGCAGGATTTTACAACGAGTCCGACCTTGGAGTTAGCCTAATCAGAACTGCTCAAACTGTAGAAGTAGCTCGAGCGCCTGAGCGAATCTACGGTGTTGAGGCGACAGCCGATTGGCAACCCAGCCCCACCTGGCAACTCGGTGGACTCATCAGTTGGCATGAGGGGGAAAATGACCTAGACGAGGATGGAGACTTTGCCCCCCTGCGTTCTAGCCAAATTCAGCCGCTCAAGATTACTGCTTATGTTGAAAATGAAACTTTACCGGGATGGCGCAATCGCTTTCAAGCGTTGTTTGTCGGTGGGCGCGATCGCGCTTTTGATCCAGACGAGGGACCGGATTTTGCACCAGTCGAGAGCTATTTTGTGCTCGACTATATCAGCAGCATCGACCTTGGCCCTGGTTCACTTCAGATTGGTGTCCATAATCTGTTAGACGAGTTATATTTCCCGATTGAATCTCAAATCTTTGCCCCGTTTTCGCCGGAATTCAAAATTGCAGCACCGGGTAGAACCATCAGCATTGGTTATCGTGTCACTTTCTAATTAGCGATTGAATAATAGGGACTAAGCAGAGGGACTCAGCCCTGTCAAGGTGTTAAATCCAGTCTAGAGAATAACCGGAAATCCACGATTTCTCGTTCCCATTTTTCAGGCTTTTGAAGAAGAAAAACATTTCTCTGGGTTTGGATCATTGTCACGATGTCTGAAATCAAGCAAGCTCGTTGAATACCTTGACAGGGCTGGCAGAAGGACTCTACCTTCCTTAGTCTCTTGGCTTAAGTTAAGTCCATTGACATTAGCAAATACTTTTTTAGTTCTTGACGGAACATGCTTGTAAAAAATCGTCATTTAGCACGGTTGGGCTTAGTAGCAATCTTAGCAAGTGTTCTTATCGTCGCCTGCCAAAATAATCTTGAGCAAAATTTTGCATCTCAGTCTCCAGCAACAGAGATAGAAAATTGCCGCATGGTAGAACATGACACGGGCGAGACTGAAATCTGTGGTCAGCCGCAGCGGGTCGTCGCGCTGAGTCCCTACATCCTGGATATGATGCTCTCCCTTGGGGTAGAACCCGTGGGCTACAGCGCTGCCGACATGTCAGAAACCATGCTCAGACAGTCTGAGTTTGACAACCCCGATAAGCAAATTCCCTATCTAGGTCAGCGCTTGACTACTCAGCCGGTTAACCTGGGCGATCGCCATAGCCCTTCCCTTGAAGGCCTAGCGCAGCTACAGCCCGATTTAATTTTGGGAGAGGCATGGCAGGGCGACCAGGGCAAATATCAGCTACTTTCGCAAATTGCGCCCACGGTGCTGGTGGACGATCAGCAGGGCGGGTGGCAACGCTCCATTCAAACCCTGGCTCAAGCCCTCGATCAAGAGTCTGAGCTGGAGCAGTCCAAAGCAGCTTATGAAGCGGCGATCGCCGAGGCGCGCACCCAGCTATCGTCAGTTGCGGCCAAATATCCTCAGGTTTTACTCATTAGTTCTGGCAGTCTTAGCCAGGGCATTAATACCTACCACTGCAGTGAGTTTTCCCGGCTGCTAGAGTCCCTGGGGTTTCAGTTAGTTCACTTAACTAATCCCTCAAATTGCTACTCAACCCTGTCGCTAGAAGTTTTACCTCAGACCAACGCCGATATCATTTTTGTAGTGGCCTGGGATGCCGACGATCAAGGCAGCGCTAGGGGCTGGCAGAAACTTCAACAAGCCTGGCAGCAGACCCCGATTTTGCAGCAAATGCCCGTGACCCAAGCAGGCAGAGTGTATTTTATTGATGCTCAGCTATCGACAATTCGCGGCCCGATCGCGGCCGATATCATTTTGCAGAAATATCTCGAGAAGTTGACTCCTCTGGCTGAGTAAGTAGCAGATTATGGAAAATCTTTTTTGCGCTGAACAGTCCCGTCAATCGGGCATTGATATCGTTGGCACTGCCTCCGAACATCAGGTCTATGTGGCGATCGCCTGCCCGCCCCCCTGGGAGTCCTACGACCTCGATTCCAAAGGCATTCCCGAAAACTTGCGATCGCTCAGTGCGGAAATTTACGACGACTACGATCGCTATCAGACTCGCTTCCTGCTGATTCACAACGATCAGCTCAGCCAAGAAAACCTCACCCGCGTGTTGGTGTTTCGCAAGCCCTCCGGCTTTGCCACCGCCTACGAAAAGCAGGAGTTTCACCTGGAAACTATCCATGCCGTCGCGCACCTGGTGCGGCAGGTGGTGATGGGGGAACCCGGCGACGCGACCCCGGTAGAAGCACCCAGCCGCGACCTTCTGGTCTGCACCCACGGCAGCCGCGATCGCTGCTGTTCCCGGTTTGGCGCTCCCATTTATCACGAAGCCCGCAAACTGGTCGCTGAGTTGGGGCTGGAACATACCCGCATCTGGCAGGCTAGCCACATCGGCGGACATCGCATGGCCCCTACCGCGATCGACTTTCCCTCCGCCCGCTACTACGGCTACCTTGACTCAGATTCCTTAAAGTCAGTGTTAACTTACAGTGGCGATATTCACTGCCTAGATACCATTTATCGCGGCTGGGGGCTTTTGCCCTGGGCGGCGCAGCTCCTCGAAAAACATTTGCTGCTCACCTACGGCTGGGACTGGTTCAATCACGCGATCGCCGCCCAAGTGCTAGACCATGACGAAGACGAAACCTTTAATCAGGTGGAACTGACCTGCCAACCGCCAGAAGGTGAACCGCAAACCTATCGAGCTAATATAGTAGCCGATGAGAGCTGTACGGTTAAGCTCAAGGGCTCTTGCGCTAGCGAGAAGTTCACCAGCATTACCCCTTATTGCGTAAACAACCTGATGAAGCAAACTCCGACCGTTGCCTCACACTGAGAAGATTCTCAATATTGCTGAATCAAGGAATGAACTTGCGATCCGGTGAATTTTTTGTCGATGGCATTGCCGTTATTGCAGATAATGAACTGCTTTCAGTCCTTAATTCTGATTTGATTGAGGGTATTGAGATCATTCCAGACCTCAACGATTATGTTCAGCATCTTGATTGTCCTTTGCCTGTTAGGACATTTCTTTTGTTACAAAATGGGCAATAGTTGCAAAATGGGCGATACCTTCGGCAAGCTTCGCTAACACATCATCCTGCTCAACCACGGCAGAATCGAGATGGAAGGCACCTTTGATGAATTGCCATCGGCGTATATCTGTTAGCGGACATATTCCAGGTCTATTAACCTTTGTGGAGTTTCGTGATTTAATAATTGCAATTCATTCCTATTAATTTCTAAACGCG
>JBNPEG010000232.1:0-8086 GCA_051117555.1 Elainellaceae cyanobacterium | reverse complement strand
GTATGCATCCAACCAACAAATCCAGAATATAGGCAATGCCCATTGGATGATGCAATAAAAACGTGATGGATATTGAAAGGATTTTTCCAAATCCGAATCGTGCGACCGTCTTTTAGGACTATTAAATCTTTGGAAGAGTTGAAATCACGAGGATGCCCGTCAGTCATTCCGGGTACAGAACGTAGTTGGTGCAAAATGGGATCAGGTAGCAGGGAGGGAAAAATATCAGGCTGATTCCAGAATTTGTGAATCGCTGAAACGGCGGCTGGATGACTTCTGAGCACCGGATGAGAAAGCGCCTGCAAACAGACAAATGATGCATGGGATACTTTTGTCGACTCCACAGGAATAGTGCCATCACTTCCGCCGTCAATGTCTCCAGCAACTACTAAGGTAGGAATATGAGAGGCAATAGTTTCAGCGATCGCCCGACGATTTTTTCCTAAATCCTTCGCAATTCCTATGCCAAGCTCGAATGGATCAATCATCCGTCCTAAATCAGCCCCGCCAACTGGCGAGGCGAGAAGTACGAGCGAATGAATGCGATTCCACCAGTCTGGATGACGGTTCAATACTTCTAACCAAATTAAGCCACCCATAGAATGGCCCACAATTCGAAATGATTGGTCGGGATAGCGAGTTAACTGGTCGGTGGCGATCGCCTCAACCTGCTGAATCAACGGTTCAATCCACAGCCAAGTTCGGACATAGCCCAAATCGGGCGCAATGACCGATATTTCATCGCCTACCAGCCGTTTCCCCAATACCATCATTTCCCGATTGGTGTCCGCCCAACCATGCTGAGCCCAGACCTTAAACTGTGACGCATCTGACATGGAAAAACCCGCACATTGAACGTAAACAAACTCTTTCAATGCTACACAACCGAAATCATGAATTGGGAATTAACTCCGGGGAAGCCAATCAAATCAACTGCTGTAATCTAGGGTCAATTCCCCTGATGCAACCTTTTGATTAATCAACTGCCGAACCAGATCTAACTCTTGAGGGCTTACTTTTTTATCTCTGTAAATAATTGCTGAAATATTTTCCCGTTCACTTTTGCTGATGACACCATCTAAACTAGCTTGATCAATAACAGTTTTGAGCTTTTCTAGCTCTCGGAGTTCGTCTGGTGATAGTTGACCTGTACCTGGACGTTCTATTTCCATGACAAGACACTCCCTAGAATGCAACTTGATTGCGAGTGTATCTTAGAAAGGGAAATGTAAGTTGTTAGTGATTAGCAATTAGCAATCTGCAGTCCGCAATCAGGGGACTTCTAATAGAACAGGTATTTATTTTCCGCCTTTTGCCCTCTGCCTTTTGCCTTCATTTCGGTGCGATCGCTACCATAGATTCAGATCGCTATCCATACTAAAAAAAATTCGAGGCAATGGCAAAATCGGATGCGCCGCTGACTGGCGATGCCCTCATCAAAGAAGTCTGTCGCCGCATTCGCGTGGCGCGTTCATATTGGGATGCTCACAATAACCGCGCCTGTCGCCATGAGCGAGACAAGGCATTAGCGCTCTATAACACGCTCAGTAAAGAGCAAAAAGAGAAAATTCCTCAAGCATTGCGCGTATGGTTGCGCTATCGGAGCGAAAAATATTTTGGCAACCATCGTACGCCGCCTGGAACCCCCCGCAAAAACCAGTCAGGGCGATCGCCCAAACGGTCGCGTCGTCATCGTTAGTCGTCATCATTAATCTTTATCGCTGATTTTTAAAGTAATTCGCTATCATCCAAAAGCGAAGACGTGCCAAAGATATGCCACGGGTATGTCAACGTCATAACTCTGCTTAATCCACAATCAATCTGATAAACCGAATCTAATGTAATGGCGATTAAACTGTATAAATTGGCAGGAGCCGAAGCGGATCGATGCTTTAGCCCATATTGTTGGCGGGCTCGGTTAGCACTTGCTCACACAAGGTTGGAGGTGGAGACGATTCCGTGGCGATTTACAGAAAAAGAGGCGATCGCCTTTACCAGACAAAACCGAGTTCCTGCACGCCTAACCCTTAGCATCGCAGTCGTTTCTAGGCGGCAATCATCCCTGCTTTGTCGATCATATAGCGATCCTAAATCGCTTGTGACTTGTGTGTGAGTGGTGGGGCAGGCGGCGCCCCACCACTCACAACCCATCTGGGATTGCCATATTCTAATGGGTGATTTCAAATTGCTCACTCAACGTCACCATTAAAACTGCTTGAGCTCGATGAGCCAGTTTATGCTTGGCGAGAACGAATGCTTGATCAGTATGATAATTTGGCTCGCAAAGCCCCCGGATATGCCACATAACGTACGCTTAAAGAACGCAGTTAGGAGGTCATTAAACTATGACGCAGTCAGTTGAGCTTTACTATTGGCCGACCCCCAACGGATGGAAAATTTCCATCATGCTTGAAGAAACAGGCTTACCGTACAATGTGCACCCCATTAACATCATGGCGGGCGACCAGTTTAAGCCCGAGTTCCTGAAAATCAGCCCGAATAACAAGATGCCTGCCATCGTTGATTATGAAACTCCTGATGGCAAACCGATTTCAATTTTTGAATCTGGTGCGATCCTCATGTATCTCGGCGAGAAAACGGGAGAGCTTTTTCCTGAGAATGCGCGCGATCGCTATACAGTCATTCAGTGGCTCATGTTTCAGATGGGGGGAATTGGTCCGATGTTGGGGCAAGCTCACCACTTTCGGCAATATGCACCTGAGCAAATTCCCTACGCGATTGACCGATACACCAACGAAGCCTCTCGACTCTACGGCGTTCTCAATAAACGTCTAGATAAAGCCGAATATGTAGCCGGAGACTACTCTATTGCGGATATTGCCATCTTTCCGTGGATCGTGCCCTACGAACAACAGGGGCAAAGCATGGCAGATTATCCAAACCTAAAACGCTGGTTTGATGCAATCAATTCTCGTCCTGCGGTCAAAAAAGGACTCGCACTGCTCCAAGACGAACGCGGCAAAACCAAAATGGATGATCAAGCCCGAGAAGTCATGTTTGGCAATCGGCAATATGAGAAGCGGTGATACGTAGAGAGCATCGGGGGCATGGTGATGCCGTGTCCCTCACATTACCACAGCCAAAGAAACTGCCTCTGCTGCCAAATCATAAAGATTCCGCTAATCCCTACAAAGGCAAAAACGACCTGGCGAAATTGCTCGTTGCTCATGCGATCGAGGACAAGTTTACCCAACCAATTTGCTGGAATCGCGGCACATCCAATAATCAGACCGTATATCAGAAATGGTTTCGTCAACGCACCCAGAGCAATGTAAGTTACAAGCTTAATGACATGTGTGATTGCGACGTTCAGAGATTTTGTCGCGATCATCTTGTCTTTCACCAATCCATAGCTGAGATACGCCGGATTCATCACCGGCCCCACGCTACCCACGAGTCCTGAACCGAAGGCGTAAAAAAAGCTGATCGGCAAAAAATGCCACGCCCGAATTTTGACGTGATACTGGGTGTGCTTGAGGTATTTCCCCAGCCAATAATTAGCAACCATGGCTAGCAGGGCAATGCCAAGAACCGCTTGCAGCCACTCTAAATGAATTTGAGTAAATACATACGCTCCCAATACTGCGCCTGCGATCGCCCCCGGCAAGTACCACAGCGTCAGCATCCAATCAATATCTCGCCAAAAGAAAACCACCCGCTGAACATTGCCGACCAACATGCCAGTTGTGATCACGGGAGCAACGGCTTGAGAACCCACCAGCACCGTCACCAGCGGAATCAAAATAAACGGGCTGCCACCCGCTGCTAACATGCTAAAAAACCAGGCAATAAAGCTGACTGTTCCCAAAAGAAGTAGGGTCATGAAGTCTTAATATTAAGCGGACTCAGCAAACTTATATAATATTAACTTATATGAATTCGCCTTTAAAACCTGAATGATTTAGATGCGTACCGATGCGATCGCACTGATAGCAGTCCCATAACTCTAAGGACTCAGAGTTGTGTACATAGCCTTACGCCCTCACGTTAGCAAGCCTCCAGGATTTGAAAGAATGGAGTGGGTCCCCATTTGGCGGCAACGCGTCTAAATCGCCCCATAAATCCCATAAAAAGATTCGCCAGTCAGCTATAGCAATCCTAGATGGGTTGTGAGTGGTGGGGCGGCGCCTGCCTCACCACTCACACACAATTCACAAGCGATTTAGGATCGCTATGTATCCTAAAAATCCTTACGATAAATTCAAAAATCTATTCGATAGTTTCATCAAATTAGCAAGTTAGGTGTGGGATTTTTAGGGTGATCGTCATGGGATGTCAAAGTTTCTTACATCCACATCATCGACCCAGTTTAACGGCGTCGTGATTCATAGTGTAACTACGGTGGGAGTCGATTTAGGGCAGTTAGTGCTTCAATAGAAGAGGTTTTGCTCGAACGTGGGATTAGTCCCAAGATTTCGTTTGCTTCAGTCCCAATTCAGTGGGTCTTTCGATTACCATTGGTTGAGATAAGGGATGTTAGACGAATGATGACGCAGTTCAGCGACTTGGTGCATGAAGCCTTGTTTATATCTAGAGCTGTGGCTTTCTTGAAGGAAACGCCTCAGAATTAGAGCTGGACACGATTTACGCATTGTGAGCATGTTTACTTTGAGATGTCACGGGGCAATGGCACCTTTGACGTCTAGGGTAGGCCGCAGTGCTCCGACTGAGAAATTTAATTGAAACTGAATGCTGTTGAACGTTTGTTGATGCGAAGGGGTTTGCAATGTCCGAACTGATTCAGGCTGTTTTAGACAATCCTAATGAGCGGATTGACTTACGCCAATTTATGAGCGAGTTGCGCAAGCGGGATCAAAAATATCTTCTGCGTAATGACATCCTTTCTGCCTTTTCTCACTACTGCACTGATTACAAAAAGCCTGAACAGTTTTTCTCATCGTCTGATTTGGGGCGATTAATTTACTATACCCAAGAAATTATCTTAGACCGTGAAAGTCTCTGTATGATCATTCGCCCCCATATTGCGAGTGAAGAGGTCTGTCGAATCCTAGAAGATCTCACGTACGAATATATTTCGGTTCAAGAGTTGCTCGATGTGCGCGATCGCTTCGTGGGTCGCTTTCATCCTGAAGAAGGCGATGTTTTAGAGCTCGATTTTGACCCCTTCTATGACTACTCTCCCAACATTCGAGATCCAAAGAACATTGGCAAAGGGGTTGAATTTCTCAATCGCTACCTATCAAGTAAGCTCTTCCAAGATCCGTCTCGCTGGCTCGAGGCGCTCTATCATTTCTTGAGCCTGCATAGCCATAATGGAACGCAGTTGATGATCAACGAGCGTATCCGATCGCAACAGCAGCTCTCAGATCAGATCAAAAAGGCGTTGTCGTATGTTGGCAAGCTCTCCACCGACGAACCCTATAATCGCTTTCGGTTTGAATTACAAGCATTAGGGTTTGAGCCTGGCTGGGGTAATACAGCAGGTCGAGTCCAAGAAACGCTCGAAATTCTTGACCAACTATTAGATTCACCCGATCACCAAGCTCTCGAAGCATTTGTTTCGCGAATTCCAATGGTGTTTAAGGTGGTCTTGGTTTCAATCCACGGATGGTTTGGTCAAGAGGGCGTGCTCGGTCGGCCCGACACGGGTGGGCAGGTCGTTTATGTCCTCGACCAGGCTCGCAGCATTGAGCAACAGCTTCAAGAGGAGATCAGTCTGGCTGGGCTTGATGTACAAGCAGCTCATCCCAAAGTCATCATTCTAAGTCGCCTCATTCACAATAATGACGGAACGCTCTGTAACCAGCGTTTAGAAAAAGTCTATGGGACTCACAATGCCTGGATTCTGCGCGTGCCCTTCCGCGAATTTAATCCGAAGATGACTCAAGGCTGGATTTCTCGCTTTGAAATTTGGCCCTACCTGGAAACCTATGCGCTTGATGCAGAGAAAGAGCTTTTAGCAGAGTTTCAAGGAAAACCCGACTTAATCATCGGGAATTATTCAGACGGCAACTTAGTTGGGTTTCTTCTCGCTCGCCGATTAAAGGTAACCCAATGCATCATTGCTCATGCCCTAGAGAAGTCAAAATACCTGTTTAGCAACCTCTATTGGCAAGACTTAGAAGAGCAATATCACTTCTCAATTCAGTTTACGGCTGACCTAATCGCCATGAATGCGGCTAATTTTATTATTAGCAGCACCTACCAAGAAATCGTAGGAACGGCAGACAGTGTCGGGCAATATGAGTCATACAAGCGGTTCACGATGCCTGAGCTATATCATGTCGTCAGCGGTATCGATTTGTTTAGCCCCAAATTCAACGTAGTTCCACCTGGGGTCAACGAGAAGTCATATTTCCCATACACGCGCACCGACAACCGTCTGCTCAACGATCGCGAGCGCCTTGACGAGATGCTCTTTACTCTCGATGATTCGTCGATTGTCTTTGGCAAGTTAGATGACCCCAGCAAGCGTCCCCTATTCTCAATGGCGCGACTCGACCGGATCAAAAATCTCACTGGCTTAACCGAATGCTTTGGTAAGAGTCAAGACCTCCAAGAGCAATGCAACTTGATTTTGGTCGCAGGCAAGCTTCGCACCGAAGAATCGACTGACCACGAAGAAATTAGCGAAATTCAGAAGCTCTATCACCTGATTGACCAATATGACCTGCATGGCAAGGTGCGCTGGTTAGGAGTCCGATTGCCCAAAGGAGATTCTGGCGAGGTTTATCGTGTCATCGCCGATCGTCGGGGAATCTTCGTTCAACCTGCGCTATTTGAGGCGTTCGGTTTGACAATTCTAGAAGCAATGATTTCTGGCTTACCGACCTTTGGCACTCGATTCGGAGGGCCTCTAGAAATCATTCAAGATAAGGTGAATGGGTTCTACATTAATCCCACGCATCACGAAGAAATGGCAGAGACAATTCTTGAATTTTTATCGAAATGTGAGCAAAACCCTGACTATTGGCATCAAATTTCTCAGCGGGGGATAGACCGAGTTTACAGCACGTATACCTGGAAGATTCACTCATCTCGGCTGATGTCTCTTGCTAAGATTTACGGCTTTTGGAACTACACGTCGAAAGAGAATCGAGAAGATATGCTGCGCTATATCGAGATGCTGTTCTATCTCCTCTATAAGCCGATGGCTCAGCGATTGCTAGACAAACACATGCAAGTCTAGCGACCTGTTGGGCATAACTCATACATTGCAGAGCTTGATATGACTGAGCTCTGCTTTTGTAGCCGTACGCTCTCGCGTTAGGACGTTAAACGGGGGGTGAGACCGTAAAGCTATATATAAAAGCCTAGAGGATGGTAAGTTGACATAGATGTCAGCAGTCATCAACCGGCAGTCGATCGCCGCTGATTTTTGCCGTTATGTGCCTTCGAGCCTATCTAAAGCCTATCTAAAGCCTATCTAAAGCCGTCTGCCTGAGTTTTTTTGTGTGCCTTGCTTGCGTTTATTTTTCTGCAATTTATTGGAATGTCTGAAGCGATTCTTGCCCGCAATACGCATAAGACGAAGAAATTTTGGGCATTCAAAATGGTTGGGGGCACTACAGATCGCTGCATGACGAAGCCCGTCGCGCATTGCGGTTAATTCCTTAATTGTCCTGTCCAGTTCCTCTGCTTTGGCTAAAAGTTGCGCTCTGTTAATCTCAGGCCCGTCAGGAGTAAACATTGCAGCAATTTCGTCAAGAGAGAAACCGGCGCTACGCCCCAACGATATGAGTGCCAATCGCTCCATTACATTGGCGCTAAACACACGGCGCAGACCATTGCGCCCTGTTGACTCAATGAGCCCTCTTTCCTCATAAAATCGCAGGGTTGAGGCAGGTAATCCTGACGCCTTCGAAACCTCAGCTATATCCATCACAGCACCTTTCGTCATCAGCACTTGACTTAAAGTCAACTTTAACTTGTATTCTGCTGCGTAGTGCCCCACGGCATATGAGTGTTATGGGTTTTCCAAAAATGTAGGGAGCTAACCATGGAATTGAGCTTTTGGCATAAGAGATGGGAACAAGGTGATATTGGTTTTCATAAAACTCAAGCAAACCCACTCCTCGTAGAACATGTCGAAAAACTAAGTCTA
>JBNPEG010000132.1:1006-67009 GCA_051117555.1 Elainellaceae cyanobacterium | reverse complement strand
TGAGTTTCTTGGGACTGGTCTCACTCAAAAGGGTTGCCTCATCGTTGTCCTTATAGCTATCAAACCTACCGCTAACTTACCTCGGTTACGCAAATCCTTACTATCTTTTAAGCTGAGTAGTTACGAATCACCACAATGGCGATCGCATCCAAGAGGTGTAGTAAAATCGTCAAACTCGCTTACTGCTTGACGAGTTATTATGCAAGACCTCACCCACCCCAATCGATCGACCCAACCCAATCTCGAAGCCTTTTGGATGCCGTTTACGGCAAATCGGCAGTTTAAATCTGCGCCACGCCTGATGGTATCGGCAAAAGATATGCACTATACCACCGTTGAAGGTCGTCAGGTGCTCGATGGCACCGCTGGATTGTGGTGCGTCAACGCTGGCCATTGCCGTCCCAAAATTATTGAAGCAATTCACCGGCAGGCATCCACTCTTGATTTTGCGCCCACCTTTCAAATGGGGCATCCTGATGCGTTTGAGTTGGCAACGCGGCTGACCTCCATGCTGCCGCCAGAGTTTGACCACGTGTTTTTTGCTAACTCCGGTTCAGAAGCAGTCGATTCGGCACTCAAAATTGCGCTGGCCTATCATCGTGTGCGAGGAGAGGGCACGCGCCAGCGTTTAATAGGTCGCGAACGAGGCTATCACGGCGTCGGCTTTGGTGGTATTTCGGTAGGGGGCATTGGGCCGAACCGCAAATATTTTGGCAGCCTGCTAACCGGGGTTGACCATCTGCCTCACACTCACAGCATCGAGCACAATGCGTTCAGTCGAGGGCAGCCTGACTGGGGCGCGCATCTAGCTGATGAACTAGAGCGCCTCGTCGCCCTGCACGACGTATCTAACGTGGCTGCCGTGATTGTCGAACCTGTTGCGGGGTCAACTGGGGTGCTACTTCCGCCCAAAGGCTATTTAGAACGTCTGCGGGCCATTTGTGACAAATACGGCATCTTACTGATTTTTGATGAAGTGATTACTGGCTTTGGTCGCCTCGGAGCTAGGTTTGCCACCGACTATTTTGGCGTGGTTCCCGATATGATCACCGTTGCTAAGGGCATCACCAATGGCACGATCCCGATGGGGGCGGTGTTTGTTCGCAAGGAAATTTATGAGGCGTTTATGCAGGGGCCTGAACGGGCGATCGAGTTGCCCCACGGGTATACCTATTCTGGGCATCCGATGGCGTGTGCAGCCGCTCTAGCGACCCTAGACGTTTATGAAGAAGAAGGGCTGTTTGATCGAGCCAAGAGTCTTTCGGGCTATTGGGAAAATGCCGTTCACTCTCTTCAAGGGCTTCCCCACGTCATCGACATTCGGAATTTGGGAATTGTGGCAGGCATTGAGCTAGAGCCTCGACCCGGTCAGCCCACTGCTCGCGCATTTGAGTGTTTCTTGCGATGCTATGAACGAGGCATGCTTATCCGTACAACGGGTGATATTATTGCGCTTTCTCCACCGTTGATTATTGAGAAACCGCAGATTGATCAACTAGTCGGAACCTTGGCAGACGTGCTGAAAGAGATTCAATAGATCAGGTTGGTTTGTTAACCAATCGCTAATCACTCCCCAGATGCCCGCTGGGAAAAATGGTCGTGAAGTCGGCGATCGCATCTACTAAGTTGACACATCGGGCTCGAAAAAGATTGCATCGACTTAGATTGGCTTGCATCAGCGTTGCATGTTTGAGATTTGCATGTCTTAAATCTGCACCCGTGAGGTTTGCATGTTTGAGATTGACAATGCTCAAATTGCTGCTTTGCAAGTTGGTCTTAAACAAGTTGGCATATTCTAAGCTGCACCGATGAAGATCGGCTCGAAACAAATGAGCATGGCTCAAATCGGTGTAGGCTAGATTAGCAAATCGGAGGCATGCGTTACTCATTTCGGCATGATGGAGAACAGCGCCATGGAGGTCAACTCGCCCTAAATTTGCATATGCTAAATGGGCATGGCTGAGGTCACTCCCTCGCAGAATAATTCCTGGAAGACTGCATTCAAATAAATCAGCTCCGCTTAAGTCTAATTCAGTAAACTCTCGCTGACCCTTTTCATAGGCTGCTAAAAGTTCTTTAACACTAATTCGTTTCATCCCAGAGAATCTCAAACCGCGTAACCGACACTAGAATTAATATTTTGATAAGCATTTGTACTTACTCTAAGAAAGTTTAGAAAATCACCGTTCGAAACAGCCAGATTTTAATCTTTCCTTAAGAGATGTTTCCGATTTGATCACCATGGCAGGTTCTTCAACAACGATTCAGTGCGTCTATACCGATGGCGCATGTTCGGGTAATCCGGGCCCCGGAGGGTGGGGAGCGTTAATTCAGTTTGATGACGGTGCTGTTCATGAAATGGGAGGTGCCTCATCCCAGACCACCAACAACCGCATGGAGATGCAGGCGGCGATCGCCGCGCTAGAGTTTATCGTGGCATCAGGGCAAACTGACCCCATTGAGCTCTACACCGACAGCGAATATGTCAAAAACGGCATTACCAAATGGCTCAGCGGGTGGAAACGCAAGCAATGGAAAACATCTGCCGGAAAGCCAGTGCTCAACCAAGATTTATGGCAGGTCCTAGATCGCCTCAACAGCCAGGTTAATGCTCAACTGGATACGCCGCTAAGCTGGCGATATGTGCGAGGGCATAGCGGCAATGTTGGTAACGATCGCTGCGATGCGATCGCCCGTGCGTTTGCATCGGGTCAGGTTCCCATTCTCAAAACTGCTGTGTCAGTTGACTCAGTTGGCGATCGCGTCTCTTCCCATTCGGCCACTGATTATCCAACATCAGCGTCTCTTGATTCCTCATTTGATACATCTGAGACTACTCTCGACCGTCCAGAAACGATAGAATCCGAACTTAACCCTTCCCAACCTAAAAATTCAAAACCAGCGATGGTTGATACACTTCCGTCTCAATCCGGAGAAGATTCTGAGCTTCCCCGCGAAGTCAGAGTCTCTCAGCTTCGTAACGTAGTCGAAACGCTTCACATGGCCGATGAAATTGCGCGTCAGGGGTATTTGATTACCAGCTCAGAACTCGCCGACCTGATGGATATTAATGCCAGCGCAGTTACGAGCAGAGGCGATAATTGGGTCTGGCGAAATTGGGTTGTGTCGCGAGTGCGGCGTGAAGGCAACCAAATTTTATGGCAACTGGAGCGCGTGGATTGATCGATTGAGCGAGGGTATGATTAGAAAAAACTTTATGGCGCGTTAGGCACTCTATCTAGTACTCTAGATAGTCCGGACAGCAAAGTTGCACTCTATCTGTGTGGCCAAGGGTTGATTGTTTGTGGCGTATTAACATCCCGCATCTCACCATCGAGATAGATTAATCATTACGTCCCTAACGATTGATGGACCAGTTGATACACTGAGCGGGGCATTATGAATAGGGGTGTCTTCTGGTCGTTTTCAGTAGAGGTATGGTAGTGGAACTTGCCCTAGATAATTTCTGGCATCAGGTATTAGAGCGTCTCCAACTTCAGTTGAGCCGCCCTACCTTCGAAACCTGGATTAAAACGGCTACAGTCGAGCAATTGGATGAGACGTCAATGGTGCTTTGCACCCCCAATCCGTTTGCGCGAACCTGGATACAAAAGTACTATATTAATGCTATTGAAGACGTCGTCCACGATATTTTGGGACACCGAGTCGATATTGAAATTCTTGTCAGGGCGGGAGAAGGAGATGAAACCGACATGTTTGAGACCCCCGACATGGCAACGCCCTTATCCTTTGAGGTAAATCTGCCCCCCTCTCGACTTGACCCGCAGAAGAAACCGACCGATCTAAACCCCAAGTATGTGTTTTCGAGATTTGTCGTGGGTGCCAATAGCCGGATGGCTCACGCGGCTGCTCTGGCTGTTGCAGAATCGCCAGGACGAGAGTTTAATCCGCTGTTTTTATGCGGCGGTGTGGGGCTAGGTAAAACTCATCTGATGCAAGCCATCGGGCACTACCGCAGCGAGATAGATCCAAATGCCAAAATCTTTTATGTTTCGACAGAAAAATTTACGAATGATCTGATCGGTGCGATTCGTAAAGACAGCATGCAAAGCTTTCGCGATCATTATCGCGCGGTCGATGTTTTGCTCGTGGATGATATTCAATTTATTGAAGGCAAAGAATATACCCAAGAAGAATTCTTTCATACCTTCAACACGCTGCATGAAACCGGAAAACAGGTGGTTTTGGCGAGCGATCGCCCCCCCAGTCAGATTCCTCGACTGCAAGAGCGACTCTGTTCTCGCTTTTCGATGGGGCTGATTGCCGATATCCAACCGCCCGATCTAGAAACGCGGATGGCGATTCTTCAAAAAAAGGCAGAATATGACAACATGCGTTTGCCCCGCAGCGTCATCGAATTCATCGCCGCCCGCTACACCTCTAATATCCGAGAGTTAGAAGGCGCATTGATCCGAGCCGTTGCTTATATCTCCATTTCAGGACTGCCGATGACGGTGGAAAATATCGCAACTGTGCTCAACCCGCCTGTTGAGCAGGTTGAAGCCTCTCCAGAAGCCGTGATTGCAACGGTTGCAGATACACTCAACATTTCAATTGACGATCTCAAAAGTAGCTCTCGGCGTCGAGAAATTAGCAGCGCTCGCCAAATTGGCATGTATCTCATGCGGCAGCATACAGACCTGAGTTTGCCCAAGATTGGGGAGATGTTTGGCGGAAAAGACCACACCACCGTGATGTATAGCTGCGAGAAGATTTCTCAACACATCAAGTCTGATCCTGAATTGGCACGTACGGTTCGTCAACTGAGCGATCGCATTAATGTGGCTGGCAAAGAATAACAGCCATACGGGTGCGTTCCGCTGGCGCTTTAGCGTAGCCATGCCTGAAAGGCTATACAGCAACCTACTTCGGGCCTCCGCCTTCTGCCTTCCGCCTTCCGTCCTCAGCTTTCCGCCTTCCGTCCTCAGCTTTCCGCCTTCCAATATCCACCTGGAAAATTGTCAACATTTCACTGGCTGAATGTGATTTGGAGGGGCTACTCTAGCGGATAACCCACCCAGAGATAAAGGGCATGGCACGAGAGTTAGCAATTTACACGCGCGGGTTAACTAAGCGATTTGACCGGAAGTTCGCCGTTCACAATGTTGATTTAGATGTTGCAACTGGCGAAGTCTATGGGCTGATTGGCCCCAATGGTGCTGGAAAAACCACCTTGATTCGAATGCTGGCAGCGGCAGAAGAACCCACGGTAGGCGACATTTTTATCAATGGAGAGCGTCTATCGCGCGATCGCACTCAGCCCACCCTCAATCGCCACCTAGGGTATCTTCCCGAAGATTTTCCAGTCTATGATGACCTCACCGTTTGGGATTATCTAGACTATTTTGCTCGGCTTTATCACCTCCGTTCCCCCCGCCGAGAGCGCCGAATTCGCGATGTGCTAGAACTGGTGCAGCTTTCTCATAAGCGACACAGTCTGATTTCTACACTGTCACGAGGGATGAAGCAGCGATTGAGTCTTGCGAGAACGGTCATTCATGAACCTATTTTGCTGCTGCTAGACGAACCCGTTTCTGGACTTGACCCCATCGCTCGAACGCAGTTTCGAGACACGATCAAAACATTGCAAGAAGCCGGAATGACAATTTTAATTTCGTCTCACGTGTTGAGCGATCTGGCAGAACTGTGCACCTCTATCGGCATTATGGAACTGGGTTATTTAGTCGAGAGTGCCCCCCTCGCTGACTTGTATCGTCGTCTGAGTCGTCAACAGATCTTGATTTCGACCCTGGGTGATGTCAGTGCGTTGGATAGTGCGTTGGATAGCGCGTTAAATGGCGCGCTAAATGGCGCGTTAAATGGCGAACTTTCCGATCATCCCCACGTCCAACGATGGGAACATCTACCTGGAACGCAGCAGGTTAAAGTCCATTTTTCAGGAACCCCTGATGATGCGGCGCACCTGCTGCGATCGCTCGTTAGCTCAGGCATTCCAATTCACGAATTTCACTGCACTCAAGACAACCTCGAACAAATTTTCTTAAATCTAGGGCATCAACAAGCGTCATAAGACCTCGTGGAGGCGCGTAACGCTGGCGCTTGTAGCCATGCCTGAAAGGCTATACAGCACCCTACATCTGCCGTTTGCTACCGGCTCCTCAGCAGGCGCATCTTTCTGCCCTAACGCCTCCAATGACACGATGAAAACACTCCTTCACCCTTCCACTGACCTATGAACACTGTATTGAACAAGCTCGGTGATTGGAATCCTCAACTGCTTCGAGAACTTAAAGGACGGCTAAAGCCTGCGGGTATTTTACTGAGCATCGGGATTTCCCTGGTTTTTCAGCTCTTATTTATGACAGCTAGCTACGGAAAGCTGCCATCTCCTCAACGTTCTGTGGAGACCATTACGAGCCTGTACTGCACAGGGAGGATGGTACAACCCTACGGCACGTACCATGAATGTCTTAGAGATGCCTCTGGTAATTTTATGATTAACGAGTCGCTGTGGTGGTTTGATATATTCCATGACCTGAGCCTGACTGGCTTTTTTATTTTGGTGATCATGGGAGTCTATCTCCTGATTGGCGACCTGCACCGTGAAGACCGACAGGGCACGCTCAACTTCATTCGGCTTAGCCCGTCGTCGACCCGAAACATTTTGATCGGCAAGATGCTAGGAGTGCCCATCCTTCTTTACTGGGTCATAGGATTGACGTTGCCGCTTCAGATTTGGGCCGGATTGTCGGCTGGCATTCCGGGCTATCTCATTCTGCTGTTTGACCTTGTGGCGATCGCCGGACTGCATATGTTCTACAGTATGGCGATGCTGTTTAGTCTTGCGACTCCGTGGCTCAGTAGTGTGCAACCCTGGATTGGCAGCGCCACGGCTGGAATTGGCCTGTTCTTCTTTAGCGTAATTAGCGCAGCGAGTGATTATGGCGTAGTGCATTGGTTTAATTTGTTTAACCCGGTTATGCTGACGCCCCATCTGGCTCTCGGTGCCAATCTAAGAGAGAAAATCGATCAGTTGACGCTCGTGCATTCTATCTGGTCATATTTTGAGTTTGATAGTCACTGGTTTTATCTGCCCATTGGCGCAACGGTGGTTGGGGCAGCAGGGTTCATGATTATCAATTACAGCGTGATCAATTACTGGGTGTGGAAAAGTCTAGAGCGATGCTTTAACAGCCCAAACGCTACATTGTTAACCAAACGCGATAGCTATGGGCTGGTGTGCTGCTTTGAGCTGCTAATTCTAGGATTTATCGTGCAGCCTAATGCCATTGTTTCCGATCCACTCCAGCAACGCCAGATTGACATTAGCAACTTTTCCTTCGTGTTTATTTTGAATTCGATCCTGGTAATGGGGCTGACTGCGGCGTTGTCACCCCATCGGCAAACGCTGCTCGATTGGTCACGCTATCGCCGTGAGCAGGTTCGCAAGCCCAGGCTACGAATCAGTCCTGCTCTCATTCAAGATTTGCTTTGGGGGGATAAAAGCCCTGCGCTGATGGCGATCGCCCTCCAGCTTGCGATCATTCTGAGCATGACAACCCCGTTCTTGGTGTGGAGGCTACATGACCTGTTTAGCTTAGAAAAAATCATCGCGGGTCTAGCGCTGACGAGCATGATGCTGCTCATCTACGCGGCGATCGCTCAAATCGCGCTGAGCATGAGAACATCGCGACGAATAGCGTGGAGCGTTGGATGCGTGTTCTCAGCCATCGTTGCCCCGTTTTTTATCATTCTGATCAGTTCTAAAATTTTTCCTTTCGCGGAGTTGTGGCTGTTTAGCGTGTTCCCGTGGTTGGTCTTAAATAGCGTATCTGCATCTGCGATTGTAACGGCCTTTGTTGCCCAACTCGGCATTCTAGGTCTTTTGAGCATAGGGTTAACTCGGCATCTTCGCAATGTTGGCGAATCAGAAACCAAAGTCCTGCTCACTGGAAAATCGATCTGAGGAAACTTAATGGGGTGAACGTTCGTCACAGGAAGCAAAATCCTGGGAGAAAGGGTATGGGTTCCGTCTACCAAATCGTCACTACGGTGAGCATTCTCACCGCCAGCTTTGCGCTGCCGACTGCGGCGTTTGCTGAACGCTCTGATGTACTAATCGCGCAGACTAGCGCCAATGAGTTTTATGCAGACGGCATCGACGAGCTGCAAAAAGAAGACTATGAAGATGCAATTGAAGACTTTAGTCAGGCGATCGCGCTTGATTCAAATTATGCCGATGCATATGCCAATCGAGGGTTTGCCCGCGCTGCTCTAGGCAATTACCAAAGTGCGATCGCTGATTTTGATCAGGCTATTCAGCTTGACCCAAACAATGCAGATGCCTATCGAAATCGAGGCATTGCGTATTATCAGACTGGGGATAGATCATCTGCGATCGCTGATTTAAACCAGGCACTCCAGCTTGAGCCCGACGATGCGACTGCCTATCTCTATCGAGGTATTGTTCAAGTGTCAGTGGGCGATCCGAGTTCTGCGATGGCGGACTTTAATCAGGCCATTCAGCGTCGCCCAGAGTATACCGAAGCCTATACCCATCGGGGCACTGCCCATCTGGCCGTCGATCAGTATGACCAAGCCATAGCAGACTTTGATCACGCTGTTGAGCTCAATCCTGACTATGCGCCTGCCTATCTGGGCCGAGGCACGGCTCATTATCAGGCGGGCAATCTAGAGGCCGCCATGTCCGATCTCGATCAAGCCGTGCGAGAAAACAATGATCTCGCTCCTGCGTATTTTCATCGAGGTATCGTCTCCGCTGCGATGGGCGAATATTCAGACGCCGTTGATGACTTTGATGATGCCATTGACAGGCAGCCTGACTATGCAGAGGCTTATCTGAATCGAGGGATTATCTGGGCATCTGTAGGCGATCGCCGACAAGCCATGACCGATTACAACCAGGCGATCGCCATTGATCCAAACTACGCTGAAGCCTACAGAGCCCGAGGCGACCTGAGGGCTGAGCTTGATGATTATACGGGAGCAATCGACGACTACACGCAGGCAATTACCCTTAACTCAAATTATGCTCAAGCCTATCAAGGTCGTGCCGATGCCCATCTAGCCCTCGATCAGCGATCGCAAGCACTGCAAGACTATAGCCAAACCATTCGCCTCAATCCTAGTGATGCAGCGTATCAGCATCGAGGCGATATCCGACTGAGCCAAGGCGATACTCAAGGCGCTCTTGAGGATTATAACCAAGCCATTCAACTAAATGACCAAAATGCTGATGCCTACTATGGTCGAGGATTGATTCGCGCTAGGATGGGCGATCGCAATGCAGCGATGGCTGATTTTCAACAGGCGGGCGATCTCTATCGTCAGCGCGGACAAGCACAGGGCTATCGAAATACGATTCGAGAACTGTCGAGACTGAGGTGATCATGTAAGCGCTTCGATTTAAGCGCTTCGATCTATACGATATGGGCATCTCGATTGTCTGAATGATGGCAGTCAAGATACCCATTTTATGCAAGCCGTTGAATGCATTTGTGGTGCGCTCATTCTTACTTGATAGCTTCGCTGTTGACCAATACCCCAGGCTCTTTCTGAATTGGCAGCGTGCTGAGTATATCCATTTGAGCGCAGTACTTTAAATCATCGGTACAATTGAGGCGCAATAATCGTTTACCGTGACTCGCGTGGCACATCAGGTCGAGTAACCGATCCTGCCATTGACGATATAAAGAAATAGCCCCGGTCACTTCATCGTTCCCCGCGATATCGACCTCGTGTTCTCCGGTTAGCGCTGATAGACGACTGCTTAAACTATGGGCGATCGCTCCTCCACATACCGTGTCTTCGAGCGAATAGCTTCCTTCCCATCCTGAGCCGACGAGCCAAACCGTTTCGGGGCGATGCTCAAGTAGATACGTCACAGCTGCGCTGCGGTTAACCAACGCAGCTGTTAATACAACTGATGCATCTTGAATTCTTTCTAGACATCGTGTGCCGTTGGTCGTACTGATAAATAGGCGTCGCCCTTTGACTTGGTCTGGCGTGCACTCTAAGGGCGAATTCCCCAAATCGCATCCATCAATCTTAGCGCCTCCTCTTTCTCCGGCTCGAACTCGCGTCTCGGCAGACCACTTCTCACTGACTCGCATCAACGTATCAATATTGCTAAATGCCTGAACTGCTTCGGCGCCATTCGTTAACGCAGATGCAATCGTTGTGGTGGCTCGCAAGACATCAATGGCGATCGCACAATCAGGAACATTTCCAATCGGGACGAGTTCGGGAGTATGGAAAACAAATAATTTCACGAGTTGTTCAGTCCTAAAACTGAGAAATTTACAATAAGATGTGCCGAGAACCATTCTATGGTGAGTCGGTTATCACTCAATCAAAATGACGAGTGCAAATCTTTTGCAAGATCATCAATTCATCTCCATTCCCCTTACCATAAACCTAGGCTCTACGGATTTGGCTT
The DNA here is from genome assembly GCA_051117555.1 of Elainellaceae cyanobacterium. Lineage (GTDB taxonomy): Bacteria > Cyanobacteriota > Cyanobacteriia > CAZCXK01 > CAZCXK01 > DBGGTD01. Next base: position 56,568 of record JBNPEG010000132.1, on the reverse strand, counting down.
TACAATCCGTGACTGGTCTGACAAAGTCGGCAGTGGCTAAAGTCGTTACTAAGAGACACCTCATGTTAAAGCAATTTGTGATTCATGGATCTATTCTGATGTTGCTCCTCGGAGTAAGCTTGCCTGCATATGCTCAAGAACAAACCCCAGCGCTAACGTCTTCTGGGGAACTGATAGCTCAGCAGAGTGAGCCGTCTGCCGTTAGTGACGAAGAACTTGACCAATTCATCACTGCTGTGGTGCAAATGGAATCGATTCGGGCAGATGCTCGCCAAGAAGCAGTCACTGTAATCGAAGCTGAGGGCCTCACCCCGCAGCGATTTGGCGAAATTCTCGAAACTCAGCGCGATCCCGAAGCAGAGGCAAGCCCTGACGTCTCTGATAGTGAATTGGCTGACTTTCAGCGTGCTCTCACTCAGATTGCTGATATTCAAGACAGCGCTCGGTCGAGAATGCGCGATGCCATTGAAGCTCAGGGAATGGAGGTTGAGCGCTTCGATGAAATCGTTGAAATTGCTCAGACGGATCAAACTCTCCAGCAAGAGATTGAGCGCAGATTAGAGATCCAAGGATAATTTGTTGGCTAAATCACCCAGATTTAGACGCCTTGAGCAGGATGATCAGTCAGGTCGTCCTGCTTTTTATCAGCAGGAACTAGGGCATGATAGGGGCGATCGCTCGTGCTTCCAGGTACAATACATCCGTCCTTTGCTACCCGTAGAAACGCGCCATTATGGACTATCGAGAGGCTGGAGTTGATATCGAAGCAGGGCGAAATTTCGTCCAACGGATTCGTCAGATGGTCGAAAGCACCAATCGCCCAGGGGTGATCGGTGCTTTCGGAAGCTTTAGCGGACTGTTTCAACTTCCAGGAGGCTACGATGAACCCGTCTTGGTATCGGGGACGGACGGAGTAGGTACCAAACTCAAACTGGCGCATCAACTCGATCGCCACGACACGGTTGGCATCGATCTCGTGGCGATGTGCGTCAACGATGTGCTGACGTGCGGCGCAGAACCACTGTTCTTTCTGGACTATATCGCCACGAGCGATCTCAATCCTGAGCAGCTTACTCAAGTCGTCTCGGGGATTACTACGGGATGCCGTCTGGCAGGGTGCGCCTTGCTGGGTGGAGAAACGGCGGAAATGCCAGGGTTTTATCAGCCCGGAGACTACGACCTGGCAGGGTTCTGTGTAGGCATCGTTGAAAAACGCAAGATTTTAGACGGCTCTCAGGTCAATAGGGGGGATATTGCCATCGGGCTAGCCAGTCAAGGGGTACACAGCAATGGGTTTAGCCTGGTACGAAAAATCATTGATGAGACAGGGGTGAGCTTGGGCGATCGCCCGCCCCATTTAGGAGGCAAAACTCTGGGAGAAACGCTGCTAACGCCCACCCAAATATACGTAAAACCAGTGCTGGCTGCGCGTCAACAGGGGCTAAATATTCACGGCATGGCACATATCACCGGAGGCGGGCTTCCCGAAAACCTGCCCCGGTGTCTCGGTGAGCATCAATCGCTTCAGCTATATCCCAAAAGCTGGCCAGTCTTGCCAATCTTTCATTGGATTGCAGAAATTGGCAACGTGACTCAGGCCGATATGCTAGAAACCTTCAATATGGGAATCGGATTCGTCATTCTCATCTCTCCCGATCACCTTGAGCAGGCAATCCGCTGGTTTGAGTCAGAAAACATCGCAGCGTATCCCATTGGAGAGGTTGGTAGCGGCACAGGAAACCTGATTATGGCCGATTAGTATCGTTTGGCAGAAATAATCCAACAACCCTTTGAGAGGCGAGCATCTTGCCCGCGACTATGGTTATGCAACGTCTGCCGTCTTGTATGAGCAAAGTACTTGAGTACAAGGGGGCGCAAAATACTTGTCGAATTGTAACGAAATGTTATATAACTTTACATAGTGTTACGAAAAAGACGCGGTTCGGTTTTCCTTACGGATTAAATGTGAATTTGCGGTTTGTATCTGTTGAGGCTGCCCCAAGCGCGATCGCATCGCTCAGACGCATGAATTAAACAGTGTTGGAAATGAGCAGGGTGTGCGATCGCTCGTGAACGGGGGAGCTACACCAATTTGCCTAGAGTTGCTTCCCTTGCTTTGTGATTTGGTAATCAGTGCTGAAACTATTGATATTTGCTTTGCCCAGCCGCAAGTCCTTGAGTGTTGAAGCGCAAGTCTAGCTGCTACGTTGCAGAAGGCTAGCCCTTTCCTCCCAATCTTCAATTCTCAAGGACTTTTTCTAATCGTTTTCACCCCATTGCATACGGAGCGTCAGAAATGCCGCACACACAGGTTGGAAAAGAGAATGGATAGCAGCACTCTATTAGATTTATACGCATCAGGCTGTCGAGATTTCAGTCATTCCAATCTAGAAGGTGTCAGCCTCAAAGAGACTAATCTCATTCGGTCGGTGTTTTACCAATCCAATTTATCGAAGGCGAATCTTAGTTTTTCAGACCTCCGGGATTCTAATTTTGAGCAGTGTTGCCTGAGTAAGGCCCGGCTGTGGCGCACCAATTTTGCGCATACCAGCTTAGCGAATGCCGATTTGATAAGAGCTTTTTTGATCCGAGCAAATTTGGACGCGTCCAATTTAAGCGGGACGATACTATCGGAGGCAAATTTGAGGCTAGCGTCGCTTCGTGGAGCCTGTTTGGAAGGTGCTTGCTTGACCAATGCTGATTTGCGCTACGCCGATTTGTCGGGTGCAGACCTAACGGATGCTGATTTTAGGGGCGCAAATCTGACTGGAGCCCGTCTTATTCAAGCCTGTTTGGATCGAGCAGTTCTGAGTGGAGCGTTGCTATCCCATGCTGCGATTGATCCCGATGTCGATGCTGATTTTAATGAGAGTGGTGACATTAGCCCGCACGTTGGCAATTTCAAAGGCGGGTAACATCAGCGATCTATCGGCAATCTACCCACGTAAACGGTGTATTGAGAAGCTATCCAAGACTCCCCTCAGGAGGTTTAGATTCCAAAAGCTCTAGCGAGTTTTCGGATAGACGTTAGCCAATTATGAGAGATGATCTGCACACAACGCTAGGATTTTTCGTTTAAGCTGGCATTCAGCGTGCTTATGTCTCTCGTTTTCCTAGGTAATAACGACACATCTAACCGCCATTTATGCTAAAGCGTTTTTCTAAATCGTATGTCGTTTGGTCGACGAGCCTATTGCTGACATCCCTTTGGGGACTGAGTTTTACGCCATTCCTTCAAGCTCAGGAGGTTCCAGATTCAGCAAATGGTTCATCTACGTCAGCTGATCAGACGGTAGAGTGCGAAATTCTGATTGTGGGGGGAGGGCTGGCAGGAACAGCGACTGCTTATGAATCCCTCAAAGCGGGGCGAACCGTCTGCCTCACCGAAATCACGGACTGGATCGGAGGACAGATTTCGTCCCAGGGTACGTCTGCTCTAGACGAGGCTCGGATGCAGCGATCGCTCCTGTTTTATCCTCAAGGCTACAACGAACTCCGGAACGAAATTGTTGACCAGTATGGAGAACTCAATCCGGGGGACTGCTGGGTGAGCGCATCCTGTTTTTTGCCAACGGATGCTCATGCCATTTTGGAAGACATGCTTGATGATGCCGCTGATGAGGGAAATGGCACGCTGAAATGGTTTCCGGCGACGGTGATTAAGAGTCTTGATATTAGCGATGACGGTCGCATAATTGAAGGGGCGATCGCCATTCAGCGCAATCCTGCCCCCGATACTCCGCCTCTCAACGCGGAGCCGCTGTCACAGGTTATCGACGATGCCTATCGCTTCGATGACTCCGATCGGTTTACAAAGACCATTATTCAATTTGTGCCGCCTCAAGACGATGCAACAGACGACGACGAGAATGAACCGGTCACGCCCTGGTATGTCGTTGAAGCAACTGAAACGGGCGAAATTGTTGCTCTTGCTGATGTTCCATATCGTTTAGGCATCGATCCTCGCTCCTATCGCAATCCCTCATCGGCGAGTGAAACGGGTGATCCATACTGCACCCAGGGGTTTACGTATACGTTCGCAATGGAGCAAACGGAGATTCCACTTCCCCAGGAAGAACCCCCCTTCTATTCGCAATACAAGCCATACTACACTTACGATCCAGAACCGGGTCGCTTCAATTTTGACGAGGTGTTTACCTATCGCCGCATCTGGGCTCCCGACGATGAGGAGCGTCCCACATTAAGTCGATTTGGAGTCGCGGTGCCTCGACCGGGTGATATCTCGATGCAAAACTGGGTCTGGGGGAATGACTATCGTCCGGGTACATCAGACGACAATCTCATCTATACCCATGAGCAGCTTGAGGAACGAGGCCAGCTTGCCCCCAATGGTTGGATGGGAGGGCTGCGAACCGAAACCCTCCGCGGCGGTGAAGAGCAGGCGCTTGGGTTTTACTACTGGCTGACAGCGGAAACGATCGATTCGGGCGATCGCTCTAAAGAAACCCACCTCAATCATCAGCTTCTAACCGGGCTAGATTCTCCGATGGGCACGATGCATGGTTTATCGAAGTATCCCTATATTCGAGAGGCTCGTCGGATTATAGGTCGTCCCTCGTATGCGTATTCACAAGGATTTTCCGTGAGTGAGATTGATATTTCGCGAGCAGATTTCCGTGACGAATATTATCAAAACGTTCTTTCTCCACAAGCCTATCGTCGTCTCTGGGCTGCGCTAGCAGGGCTTGAAGCTTCATCTGTTCTTGAAACTGAACTGTCTCCTGATCAGGTGGTGCGTCGTAGCCGATCGATTATTTATCCAGATTCGGTGGGCATTGCCCAATATGCAATTGATTTCCATCCGTGTATGGCGTTCTCACCCCCTGAACGTCCTGGCAATATTGAGCGTCCGGGGACACGGCAAGGCCATGGGCAAGCATATCCCGCGCAAATTCCGCTGCGGGCAATGATTCCTCAGCAGATTGATAACCTGCTCATTGCCGGAAAAAGCATTGCCGCTAGTCATATTGCGGCGGCGGCTTACCGCGTTCATTCCTTTGAGTGGTCGGTAGGGGCTGCGGCTGGAACGACGGCTAATCTGGCTCTATCTGAGAACATTTTTCCCTATCAGCTTGTGGATGACTTGCCTCAGCCAGAACCATTGTTGCAAAAATTGCGCGATCGCCTCGAACAGCAAGGTAACCCTACCCAATTTCCCAATACGTCAATTTTTAACGAAGACTGGGATGAGTGGAGAGTCTGGTAGTTCAATGAGATATTGAATCTTCAAAAAATCCTCCTTCATAAGCCGAAGGAGGATATTCCGGAATCAGCAAGAATTTTGTTAAGGATGTCTCAAAACTGAGAATTCGTGATTAGCTGGGTGAGACTTTATCCTTAAAAACTTTACCCGCGCTAAACGCTGGAATAGTCGTTGCAGGAATTTTCAGTGCCTCGCCCGTCTTAGGGTTCCGGCCTTCCCGCTCTTTACGATCTCGGGGCTCAAAGGTTCCAAATCCAACCAGTGTCACCTTATCTCCGCTGCTGACTGCATCCACAATGCTGTCGAGCGTGGCTGACAAAATTTCATCTGCCTGCTTTTTGGTAACGCCTGCTTTCTCAGCAATCGTATCTACAAGTTCGCCTTTGTTCATAGTCAACTCCTCACGTGGTTTGGTCTGCATTCTACCGCAGAGACTGGAAAAGCGTCTCTCTGTAGAAACTTGATTCAAGCTTTATCTCTGGTTTGCGCGATATTAACTGATTCTGAATTAGTATTCTCTCAGTGGTAACGAGGAATATACGGAAACTCACCTTCTATTTGAAACTCTATATCAAATTTCCCCGGCAGCAGTGTCGGGGCTATTTATTGTATGCCAATAGCATTTTTCAATCGCGCTACGTACGGAGATGGTAGTGTAGGGCACGCCGCGCCCTCCATACCGTGCTTAACTCAAGCACAGACCGCTACCGCTACCTTGATGCCTAATCTAAATGACCAACGCCTTATGGGAGGGCGATCGCAACTTCAGCATCAGAAACTTGCTCCTAAATTTATTATCCGTTCACAGGATATTCATCAACCTTGCGTTAGTCTGACATCAGATAGCGCGAAATATACAGAAACCTACTCTTTATTTGAAACTCTATGCTAATCCAGCCCTGGCAGACATGCCGGGGCTTATTTGTAGGATATTATTTGTAGGATATTCAGGGTGAACTAGAGGGCCGTAGTGATTCGGAGAACCCCATTTCAGCGGTTCGGTTGTACTCAATGCTGTGGGGCGATCGCTCGCTTAGACTAAATATATAGACGACTGTCAATCATAAAGATTGAAAGGTATCCACATGAACAATTTGTCGAATCAAATGTCAAACCTCTTTGATGGCAATAACCAAGACAAGTCGCTTGAACGCTACATTCGGTCACTAAGCCCAGAGGCGATCGCGCAACTGTCTCGCCCTGAGCCCGAAGTTGCTCACCTGATGGAACGCAACATCATCGGTTCACTGGGAGCATTGCCTGGACAAAACTTTGACGTTGCTATTACAACCAGTCGGGAAAGCTTAGCGCAACTCCTAGCATCAGCAATGATGCATGGCTATTTCTTACGCAACGCCCAACAGCGGATGACGCTTGAGAAAGCCCTCCCCGCGTTGGTGGGGACATCGGATTCCTCTGATGAGTCTGCAAACTAGAGTTTGTAAACCAATCGCAGACTAAAATGTGCGAGAGCTCCAGGGGTGATCAGCGGACGTGGTAAGTTCATAGCAATGGCTGATGCCATCATTGCTGTGAACGATCGCCCTCAACATCATGGTTACGAGTTCTCAAACCCCCAAAATTATCGTCCTAGATGACGACCCGACCGGATCTCAGACTGTCCATAGCTGCCTGTTGTTGACCCGTTGGGATGTTGACACACTTCGCATGGGGTTGGCAGATCCCTCTCCCATTGTGTTTATTTTGACGAATACGCGAGCGCTGACTCCCTCAGACGCAAATGCAGTGACTCGCGAGGTCTGTCAAAACCTTAAGCAGGCGATCGCCCGTGAAGCAATCGATGATTTTCTAGTGGTGAGTCGTTCTGACTCGACTCTACGGGGGCACTATCCCATTGAAACCGATGCGATCGCGGATGAGTTAGGCCCTTTCGATGCTCATTTTTTAACCCCTGCCTTTTTTGAGGGAGGGCGCATCACCCGCGATAGCATTCATTACTTGCGAGTCGATGGAGTTGAAGTCCCCGTCCACGAGACCGAATTTGCGAAGGACTCAGTGTTTGGCTACAGTCATAGCTACTTGCCCGATTATGTGGCTGAAAAGACGCACGGCACGATTGCGGCTGAATCAGTGGAGCGATTTGTCTTAGCCGATATTCGAGCAGGAACGCTCAAACGCTTGCTCAACCTGCATGACAATCAGTGTGTTGCGGTCGATGCTGAGACGCAGAGTGACCTGAATCGATTTGCTGCGGACGTGCTCGAAGCCGCCTCTCAAGGCAAAAAGTTTTTGTTTCGCAGTGCAGCAAGCTTGTTGACCGCCTTAGCAGATTTGCCTCCCCAGCCTATCGATGCCGAACATATGGGGCAGTATACGCGGGGTGGAAACGCTGGCGTCGTGTTAGTTGGCTCCCACGTTCAGAAAACGACGCAGCAGCTTGAGCAATTACTCCTTGAAGCAGACGTAGTTGGCATTGAGGTTGATGTCGTGCATCTGCTGGATGAATCGGCAGAACAGCGTGCCAGCCTGCTCAAGCAAACTCTTGACAAGATTAACGACGCATTTTCCCAAGGCAAAACCCCAGTCATTTTTACGAGCCGCGAAGAACTGACATTTCCTGACGCGCAGACTCGCTTAGAATTTGGAGCGGCTGTGTCAGACCTGCTGATGGATATTGTGCGTGGGTTGCCTGAGAATATTGGGTTCCTGATCAGTAAGGGGGGAATTACGTCAAATGATGTCTTGAGCAAAGGCTTGAATCTTACGTTTGCCCGCCTTCTTGGTCAAATCTTGCCTGGTGTGTCTATTGTGCGCACTCCCGACCAGCATCCCCAATTTCCCAATTTGCCGGTTGTTTTGTTTCCCGGCAATGTGGGAGATGTCAAGAGTTTGGCGATCGCCCATCGGCGGTTAAGTAAACACAGCGATCTATCTGGTAATCCGTCTTAAGTTTCAAGTCGCCCACATAAACAATTTGTCAGTCGATCAGATTTTGAACACCTATGTTTCCATCTGCCTTTAGATGGATGATTGATTAGATGATTAAATGAAAAGCTAAGGCAGATGAGGAATCAATGGGGAAGCACGTACTATTCCTATCATCGACACAGCAGCTCTCTGAGGGCTGCTTTTTTTGTGAGTCAATGACTCATGTTTACCAGGATTTTCTAATAAACGGAGGCAGGTGCGATCGCCCCAAGATTTTGCTTCATATCGCTTAAAGTCTATCTCAGGATAGCTGGCTAATCGCTTGGAATATGGGAACCTATAAGCGTGAATAGAGACAAAAGCCGTCCATATCCTAATCCCATGCTTGGATAAAAGTTGGGGTCATGATTTAAGACTCTACTATTCACAATTCACAATTTGTTGTTTTAGCTCCTGTATTTCTAAGCATTACTTATGCCTATCGGTAAAGACAGTCAATTCAAAATGAGTAACCAGGGCGATCGCTCCAACAAAAGCAATCAACCCGACGATCAAAATCAATGGTCGCGGTGGATTAGCAGTGGCTTTTTGTTTTTGATCGCTGCGTTTCTATTAGTAAATTTCTTTGGCTCGAATCGTCCCGGAGCCAATGCTCAGCAAGTTCCGTACAGCAAATTTTTGGAGCAGGTTGAATCTGACCAAGTTAAGGAAGCTATCATCAGCGAAGATCGCATTCGCTACGAACTTAAAGATAGTGCCGCATCTGACGTTGAGGGTGCCGAGTCCGAAGACTCTCAAATGTTGCAAACCGTGCCTGTCCCATCGGATCAGAATTTAACTACGCTTCTGCGCGAGAATGATGTGGAGTTTTCTGCAATCCCGTCTAGTGACGACAATTGGTTTGTAGGGCTGCTCAACTGGCTCTTGTTTCCCCTGATCTTCTTAGGAATTTGGCTATTTATCTTGCGTCGTGCTCAAGGCGCGGGCGGTGGGCCTGCTGCGTTGAGCGTAGGCAAGAGCAAGGCTCGCACCTATTCAGAAGGCGACACAGGAGTTAAGTTTGAAGACGTCGCGGGAGTAGATGAAGCGAAGACCGAGCTTCAAGAAGTCGTCGACTTTCTCAGAGACTCCCGCAAATACACTCGCCTCGGTGCCAAAATTCCAAAGGGCGTACTGCTAGTCGGCCCTCCGGGTACAGGTAAGACATTGCTTGCAAAAGCAGTAGCGGGGGAAGCAAGTGTTCCCTTCTTCAGCATCTCAGGATCAGAATTTATCGAACTGTTTGTCGGTGTGGGTGCATCCCGCGTCCGTGATTTGTTTGAGCAAGCGAAAAAGCAAGCTCCTTGTATCGTCTTTATCGATGAGCTAGACGCCTTAGGTAAATCTCGGGGCGGACAAAGCCCCTTCGGTGGCGGGGGTGTCAACGAGCAAGAGCAGACCCTCAACCAGCTTCTCAATGAAATGGATGGCTTTGACGCCAATGCGGGTGTGATTATTTTAGGTGCGACCAACCGCCCAGAAGTACTTGATCCGGCGCTTCAGCGTCCTGGGCGATTTGATCGGCAGGTTGTGGTTGATCGGCCCGATAAGATTGGTCGTAAAGCCATTTTGGAAGTCCATGTTCCAAATGTGAAACTAGCTGAGGATGTTGACTTAGAAAAAGTTGCGGCTCGAACTCCCGGATTTGCAGGGGCTGACCTGGCTAACCTTGTCAATGAAGCCGCACTACTAGCTGCTCGTCGCGATGGTGATGCAGTGAAGATGTCAGATTTTAACGAAGCGATTGAGCGAGTCATTGCCGGATTAGAGAAAAAGACCCGTGTCTTGACTGATATGGAAAAAACCACGGTTGCCTATCACGAGACAGGGCATGCGATTGTGGGATCGTTGATGCCTGGAGCAGGTAAGGTCGAGAAGATTTCGATCGTGCCGCGCGGTGTAGGTGCATTGGGCTACACGCTTCAGCTCCCTGAAGAAGATCGCTTTTTGGTAGGTGAAGATGAGCTCCGAGGACGAATCGCCATCATGCTGGCCGGGCGATCGTCTGAAGAAATCACCTTTGGCAAAGTATCGACCGGAGCCAGTGATGATATCCAAAAAGCAACCGACATGGCTGAGCGATGCGTCACGATTTATGGCATGAGTGACACCCTTGGCCCAATCGCATTCGACAAGCCTCAGCAGCAGTATATTCCAGGGATGAGCAGTCCTCGTCGTTCGGTCAGTCCTCAGGTGACTGAGACAATCGACCAAGAAGTAAAAATGATCATCGACAATGCTCACAATATGGCGTTGAAGGTCTTGGATGTGAACCAGGATATTCTCGAAGAGATTGCCCAAACGCTGCTTGACCAAGAGGTGCTTGAAACTAGCGCATTGCAAGAGAAGCTCAGTAAGGTCAAGTCTCCCGACGGGCTAGAGGAATGGCTGAAGCATGGCAAAATCTCAGACGAAAGTCGAGAATTTCTAGAAGCGATCATTAGCAAGTAGTTAAATTTTACAGATTAGATTTCACTCAATCTAGTCTGGTTACTGTAGACGGTGTATCACATGCGTTTGTGATCCGCCGTCTTTCATCTCATCTTGGGATGAGTAGCATCAAGCCGAGAGTTTGATCCCAACAGGAAGCATATGCTGAACTCAGAATGCCGCGTTTTTAGAGCATCCTCTCAGCGATCGCCCAGGATTTTCTCAGCCCCTGCTCATGCAGGGTGAGTTCAATGGGGAGGAAGCACTCCAAGAGGCATTAAGCATGACGAAACCCCTAGCGTTATTTCCGGTCGCTGTGGCACTCAGCTTAGGGCTGATTGTTGGATGTTCAAGTACTCCAACTGATTCAACCAGTTCGACATCTGAATCTGTTCCGTCAGGCTCTACGGAGACTCAATCTGAAATCTATACCGAAGACGGGATTGCAATTAAGGGCGCAGATCCGGTCGCATATTTTGAGCAGGGTGAATATGTAGCAGGGACTAGCGAATTTCAACATGAGTGGGATGGCGCAACGTGGCAATTTGCTAGTGCCGAGAATCGGGACACGTTTGCCAGCAGCCCAGAAACGTATGCGCCTCAGTATGGAGGCTATTGTGCGTGGGCTGTGAGTCAAGGACAAGTTGCTCCCATTGATCCAACAGCTTGGGCGATCGTGGATGACAAGCTTTATCTAAACTATAGCGCTGGTGTTCAAGACCGCTGGAAGCAAGATGTTCCAGGTAATATTGCTAAGGCGGATGAAAATTGGCCCAGCGTTTTGAATAATTAGTGTTTTGAAGCGAATTTTGATAGCAGCAGCATCATGACGGCTTTCGAGCAGCGCTTCGTAGTCTGTCCAGGTTTGATAGCGCAGCGTTACCTCACTTCCAGGTGGTAGTTCAATCTGGTCTGGGCTGACGGTTAAAACCATATTCGTTCAGCAACGTGAATTAATGGGCTTGAGCAATCAACGTCCGATGGCGAGGGCTATTACAGGCTTGAGTTGGGCGTGTGAAGCCTGCGTCTTCAATAGCGCGTTCGATATCAAAGGTGAAGTAGTCATCCAAATACGGTTCTGTACTTTTAAGCAGCGTCAAAATATAGGGCGGCATCGCTGCATAGATTTCAGATTTCGGATTCATCTCCATGATGGCGAGGTATCCACCCGGGCGTAAGACGCGTCGAGCTTCGTTTAAGATGCTGACGGCAGCTGTGCGAGGCAGTTCGTGAAATAGCAGAAATGCTGAAACCAGATCAAATGATGCATCAGGGAGCCCGGTTGCTTCAGCGGGGGCGTGAAGCCAGTGAATGGGCAATTGCCTTTGGCGAGAACGATAGTGGGCGATCGCCAAAAAATGGGGTGACAAATCTACGCCTGTTAGCTGAGAATTTGGGTAGTAATCGTGGAGCGCAAACGTGCTCATACCCACGCTGCATCCGAGATCGAGAATGTCGGTTGGCTTCGGAATCTGAGTTTGGAGCCTATCATGATAGCTTTGCCGGAGCCGAGCATCCCCGTTTGCTCCTTCATTCCACAAGCGCGCATGAACTGCCCTAGCAGCCACTTCAACCTCCATCGCCGGTTGCCAGCCCAGATTCCCCTCTTCATAGGCGTGAAACGATCGCAGATAATAATCGGGATATGCCAAATCTGGATTCTCGATTTGTTTTAGCTCAGTATCCCACTCAGCAGAAAAATCGGTTGCTTGCGCGCGCGATCGCAACGCTTGAACTTCCTCTCGCCAATACACGCCAATAGATTCAGCCCGTTTAATCATCATGGAACGAGCCTGATGTTTAGCAAAATCAGCAAGCGGTTTGACGGATAAGAGCCCGTTAATCAGGTGAGTGACGAGTTGGGGAGCGCGATCGGTAGCAACAGTCATAGGTAAAACGTCAGTTGTTTAGAGGCTTGGCATTGACGGGGTGAGATGGCAAATACGCAGCAACCATCCCTACCAAAGAGATTAAACCCTGGATCGGATTCACGTCGTTGGGTTCATACACGTTATTTAACCTAATTGGGTTATCAGCTATTAGCTTCCATCAACAAATTGGGTCGAAGGCAAAGGCGATCGCTAACTGGCTGAAGACTGGCTGGTGATAGCTGATGGCCGATAGTCGACCGCACCAATTTACCTAATGAATTTACCTAATGAATTTACCTAATGATTGATTAAACACCCACTACATGCCGAACGCACATGCCGAACGCAGACGCTCAGTCGTCAAATTTTCAAGTGGAGTGGTGTAATCCGCGTTAGTCTGTAAGGAATACATACTTAGGGTTACTGTTCAACCCTCGGTGGTCAAAATTTTGAGTGTCATAGGTTGATTGTATTTATGATGCAGTTCTACTTCGGTTTAGATGAGAATGGTCGCAAGCGTTTCGAGTTGCCAGGTGCTCGCCCCCACTACAATCCCGATCGCCCCGGTCAGGTCAAACATATTTTTTTAGATTTGTCGCTAGATATTCCTCAGCAAACCTATCAAGGAATTTGCACCATTCGGCTCGATCCAATCCGCGCCGGAATCGACACCCTTACGCTGGATGCCGTCAACTTGTCGATTGATTCAGTTCAGGTTGATACGGTCGAACAACCCTTCGATTATGATGGCGAGCAACTGCATATTCGGCTCCAACACTCCACTCAAGTAGGAAAGCCCATTGAAATTGCGATCGCCTACCACGTCGATCATCCCCAGCGAGGCATTTACTTCATTGCACCAGACGATCACTATCCCGACAAGCCAGTTCAAGTCTGGACTCAAGGAGAAGATGAAGATTCTCGATACTGGTTTCCGTGTTTTGACTACCCAGGACAGCTAGCAACCTCCGAAATTCGGGTGCGCGTGCCTAAACATCTAATGGCCATCTCGAATGGTGAATTAGTGACGACTGAGGAAGACGAGGACACCAAAATCTATCATTGGCTGCAAAAAGAGGTGCATCCGACGTATCTCATGACGCTTGCCGTTGGCGATTTTGCTGAAATTCAGGATGAATGGCACGATCGCGCTCAAGACCGGCAAGTGCCATGCCTCTACTACGTGGAAAAAGGTCGTGAGGCAGATGCCAAGCGTACTATGGGCAAAACGCCTGAGATGATTGAGTTTTTTAGCCAAGCATTTGGCTATTCCTATCCATACCCCAAATATGCTCAGGTTTGCGTCGATGACTTTATCTTTGGCGGCATGGAAAATACATCGACCACGCTGCTAACCGACCGTTGTCTGCTCGATGAGCGAGCTGCCCTCGACAATCGCAGTGCCGAAAGCCTCGTCGCTCACGAACTCGCTCACCAGTGGTTTGGAGATTTAGTCGTCATCAAACACTGGTCCCACGCTTGGATTAAAGAAGGAATGGCGTCCTATTCTGAAGTGATGTGGACTGAGCGCGAATATGGCGCAGACGATGCCGCTTACTATCGCCTCAACGAAGCGCGGAGCTACATTTCGGAGGACAGTTCTCGCTATCGCCGTCCGATTGTGACTCACATTTACCGCGAAGCCATTGAACTATACGACCGACATATCTATGAGAAGGGAGCCTGCGTTTATCACATGATTCGCGCAGAGTTGGGCGATGAGCTCTTTAAGATGGCAATTCATACGTTCGTTCAAGACAATGCTCATCAAACGGTCGAAACAATCGATTTGCTGCGGGCGATTGAGAAAGCAACAGGACGCAATCTACAGTTTTTGTTCGATCAATACGTATTCCGGGGCGGCCATCCCGACTATAAAGTTGCATATTCTTGGGATGGAGACAGCAAACTTGCTAAGCTCACTGTCACTCAGACGCAGGCTAGAGACGACGACAAGGGCGGCAAGAGCGAATTATTTGATTTGCGACTTCCAATTGGATTTGGCGTTGTCAACACTGATGATGAGTCTACCTCCCATGCAGAGCCTACTCTCAAATTATTTGTAGTCCGAGTTCACGAGCGCGAGCAGACCTTCTATTTCCCGCTTCCTGAAAAGCCCGCTTTTGTCAGTTTTGATGTCAATAATCACATCCTTAAAACGGTAACGCTGGAATATCCCGTTGCAGAACTGAAAGCCCAGCTTATGTTTGACTCCGATCCGATTTCTCGCATTTATGCGGCTGAAGCATTGGCCAAAAAAGGCACGCTGGAAGCGGTCAAAGCTCTTGGGGAAGCATTGCAGGGCGATCGCTTTTGGGGAGTGCGCGCCGAAGTCGCACGGCGACTGGGTTCCATCAAGCTTGATCAGGCATTTGATGCGTTGGTCATAGGGCTTAACGATTCTGAGCCTAGAGTGCGTCGAGCCGTCGTCGAAACTCTCGCTAAGATTAAAACCAAAGAGAGCTATAAAGCCCTGAAATCGATCGTGGAGAAGGGAGATGACAGCTATTATGTAGAATCGTCGGCAATGCGAGGATTAGGCAGTATTGCGGCTACAAAACTCGATGGCAAATCAAAAGAAGAGAAAGTGTTGAAGCTGCTCAAGTCGGTGTTAAGCGAACGAGCAGGCTGGAACGAAACCCTTCGATCTGGGGCGATCGCCGGACTGAGCCAGATGAAAACCTCAGAGGCAGCTCTGGACATCCTTCTAGACTATACGGCTTTAGGAGTGCCTCAGGCACTCCGGCTATCGGCAATTCGCGCCCTAGGAACAATTTCATCGGGGCAAAGCAAACCCAATCTAGAGCGTATCCTCACTCGACTCGACGAACTCGCGGGCGACACTTTCTTTTTGACTCAAGTAGCAGTCGTTAGTGCGCTTGGGCAAATGGAAACAATTCGAGCAGTAAGCATTCTTCAGTCACTCGCCGATCAGTCACCTGATGGTCGGGTACGTCGTCGGGCAGACGAGGCCGTTCAGCAAGTTCAAAAAGCTGCAGGTCACGATCAAGCTGTGAATAAACTCCAAGAGGAGTTGGATCAGCTTAAAAAGGATAATCAAGACCTGAGAAGCCGTCTAGAAAATCTAGAAGCAAAGGCCGGTAGCCAAAACTAAGGGGCTAATACCGATTCTCGATTTTGGATTTTCGACTTTGGATTGACGGCCACCAGCCTTGCAAGGGTTTTAGCCTGTTCATTTGTAGCCCTACTTCGAAGAATTGGTATAAATTCCAATACGTACTCCCACAAACTCATTGCGCTAAGCCTGGATATTGCTGATACTAGGGAGGGGCAAACCCTCCTTAGTAGTCTAGATTACAAAGGCGATCGCGCATTTTTTATGCTGTACGACATTCAAGAAGGTCGCATCTTTAAGAGCCTGCCAGATCAGGACTGGGGCATCAAAATTTTAGAGATCGGGCCCCACGGAAAAAAAGCCGTTGTCGAATATGTATCGTGTGGTGGCTCTACTGACAGGCCGTATATTGGCCAGCGTAAAGTGCATCTCATGGAATATATCGAGCAAACCTTTCCGATTTTAGTCTCCTCTTAGAATCAGGTAAGCTGGCCCTTGTTTACGAAATTGACATCATGTCATGAGCAAATTGGGTCGCCAGAGATCTGCGCGACATATCAACGGCAGATATTGAAGAATTAGTTTTTGTTGATGCAAACTGAGAGGTTTGCGCCCTGTGTCATGACAGGCGATCGCCTTAGCAATCGTCTTTGCATCATTCAGCGGAATGCCTGCCTCAATGAGCCGCCGCCAATATGCTGGCATCACATCTCGAACCGCAAGCGCTCTGATCATCATCTGAGCGTCCTGATTGGAAATACCGAATGCCAAAAGTTTTTGCCATTCAAACTGAATTACTTCGGTAGCTTCCGGATCTCGTGCCTGAGATTCTGTTGAACGCCATGAGGTTGACATGGAACCGTCCTCAAAAATGGAAAGTAGATTAAACCCAGTGGTCTATCCCAGGATGCCCTATTTTTTAATCTTAAGCATTGATTAAATATCAAGAATCGTTGAATTTAAGCAATGTACTAGAAATGTACTGATAATATGTGCCACTTCTATAGCGATCCTAAATCGCTTGTGAATTGTGTGTGAGCGGTGGGACAGGCGCCGCCCGCCCCACCGCTCAAAACCCATCTGGGATTGCTATATAGGCGAGTATAGGGCTATTTGATTCTAAGAAAATTTTCGCTTTCTAGGTCACACCCCTCATTGATAATCGGGCTGCCCTGACTCTATGCTGAGGGCAATGCCAATTTGAGGAGATCCCTATGGATGTGAAAGCCGCAGTTGCTTTAGAAGCAGGAAAACCGCTGAGTATCGAAACTATTCAACTTGAAGGTCCAAAAGCGGGCGAGGTCATGGTTGAGGTCAAAGCAACTGGGATTTGCCACACCGATGCATATACGCTGTCAGGCGCAGATCCAGAGGGACTATTTCCGGCTGTTTTAGGTCATGAGGGGGCTGGAGTGGTCGTTGAGGTGGGTCCTGATGTCAAGAGCCTCAAACCAGGAGATCATGTCATTCCCCTCTACACACCAGAATGTCGAAATTGTAAATTCTGCCTAAGCGGGAAAACTAATTTGTGTCAGGCAATTCGCTCGACTCAGGGAAAAGGCTTGATGCCTGACGGAACGAGTCGGTTCTCAATGAATGGCAAAGCGCTGTACCACTATATGGGCACCTCAACATTCGCAAACTATACGGTGTTACCTGAAATTGCAGTCGCCAAAATTCGAGATGATGCCCCCTTTGAAAAAGTCTGCTACATCGGCTGTGGCGTAACAACGGGTATTGGAGCAGTCATCAATACTGCCAAAGTAGAGCCTGGCGCCAATGTCGTCGTGTTTGGCCTGGGTGGCATCGGTCTGAATGTTATCCAGGGCTGCCGAATGGTAGGTGCTGATATGATTGTTGGAGTTGATATCAACCCCGACAAGCGAGAAATGGCGGAGAAATTTGGCATGACTCACTTCGTCAACCCCAAAGAAATTGAGGGGGATGTGGTTCCTCATCTGGTCGAGTTAACCGATGGTGGGGCTGACTACAGTTTTGAATGTATTGGCAACGTCAACATCATGCGCCAGGCGCTGGAGTGCTGCCACAAAGGTTGGGGCGTTTGCACGATTATCGGAGTTGCAGGCGCTGGGCAAGAAATTAGCACTCGTCCGTTTCAATTGGTGACCGGGCGGGTTTGGAAGGGGAGCGCCTTTGGAGGGGTAAAAGGCCGCACAGGCGTTCCTCAAATCGTGGATTGGTATATGGATGGCAAGATCAATATCGATGATTTAATTACCCATGTGATGCCCATTGACCAAATCAACGAGGCGTTTGAACTCATGCACAAGGGTGAGTCGATTCGGAGTGTGGTGACATTCTAATCTGGGCATTCGTTTGTTTGAATGCGTTGTGGCTGGATCGATGAGGGCGATCGCCCCCGTCATAGTCAGAACTTATTTAATGAACAATTGTTTTACTGCGCCAGACCCATTAAGCTGACGGTTAGGTCATTTGTACAAATGTTCTTAAGTTCAGCTCGGTGTTGTTTCAATGGCTGTAGAGCGCACGTCCCATCCTCCAACGCTACGCCCATATCAGGTGCAGCTAATCAACGACTTGTATCGCAAGATCAATCAGGGATATCGACGGATTGCTATTGTTGCTGGAACGGGGGCTGGGAAAACTGTCATCGGTGGGCAAATCTGTGCCCATGCAGAAGAACGAGGGTGCTGGCTCTTGTTTATTGTTCATTTGGATGTACTGGTTGGCCAGACGTACGACAAAATGCAATCCTTTGGATTGCGGTGTGGATTTATCAAAGCGGGATGGCGCGAAGACCCTACCGCTCCGATACAGATTGGCAGCATTCAGACTATGGCAAAGCGAGACTGGTGGCGTAAATGGCCTGCCAGTCTCGTGTTTTTTGACGAAGCCCACACTACTGCCTTTAGCCAAGTTGGGCAAGAGATTCTGTATCGAACCCATCCTCTTGCCATTCATTTAGGGATGACGGCAACGCCTTATCGGTTAGGGAGCGGACAAATGGGTGACCATTTTCAAGCGCTGGTAGCCTCTCCTGTTCCGGCAGAGCTTCAGCAAATGGGCTTCCTTGCCAGCATGAAATATTATGGGGTTCCCGCCGATGGCCAAATCAATTTAGACGGCATTCGGATCATTGCAGGCGATTATGATGAACGTGATTTGAAGAATGCGTGCGATCGCCCCGAGTTGGTTCAAAAAATTGTAGATGAATGGCATCGGCTCACTCCAGGCAAACGCACCATAGCGTTTTGTGTGGATATCGAACACGCTCGTCACATTGCTGATGCGTTTCAAGCAGCCGGAATCCCCGCTGCAACCGTAGAAGGAGGCACCCCGATCAAAACAAGGCGACGCCTTTATGATGACTTAGGAGCCGGTCGCTTGTTGATGCTATCGTCCTGCAATGTGATCAGCATTGGTTTTGACGAGCCTAGTGTCGAAGTCGGATTGTTGTTGCGCCCCACTCAATCCCGTGCCCTTCACTATCAGCAAATCGGGCGCGTTATGCGAATATCTCCGCGTACAGGCAAAACTCACGGCATTATCCTAGACCAAGCAGGCAACTTACAACGACTCGGATTTCCAGAAGATATTAAGCATTATCGCCTTCCGACCAGCAAGGACCCCCAAGGCAGCAGTGCCCCTCCGACCAAGCAATGTCCTGACTGCAACCGCTTAGTATGGGCATTTGTAACTGAATGCCCTGAATGCCATTATCACTGGCTTGTAGAGCAACAGATCCAAACTGACAATCTGATCGAACTGATAAGCCATGAGCAGTTTCGATACGTTGAAACAGATAAAATGGTCAAAATCTTTCAGATGCAGCGACGACAAGGGTTTGAAGAGAGGCAAACCCCGAATCTGGCGCGACGGCTATTTTTTCAGCAGGTTGGGCAGTGGCCTGATGAGGATTGGTATCAAGGAGCCATTTTTGGCAATGCGCCCACTCTAGGTGACAAATGTGCTTACAAAGCGTATCTGATTGCGATCGCTCAGCAACATCGGCGATCCCTCGGTTGGGTTATTCGTGAATTCGAGAAAGAATTTGGTTCAAATCAGTGGCAAGACGTTTTCACAGAATCAGAATCAGAATCGCGTCTCGATTGAAGTGCCTGATGCCCCCTCTGAGCTTCTGGGCTAGTGGTTTACCTGGGCTAATGCTCTACCATCGTGAGCTGGCTGACTTGATCAAACGCTGACACGATGGTTTGAGGGTCTTGAGCGCCAGAGAGCGAATATTTGCCGTTGATAATGATGTACGGAACGCTACTGATTCCTAATCGGCGGGCGGCGGCTTCTTCCTCGCTGACAGCAGTGCTACCGTCATCGCTACTCCAGAATTGCATCAGGCGTTCGTGGTCAATTCCTGACGTGAGGGCAATCTCGGTCAATACCTGGCGATCGCCAATGTGGTGTCCCTGCTCAAAATAGGTATGGAATAACGCCTCTACTACGCTCTCTTGGACACTTTCCTGCTGGGCAAGCCAAATGAGGCGATGGGCATCAAACGTGTTTGGCGTCCATTGAATGTGATCGAAGGCAAACTCAATCCCAACAGATTTCCCGACCTCAACAAGACGCATATCAAGCGCATGAGAATGCTCCCAACTACCAAACTTCGCCGTACGATAAATCCGCCGCTCGATGCCCTCAGCCGGAATTGCCGGATTGAGCTGAAACGGATGCCAAGCAGTGCGAAATTCGTGGCGATCGCGCACGTCTTCGATTGCCTGCTCTAACCGACGTTTGGCAACAAAACACCACGGACAAATAACATCCGACACAACATCGATATTCAAAATCATTAAAGACCCCTAGTGCGAACGGAGATTTAGCCAAACAAAATGCCTAAATTAATGAGACTCTGTATATATACTCACTCTAATTCATCCCATTCTTCCATGAGTGCGATCGTAGGGTCGATGAAGATTTGATAATTTAGCAGAATAATTTAATGATTCCCGGAGTCTATACGCTTGCTAATTTGCAACAAGTAATCGAGGCTCAGCCTGAGCAATGGCGGCCTCTGGTCTTCACAAATGGCTGTTTCGACCTGATTCATGCAGGTCACGTTCGCTATTTACGTCTAGCAAAAACGTATGGGCGATCGCTCGTCATTGGTCTAAACAGCGACGAATCCGTTAAACGCCTAAAACCTCCTCGCCCAGGACATCCTTCTCGCCCTATTATTCCAGAATATCAACGGGCTGAAGTGCTTGCTAGTTTAAAGCCTGTCAATGCAGTTGTAATTTTTCCTGAAATCAGAGCGATTCCGCTGATTGAAGCCCTGCATCCCGATGTTTATGTCAAGGGTGGAGACTACGATATTGACACTCTCCCAGAAGCTCCTGCCGTACAAGCCTATGGAGGACAAATCAAATTCGTTAAATTTGAGGTATCAAGCTCAACAACATCGATTATTCAGCATATTCTTAATGTAGGCTCAGCGTCAAAAATTCCTAAAGCTTAAATACGTTTATAGCATTCACAAATTGGGTGCGAATCTCCGTAATCCGGTTTAAGTTTTATGGTTTGCTGAGCTTGCCTCAATTCCGATAAACCCTTGAGAATAGATCTATTGAAAATAGGTTTATCGCCTTTATTATCGTCTCGATCCTCTATAAAGTTTTAGATCTGTAAAACTGATTCCAAAATCGTTGACAACCTTACCGAGATAGTATGAGTCATCCCACGCCCGACGTGACCTCTACTCCATCATCAAATGCCTCAGAGACTCTAACTGACCTGCGTACTCGTTTAAGCTCCGAGGCTGAAAAGAAGCAACTACAAATCATTCAAACGCTCGAAAAGTTTGGAGATGAAGGGTTAGGTGTTTTAGTAGATTTCTTGAAACAACGTTTAGATCAGCCCACAACTCCTGTGAGTGTCGTGGATGGAAAGATTTATCAGATTCTTCTTCAATCCGAGGCTCATTTGGTGCGCGAATTTTTAATAACGTATTGCCCCCACGGCGTGGTTCCGTTGCGGTCAGAACGCAATATAGACTACACCTTGCTTCAAGAGACGTTGGCAAATCAAGATTTTCAGGCAGCCGATCGCCTAACCCTCCAAAAGCTTTGTGCGCTAGCAGGTGAGACTGCTGTTCAGCGCAAGTGGCTTTATTTCACCGAAGTCGATAACTTTCCGGTGTCAGATCTTCAGACCGTCAATACCCTATGGCTGGTTTATTCGGAAGGCAAGTTTGGGTTCTCAGTTCAGCGCGACCTGTGGCTCAGTATGGGGAAAGACTGGGATCAGCTTTGGACAAAAATTGGCTGGAAATCAGGCAATAATTGGACTCGATATCCCCATGAATTTATTTGGGATATCTCTGCCCCACGTGGTCATCTGCCTCTTTCGAATCAACTTAGAGGGGTTCGAGTGATTGCATCACTCCTTTCTCATCCTGCTTGGGGGTAACGCGATCGCCACCCTATATTTTTCGGGTTTTTCCATGAATTGTCGCGCCGAAGCTTGCCTGAATTAAATCGGGCAAGCTCATTTTTTTAATTCTTTTAATATATTCAATGCAGATTTTAGCTTATTTCGAGTTAGAAAATCGCTTGGCAAACCCGTATTTTCACTGGGTTATCGTTAAGAGTCCAAGGTGGCAATAGCCGCGCTAGAAGCGTTCTTGCAATCTTCTTACCTCTGACGTTCATCCTCTTAAAAGTTGGGGAATGATGGGTATATCAAATGACTGTTAATAGATTGATAGCCATTTGCAATGACGTTAAGTATAGAAATGATGGTGTGTGGTGCGCCGCGCTCTACATCACCGTGCCTAACTCAAGCGCCGCTATTACAGTTCGTTCTCACAGCAAATTTGGGAAAAAGGGATTGCAATGATAAGCCCTAATAGTTCATTTTTTAATTCGCCAGACGGGGATGTTAGTTCCCTAGGGGGAGCAGTCTCTGCGACAGATCGCGAGCAGCAGCGCTTGGCAACCTTAAACGAATTGGGCTTATTAGAGGCAGAAAGTGTTCCCGTTTTTGAAGAGGCAACTCAAACAGCGGCTCATTTTTTAGATGCGCCGATTTGCATTTTAGGGCTGATTGATCGAGATCGACACTGGTTTAAATCAGCAATTGGGTTGTCCAGAATTGGGCTGATGAATAGTCTGGCATCTTCGCGTCAGCTACCGCGTCAAGAATCGTTTTGTAATCACGTCATTGAACATCAAAAGGTTTTAGCGATTAGTGATGCAGTCCATGATCCAAATTTTGCAACTTGTTTGCTTGTTAGTAACTATGGCATCAAAGCCTATTTAGGAGTGCCGCTCATCGCATCAAATGGCTGCTATTTGGGAACGTTAGCCATTATGGAATTAGCTCCTCGTAGTTTCACCCGTAAGGAAATCGAATTTCTTGAATTGACTGCGCGATGGAGTATGAGCGAATTTGAACGAAATCATTTGCTCAAACAACGCCTTCCGGACTATAGCCCTGATCCTAATCAGCGATCGCCTCTCGAAACCCGTAAGACCCCGTCTCCTCATCTACTTGCCAGTACGGTCAAAGCTGCCTTAATTGCCCAAATGACCCAAGAACTGAGGACTCCGCTAACGTCAATTTTAGGAATGGCCAGTGTTCTCAATCGGGAAATTTATGGTCCATTAACCGAAAGACAAAAGAAATACATGGATATTGTTCACACCAGTGGACACTATATGCTCTCGATTGTGAACGAAATTTTAGAGCTTGGCGCCCTTGATGAGCGCAGTCAGGACTTAAATCTAAGTCCGGTTGATATCGAAATGCTCTGCCAGCAAGCGATTGGCACGCTTGAACAAGTCTCAAAACAACGAGAACAACAGATTCAGCTTTCGGTCGAACCGGGTCGTCGTATCTGGCTGCTCGACAAAGACAAAGTTCGTCAAATGCTATATCACCTTGCGTTTCGCGTGATTCAATCATCTAGCGCATGCAGCATTATCCGCATTCACGTATCTCGTAAGCGCGATCGCCTCAATATCGCCGTCTGGACAACTCATCCGTGGTTGGGGGATGGGTTGCCCCAAGCGGAAGCCTATCCGGATGCTCTGGCACCGAATCCACGACTTTCCCCTCTGGTTAAAATGACCGACCCTGGATCTACTAATCCAGACCATCTTTCCCATTCGACATTTCACACAGATGCGAATGCTAAAGAATCAAAACCTACACGTCACCAGGAACGGGAGTCAGACCTGACGCGACCCAGTTTAGGGCTAATGCTGACTCGGCAACTTGTCGAAATTCACAACGGGAATCTGGCAATCCAGGGTTCTATTGACGCAGGATATCGGTATGTAATTAGCTTGCCTCAAATTACTAATGATCAGATATTGAACTGTCGGGCATAAAATTTTGCGTATCGCCCCCCCTGTTGAATTAAGTCGTCGTGAGAGCCAGATTCCGCGACGTGCCCGTCTTCAAGCACGAGAATTCGATTCGCGCCTCGAACAGTTGCCAGGCGATGAGCAATGATAAATACGGTGCGATCGCGCATGATCCGCTCTAATGCGTCTTGAACGAGTGCTTCTGATTCAGAATCCAACGCTGATGTTGCTTCGTCGAGGATGAGAATTCTAGGGTCGAGCAAAACGGCACGGGCGATCGCCAAGCGTTGGCGCTGTCCGCCCGAGAGATTAATGCCCCGTTCGCCCACCCAGGTTTGATATCCGTCCGGAAATTGGGTGATAAATTGATGGGCATTCGCAATCTTGGCCGCCGATTGCACTGCTCCCAAATCATACTGAGAGCGGCCAAAGGCGATATTTTGAGCAATGGTTCCTGAAAAAAGCACCGTCTCTTGAGGCACGATGCCAATTTGTTGCCTGAGACTCCGAAGCGTCACCTCGCGAATGTCGATGCCGTCAATGAGAATTTTCCCGTCTTGTAAATCGTAGAAGCGGGGCAGCAGATTTACAAGCGTGGTTTTGCCAGCGCCAGAGGCTCCAACGAGGGCGATCGCCTCTCCGGGAAAAACCAGAAGATTGAGATTTCGCAGCACTCGCTGATCGGACGTATAGCTGAAGCTAACATTTTGATATTCAACCTTTCCAGTGACCCTAGGTAAGATAGACGCGTTGGGCACTTCTTGAACCGCAGGTTGAATCGCCAATAGCTCAAAGATGCGATCGACAGATGCCTCACCCTGCTTGAATTCGTTGTAGTTTTCGGTGATGTGAGCAATCGGGTCGATCAGCAGCAGCACCGCGGCGACATAGCTACCAAACTCTTCGCCCGTCAGATTGTCTGCTGAGATTTGCCATCCTCCTAGCAGCAGCAAAATTAGGATGCTAACGGCATACAGGAATCCGATGACAGGAAACTGAATCGCTCGCAACCACGCTGCCAGGTATTTTGCTTGGCGATTGCGCTCTGCTTCTCGACTAAATCGCCGCATTTCATAGTCTTCGGCTGAAAACGCTTGAACCAGACGAATTCCACTCAGCACTTCTGTCAGCAAGGACGATAAGTCAGAAATTCGGCTCTGGCTACGATGAGAAAAGACGAGCAGTCGCTCGCCAAACCAACTAATGAGAATAGCTAGCAGAGGGGCAATAACGAGGGTGGCAAGCGTTAGCGTCCAGTTTAGATAAATCATGTAGCCCAACACCACGATGAGCTGCAAGATGCAGGGTGTGAAATCGTGAAATACTTTATTAACGACCTCGCCAATTCGATCGATGTCTTCAGTCAGGCGATAGGTTAAATCACCTGTTTTTGCCCGTTCGAAATAGCTGAGGCTGAGGGTTTGCAAGTGGGCATACGTCTGGTTTCGTAAGTCAAACGCTGCATCGAGAGCGGCTCGCGCCATCCACGCGTCTTGACCATATTGGGCAATTTTTTGAACTAAGAATAATAGGGCGGTAATTCCGGCGAGGCGAGCCAGTACCAGCAGATTTCCTTGGGCGACTGCTCCGAGCATTTCTCCCGCTAGCCATGCCAGGAAGGGCCAGAAGGCCGTGAAGAGCAGGGTACAGGCGAGCGCTTTGGCAATGGTTCGCCAGTGGGGGCGTAGATAGGGAATGAGATGCCTATAGCTAGATCGGTATGGTTTCAAACGAGTGTCTAGAATCTTTATCTGGATTTAGGCTATCAGCTTTTGAGTGAATCCAGGCGATCGCTATTCTTGGAGTATTGTTTTTGAGACGATGCGAGTCTTCTTGCGATCGCCTTCGCTTAAGTCTTCTCCTGCCTGTAGACGAGTTGCCGTGGTCTGTAGCACAGTCGCCGCATTTTGATCCCCCATTTGAAATGCGGTATTGGCTGCCGATTGAAGCATCGTTGCTGCACCCTGGCGATCGCCCTGCTGCAATTTTGCTTCTGCAATCTGAGTTTGACGATACTTCGCTAGCGTCAGCACATGCTGCTGCACTGTTGTATCCGCGTTGGGGCGAAACGCTTGAAGAACAGTGGCATCAACCGAAACGGGATCAGACAGTAAATCTTCTTCATTTGATGCTGGATTGTCGTAACGAATCTGAAGCTGAGCAATCGGCTGTTTACCCTCTGGCAGTTGCCCTACATAGATATTTGCTAATACCACGCGAGGTGCGTCAACCATCAAATCTCCCAGACGCACAATGTATTGTCCTGCTTCTTGCATGATGGAGAGCTCAATTGTATCAGGCACAACCTGAGCGATCGGCTTCAAGTCTGCAAGCCGCACCTGGGGGGCAAGCGAGATCATTAAATAAGCATTGGTCAAACCGATGGACTGAATCCGGGCAAATAGGCGAGCAAATACGCTGACTGCGTCTTCTGATTTTTGAATGTAAGATAATGCTCCCCCACCCGCATCAGCGATTCTCTCCAGAATGTCTTGATTCCAGTGGTCGCCAAATCCTAGCGTGTTTAGGGTCAGATTATAGCTAGCGGCGAGTTCTGCAAGTTTCAAACAGCGTCCGTTATCCCCGTGTTCATTTTCGCCATCTGTCAGCAAAAAGGCTTGAGAAATTGTTTCTTGTTTTCCCCGCGCCAATTCTTCGATACCTAGACGCATCCCTTCGTCAATCGAGGTGCCGCCATTTGCATTAAGTGTCTGGATAGCGGCTTTAATATCATCCGCATCCCCTACGAGTTGATTCGGTACTAAAACCTTGGCTTTGTGGTCAAACGCTACAACCGAGATGCGATCGCCTGCTGAGAGATTGTCAATGAGTCGGAGCGCGGCCAGTTTGACCGTCTCTATCGGTCGACCGTTCATCGAACCGCTATGGTCAAGAATTAGGCATAAATTGATTGGAGCCGTTCGACTAGCTGAGTCTGCCGAAGCAAGCGCAGAAACTGCAAGTTGTCGTTGGCTACTAGGCTGGGCAGCGTCCAAGTTAGT
The DNA here is from genome assembly GCA_051117555.1 of Elainellaceae cyanobacterium. Taxonomy (GTDB): domain Bacteria; phylum Cyanobacteriota; class Cyanobacteriia; order CAZCXK01; family CAZCXK01; genus DBGGTD01. The sequence continues at coordinate 29,728 of JBNPEG010000132.1, read as the reverse complement.
GTCATTAAGTGCAGCATCTAGACCCACTCTCATCATAGGAGACTCCTACATCAGACAAGAAATCGATTTCTAATGAATACTTCACACCACCATTCACGTCTCACAGAGATTTGTTAGCAAGTCGTCATAATCACTCGATTTTGGACGGCATGCTGAATTGATACTGATTGACATAACGAATGATTCTAAACTTTTTAATCAAATTGCTAATGTTTTTAGACAGATGAGCTATACGAGAAGCCACCATTGTATTCAGGGGCACGCTACTATGTTAGAAGTACTGCCATGATTTCAGGCAATTTTAGGTTATGAAGTTACCGACTCAGGCTGTTCAGTCGCCATATCGCGGAGACGCATTTTACCGGACTCCGCCACCCGACTTACCCTCTCTGCTCCTAAAAGAGCGCATTGTTTATCTGGGGATGCCTCTCGTATCTGCGGTCACTGAACTCATCATCGCTGAGCTGTTGTACCTGCAATACGAAGACCCTGATAAACCCATTAAAATTTATATCAATTCCACTGGAACATCTCGCTACGATGGCGAGCCTGTTGGTTTTGAAACGGAAGCGTTTGCTATTTGCGATACGATTCAATATCTAAAACCTCCTGTTCATACCATTTGTATTGGTTCTGCGATGGGAATGGCAGCAATGTTGCTATCCGCTGGTACTAAGGGGTGTCGAGCAAGTTTGCCTCATGCTTCGATCGTGTTGCACCAGCCCAGGAGCTATGCCAGAGGGCAGGCAACCGACATTCAAATTCGGGCGAAAGAAGTTTTGGCCAATAAAGAGACGATGATCGATATCCTATCTAGAAATACTGGACAATCTCCCGAAAAGATTGTCAAAGATATGGATCGGATTTTCTACATGACCCCAGATGTTGCTCAAGAATATGGCTTGATTGATCGGGTGCTTGAAGCCTCTGAAGGGAAGTCTAACCCCCAACCTGCTGGCGTTATTTAAGTAAAACGGAGTCTTTTATGCCCATTGGCGTTCCAAAGGTTCCCTACCGGATGCCGGGGGAGCAATATACACAGTGGATCGACATCTACAATCGCCTATATCGAGAAAGAATTATTTTTCTCGGTAAAGATGTAGACGATGAAATTGCGAATCAAATTATTGCAGTCATGCTTTATTTGGATTCCGAAGATCCAGGTAAAGACATCGTGCTCTATATCAACTCGCCAGGCGGCTTGGTGACTGCGGGCATGGCAATCTTTGACACGATGCAGCATATTAAATCTGACGTTGTTACAATTTGCGTTGGGTTAGCCGCATCAATGGGATCGTTTTTGCTAGCAGCAGGCACGAAAGGAAAGCGACTTGCATTGCCCCACTCGCGGATTATGATTCACCAGCCGTCGGGTGGGACTCGCGGACAAGCGACCGATATCGAGATCGAAGCTCGCGAAATTATTCGTTTGCGCCATCAGCTCAACGAAATTTATGCTCAAAATACAGGACAGACAATCGAAAAGATTGAAAAAGATATGGATCGAGACTTTTTCATGTCTGCCGAAGAGGCTAAAGAGTATGGTTTGATTGATCGAGTCATTGAAGACAAGCCTGTTTAAGAGTCGAACCCTCTAAGTTTTGTGCTTCTTTTCGGAAAAACGTGTCAAATGTAGCAGGTTAATGGCAGAATTTCTGAATAATTCTGCCGTTTTTCATTATCAATGAGCCTCGCAGATTGTTACCGACTGTTAGAGTTGAGGACGGGGGCATCGTTCTCAGAAATTAAAGCGGCGTATCGGCGCTTGGCACGCTTGTATCATCCGGATGTCAACCCTGATAATCAAGATAGAGCAAGAGAAAAGTTTATCCAGCTGACGGATGCGTATAAGACACTCATGAGTTTGGCGCGATCGCCCAGTTTAGGCAGTGCTTCACATCATACGCTGACTAATCAGCCCGAACAAGCGCATGGAGATACCCCGACTCGGCAGTCACCGGCGTCTAGCTATCCGCCGCGTGAGCCTCCGCCGAGGCAACCACCATCCACGTCCGTCAATCCGTCAGCAACCGCTCAGGTTGATTCTCGATTGTCAAGGGTTGAGAAAAAACTCAAGCAAAGTTCATACGAACAGCTTCAGCGTCTGCTTCGAGAGAAACGGTTTCCAAGAGCAATTACCTTGGTTGAGGGTCTTTCTCAGCGAATTCCAAACGATCCAGAAATCCGGCAATGGCAGGCGATCGCGTACGAACGATGGGGACGGCATCTCATTGATCGGCGGGAGTTTAGGAAAGCGCAGCTGTATTTAAGAAAAGCTCTGAGGACTGATCCGAGTAATCGCTCTCTTTGGAGCGAAATTGAGCGAGACTTTCGCCGGATAGAGCGTCTGCTTCAGGTGTCAAGCAAGTGAGCGATCGCCTCAGTGAGCTGATCTCGACTCAATTCAGTCAAAATAAATACTTCTTGGACGGTTTTACCTTTACGTGCAATTAGCTTAAATCCACCTTGAATGGGAACTGAGATCTTGAGTTTAAGGTGGGGGGAGTGAGATTTAACGCGTTTGATCACGGCGGGGGTTACCGTTCCTACGCCAGAGCACTGACTCAACTGCTCAAGAACTGGAATTAGCCCAGGGATATGGGTTGAATGATTCCAAACGAGTCGCCCCTTATTTGACCGTCCCATCCTGTCGCCCCCATTTTGTCAACGTCTAAACTGGCACTGACCGCTGTGATGGGTGGGAAGCAGCGATGAACTCACGTCGGCAGAATGGATCTGACCCGACTAAGCAGCTTCAAGCGGAGCCATCGTTAACCCTGCGCGGCTCAGTTGCAAATGATAAAATTCGGCTTGTTCTTGAGGCCCCACCCAAACCGTTGCTTGCCCTTCATTATGAACTCGGTGGGTTAATTCCCAAGCGCGATCGCCCGTCATCCCAGGAATATATTTCATCAGACACTCGGCAACATGCTGAAACGTGTTAAAGTCGTCGTTCAATACGATGACCTTATAGTTTGGATAAAGCTTAGGAGTGACTTGGCTTGATCGCCCAGGAGCTACGGTAGGAGCAGCCGTCGCTATCGAGGGGGCTGCTAGAAGTACCTTCTTCATAGAAACGGTCACCAAGCGCAACGTCACAAAAGTACATTATTAGTACACTATCTTAGCAGCTTCGCTTCCGAGATGGCGCAAATTAACTCAGCAATTCTCACATAGAATGATGTGCTGACAAGGTCACCCAGAGCTGTTCACACCAATTGATATAAAATCCTAAGGTTTTAATTTCTTGGTGAAGGTTGTCGTAAGTGTCGCTGATGTCTTCTAACGTCCATTCTACGTGACGCTGAGTATGCCCATATTCATCGACTCGCTGCCGAAGACTCACACAATGCTCATCTATGATCGTAACAAATCTTTGATAATGCTGGACCGTTTGAGTCGAAATGGGCGATCGCTGGCTACCTTCAATTTCTTCTAGGTCAATCCGAATGACGTGAATGACTTCTTCTAGTTTACGGATGAGTTCTTCGATGTCGAGCAATCGGCTCTCCAGATCACCTGCAAACCCCTCAAGTTGCCGACTAACGGTTTGAAATCGCGATTCTAGTGCCTGATCTACATCTGCATAACTAAAATCGGCGTAGCTATAATCAGCATGGCTAAAATCGACGTCGCTCAGCCGAGTTCTCAGTAAACTGGCATGGAGTAAGCGAACTCCTCTCAGGTTGACTCCTCGCAAATCGGCGTTTGCCAGATACGCCCGGCGCAAATCGGCATCACGTAAATCAGCGTGGCGCAAATTCGCATCACTCAAATTGGCGTGCATGAGCCGAACGCCTCTTAGGACAGCATGTCGCAGGTCAGCTAAGGTCAACTTAGCGCAGTTGAGATCTGACTCTGTCAAATCAGCATCGCGCAAGTCAGATCGTCGTAGATTCACGCTGCCTAGGTAGGCGTTGACTAATATGGCTCCCGTTAAAATTGATCCGCTCAAATCGGCGCTACCTAAATGAGCATTGCTTAAGTTGGCAGCGGTTAAGTCAGTTGCAGTTAGATTGGCACGACGGAGGCGAGCCCTGGATAAATTTGCCCCGTTGAGACGAGACCCACTCAAATCGGCACCGCTCAAATCGGCATTACGCAGATCTGCTTGAGATAAATCGGCACATCGTAAGTCAACTCCGCGCAATTTGGCGTGGTCCAAGCGGGCTGATCCCAGTTGCGATCGCTGCAAGACTGTTCCATTGAGGTTCGCGTGGGTGAGTTCAGCCCCTCTTAAATCGGCATTGCTGAGCACTGCATTGCTGAGATCCGCGTTACGCATATCAGCATCCTGCATTCGAGCATGAATCAAATTTGCCCGATGGAGTTCGGCATTACATAAATTGACCCGTCCAAGCTTGGCGTCACTGAGCCTTGAGCCACTCAATTCTGCTCCATTGAGATAGGCTCCGACTAGGGTCGCACCGCTCATATTGACATCTTTGAGCTGAGCGTTATTCAGGTTGGCGTAGTCTAATCGAGCGCCCCAAAGATTGGCGCCACACAAGTTGGTTCGTGCAAGATTAGCAGAGGTTAAATCGGCATCGCTAAGATTGGCACCACTTAGATTTGCCTGAGTTAAGATAGCTCCCCTCAAAACAGCGTGATTAAGATTGGCGCCGTTGAAATCAATATCCCTAACATTGACATCGATTAATTGAATGCCGCTCAAGTTTGCACCACTAAAATCAGAATCGGTACTCAAACCTTGAAGCCATTCTTGGAGCTTTGCGATGTCGTTTGGGTTCGCCATAATTCAGATCGTGCTTTGGGAAACGCTTGAAATAGATGGGATCATTTCAGCATGCCTGAAAAAATCTTGGCTGTTGGTACCCTATTGGGCACCCTGGAATGCAAAATTGCCTACGTGCGATCGCACATCATGCAGGTATCTCAAAAGTCACGAATATTTGCGACGTATAATCGCATTCGTATCGCTTCAGTATTGACTTTGTTCAATCACTCATTGCAATACAAATCGCTTAACCGTCTAGTTAAAAAACTAACCAATTGAGCGTTTCTCTAGGGAGGCTCCATGAGAGACTAAGCAAGAATGGTGATTGAAAGCCACGTCGAAAACAGATCGAAAACACACCATCAACGCAACGTGCTCAACCACGTCCAGCTTGAAAACTAAAACTTTTCCGAGAAGAGCCAAGGGTTTAAATGGGAGCGAGGATTAGTCCAGGATCAACATATACAGGGAATGACCGTATAGAAAATTGTTTGCAGTGCTCCTCACAACTCTGCAACCTTTTCCAAGGACGCACATTATTTTCTTGATTAAGAGAGTAACATTTTTAGAAAGATTTCGTTAGCTGCAATATAACCTGCAGCTAACCTCCCGCAGCTAACCTCTAGCATGTCGTATAGCCGCCTTATACCAATTCTCGATTTTGGATTTGCGATTTTGGATTGACGGCCAGCAGCCTTGCAAGGGGGCTGGCCTGTTCATTTGTAGCCTTACTTGAAGAATTGGTATTATCCCTGCACTAGACCATCGGCATTCAGGCGCAAACCAGATGCATCACGTCTATGCAGTGCGGTGATTATCCGATTATGTCAAAACTGATCGGATAGAGCGGGTACACAGCGCTCACAGAGGAGCGGATGCTCTTTAGCCTGTCCTACATGGACAGATAGATTCCAGCAGCGATCGCACTTTTGCCCATCGGCATCCACGACCCCAATACCCAGCTCGTCTGATTGAGAGCTATATTTTAGGTCGGCAAGATTGGTGGGAACGGCTAGCAATTCAACCTGCGAAACCAGGAAAAAGTAGCGCAATTCGTCTACGTGATTGCCGCTCAGACTATCATCGGGGTTCATTGCCTGAAGCTGCTGGCGAAGCTCTATATCAGGCACATAGAGTAAGATTTTGGCTTCTGATGAAGAACCGATTGCCTTCTCGGCGCGCGCCTTCTCTAGCACCTTGTTGACTTCAGCTCGGATTTTGCGAATATCACGCCACGACTGAGCCAGCTCAGGTTGCTGCCACTGCGTCTCAAGCTTGACCCATCCTGATTCGAATACTGACGTGCAGGGCGTGGGATAGGGAATATGCTGCCAGATGTCTTCCGCCATGTGGCAAAGCACGGGGGCGATCGCCTGAGCTAGGTTTTCGATGGCGATCGCCAACACTGTCTGACAACTCCGTCGTCGAGGCGAATTCGCAGAACTGATATAGAGTCGATCCTTGGCAATGTCGAGATAAAAGTTTGACAAATCAACGACGCAGAAATTTTGAACAGTTTGAAAGAACCGGAAAAACTGATACGTCTCAAAGGCGTCTGCAACTTCTGCGAACACTTCTGTGATGCGGTGTAGCACATATCGATCGAGGGCGGGAAGCTGATCATACGCAACAGCATCCTTGGCTGGATTAAAGTCATGCAAATTGCCCAACAAGAACCGAGCCGTATTGCGGATTTTTCGATAGACATCTGCCATCTGCTTGAGAATGCTCTTCCCAATTGGCACATCTGATGAATAATCCACCGACGATACCCATAAGCGCAACACATCTGCACCATATGGAGGTTCCTGCTTTTGATTCTTCCCGCCCTCAATCACAATCGCCGGGTCGACAATATTACCCAACGACTTGCTCATTTTGCGACCCTGTTCATCAAGCGCAAAGCCGTGGGTTAAGACGGTCTTATAGGGAGCAATGCCGTGGGTGGCGACGCTGGTCAACAAACTCGACTGAAACCAGCCTCGATGCTGATCCGAGCCTTCTAAATACATATCAACTGGGTATCTCAATTCCTCGCGCTGCTGCGCTACCGCAGCCCAAGACGACCCCGAATCAAACCAGACATCCATCGTGTCTGCGCCTTTTCGATATGTATGGCCGTTGTTGCGATACCGCTCGGGCAGCAACTCTTCGACAGGCATTTCCCACCAAGCATCCGATCCTTTCTCTGCAAAAACCGCTTGGACATGGGCAATGGTTTCTTCGTTGAGCAAAGGCTCCCCGGTTTCGTCGTCATAGAAGGCCGGAATGGGAACTCCCCAATTGCGTTGACGCGAAATGCACCAATCTGATCGCTCATTGACCATCGACGTAATCCGGTTTTCGCCTTGACTCGGAATCCATCGGACATCTGCGATCGCGCTGAGTGCAGCCTCACGAAACCCGTCTACCGATGCAAACCACTGTTCGGTTGCTCGATAAATCGTCGGTTTTTTGGTGCGCCAGTCATAGGGATAGCGGTGAACGTAATCCTCTTCTTTGAGCAGTGTTCCGGCTTCGGCAAGCGCTTTGATGACGGCAGGGTTCGCATCCTTTAAGACGTTTAATCCGTCAAACGGTCCTGCTTCGTGGGTAAAATTCCCGGCCTCATCGACCGGACAAAGCACGGGGAGGTCATAGCGTTGCCCCACTCGAAAGTCGTCTTCTCCGTGGCCTGGCGCCGTATGGACCAAGCCGGTTCCAGACTCGGTTGTGACATAATCTCCACCAATCACAACAGGGCTTTCGCGATCAAATAGGGGATGACGATAGGTCGAATATTCCAGTTTCTTGCCGACTATTTCTGTCTTTACGGTTAATGATGCTCCAAACACAGTGGATAACCGTTCGACCAAGTCTTTTGCGACTAGTAGATAGCGAAACTTTCCGAGCGATCGCCCACCCGTTGCCTCAACAACGGCATACGTCAGATCTGGATTAACGGCGACTGCTAAGTTCGCCGGAATCGTCCATGGAGTCGTTGTCCAAATCGCGACGCCTAGATCCGCTAAATACGGAGATAATGCTGACGCTGCATCAGCAAGGCTAACCATCGGAAACGCCACATAGATACTGCGAGACGTGTGCCCGTCTGGATATTCCAACTCTGCTTCTGCAAGGGCAGTACGTGAGCTAGGACTCCAGTGCACAGACTTTAGCCCCCGATAGACATAGCCCTTCAGCACCATCTGCCCAAACACTCCAATCTGAGCTGCCTCGTAGTCAGGCGTGAGGGTCAGGTAGGGGTGATCCCAGTTTCCCCAGACTCCATAGCGCATGAAGCCTTTGCGCTGGGCATCTACCTGCTGAAGTGCCCATTCCTTCGCTCTTTGACGAAGTTCTAATGAAGTCAAATGCTTGCGTTCATCAGGCTTCATCTCTTGGAGCACTTTTAGCTCGATTGGAAGACCGTGACAGTCCCAACCGGGCACGTAGCGAACCTTTCGCCCACGCAAAAGCTGATACTTATTAATCGTGTCTTTCAAAATTTTGTTGAGAGCATGCCCCATGTGAAGCGAGCCGTTCGCATAGGGAGGCCCATCATGCAAAATGAAGGGCTCCCCCGGATTATTTTGTGACAGGTTTTCGTAAATCGCGTGATCTTTCCAGAATTGTTGCAATTCCGGTTCTCGCTTGACTGCATTGGCTCGCATCTCAAACGAAGTCTTGGGCAAATTTACGGTGTTCTTGTACGTTCCAGGTTCTGTTGTCACGGCAACGGGGATAAGTCTCAACGTATTTTGCAAAGTCATTATCGGCTAGAAGCATTGTGAGCTTCAACCGAGTCTAGAAAATTTCTTTCTCAATTAAAGTTAAGGACGGTGCTATCACATGATTATTCTGGATCTGATGTAGCACCCATCACGACAGTCCTTAAATTGGGGCAAGAAATTTATGATGAGCGCTGATAACGCACATCGCAATTGGATATAGTCTACCTCTGTAATCGCTAGGATGACATAAAACTAAGGACTATTCTCGTCAGGAACGGTGTTGAGAGAAAGCTGGGAAAACCTGTCCACCGACATCTACATCGGTATTTCGGTGGCTGATATCATATATATTCTTCAGTGATTCACCTGCGATCGCCCCTTATGACGAGCCCGCTCATGATTCGAATGGTGACGTATTCCGAAGCGCTTTCTGACATTCAGGCGGTTCGCTGCGCGGTATTTCAGCTTGAGCAGCGGGTTGATCCCGCATTAGAATTTGACGGAGAAGATGATGGATCTACTCACGTGGTTGCCTATCTTGACGGTCACCCTATTGGGACGACTCGGATTCGATATCTGAGCGATCGCCTCGCAAAAATTGAACGAGTTGCCGTGTTATCAAACTATCGAGGGCAAGGGATTGGGCGGCAGATGATGGACTATGCATTCGATTATCTCAGAGAGCAGGGTATTCCTGAAGTCAAAATCAACGCCCAATCCCATGCCAAAGCGTTTTATAGCAAGCTCGGTTTTAGCCAGCGAGGGGATGAATTTGACGAGGCCGGTATTGCTCACGTCGAAATGAGACTCGTTTTAGATTCCGGGGGCTGACTGTTGTTGACAGGCGGCATGACGTCTTTTCCAGTGATCAGACGAGCACCTTGGCTACGGGTGAGATAGTTCCAGGCCCACTGGGTCATCACGACGAGTTTGTTATCAAACTCAATTAGGTAATAGATGTGAACAAAGACCCAAATCAACCAAGCCGGAAGGCCGGATAGCTTAAGTGCTCCCAAATCAGCAACAGCGGCGTTGCGCCCGATTACGGCTAAACTTCCACCATCTGAATATCGGAATGGCGCTAGCTCTTTTCCGGCGAGGCGATGTCCAATTAGTTTAGCCACATAGCTTCCCTGTTGCATCGCGACCGCAGCAATCCCAGGTAAGGGTTTGTCGCCCTGATGCGCATAATGGGCAAGATCGCCGACGACAAAAATATTAGGATGGCTAGGAACAGACAAATCAGGGGCTACCATCACTCGTCCGGCGCGATCGAGTTCGACGTGGGCTTTTTCTGCTAAGATTTTGCCCATTCCAGAGGCTTTAACGCCCGCTGCCCATAGGATGGTTCTTGATTGGATATGCTCAGTGCAATCGCCCTGCCGAGCGGTCACCCCATAATCCGTAATGTCGGTCACCAGCGTTTTTGTCTTGACGGTAACGCCCAGCTCCGTGAGCGACTGCTCTGCATTAGCAGATAGAACAGACGGATAAGGCGGCAGCACTCGATCCATTCCTTCTAGGAGAATAATCTGAGTTTCAGACGTGTCGATTGATCGAAAGTCAGCCTTGAGCGTGCCGTGTGCCAGTTCTGCGAGGGCTCCGGCAAGCTCAACGCCCGTCGGCCCACCTCCTGCTACCACAAAGGTCAACCACGCCTTGCGCGTTTGCGGGTCTAATTCTCGTTCTGCTGCCTCAAACGCCAGAAATATACGACGACGCATTTCGAGTGCATCTTCAACCGTCTTTAATCCGGGGGCGGACGATTCCCAGTGATCATTTCCAAAATAGTGATGACTCCCCCCAGTCGCTAAGATGAGCGTGTCATACGGGAGCATCTCATTCCGTAACATCACCTGCTGATGAACCGGATCAATATCGGTTACTTCATCCAGGAGAACTCGGACGTTGCGGTGGGAGCTTAATACAACCCGGAGTGGAGAGGAAATATCGGCGGGCGAGAGACTCCCGGTGGCAACCTGATATAAGAGCGGCTGAAACAGGTGAAAATTGCGTTTGTCGATTAGCGTTACGTCAACTGGAGCTCGCCCCAAGGATTTAGCGGCATACAGTCCGCCAAATCCACCTCCGACAATAACGACCCGATGCTTTGAGTCTGGTTGGACTGAATCGGACATCGAGACTTACTCCTTCTGCTGATAAGGTGCTGGCATTTAATCCCGGGCGAAAATTGTCATCACTTTATAGTGCGATCGCTCTCAGCATACGTATCGACAGATACTCCCCTAGCATATTTAGGCTGAAGTTAATTCAAAATTTGATTTAACTCAAAACTTAGACAAAGATTTGAGCTATTTTTGTTCCGGGTGGGTTGACTCTGGAGATCTACTCCCCAATTGATTAATCAGCCGAATCATCTGATACAAGCGCCCGAAATCTTTTTGATTGAAGTACAGGATCAGCCTGGGCAAATCGATAATCTCTGGATTGGTTTCTTGGGCAAACGCAGAGCTTTTTTCGATTCGTCCTTTTTCGAGAATGTCGCTAAAGGTTGAATTGAGAAGCTCGACATCAGAATCAGATAGTTCTGATTTGAGACGAATCACAAGCTGATTGTCGATGTAGCGGCTAGAGTGAAAAACCCGATAAAAGCTGGCGATCGCCTCACATGCGACATCTAGGCGATCGGTAATCGTATATAGACTTCGATCATCGGCACTAATGAGTCCTGCTTCGAGCAAATGCGCTCTCAAATGCTCATCCCAACTTTGCCAATAGTCGCCCCCCGGTTCGTCGATTAATACGAGCGGCACCAAGTCAGACTTGCCCGTCTGCATTAGCGTCAAACACTCAAATGCTTCGTCTTGAGTGCCAAACCCACCTGGGAAAAGCGCCAGAGCATCGGTTTCTCTCAAGAAAAATAGTTTGCGAGTGAAAAAATACTTAAAGTTAATCAGCTTAGCATCGCCTGCAATAAACGAATTGGCGCCCTGCTCAAACGGAAGTTGAATATTCAAGCCAAACGATTGCTCCGAGCCTGCGCCTTCATTTCCGGCCTGCATGATGCCACCACCACCGCCCGTCATCACCATAAAGCCAAGCTGCGTCACACACTGAGCAAATTCAACCGCCATGCGATACGTTTCACTATCAGGCGGAATGCGAGCTGAGCCGAAAACCGTCACCTTACGAATGTGTCGATACGGGTAGAAGACTCGGAATGCACGCTCCATATCTTGCATGGAGGCATTTAGAATTTTCCAATCTAATCGATCGGCTTCTACCTCCGCCATGCGAACCAACGTCATTAAAGCTTGCTGAATCAGTTCTCCGTGAGGCATTTCAGGGAGTTGGTCAACGAGGGCACTAATCTCTGCCTGAAATGCTTCTCGTTGTTGAGACGTTAATAGGTATCGAGCCATGAACATTCGTCAACTGACAGCACTCTATTCTAGCCAGTTTTCGAGAGTTCTGCTTAAATCAGACTCCCCAAACTCAATGAATCTAGTCGTCCGATTGCATCTCGTATCGGTGCATCAATTGCCGGGCATCCGATGGCACCTAATAAAAAAACTGCTTACAGGAAGACTGATGTAAGCAGTTCTTAAAATTTTAAAAGCGGCTTGAAAACGCTCCAGGAGAGACTAAATACTGCAAGCTTAGTTTCTCGATTAGAAGCGTATTGTCACCCAGGTTAATAGCATCGCGGCAAAGAAAACGCTAAGACTGTCAGAGATACTTCTCGAGGGTATTGGCAAGCGTTGTCTTAGGAACTGCACCGACAACCATATCTACTCGCTGCCCTCCTTTAAAAATCATCAATGTGGGAATACTACGGATGCCGTATTGACTAGCAACGCTCGGGTTCTCATCCGTATTTATCTTGACGACTTTAACCTGCCCAGCATATTGCTCGGAAATCTCATCAACGACGGGTGCTACCATGCGGCAGGGACCACACCAGGGGGCCCAGAAGTCGACCAGAACTGGGACTTCGCTTTCAAGAACCTCTTGCTTAAAGCTAGAATCGGTAACTGCGGCTGCTGACATGCCTGAAAATCCTTAGCCTATATCACTACAGAAATTTTACCATAGCGGATCGATTAGACGAGATGAAGTGCTCGCAACTATTGGATACATTCGCAATGTCAGACTATTGGATACATTCGCAATGTCAGACTATTAGATTCAGACGCTTTGCGACAGATCAAACACTTTCCAACGAAAATTCTTCTTTAGCTATTGCCTTAAAACCAGCGCGCCAATTAGGAACCGCCTGAACAATAGTCCAGGCGGAGTGTGGTGTGAGGAGTGAACGGAAACATGCGTCTCCGCTACTTATCTATTGTAAGTCAGAGTTATGGGTTTTCCAGTATTTCATTGCACCTAATTGCGAAAACTTATCAATGATCGGGCATCAGTATGCGATAAGTTCTGGTATTTAAGTATACGCCTTTAACTTACTTACCCATGCCCAATTGCTGCGCTTTTTGATAAACTTTACCTTCCGTCAGCAGAGATGGAGCGATAACCACGTCAACCTGTTGCATTTCACGGATATCTTTAGCGCCCAGCGTTCCCATGCTGGTTTTCAAGGCTCCTAGAAGGTTGTGCGTTCCATCGTCGAGCTGAGCTGGCCCGTTGAGAATTTGTTCTAACGTGCCTGTGGTGCCAACTCGAATTCGGGTTCCTCTCGGCAATACCGGACTTGGTGTTGCCATGCCCCAATGGTAGCCACGTCCGGGTGCTTCTTGAGCGCGCGCAAATGGAGAACCAATCATCACTCCGTCCGCACCACATGCAATACACTTGCAAATATCACCGCCTGTGATTAGCCCACCATCAGCGATGATTGGTACGTACCGATTTTCTTCGTGGTAATAGTCTTCGCGAGCAGCCGCGCAGTCAGCAATGGCAGTTGCCTGAGGCACCCCCACTCCCAGAACACCCCGAGAGGTGCAGGCGGCTCCTGGACCAATTCCGACTAAAATGGCAGCCGCGCCTGCTTTCATTAAACTCAATGCCACCTCATAGGTGACGCAATTGCCCAATACGATGGGGATTGGCATGTCGTTGCAGAATGCCGCTAAATCTAAGGGCGTAATCGATTCCGGTGATAAATGCGCGGTCGATACGACGGTTGCCTGAATGAAAAGCAGATCGGCGCCTGCGTCGGCAACTGCTTGTCCGTAATGGATGGCACCTGCCGGGGTGGAACTTACCGCAGCGACTCCACCCTGTTGCTTGATATCCTGAATTCTCTGTTTGATAAGTTCTAGCTTGATTGGTTCTGCATACAGCTCTTGCATGAGCATTACAAACTCATTGTTACCCACCGACGCAATCCGATCGAGGATGGGTTCGGGATCATCGTAACGGGTTTGAATGCCTTCAAGGTTAAGCACGCCTAGAGCGCCTAACTGGGATAACCGCACAGCCATATTTACATCGACGACACCATCCATGGCGCTCGCGATGATGGGAATTTCACGATCAATGCCCCCAATTTGCCAATGGGTATCCGCTAGTGCTGGATCTAACGTTCTTCGCCCTGGAACTAGAGCAATTTCATCAATCCCATAGGCTCTACGGGCTGTCTTTCCCCTGCCAATTTGAATATCCACGCTTTCAGCCCTCAAGCTTAAGACTATTTGAACATAGGGTATCAAATTTTGTAGGGTTCAGCGTTTGATTACGGGGGATGATTCAGATTTGGAGGCGATCGCCCGATATCCACACAGGCGGTTCAAACGCGTTCTTCCTCTGAAAACTCCTTAAAGATTTCGGCAAGAACGCGATTGGAGAAGAGAAATCCCTCCGGATCGGTTAAACGGATACGAAGCTGGGACGACGTGCCGCACTTCGACGTATTACCCGGTATTATCATGTCAGATATCAGCGCAGAGGGCGATCGCCCCATTAGCGGCTCGAAGGCAACCAATCCTTGCTCAGCATAGGGAGCTAAACACCTTAACACTCGCCACACCGAATGCTCTCCAAACCGACGAACGAGTGTATCGATCTGGATACCGTCAGATAACCTCAAGCCCAACATCAGAGTATCCAAAAGAACCTCATCTAGCGGAGTCACTGGACTATTAATCTGACCGTTATTTTGGACGAATGTATGCACCCAGATGTAATAGTCTCGACGATTCCGGGGGCGACTCACTCGATACCCGTTGAGATAGCTTGCCGCGCCCATCCCAAATCCATAGTAAGGACGATTTTCCCAATAGACGCGATTGTGACGACAGGAATAGCCCGGTCGGGCATAATTTGAAATTTCGTAGTGCTCGTATCCTGCCGCAGTGAGCGTATGCTCGGCAATGCGATACATGTCAGCTGTCATTTCATCGGTGGGTAAGGGATCTGAACCCGGTTCATACCATCGACTAAATGCAGTCATAGGCTCAATCGTCAGGTCGTAAATAGAAAGGTGAGCAGGAGCATATTCGATTGCCTGTCGTAGCGAGTCATTCCATTGATCCAAGGTCTGGTGCGGCAACCCTGAAATCAAATCTAGGCTGACGTTAGCAATATTCGCCTGCTGGAGCAGGGCGATCGCGTCGCTAACGTCCTCCGGGGTGTGAGTGCGCCCACATGCTGCCAGCAAATCAGCTTGAAACGCTTGAACGCCCAGACTAATTCGATTGACGCCTGCTGCCTGATATCCGGCTAACTGGGGTTGATCGAACGTTCCGGGGTCCATTTCGATGGAAATCTCCGCAGTTGACTCAATCCCAAATCGCCGATTTAGCGCATCGAGAATCTGATCAAGCTGCTGGGCGGTCAGCAGAGATGGGGTTCCTCCGCCAAAAAATATAGTTTGCAGAGGGGCTCCTAAAGACGGCGTTGTCTCGATTTCTTGAATTAAGTAATGCAGATATTCGGCAATCGTTCCAAACTGTTGTGAAGCATCCGCCTGTCGCGAACGGGGTGGGCGATCGCCCACAATAGAGACTGGAAAATCGCAATAAAAGCATCGCCGTCGACAAAACGGAATATGTATATAGGCTGACGTCGGAATGCCAAAGTGTGTAGAGGTTGGCATATGGAGATGGATTGATTATCTAAAACGAATTTGAAAACAAACTTAGACGACGTTTAGGCGTAGATTAATCGACGGTATGAAGACAAGGCTAAAGAGTTTCTAAAGAGATTTGTTTTAGAAAGAATTAGCTCAGCCTAACAAATTAGCAACTCCTTTAAAGTATCGCTCAGCGTTTAAGCTGATGTGGTTCTAGCAATTTAGATATTCAAACTAGTTAACGACTCATCTCCAAAAATGACGTATATTCAAGGCAATCGTTGGATTGCCAAACGATATAATTGAAGCTGAAATACTCCTGTTGAGCTTGATCAAGAGATCAATTACATATTTTTGGACACATCAGTCCGCAGAATCTATCCTTGCATTCATTATGTCATTCAAGCTCAGAAATAAATCCAATTTGGATTGATATCATGCTTGACGCAATCATTGTTTTATCATTCATCCTAGCAGGAGCAGGCATCGGCTTCTACAGCGTTGACTTGCTGCCGGGTCAAGTTCTTGAGCAGGTTACTAATTTAGATGGGCTAAGCTCGGTAATTGCCGGGTTTGGAGCCCTAATTGGTGGGGCGATCGGATTGGCGGCTCAAACGGGCTATCGTCGCCTTGAGTCTCAAGTCCGAAATATGCCCGTAGACATGCTGCTGAGCCGCTCGGTTGGGCTAGTTCTCGGTCTTCTGATCGCAAACCTAATGCTAGCTCCCATTTTCCTCTTGCCCATTCCCAAAGACTTCACATTCATCAAACCGCTAGCAGCCGTATTAGGTAGCATCTTGTTTGCTTTTTCAGGAATCAATTTAGCAGATACTCATGGGCGTGCATTGCTGCGACTCATTAATCCCAATAGCGTCGAGACGATGCTATTGGCGGAAGGAACGCTAAAACCCTCTGCAACAAAAGTTTTAGACACAAGCTGTATTATTGATGGGCGGATTGAGGGATTGCTTGACACCGGTTTCTTGGAAGGACAAATTCTGATTCCACAATTTGTCCTACAAGAGCTTCAACAGGTTGCCGATGCATCTAATGACCAGAAGCGAACGCGGGGCCGACGAGGCTTAGATATTCTCAATCAAATGCAGGATGCTTTTCCGGAACGAATTTTGATTCATCCAGCAGACTATGACGATATCGCTACCGTCGATGCGAAGTTGGTTCGATTTGCGCAAGAAATCAACGGAACCTTATTAACCAATGATTACAACCTAAACAAGGTCGCGAGTCTTCAGAAAGTTCCTGTCCTCAACGTCAACGATCTAGCCCAGTCGCTTCGTCCTGCGTATCTGCCGGGTGATAGCATTGACCTTAAAATTCTTAAGCAAGGTAAAGAACCTGCTCAAGGGGTCGGTTACCTAAACGATGGAACGATGGTCGTTGTGGAAGAAGCCAGTAATTACGTCGGGGATGAGCTTGCTGTGGTGGTAACGGGCTCTCTGCAAACGTCCGCAGGCCGAATGATTTTTGCGCGACCTGAAGCATCGGTGATGGCGTAGTGAAATGCGTTCGGACTAAGCGTTGCGATCGCTGCCAACAAACCGCATCGACGTTATATCGAATTCAATATGATCAGTCAAAGCACTGGATATTTGTTTGCCCAGAATGCTTGCCTGCTTTCCAGGAGAACCTTCATTACATCTATGGAGGGACTTGGAAAGCGGAAAAGAGGCGATAGTCTTTATTGACTGACAATCTTCTGGTTTTGCTGGAGTCCGCCGTGGCGTCCGTGAACGCGCACTTTGTTTGTATAGCCCTACGGGCTCAGGTTTGTGTGGTGGTCCCCCGCGCCGCGGGGGACCACCACACGTTTAAGTCCTAACGCGAGAGCATACGGGGGTATAGGCGCGGTTTACTCTTCGAGAAGCCGCAAGCGTTTATAACCGTGGGCCCCTTTTAAAGCATCCTCTAAGGCTTTAAGCCTCGAATTTGGTCAATAACCGTGTTGACTAAGCTGAATCCTCCGATAAAGTAGGCAAAAATCAGCACGGTCGAAAGGATGCCCGCTATCAGACAAACGGTTAGCCCTGCAAGACCAATAAATCCGTCGTCTTCAATGAGGCTAAATCCGGTTATAAAGACGCCAATAGCTGGAAGCGTGTTGGTTAGCGGCAGTGGGATCAGCATCGAAATGCCCATCAGGGCGATCGCCACTCCGAGGACAATTCTCCCAGTTCGGCTCGTACAGAGTTGACTCATGCGAGGCCGAGAGAGGGATTCAATGCGTCGCAACCAGGGCAGACCCGCTTTCAAAAACTGCTGAGCATGCTTTAGCTCAATGGACTTTTTCTTAAACCGGTCGGGAAACCACGGGCGAACTCGTCCGACAATGAGTTGAACTGCAAGGAGAAGAATTATAATCCCAAATGGGATGGAGTATCCCGGTGCGGGAATGGGTAAGGCAGAGGGCAACGATAATAAAACGAGAAGAAACCCAAACGTGCGTTCCCCAGCAAGTTCAAGAATATCAATAAGCGTGATTTGCTCAGCTCTGGTTTCTTCAAAAAAGTAGTTTTGCAGTTCGACTGAAAGTTTTGCCATGCAATCCCTATCAAATCTAGATAAGAAATATTGTCGATGATGACATAGAGAGTTGATTGTCGGCGAGTGTCAATTAAGATCTTCACCAAGAGTACATACTTGCTGATCCTCACCAGGCTATCCAGAGCAGGTAGGGGTGTATAACGAAAACAAGGGGGCGATCGCCCCCTTGTTTCACATTCCATCCATGCTATGCAGTTCTTCAGGTCTAATGGGTGGCTATCACTCTGTACCCATCGTCCAAGAATTAACATATTCGTTTTGCTCAGATGTAAGGCTATCAATGGCGATGCCCATCGCTTGCAGCTTTAGACGCGCAATCTCGTGATCAACCTCCGTGGGGATCGAGTGCAAACCGGGGTCTAAATTGCCTTGGTTTTTCACCAAATATTCGCAGGCAAGTGCCTGGTTTGCAAAGCTCATATCCATGACGGCGCTTGGATGCCCTTCGGCTGCTGCCAGGTTAACCAACCGCCCTTCGCCGAGGACGATGACCGACTTGCCCGTGTTGAGCCGATATTGCTCGGTAAAGTTGCGGACTTGCTTCACCTCAGATGACATTGACTTAAGAGCCTTGAGGTCGATCTCGATGTCAAAGTGACCGGAGTTGCATACGATCGCCCCGTCTTTCATGAGTTCGAAATGCTCTGCTCGGATGACATGCTTGTTGCCCGTTACCGTGATAAACAAGTCGC
The DNA here is from genome assembly GCA_051117555.1 of Elainellaceae cyanobacterium. Lineage (GTDB taxonomy): Bacteria > Cyanobacteriota > Cyanobacteriia > CAZCXK01 > CAZCXK01 > DBGGTD01. Next base: position 11,032 of record JBNPEG010000132.1, on the reverse strand, counting down.
CCTGGGGTGCTGCAACTGCCATCGGCATGACACGGAACCCGTCCATGGTAGCTTCGATCGCCCGTACCGAATCAATTTCTGTGACGATAACATTAGCCCCCATTCCTCGGGCACGAAGAGCGGCTCCCTTACCACACCAGCCATAGCCCGCAATAACAACGGTTTTCCCGGCTAATAGCATATTGGTAGCGCGGATAATGCCGTCTAAGGTAGACTGACCTGTCCCGTAGCGATTGTCAAAGAAATGCTTGGTATCTGCGTCATTGACGTTCATCGCGGGGAAGGTAAGCACCCCGTCGTTAAACATGGCACGCAGCCGAACAATTCCGGTGGTGGTTTCTTCTGTCGTGCCGATAATGTCAGAAAGCTGATCTTGCCGTTCTTTTACGAGCGTAGCAACCACATCGCTCCCGTCATCAATGATGATATTGGGACGATGATCGAGCGCGGTTTGCACATGGCGATGATAGGTGGCGTTGTCTTCACCCTTTCTCGCAAAGACAGGGATGCCGTGATCAGCGACCAAACTGGCAGCTACATCATCTTGAGTAGACAGAGGGTTACTGGCAATCAGCAATGCATCGGCACCGCCTGCCTTGAGCGCGATCGCCAAATGGGCGGTTTCGGTGGTGACATGACAACAAGCCACTAACCGAATGCCCTGTAGAGGCTTCTCTTGAGCAAAGCGTTCTTGGATTTGACGCAATACTGGCATTTCTCGACCTGCCCACTCGATCCGCTGCTGACCTTGAGTGGCGAGGGAAAGATCTTTTACGTCGTGTTTGATTTGAGTTGTCGTAGTCATGAACTCTTTGCCTAAAAGAATCGGAACGTATAGCGTGTAGTGATGCTCGAACTTTAAACTAACTTTGCTAGCTTAGCAAAGCCCGTCAGAGATGTATAGCAATTTACGCGATCGCCCAAAACGCTATGTGCGATTTATGAGTGCGGTCATCCTGTTACTAATGCCGATGGCTCCTGCTGCCGTAGCGGATGAAGGGGTGTGTCTGGCAGATTTGGAATCGCGAATTGAGGCGATCGCCACCCGCCCAGCCTTTGATCGCGCCCGATGGGGAATTTTAGTCCAAACCGTATCGTCAGCGCCGACCTATCGCCGAGCAATCAAATCGAAACGCTGTATGCCCGAGATGCTCATCAGTTTTTTATTCCTGCCTCGAATGCCAAGCTATTGACAACTGCCGCTGCACTGACTCAACTCCGTCCTCAATTTCGCATTCGCACCTCTGTTTATAGAGACTTATCAGCATCTTATAGAGACTTATCAGCATCGGGCGAGACGGTGCTGCGCGTTATTGGACGGGGTGATCCGACCTTAACCGATGCCGATTTAGCGTTGCTCGCTCGTCAAATTGGCGATCGCTCGATTACGCACATCACGCATCTGATGGGTGACGATCACTATTTTCGAGGGAGTGCTATTAACCCCAACTGGGAATGGGAAGATGTGCAGGCAGGCTATGGTGCTCCCGCCAGCAGCCTAATTTTGAATGAAAACGAGATTCAGGTGACGCTAACACCCCAAGACTTGGGAGAACCACTCCGAGTCGATTGGGACGACCCGGCTGAAGCAGCCCGATGGCGAATCAATAACCGCTCAACTACCGTAGCGGTGACCGAACCCGAATTTGTTGAGGTCGGACGCGACTTTAGCCAGCCCATTCTCAATGTTCGCGGACAGCTCCGAGTCGGGGCACGCCCCGATGAATCTGCCGTTTCAATTCCCGACCCGACGACCTATTTTCTTCAGCGATTTCGTCAAGCATTAACAGCAGCGGGCATTTCAGTTCATCAACTTGCGATCGCCCCTGATCAGGGGTCAGACGGGCAGGAAATTGCCGCACTCGATTCCCCTCCCCTTGCAGAGTTATTAGTCAACGCGAACCGCGACAGCAATAATCTATATGCCGAATCCCTGCTGCGACAGATGGGAGCCATTGCGCCTGCTTCGCCGTCTTCGTCAGCTCTTGACGATGGAATTGCTCTGGCACAGGCTACGCTCACTCAGCTCGGTGTCGACCCCACAAGCTATGTGATGGCAGATGGGTCAGGACTTTCTCGTCATAATCTTGCCAGTCCAGAGGCATTGGTACAGACGCTTCAAGCGATGGCGCGATCGCCCCATGCTCAAATTTATCGAAATTCACTTGCGGTAGCGGGAGTCAACGGAACCTTGGCAAATCGATTTCGAGGCACTACTGTTGCGGGTAACCTTGACGGCAAAACGGGCGGACTGACGGGCGTGTCGTCATTGTCGGGATATCTCAACCCACCCGGCTATATGCCCCTTGCCTTCAGCATTTTAATCGACCACTCAGAGCAGCCCGGTCGCGTAAGACGTGCGGCAATTGACGAAATTGTGCTTCAAATGGCGCAGCTTCAGGCATGCCCTCAATGAAGATCTGCCGTAAGGTGAGGCTCAGTCCTGCTGCTCTAGTCGGAGAAGGAGCATTCCACGACGATTTTGACGCTGCACTCGGCTGTTCCTGACGCGATGTACGGAACTCCCGTTTGAGCGTCAACTTTGATGCCAAATTCCAGCGTGACCTTCTTGACTTCGGCAAATGCAACTTCCTTAAATGCCTGAAGCGTATACGACGTATATCGCTGGATTAAGGTATCCATCGTTTGTCGATACTGCGTCTGCATCCGCTGCTGTCCCTGACTCGCCCAATCTAGAACCCCTTTCGCAGACCGAGTCGTTTCCTCTTCTTCATCGTCTGCGACATACGGAGTCTCTGCTTCCGTGGAAAGTTCAGAGATGTCCGTGTCATCGGTGGCTTCAACAAAGATGAATGTGTTGTCGTCGAGTTGAACTTTTTTGACTTTGCTCATTGTGATGCGATGCAATCCTAACGGCTGTTTAATCTTCTCAAGTTAATCTTCTCAAGGATAGATTAGTCAGCCGTCAGCAGCCAATAAGTAGCTAAGACTCCATCATCGTTTTTAGATTTGCAAGTTTTGTCTCCACTTCGCGCTCGTTATAACTCGTTGCAAGCTTTGCTAGTGCGTCTCCGAGCACGGGGACGGGAACGGTGTATTCGGCGCGGTAGATCATGCGACTGTGATGGACATCAAGCGGTTCAAACTGCCACCAAATCTTGCCTTCGATGCCGCCAAATAGATTGAACCCAATGCGGCTGTTAGGAACATATTCAAATGTTTCGGCAGTTCCCTCAAATTGAATGCCTGCCATTTTATAGACATAGTGCGATCGCGTCCCTCCATTTGAGATGCGCTCAACCGACTTCACCTCTGTCATGCTGGGGGTAATTTGGGGCTGATGAAGTGGATTGTCCATGTATGCAAACACGTCTTCTATGGGGGCGCTAATGTCGATCTGACGCTCGATGACAGCCATTGACGATCCCTCCTGTAAACCGTAGTTGAATGACTTCAGAAATTTTCGTCAATTCACACAACTTTGCACATCCGTCTAGGGATGATGTTTGTCATCATCGAGAATGCTAAAAATCAGCCATTTTGCATTAGACCAGCGTATGAGTGAGTAACATTACTAAAAACCCGATCGCCAGAATAACGCCAGTTTCGGTGCGATCGCCCCCCTCAAGTCCTTCAGGAATAAGCTCGGTAAAGACTAAAAACCCCATTGCTCCAGCCGCAAACGCCAGCGCATAGGGCAACAGCTGTTGAAAAAAGGACACCGCAAGGAATGCCGGAATCGCTGCAATAGGCTGAGGCACGCTAGAAAAAATCGACCACAGCACGCAGCGGGTCACGGAAACCTGTTCAGCGCGCAGCGGCAGCGTTACAGCTAACCCTTCTGGAATATTTTGAATCGAAATGGCGATCGCCAGCAGCAATCCCAGTCGAGTAGCTGGATCTTGGGCTCCATAGCCGACTCCGATGGCAACTCCTTCTGGAAAACTGTGAATAAACAGAGTGCCCAAAATCAGCAAGATGCGTCGAGCAGACGCGCCGCGAATTTCACCGATGTTAATTTCCTGGTCGCCTAACCAGACTTCGCTAAGAAGAAAAACAAGGGTGCCTGCTAATAACCCAACAAATGCTTGCCAGTATCCGCCTCGTTGGACGGCAGGCATGATTAAATCAAACACTGAGGCTGACAGCATGACCCCGCCCGCAAGCGCATAGCCGCGTTGCGACCATTTGGGTGATAAGTCGGGGATGACATAAAACGGCACTGCTCCCAAGCCCGTTGCAAGCATGGTTACCGTAGCCGCGAGAAACGTCGTTAGCAATAGTTGAATATTCATAGACGAATGACGCACGCCTTGAACAGTCCGTTTTGGCAGTTTAGCGGCTGAGTTGAGCGATCACAGGAATCAGGTCGTGGGGATAGTCCACTAAAAAATCGGGTTTTTGCTGAACAAGCGCCTCTTTAGAGTTGAAACCCCAACTAACGGCAACGACCTTGATTGGAATTTTGCGGGCAGCTTCGATATCGCGCGTTTCATCTCCCACATACACTACCGTATGGGGCAGAATATTTTTGCGTCTCAGGAGGTTGTGAATGACTCGTGCTTTTCCAAAGATCGTGGTGCCCGAATAAATGAAATCAAAACAGTCAATCAGTTGATGGGTGTTGAGAAATGCCTGAACGTTGTCCTGCGAATTAGACGTTACAATTCCCAATTGGTTATCCTGCTGCCTCAAGATGCCGAGAGCCTCTTGCATGCCGTCGATTAAATTGAGCTGATGGATTTCTTGCTGAAGCTCGCGCTTGATGCGTCGAATCAACGCAGGAATTCTAAATGCCGAAATTTGCGATCGCCGAATGATTTCCCGCGAACTCATCTGCCGAAGCTGCTGTACATCAGCATCTGTCAGCGGCTGATAGCCAAACTCGTAGGCGAGACGATTGGTAATAATCAGCATCGTCTCAAATGTGTCCGCAATCGTACCATCAAAGTCAAAAATAATGGTATTCACAGGTTAAGCAGCTTATAAGTATCGACCTGCAATCGTATCATCGCAGTCTATAAAATTTCGATCACTCCTTGTGCGCCATCAATACGAACCTGCTGACCATTCCTCAGACGCTGGCTCGCATCAGAGACATCCATCACCGCAGGAATGCCATATTCTCGCGCCACGATCGCCCCGTGAGAAAGACGACCTCCCGTTTCTGCGATCAGTCCTCCAACTTGAGCCAGTAAGGGAGCCCACCCTGAATCCGTATAAGGCAGCACGAGAATCGTGTTCTTATCAACATCGGGAGCGCTTTGCAGTCCCTGAAGAATCAAGATTTCTCCTTCTACAATACCCGGACTCGCGCCAATTCCTCGAAGAGATTGGTGGGTTTCACGTGCCGCCGTGTGGCGAAGCAAATATTGCCGCGCCGGAGGCTCATTGCCATAGACGAGTGACGGAATCGGAGTAATCTGTCGATCAGACTCCCATTGCGATCGCCGTGCGGCAATCAGGTCAGATAGTTGATTCATGAGATCTGAATTTGAAGCATCTGAATTTGAAGCATCTGAATTTGAAGCATCTGAATTCGAAGCATCTGAATTTGAAGGTGACACCGCTTGACGAACTTCATCCAGCGTCAGGAAGAAAATATCGCCAGCCTGGTCTAAGATGTCGCGAGACAGCCAATCGTGCTCAAGAGCCACGAAGCTCCATCGCAGTTCGGCCAATAGTCGATTGTAGACATCCGCAATCCGTCCTTTTAGATCGAGTCGCTTCTGCACCTGCTGCACTTTCCAACTCGATGAGGAGGATTGATGCGATTTGGGGCTCTTGAGATCGGGCTTTGTGAGAAATTGGGCAAATAATTTTCGAACCGGACGCGGGTCTTCTTTCCACGTGGGCACAGCAATGTCGGTCGCGACTTCGCTGAGATAGCCGTATCGATCCAGAAATTTATCGAACTGTTCGACGACGGTTTGCCCATCTGGATTTTCAGATAGGGTCGCAAAAATCGTCGAGCTGCGAGCATTGTTAGGCAACGACGTCGGCAGAAATGGGCGACAATCCATTGCCAATTCTTTGAGCGATCGCAACGATGCCACTTCAGGAAGCCCGCTACTGTCGAGATATGCATCCTTCACCCCTAGGATCGCCTGTCGGAGTGAAAGGCTCAGGGGAACCAAAATGTTGTAGTAGGTGGCTCGTTTGAGTAAGTCAAGAATGTAGTCGACCCGATCGAGCAAATCTTGGTGGGATAGCTGATCAAGCCTATCATCGGTCAAGTCAGCCAATCCGGGCGCGAAGTATCGGTGCTCATCGTGCTCAAAGTCTTGTTCTAGACTGAGTTCTCGCCCCAATAGCCGCAAAAGCCCCGGCAGATTTCTCAGCGTAACGGCTAGAGACGGTTTGCTAAACTTAGCCCCCCGCGTCAAAAACTCTAGGCTTTCGGGCGGCAATCCCATGCGGCGAAAGATTTTGCCCAGCAGAGATGCATTAAAGTAAGCGGCTGAATGATGGAGTGCTGCGGTGCGATTAAAATCTAAATCGTGAGCGCGATCGCCCAACACGAGGGTAAAGATTTCGCCCCAAACGCCACAGGTGAGCGGCTGATTAATCGACCAGGTGAGCGGACGAATGAACCCTGGGATCACCTCAGAGGCAATTTTTCGAGTCCAGATGGGCAACAGCGTCGTAATCGGACGGGATTGCAAAATCCAAAGCTGCTGACCGTCATAGGTCCACTCGATATCTTGCGGAACGCCATGATAGCGACCTTCGATATGTCTCGCTAGATACGCCACCTGCTGAATCAATCGCGGCGGCACATCTCCCTGACCCTCGACCTCAAGCTGAGTTGAGTCTGGCAGCACCCAATCCGCATCCCGATCCGACGGCTCACCGTCATTATTGATCTCATCAGCCCTCAACCGCACCCGATATTGCTCAGGAGTGTTCTGCCCCGATACAACGCGCGTGGCTTCACCGGGCAAGGCTTCAATCACCACCGCATCGCCATATCGAGTAATGGGGTCGCGGCTAAACGCAACGCCAGAAAACGCCCCCCGCACTTGCTCCTGAACTAGCACCGCCATCGATTCATCCGTCAGTTGGCGATCGCGCCGATAGCGGACTGCATGGGGACGATTGTAGGAGGCTTGGCACTGGGCGATCGCCTGCTCTAGAGATGCCTTATTTGTAATATTGGCAAATGATTCATATTGCCCAGCCGCTGATGCTGTGCTCGCATCTTCGCCAATCGCCGTCGAACGCACAATCAGAGGCTGTTCGTCAGATGGCTGAAGCGCTTCGATTAGCGGAGCGGGATCATCCCCCGGCGGCAAAATCCATCCCGTCGGCACCGGATAGCCCCATCGCTTTAGTCGAGATAAAACAGCCGCTTTACCGCCGACTTTTCTGGCCTCGACGGATCGATCAAGACTCAAAATCGCGCGATCGCCTCGAAAAAACTGAAACACGTGTCGCGATTCTCGATGCGCTGCACGTGATGGCAAATCTAAATCATCTGGCATTTTTTGAAAAATCCACCCCATTAGCCAACTCAACGTGAGCGTTGCCCCAATGAGCAATCCGTCCTGAGGATGACGCAACGCAGTAATAGCAGGAATCAGCGCCAATATGCCCAGCCGCCCCAGCCGACGTTCTCTCAAAATGGTGAAGCCAACTCCACCAATCAGCGCTACCAAAAAGGACGTCATCCAGTCATGGACGATGAACCCCCATACTACATTGGTGGTGCCTGCTCCCTGACCCATCCAATATCGACCCAAGACCAGCGCAATCAGAGCTACGATTTCCCAGGCGGGTTCAGTCGGAAAAAACGCGCGCGCTAGTAATACGGCGGCAATTCCCTTAAGCGCTTCAGACAGAACGGCAAGAATGCCTGCAACCTGACCCCCATGATAAAACGCTGCCGAAACCCCAACGTTTCGGGTGCCAAGTTGATTGAGCTTGCGCCCGGTCAGACCGTAGGTAATCCAATACACGAGCGGTAGCCCTCCTAGCAGTGGACACAGGAGGAAAATAGCGAGTATCCCCCAAACCGGCATTAGTGTCATGGGTTAGTTCGTTGTCCAAGTCGGGTGAAGAGTCACAGGATGGCGATCGCGCCAGTCAAGGAGCTTGAGAAGAGTCATAGTGCAAATGATGACGCCGTAAAACGAGATGATTTGAAACGTGATCTAATCAAGATGATAGGTGATCTGAAATCGGCAGTGTAAGACTCCATCTATACATCTTAGAAAGGGCGCTTCTCTGCGAGATGCGACGCGAACGAGAATCGCCCCTACTCCCTGAACCGCTCCCACCAATCGAATGGCCTATGCATTTCCAGCGTGTTGAGACTCGATCGCCATGCCTGGGCATCCTAGGGATGTTCTTTTAGTCATGGGAGTTAACGCCAATGCTATATAGCCAAATTAGTGCGGTGATGTCTGCCGATGATCGTCAAGAAATCATGGATGCGATCGCCATAATTCTTAAAAAGATGCCGTTTTTAATGGATCTGTCGCCTGAAGAGATTCGCCTGTTGCCTAAGATGGGAGACAAAAATCAAACCTTTACCCGCAAAGCGCTCGAACTTGCCCTACATAACCCCGACTTTTTGCCTCGCTCGTTTAAGCTCGAAGAAATGCAGCGAGACCTGGAGCTGTATGATGCGCTGCGGCCTATCATCGTGGCGATCGCCCAACTGCAAGAGCTGCTGAATGATACCTCGATCAAGCTGGGCAGCGAAGCCTATGCGGCGGCGCTGGATATCTACCGCTATGCCAAGGTGACTGGCTCGGTGGGCGGCTTAGATAAGCTGGTGGGCGATATGGGTGGGCGCTTTGCCCAACCCCCGAAAGGCGATCGCCCTCCAAGTTCTGCCCCAGATGCGATGACGGATTCGGCATCAGCCGAGACGCTATCCACGCCGATGGCTTAGATCTTGATGGCTTGGTTTCTGTTAAACAACCTGCTCATATCGGGACATGGGATGCCATGTCCTTTTTTTTGCGAATTTTTGTGTGAATGTCTCAATTGGGTAGGGGCGAAAACCTGCCACTTGGGGGCGCTTGCCACCAAACCCCCGCTGGGGGACGAAGCCCGTCCCCCAGACCCCCTCCGCACGAGGTGATCGGTTGGCGGTGTGACGTCGCTCCGCATTGCGCTTCAGTTGGGCGTGATTGCACGGGGTTGAGGGTTCAGTTGCACCACTCCATCGAAAATCGAAAATCGAAAATCGAAAATCCAAAATTGATATGTCTACATCATTCTGCGTTGGGCGAATGCCATTCGCCCCTACCCATCAGGACGCGGCATCGCCTCTTGAATAAATCCTAGAATCGCCTCCTGATCGCCTGACTGAAGCGCCTGCTGGAATGCTTCACTATTGGGTGACTGGGCGATCTTATTAAAGATGACCTGTATTAGCATCTCCTGCACGGTCTGGGCATTGGGGGACTTGAGATGTTGCAAAATCGCCAGCGACTCTTGCAGGTAGGCAATGGCAGTATCAAACTCTCCTCGCTGGTCGGCTAGGAGTTGTCCCATGTTAGCTAAGGTAATGGCTTTCCCCTGCACATTGCCAATCCGCTCGTCTATCTCTAAGGACTGCTGATAGCGGGCGATCGCTTCGTCCACCTGCCCCTGTTGCGCATAGATCATGGCAAGCTGATGCAGCGTGGCGGCTTTCCCCTGCACATCGCCAATCCGCTCTTTTATCTCTAAGGACTGCTGATAGCGAGCGATCGCCTCCTCCACCTGCCCCTGTTGCGCATAGATACCCGCAAGCTGATGCAGCGTGGCGGCTTTCCCCTGCACATCGCCAATCCGCTCTTTTATCTCTAAGGACTGCTGATAGCGTGCGATCGCCTCCTCCACCTGCCCCTGTTGCGCATAGATACCCGCAAGCTGATGCAGCGTGGCGGCTTTCCCCTGCACATCGCCAATCCGCTCTTTTAGCTCTAAGGACTGCTGATAGAGTGCGATCGCCTCCTCCACCTGCCCCTGTTGCGCATAGATACCCGCAAGCTGATGCAGCGTGGCGGCTTTCCCCTGCACATCGCCAATCCGCTCTTTTAGCTCTAAGGACTGCTGATAGAGTGCGAT
>JBNPEG010000132.1:0-906 GCA_051117555.1 Elainellaceae cyanobacterium | reverse complement strand
CGCCTCCTCCACCTGCCCCTGTTGCGCATAGATACCCGCAAGCTGATGCAGCGTGGCGGCTTTCCCCTGCACATTGCCAATCCGCTCGGTTAGCTCTAAGGACTGCTGATAGAGTGCGATCGCCTCCTCCACCTGCCCCTGTTGCGCATAGAGTTCAGCGAGGTTATGCAGCGTGGCGGCTTTCCCCTGCACATCGCCAATCCGCTCTTTTAGCTCTAAGGACTGCTGATAGAGTGCGATCGCCTCCTCCACCTGCCCCTGAGCATCTTTGAGCATCCCAAGGAAGTGATATATTAATGCCCTTTCTTGTTCGTCATCATCAGGACATAAGGTTATCGCTCGCTCGTAATATTGATCTGCTTGTTCAGAATTTCCAAGAGTCATCTCTGAGTAGGCTAGCTCTTTGAGATATTTGTAATCTTCAGAAATGACTAGGGTTGATTTACAGAGTTGCACAACGTCTCGATATCGACTCGCATTTCGCCATCGTCCTGCTAGTGCGTAAGCAATCTCGGATGCGATCGCCCCTTCTTTCCCCAGCAGTGCCAGCCGATGCATCTCCAAATGCTGCTCTTCAATTGAGGTTTCCGCGTCTTCCCACCACAGCCGATACAAACTCTGCGCTGCCTGCCGACATAGTTCCTCCTCCGCTTCATTCGGCGGCTCAATCGGCAAAATGCGCGGCACATAGAGCGCTCCGTTGGGGCTGACGGCGAATAGTCCCAGGGCGATGGCGCGATTCATCTGGGCATCAAGGCGATCCAGATCGCCACACAGCACTGCCACTGCCTCGCGGGGCACGGGCAACTGATAGACCAGCCCTCGCTGGAGGAGGGTGCGCAGTGGCGCGTCGATCTGGTCGATCAGGGCTGCTGCCAATACTTGTTCTCGCAGGTCTTCAGGGTT
>JBNPEG010000135.1:0-8109 GCA_051117555.1 Elainellaceae cyanobacterium | reverse complement strand
GCATCCTGTCCAACAGTTGGTAAATTAGCTCTTGGGCGTGGGCAAGGATCTTCATGAGACTTGCAATTTATTGGTTCCACGCCCTTTTTTCTCATTCCTGCTGCCTAGGTGCAAGATATGAGTATATGGAGACGACTATAACTTTTATTTTCTTCATGTTAAGAAATCGGACAGCGAGGGAGAAGATGCAGACTTTTTAGGCAAGGTTAACGTATTAGAGCATGTCGATCAGCTTTTGCCGCAGGTGCTCGACCTCAATCCTGACGTAATCGTTGTGTCTGCGGATCATTCAACACCCGCAACGTTGGGCGGCCACAGTTGGCATCCCGTGCCGTTTTTGATTGCCGCTGAGTCTGCACGCATTGATCCAATCGATCGCTTCGATGAATACTCATGTGCTCAAGGTATGCTAGGGCTTCGACCTGGTACTCATTTGATGGGTTTGGCGCTTGCTCATGCAAGACGACTCCGCAAGTTTGGTGCATAGGATTAGCGGCAATCAGCTATCAGCAATGAAATTGGGTTGGAGGGTGAGGCGCGATCGCTATTTCGCGTCTTGCAAGCTGCTGATAGCTGATAATTGATCGCTATTTATTCTGGCGGCGTTAGATCGATTGTGTCAGCAATTATTGCGGGCTTTTCTTGATAGATAGCTTCGAGTTCTCTGACTAGTTCGGCATCCCACGTTAGCTCGTAGTCTTCTTCAATCACTCCAACTAAGAAGGTTTGGATCTCGCCGGTGACTTCAATGTATTCACCTACATCCGGCAGAGGGCTGTCAGAATTGGGATTGATGATCAGTAGTCCCGGATCTGGAGCGAAGTATTCTTCTTCTCGCAAGCGAAATGCATCTTCGCTAAAGACTTCCTCAACCTCACCGATAACAGTAAGAGTTTGACCAACATATTCTGACGGATTTTCGATCGCTTGTTCTAAGGTTTCAGATTCTTCGGCGACGTTCTGCTCATAGCCTTTCCTTTTTTCGATTTTGGATTTGCGATTTTGGATTGACAATCACCAGACTTGCAAGGGTTCTAGCCTGTTCATTTGTAGCTTTACTTTGAAGAATTGGTATTAATGGATGTTGCTGATGGGTGTATAGCTTGTCTATCCTGTAGTCCATCATACAGTCCATCGTGTAATCGTTATCAAGTATGTTGCCTGACTTACTTTCATTTTTCGGTTACGTCTTGCGATCAAAAATCGTCTAGATGACCCGCCTTCACGGTGAATACTTGAGATGACTTAAGCCACTGTGCGTCAAACGACCCCAGATGGGTGGTAGTAATCAGTGTTTGAAAGCGGTCTTGAATTGTTTCGAGTAGCTGATTTTGACGGTTCAAATCTAGCTCGGCTAAGACATCATCTAACAAGAGCAACGGAGGTTCACCAACTACTGCTTCGATCAGCTTCAATTCAGCAAGTTTGAGCGCCAAAACGAGGGTGCGCTGCTGTCCCTGAGAGCCGTACTGACGCGCCGGAGTGTTGTTAATGTGAAACTCGACCTCATCGCGATGGGGCCCCACCAGCGTTGTTCCCTGCATTTTTTCGGCGATCGCCCGGTCTTGAAGTCGGCTTAAGAAAGCCTGTTGAATTTGAATGGGGTCATCCTCAGCAATCGGTACATTCGGCATATAGTGCAGCGTTAGAGATTCGGTGCTGCTGCTAATCGACTGATGCCAATGATTGGCTAAGGGGGCTAGCCGCTCAATCACTCGCACCCGCCGCCGGATCACCCGCGTTCCGGTGGCGGCAAGTTGAGCATCCCAGATAGCGAGCTCTGTTGAATCAACCGATAGCGTTGCCTCGGCTTCTACGGCGGTTCGAAGCTGCTTGAGCAGAGCATTGCGCTGGCGAAGAACCAGATTATACTGCTGCAAAATATAGGCATACACCGGCTCTAGCTGAGTGAGCAGGGTGTCTAGCCAGTTGCGTCGTTGACCGGGACCGCCGCGCACCAGTTCTAAATCGAGGCTGGAAAACTGCACTGCATTCATGGAGCCTAAGAAGTCGAGCTGTCGTCGCATTGACTCGCCATTCACCGATACTGTCCGTCGCCCGCTGCCGCGAAATATAATGGCTAGGTCAATAGGCCCCCAATCACGCTTTAGGGTAGCAGTGACGTGACCCACAGGTTCTCCCTCTTGAACAAGTTCGCGATCGCGACTAGTGCGGTGCGATCGCAAGGTTGCCAATAACTCGACCGATTCCAGCAGATTGGACTTTCCCTGGGCATTATCTCCCACCAAAATCGTCTTCGGTGCAGAAAACACCACCCGCTGATCGGCGTAGTTACGAAAATGGCGAAGGTTGAGGGACTTGAGATACATCTCGAATGCCTCACTTCATTCCTTGATACCAGCGAATGAATATTTTCTCTAGCTCCACCCAGATAAACATCAAACTACTAAACCCAAAGCAAATTAGCAATTCAGAGGCACTTAGCACTTCTGTACCAAAGAAATTCCTCAACGGGGGCACATAGATCAGCATCAGTTGCAAAACGGTGGTCAACAGGACGGCTCCCCACACGAACGGATTGGAGAACGGATTCATCTCGATTGTTAGACGCGAATTTGACCGGACGGCGATCGCATGCCCCATTTGGGCAATACACAATGTCGTAAACACCATCGTCTTCCATCGATCGGGGTTGCCGCTGGTCATCTGCGTATAGTCATAGGACAACACCATCAGGGTAATCGTAATGATGCTAAACACAATCCCGATGCGAATCATATACGCCCCCAGCCCACGGGCAAAAATGCTCTCGTTGGGGTCATAGGGCGGACGGTTCATCACATCAGGCTCGGCGGGCTCAACGGCAAGCGCTAGAGCGGGCACCCCGTCTGTCACCAGATTCATCCACAAGATTTGCAACGGAGTCAGCGGCACTCCTCCCATCGGCACCAAGATGGGGGATGCGGCGATGGTGATCACTTCCCCAATGTTGGACCCCAAGATATATTTCACAAACCGACGAATATTGGTGTAGACCACGCGCCCTTCTTCAGTGGCGGCAACGATGCTGGCAAAATTGTCATCGAGCAACACCATATCGCTGGCTTCCTTGCTGACATCAGTGCCCGTGATGCCCATCGCAATCCCAATATCGGCTTGTTTGAGCGCTGGCGCATCGTTGACGCCATCCCCTGTCATGGCCACGACATTGCCCTGACGCTGGAGCGCCTGCACGATGCGCAGCTTATGTTCTGGCGCAACTCGTGCATAGACGTTAACTCGTTTGACTTCGGCTTCTAAGTCGTCTGCGCTCAACCTCTCGAGGTCATGTCCGTTTAAGACGGGCGCATTGGGCTGGGCAATGCCCAAATCAGTGGCGATCGCCCGCGCAGTGAGTTGATGATCGCCGGTAATCATCATCGGACGAATGCCTGCCTGTCGGCATTTGGCAACTGCATTTCGTACTTCGGGGCGGGGTGCATCTAGCATGCCGACTAGCCCAAGCCAGATTAAATCATGTTCAGCGGAGGCAGCCGTGTCTTCAGAAGGAGCGTCAGACAAGGGTTTATAGGCAAAGCCTAAAACGCGCAAGCCTCGACTCGCCATCTGGTTATTGTGCTCTAAGATGCGCTGGCGATCGCCCTCGGTAAGGTCTGAGGCTGTCTCGTCATGGGCCCACTGGTGACACCGCTCTAGCACTAACTCTGGAGAGCCTTTCGTAAAGATTAAATAGCCATGGGGTTGAATCGTCGTTTCCCAAATTTTGGCTGCATCGTGGGCATGCTGATCGCTGTCAGGTTTGACAATCACGCTCATCCGCTTCCGCTCAGACGAAAATGGAACTTCAGCAATTCGCGGCAATGCATAGGAATAATGATTTTGCTGAATCTCAGCCTTTCCCGCTAGCGCCAGCAGCGCCCCTTCAGTGGGATCGCCCAAAATTGCCCATTCTCCCTGTTCCTTTTGCAGCACCGCATCGTTACACACGGTGCAGGCGAGTAGCAGCAAATACAGGTGAGGATGCTCACGGGGGACAATTGCATCAGTGGGGAGCGGGTTGGTCTGTTCGGGTTGACTATCCGACTGGGTGACCTGGAACTCTCCTGTCGGCTCATAGCCTTCGCCTGTGATTCTGATGGGGCGATCGCCACTATAAATCTCTTGAACGACCATCTTATTCTGGGTCAATGTGCCTGTCTTATCAGAACAGATAGTAGTGACAGACCCTAGCGTTTCCACGGCAGGCAGCTTGCGAATCAACGCATTCCGTTTGACCATGCGCTGAGTGCCCAGTGCTAGCGTCACCGTAATCACGGCGGGCAACCCTTCAGGCACTACCGCAACGGCCATACTCAGTGACACTTCGAGCATCGATTCAAACTGCTGCATCCCTGCATAGAGGACACCCCCAATCACCACAACGGCGACGAGAATCAGCGATCCTGATACCAACACATTGCCAAGCTGAGTCATGCGCCGTTGAAGCGGGGTCGGCTCTGACTCGACCGTTTTCAACATCGTGGCAATTTGCCCCAGTTCAGTCTCCATGCCTGTGCGGGTGACGAGCACTTTTGCCCGCCCTTGGACAACTTCAGTGCCTTGAAACGCCAAGTTGAGGCGATCGCCTAGAGCGGTGTCATTTGATAAGACTAAATTGGCGTCTTTATTGACCGATTCGGCTTCCCCCGTCAAGGCAGATTCTCTAACTTGTAGATTGGCTTCGTCGACCAAACGCCCATCGGCTGCAACCTGCACGCCCGCTTCGAGCAGCATGATGTCGCCCGGCACCAGATTTTTCGCATCAATCTCGGCAATGCGACCATCCCGCAGCACTCGGACGCTCGGTGATGCCAGTTGCTTGAGTGCTGCGAGCGCTTCTTCGGCACGACTTTCTTGCAGATAGCCCAAGATGCCATTGAGTCCGACGATGAGTAAAATGGCGATCGCATCTTTTGGAAACTCCCCGTGCCGGATATCTAAAATCGCTGATACGACTGCGACTGCAATCAGCATCAGCAGCATGATGTTCTTAAACTGGTCAAGGATGATCACCCATCGGCTGCGCCCACCGCGCTCGTCTAGCTCATTCAGCCCATACCGACGAAGCCGTTCTGCTGCATCGTTAGAGGTCAGCCCATTCTGGCGATCGCTGTCTAAAGCAGTCAGCGCCTTGTCAATATCAAGAGCGTGCCAAGGGAGAGTGTGGGAATGGGGTAACGCGCCAGATTGTCCATCCGATGAGGGGAATTTAACCACGTAAGACACCAAAAATACCGAATAATTTTGATCATACTTGCCTGCTTCAGGAAGTGAATAGCAATCTTAGCCGGAACGCCATCTCTCGATCATGAGCCACGAATGCGGAAGAATCTCGGCGTTGCGAAATTGATGAATGATCGGGAAACCACTAGCCCACCAACCCCCCGTTGTACGGGCATGACAATGCCTTAGCGAAGCCATGCCCATAGGGCTATTGCCCCTCCGAAAATCATTCGTCGATGAGCAATGCCAGACTCTCTAGTGGCGTCTCTAGATTTCGTCTCGATTGCGTATCAGGCGTAGAGACTGCGCCCACCGATCTTTGCAGCAACACTCTACATTTAGCAGGATCAATACACATGAACCTAGACCGACTCCATATTTAGTGGCATGATAAAGAAGTCGCACCTATAGATGGTTAGTCTCATCGACTAGCTCCTCATTTCATTTGTGTGCTTATGCCGTACTCCATTTCTGCTGCTAAATTGCAAACCTATTATCGCTGTCCCAGAGCGTATTACTTTCGCTATGAGCGGAAAATCCAGGGAGCTGCGTTCTTTAGTTCAGCCGCACTAGGAACGTCGCTCCATCAAGCGCTGGCGCAGATCTATCAAGATTGGCACTATAAAGATGCAATTCCTAAATTGGAATGGGTGGAGTCATGTTGGAATCAGCAACTGAGCGGATTAACATCCACGCAAATGACAGAAGGGCGATCGATTTTAAGACGCTACTATAACAGCTTTATCGCAAATCAGGGGACTTTAAGGCGACCGCTAGCAGTTGAGGGGCGTATTCAAGGGCTGCTGCGGGCTCAAAACTTAGAGTTTGTGCTGTCGGGGCGATACGATCGCCTTGATTATCTAGATGATGGGTTAGAACTCATTGATTATAAGTCGACCAAGGAACGAGAACCTGTTGATGCCGATGAGGTTGATTTACAAATTGGGCTCTATTATTTGGCGTTGGAGCAGCGCTATCAAAAGCATCTAAAGCGCATGAGCTTAATTTATCTGCGCACGGGCGATCGCGTCAGCTATGATGCCACACCCGATCATCGACGCTATGTAGAGTCTGTAATCAGCGATTTGGCGCTTCAGCTTCGTCACGATCGCCGCTGGCAGCCGTTTCCAGGGACTCAGTGCGATCGCTGCGCCTATGCCCGCTACTGTCCTGCGATTCAGGCCGAGCCCGAACCACTGCCCGAAGAAGCAAAGCCAGAACCTCAACTGCAACTCGCCCTCAGCATTTGACGCCTCGTCCAATCTACGGATCCTAAAGCTGATCAACCACGCACTGGGCGTCTAATAAAATCAGCCCTTTGGGTTTCAAAGCCGTGCAGGGTTTTACTGTACTCGACAGAGCAGGTGTTTCTTTCTGGAGGGAGGTCAGTGCTTCTTGAGCTACATCAGGATACTGCTGAATGAAGGCTTGATTATTGACATAGCTGGGTTTAAATGCGCTCCGATCGAGGAGCCAAAGAGTCACGTCGTAGGTATTGATAAATTCTTTCAGTGCTTGAGAATCGGCGCTGTATTGCGCCCGAATCAGATCGGTGGCGCGTTGGCGAAACAATTGATAGTAGCCGAGGTGATAGGGAATTGCATATTCGCTGCCGACCAAGATGGATCGTTCGGCAAACGTCGGTAGATTGTTGGCTGCTTCTGATAGGGATGCAATGCGGGCATCAACGGGTTGCGATCGCACGTATTCGTAGAGGTCGGGCGATCGCCCAATCTGATATGCCGTAATCGGAAACGTATCTACCCAACTGGGATAAAACACTAACAGAACACTGAGCAGAAGCGTCACGCCGAGAGCGATTCCGCGCCTGAGACGTATTGAAACGTGGGACGAGGTAGTTGACGAGGTTCGCGCCCACGTCCATCCGGCATGAATCAGCGTGATTAGCACCATGCCAGCCGCAAGGCTGAGCACAATCCGAAAGCTGTGCTGCGTGTAGCGACTCGGCAAATGCAGCCGAAACAGTAGTAAATGGGCTGCGCCAAACATCGCCAGAGAGGAGACTAGCAGTTGCGGAAGTAAAAAAATTCCTCGATTCAGACGTTGAATCAGGGGAAACGACTTCGGGAAATATAGCAAGATTGGTAGAACCAACCCCAATCCATTAGTGACGGGAGTCAGCGCTGAGGCAAAGCGTAGACCGCTCCGCCCTTTGAGCCAAAACGTTGCCGGATCATCGTCATAAAAGTAGCGCGATCGCGATCCTGGCAGTGAAAATTCGGGCAAATTTCGCGCGTCTGCTATCGAAATCACTGGACCAAATTCGCTGGTCTGGAGCGCGTAGGGCAATATTACTACTACAGCAACTACCAATCCTGAAATGACCAACTGGCGATCGCCCCTATCGAGCGTCAGAGTCGGCATCCATCCTCGCCATCGAAACAGTCTGAGAACTAGCACGCCTGCGGAAATCAAAACCAATTGAGGATAGAAAACTCCTTGCAGTGCGATCGCCCCTAAACAGGGCAGTGCCTTTCGCTTGAGGAGGTAATACATAAACGCCAAAAACAGCGGATAGATAAACGCTTTGGGCGTTCCGGAGACGATTGCATCGGTGAGTCCGAGTCCTTGGGCAAGCAGAATGGTTGAACTAAATGCTGCTGCTGGTATTGGAAAAATAGCTAGGCTCACCCCAAAGCAAAACGCTGCGGTAATCAGATGCAACCCCACAGGCAAAATTTTGTGAAAATAGACGGGATCAAGCCCCAGACTCGCCGCCGCACGATAGACAATTGTGTAGCCTGCTGGCGCAACCGATTGAAAATAGTCGGCAATCAAATCGTCTGGAAACAGATCCGGGTTGAGGAATCGCTGCATCCAAAACACATGCTGCCGCGCATCGTCTTGCACCACATAGTCGGCGCT
>JBNPEG010000115.1:0-8243 GCA_051117555.1 Elainellaceae cyanobacterium | reverse complement strand
AAAAATTATTTTAGATAATCCCCAGCTCGAATTAATTGCAGTCAATGATTTGGTATCGCCGGAGAATTTGGCCTATCTTCTGAAGTATGACACCGTATACGGGCGCTACCACAAACCGATTCATTTCAATAGCAATAGTCTGACGATTGATGGTAAGGAATACAAAGCGTTTAGTGAGAAAGATCCGGCACAACTGCCCTGGAAAGACTTAGGAATCGATGTCGTCTTTGAATGCACCGGCGTTTTCACAAAGAAGCCTGATTTAGAGAAACATCGCCAAGCAGGTGCTAAATACGTTGTTCTTTCTGCGCCTGCCAAAGATGACGAAACTCAGATGATTGTTCATGGCGTTAATCAAGACCAAGCCGCTGGGCAGTCTATTGTTTCCTGTGCAAGTTGCACGACAAACTGCATCACTCCAGTCGTCGAGGTGATGAATCGTCGCATTGGTGTGAAGAAAGCCAGTATGACCACGATACATGCGTATACTGCTAGCCAAGAATTGGTAGATGGCCCCAGTAAGAAGTTTAGACGAGGTCGAGCAGCCGCTGAGAATTTTGTGCCAACTACTACAGGGGCGGCGATCGCCACAACTAAAGTACTACCCGAATTTCAAAATCGCTTTGATGGTGCCGCCGTACGTGCCCCTATTCCTGTAGGGTCACTGTCCGACATCGTTTTCGTGACCGAGCGCACGACTGATGTCTCTGAGATCAACCAGATGTTTCAAGAGGAAGCTCAGAGCAGTCGATATCAAGGAATTCTCGATGTTTCAGATGATTCCATCGTCTCATCAGATATTGTTCAAGACCCACATGCGTCCGTCGTGGACTTGACCATGACTCAAGTGATTGATGGGGATTTAGTGAAAGTAATGAGTTGGTATGACAACGAATGGGGATATGCCAACCAAATGATTCAAGTCGGGCTATATCTGCAGTCGAACTAAGTTAGCCCCCGTGCAGTATTGATAGGGATTGGAAACAATGCTCTTTTCAGATGTCTAATCGCCGTGGCGATCGCCCTAACGTTGACGGGCGTGTTTGCGTTTGGGCTACAGCGTTTGGGGCCATGGGAAAATAGTGGTGTGTTTTTTCTAGCCGTCTGCTTGTTATGTTGGCATTGGCATCTGCAATTATTGCCCGATATATCTACACGTTTGCCTCTTTCTGACGACACGACACCTCGTTAGAAACGATTCGAAGAGGTTTGAACGTCATGCATGAAGCGGTCGCAGGAGTATCCTGATTTTGCAAAATACTTTTGATTTTTGGACTACTTCGCGATCGCTTGCAGTGGCTTTCTGGAGGTCATTGCAAACGACGTGTAGCAATTTTTGGGAGCTAGATGTTTGCACGACGACCACGCGACGCAAATGCTTCGACTTTTAACCTTCTGATGACAGATTGCCAAAAGGTAGCTTTTTATACCTTGATCAGCAATTATTGATCTAGCTCTCACCTAATCGGAGATATGGATCACTATATTTTTCTTTATACCCTGCTTAAATGCAGGGATATTAACCCTTGACAGAGTCCCCAACTCGTAAGGAGAAAAATGATGGATATCTTAGAATGCCCGAAGTGTGGTGGGAAAACCATCACACAGCGTCGAATTGATCTCTATCAGTGCATTGGTTGTGATTTTGAACGAGACTTTGCCGACCCTCCCAAAGAATCTCAGCCAGACTTGCCTTGGTTTTGGTTAGTTGCAGGGCCGATTGCTGTCTTATTGATTCTCTAGCGACTCAAGTCTGAGTCATTCTCCCTGTTGAGGTCATTAGAAAACAAAAGCATCGTCAGAACTACTTTAGGAATTGTCATTAATCGCTACATCAGGGGCATCTACGTATCCATTCAACACGTTATCTCCAATATGCAAGAGCCGATCAAGGATTCGCTCTTGCATATTTATCTTTAAATAACACGTCATTTCAGCGAGGTTTTCGTGAATTGGCATCAATACTTCACCCACTACCTAAACACTGACGTATCATCAACTATGGCCGCTTCGACATTTAGTAACACTGTCGAGAAGTAACACTGTCAAAATGTTTTGATCATGTTTGATTAGTGTGTCTTTGCCGACTTGAGTAATCGTACGCTCTGCGATCGCAAACAACTCAATCTTAAGGATATCGACTCACCTCGCATCAAATCCTCGAATCGTATTTACCGACGATTCCAGAAATAATAAATGTATCATTCTTACTTCAGGACATTACGTAAATCAACTATTATCCTGAAATGATTCTGTTGCAGCAGTATGAAATATGAAAGGAGCCGACAAACTTACGAACTCAAGCAGTGAACGTTAAAGCCATATGCAAAACCAGATGCGTGGCAGCATAGATCAAAGACACCCCCAACCCCTTGTGCATAGATAACACCCCACAAAACCGTGTCATTTGAAACTCCATGACTAGTCGTCAAATGAACAAGTTGCTTACTTCATAAAAAGTTTACAAATCAGAGCGCGATGATAGATCTCGAAAAGTTTCCGCAGCAATGATAGACTCTTGTGGTTTTCTATCCGCAATTGATTCGATCGGCTAATGTCTGCATCATCGCAATTCCATGAAATTTAGTGAACTTGTACAACGCTTAGGCGCACCTGACACAACTAGCCTCCATCATGATGCCGCTCACGATCCCGAAATTACGGGCATCGCCAGCATTATGAACGCTGAGGTCGGAACCATTAGCTACGTTGAAGGGCGAAAATTTGCTTCCTATTTGAGTCACACCCACGCAAGTGCGGTGATTTTAGCGGACGATGACGTACTGGAAGCACGGGCAGCAGAAAGAGGACTTGCGTGGCTGACAACCCGCCATCCTCGGATGCTGTTTGCAAGGGCGATCGCTCTGTTTTATCAGCCTTTTCGCCCGCCCGTGGGGATTCATCCCACCGCAGCGATTGATTCATCAGCCCAAATTGGCGAAAATGTCTCGATCGGAGCTCATGTGGTGATTCAGCCAGGGGCAATCATCGGTCACGACGTGTGCATTCACCCCAATGTCGTCGTGTATCCTGAGGCTCAAATTGGCGATCGCACCCTTCTTCATGCTAACTGTGTGATTCATGAACGTGCTCAAATTGGCGCAGATTGCGTCATTCACAGCGGCGCTGTGGTCGGTTCAGAAGGGTTTGGATTTGTGCCCACCGCAGACGGGTGGTTCAAGATGGAGCAGTCAGGGCGTGTCGTGCTAGAAGAGGGCGTTGAAGTGGGCTGTAATTCTACAATTGACCGCCCGGCGGTCGGCGAGACACGAATTGGGCGACACACCAAAATCGACAATCTGGTGCAGATTGGGCATGATTGTCAGATTGGCTCAGGCTGCGCGATGGCATCTCAAGTTGGCTTGGCGGGCGGCGTCACCGTGGGCGATCGCACCATTCTCGCTGGGCAAGTAGGCATCGCAAATCGTATCACCCTTGGCAACGGCGTCACCGCAACTGCCCGCGCTGGCATCATCAGCGATATCGAGTCTCGCAGCGCTGTGTCCGGGCATCCTGCGATTCCCCATCGGCAGTGGCTAAAAACCTCAGCAATCCATTCCCGGTTGCCAGAGCTACATCGTTCGCTTAAAAAGCTCCAAACCGATATGGCGGCAATTCAGCAGCAGATTGAGGCATTAGACACTGACAGGCAAACCGACTGACAAACCGACTGACAAACCGCTCAACGCTGACGGTCATCGGCTGACGATTCTGACGAACTGGCATCGTCGCGATCCGCTGGGGGGCGATCGCTGCTCCAGGCCCACCAGGTTCTACCACATTCGCACTGATAAAATTCTTGCCACTTCCGACGGTGATCGAGCGTATAAACAGGCGATCGCCGATTGATCCAAACATGGTGAGCCTTAGCTGGCGGTTCGTTGCACGTGGGGCAACGAAACCCGTAAGCGTGCTCTGCCAATTGAGTCCACTCGGGTGGAGTCGGAGCAAACGCATCCATAAACAATTAAAAGAATATTAAAAAAGCGGCATTACCCTCCATTATGGAGGCTTTTGAGCAACAAACGCTACTCTCAGATATCCATCAGGGGAATCAACAGTATAAAATCTGGTTGACCAATACGCATTCAATATCGATTTAAACCTCATCCAAGTCCAGAATTGCAGTTCTGCCTGTGAGAAACCTCCGGATTCCAAACTGGACTTTGTATAAGGCACAAGTACACGGTTTCAACTCCATGACATACCTTAATGCCATCTCCCTTGCTGGAATTTTCGGATTATGTGCGATCGCATGGCTGTTTTCCGAAAATCGCCGCTTCAAGTATTTTCCTTGGCGCGTCATGATTGGCGGTATTCTAGTGCAGCTTGCATTAGGAGCCTTGGTGTTTGTTGTACCAGGATCTCGAAACGCCCTCCAGGTCTTTAGTGACCTGCTCAATGGCGTATTTAACGCAGCCGATTTCGGTGCAAATTTTGTCTTCGGTTCCAATATCGTTCCTTTGCCCGATAGACCGGCAACCGTTGATCTAGGCTACATTTTTGCATTTCGGGCGTTGCCAACGGTTGTTTTTTTTGGCGGATTGATGGCGCTGCTTTATAACATTGGCGTGATTCAGGCAATCACCGTCTTCTTTGCCAAAATCTTCTATTCGACGATGCGGCTGAGTGGTGCAGAGTCGCTGAGCGGAGCCGCAAATATTTTTGTCGGCATCGAAGCGGCGATTGTGGTCAAGCCGTTTCTCGAAAAAATGACTCGCAGCGAATTGTGCGCTATTCTAGCGTGCTGTTTTGGCACCTCTGCATCGTCCGTGCTGGCCATCTATGTCAGTTTTCTCAGACCCGTTTTTCCTAATATCCTGGCGCATTTGGTCTCAGCCTCTATTATCGGAATTCCAGCCTGTTTCGTTTTGTCTAAGATTCTCGTTCCTGAAACGGGTATTCCCCTAACGGCTGAAGGTATTCCGAATGAAGACTCACTCAAAGATTTTGAGGCAGATGAGGATCAGGAACGCACGATCGCGGGTGAGGTGATTGAGAAAGTCGGCCCGCTAGATGCGGCGATCGCCGGAGCATTGGATGGAGTCAGAATGGCGGTTGGCATCGCCGCCGTGCTAATCATCATCCTTGGCCTAGTGTCTCTAATTAACCAATTTTTTGGGTTGCTAGCGAGCTTGCCCGATCCCGTTGGAGAGATTTTCCAGGTCATTACTCTACAAAACATCATGGGCGCTCTATTTCTACCGCTCACTGTGCTAACGGGCGTTTCATTAGAATGGACAGAACTCTGGCAAGCCTCCCTGCTGATTGGACGCAGATTTTTTGAAACCGCCATTCCGTCCTATCAGGCGTTGGGTCAACTCGGGCAAGAAGGGGCTGTCAGCGATCGCACGATTCTGATTGTGAGCTATGCCCTCTCTGGTTTCGCACACCTAGCCTCGGTCGGCATCTTTGTAGGAGGCACAGCAGCCCTCATTCCTTCCCGCCGGAAAGATATTACAGAACTAGGATGGAAGGCTCTCTTTGTCGGGACGCTGGCAACTGTCATGATTGGTTGTGTCGCAGGCGTTTTTGACAATGGCAGCCCAGGCATCTTGGGCAACCCCGTCGGAGAACCTGCCCCCGTAATTCAACCGAGTCCCCAAGACACTCCCCAAGAAACCCCCCAAGACGCTCCCCAAGAAACTCCATTTCCCACAGAGCCCTCGCCAGCATCCCCCACCCCTAATGCCTCGCCCAGTCCTAGTCCTAGTCCTAGTCCTGAGGCACCCGTCACAAATCAATCGCCTGCTCCAGCGCAGAGTCCATCGCCATCCCCCGTTTCTCCACCCTAGAAAATCGAGTCAACTGCCGGGCTTAAAATTTGGCATACGCGAGACAAACGTTGGAAAAAATTCTATAGTATGGAGTTGTATAATAATTTTCTGAATTGATTCTGACTTCGCTAGCTTGAGAGTTACACCCTTGCCAAGAGCCGACGTGAGGGCTTTATTGTCAACCTAGTCACACGCAAGAGCCAGCTATCGCTAAGGCGCTACTCAACCGCTTTGCAGTTGCCTCTTCTGCTGATTCTGAGAACTGGATTACCCATCGCGTCTCAGACATATCTGTAGATTGAGTCAACGATAGCCAAGGTTGATTATGTGTGAAAAGCCAGTAATTTTAGCAGTTGATGATGATGAAGATAGCCTGCTGCTATTGCAATATTCCCTAGAATCGTTAGAGTGCACTGTCATCACGGAAACAGACGGGCAATCAGCACTAACCACGGCTTTTCGTTGTCAACCTAACCTAATCTTGCTAGATATTGTATTGCCAACGCTGTGCGGTATGGACTGCATCTATCTGCTCAAGCGGAATGCGATCACTCAAAGCATTCCCATCATTGCGGTAACTGCTCTTGCCAGATCCGAGGAACGAGAGCTGATTTTTCTTAATGGATGTGATGATTATGTGAGTAAGCCTTATATGCTTGATGATCTGGAGGCTGCCGTCTGCCGCTATTTGCCTTGTGTACCAGCGTGTCCTGTGTAGCGGTGGGTCAAAATTCCTTGGATATTCGGCTTTTCAGCCAGAATTGCAATACTGCCAGTGCGTTCCGTATCAACCGTGGTATTGACCATCAAATCAATCACGGGAACATTGACAACGTGTTCCAGAATAGATTTTAAATAGGGCTGAATCGCAACATCCAAGAGTGAACGAACTTGCTCGACAAGCTGTCGTTGCTCCACTTGCAGCAACAGCTTCTCTGCTGGAGTGATAGCGCCTTCCACGAGCATAACCAGTTTGTCATCAAAGATCTGACAGGTCACCAAGCCCGGTTCATGCCCAAGCTGCTCGTGATACATAATTTTGACATTTTCAGAGATAATGCCCTCTGCTTGCTTTTGTTCAATCGACGTCGCCATGTCTACTGCATAAGAACTTCGTGCGGGGCAAGCAATAGAATAACTGCGACAGAGCAACCTTATCAGTGCTCCGACTCATTTCATTCAGACTTATCCCGACTTGCCGTTCAGAGAACTTTTATCTGGCTTAGTTAACTTAGATTTGGGTTCGCGAAACTCCGGCATTGTTGACAACACGGCGATAATTCCACTTCGCCCTGTAGCTGGAGTGGCATCGCTCATAAAGTCGATAACCTCGACACCCAAGACTTCTTCAATGACGGCTTTGAGTTTAGGTCGAATGACGTCATCTAGGTCAGTTCTAACCTCTTCTAGAAGCTCATGCCGACCCTCTCTCATTAGCAATTGCTCAGTTGGAGTCAGCGAATCTTCAATGAGAATCGCAATCTTTTGATCAAAGATTTCACAACTTACCTTGCCCGGCTGATGACTCAGCTGTTCTCGATACAACGCTTGAATTTGCTGAGAGAGTTGGCGTTCAAGCTGTCCACGGGTCAAAACATTCGTGTCCATCAAAATCCTCCAAAGATATGGACCACTTTTCGCAAGCCAAAGAACTTTTGTACTTTGAGTCGCGATTAGCGATGTAATCCCCCATTCCGAACTTGACGCAATTGTAAACCGCTATAGTTAAAATTTATCAAAATTAGTTTGCTGAAACTATAACTCTGAAGAAGTATTTTTACTCAGTCAACTCAACGGGCTTACCTTGGCTCGATAGAGGAGGCGATCGCTTTGACGATAGCCGACATAGCGTACTCGAACGAGATCTCCAGGAGAGGCATGCCCCTCCATCAGTTGATGGCGATGCGGATCATAGGGAAGTTCTGCGCCAACGGGTGCGATCGCCTCTATGCCCCACTGCTGGATTAAATCCTCCACCGGACGCATTAACGGGAGGAGCCGATTGGCTGGGATCTGAGGATTTTTTTGAGCGGCATGGGCTGCTGTGGGCCATTGCAGCAACCAAGACTCTAAAATCTCTAGACTCGATTGCTGAAATTCTTGCCAGAGAGACTCTCTCTGGGCTTCGAGTTGGGTTTGCAACCGCTGATACTCATGTCGAACAGCGTGGATAGATTCAACCGGCTGAGTAGGTTGAATGGTCTGAGGTTCAGATGGGGCGATCGCCTCAGATTCGGGATCAATCACTCCATCAGATCCATATTCAGACACCTGGATCTGGGATAAAAACTGAGATAGCAATTGCATGAGCGGCAGATGTAGAGCCTCGCTAATCTTCATCAGCACATCGACTCTCATCTGAGCAATCTTGCCAGAGCGAAGCTGGGTAATTTGCCAATCTGATACCCCGGCGCTGCGGCTTAACGCCCTAAAACTTGGAATATTAGCCTGTTCCATGAGCGATCG
>JBNPEG010000100.1:0-8264 GCA_051117555.1 Elainellaceae cyanobacterium | reverse complement strand
TTCAGAAAGATTATCTTCTTTAATGGGGGTTTCGAGTGCCACTGTCACCCGCTGGTCTTGACGAGTGGGGTTGACGAGCGGCAGCGTCAAGCGATATTCCACCGCATAGTTGCCGTGGGCTTGATAGGCCGTATCCGGGTAGCGCACTAGCATCGGCGCACTCTGAATTTGCCCCGTGCCCATCTGGCCTGCTAGTAAAGTGCTGATGCCATACGAGATTCTGTCTCCTGGATCAGGAATGGTGAGCACCATCGAATCGCGGTCTGCTGGTTCGGGAGTATCGACCAGTTGGGTTTGCCACTGCGACCCTTGAGAAACGCCTGCAACCCGACCATAGATGACCTGCCCGGTTGTTTGGTCAGGCGGAGTCGGGGAGCGATCGCGCGCCCCTGCCAGATCACCCGATTCGAGTACATTAACCCAATCATCCAGCGCCGGAGCCGTTTCGTTACCGGCTTCATCCAGCCGTGCCCGCATCGCCAGACTCGCCGCATAGACGGGATTGGTGCTCCTGACCCGCATGAAAGTCGATCGCCCATTCAACGGGGGATCGAGAGTCGCCACCGGGATTGGCACGTTGAGCAGAACGGCATAGTCTCTAGGCGAAATCACGACTTGCGGCGGAATATCCGACTGCCGCTGCCCCCGCAGAATATCGCTCATAACGCGGCTACCGGGGCCCGCATAGATATCGCCTTGCGGATTTTCGACCCAAGAGGGCAGCGTGACGAAGGGCGCATCAGGTTGGCTCAAATAGCTTGCGGCTTGCAGAATATCGACCGTAACGGGGCGATCGCCCGGATTGTACAGAATGATTCCCAGATATAAGCTGGTTAACTCATCGTCCGACGGAGCCCGATAGACGTGATGGGCAAAGACGTCAAATCGACCGTCAAAGCCAAAATTGAGGTGGGCAGACGGAGATTGCATCCCATTGGGTGGAAACGTCGATAGCAAAATGCCCTCCGTTTGCACAAGTTCGGGGCTGTTGCTGTTGAACATGGGAATGGAATCTATCTCACCCGGCAATGGTCGAATCGTCTGCGGGCGTACCACCTCGACCGGAGTCGGTGCAGGCGGGGTTTGGGCGATGAGAATGGGGACAAGAAGGTTAAACATGGCAGGCGATCGGAGAGAGTTAAGAAAAGCTGCGATTGTGCGCGCACGCTAGGTTAATACCAATTCTGCAAATTAGTCTGCAAATTAGATTGACAGATACAAATTGGAAACCCCACCCCTGGGGCTACAAATCCAAAATCCAAAATCGGAAATAGGGATAATACCGAGTCCTGTCTAAATGACTCCAATTTGTACGGGCGAACGGTCGTTCGCCCGTACGAGTATCTCGTTGTAAATAAGGGTTTTGGAAAACGGATTTGGTATAACGGGTTAACTGATTCTCTATTGTCTACTGAATGGGATCAATGCGGCTGACTAAACATTGGTAAATATAGCGTTAGCCAGATAGCTTAAGACATGAATCCTGACTAAAACCAAAGCTGGGGGAGCTATCTGGCGTGCAACCGCACTAAGAACTGTGGCGGCTACTATATCAGGCGAACGGTTGTCAAATTTCAAAGTTGCTCTAGACTGTTGGAAAAAATGTGGCGAGAGGGGTTATGGATCACGCATTGGTTCCGACAGTTCAGCATGAGTCTTCGTGGTGCGAGATTTCACGGTCTGCGATTCAGTCCAATGTGGCGATGTTGAGGCATCGGATTGGGGCAGAGGTAAAGCTTGGCATAGTCGTCAAAGCTGACGCCTTTGGTCATGGGCTGATTCCCTGCGCTAAGGAATACTTAGCGGCAGGTGCAGACTGGCTGATTGTTAATTTTGCCTACGAAGCGACGGCCCTGCGCCAAGCTGGAATTGACGCTCCGATCTACATTTGCGGCAATGTCTCGGTCGCTCAGGCGCAGCAGGTCGCCGAGGCAAAGGCTCGCCTCGTCCTCTACGATGCCTCAGTGGCAAAGGCGTTATCTCAGGCGGGGCAGCAGGTCGGATATCAAATTCCGGTACATCTCAAGGTTGAGACGGGTGCCCATCGCCAGGGGTTGCCCCTAAAAGAAGCATTAGACCTTGCCAAACTCGTTCAAGAGCTTGACGGCATTGTCTTGGAGGGAATTGCGACTCACTACGCTGATATTGAAGACACGACTGACCATCGATTTGCTCGCCAACAGCTCCAGCTACTTAATGAGGCACGTCAGGCGTTTCAAAATGCTGGGTTTGACGTGCCGATGGTGCATTCAGCCAATTCTGCGGCCACCATTCTCTGGTCTGAAGCTCACGGATCGCTGGTGCGAGTTGGCATCGCCGCCTATGGGCTATGGCCTTCCACCGAAACCTATGCCACCGTCTTGCAAACCGCGAGCGATCGCCCTGATGCCTTTATCCCAACTCTTCAACCCGTCTTGTCGTGGCGGGCGCGGATAGCTCAGGTGAAAACGGTTCCTGCCGGGGGGTATATCGGCTATGGGCGTACCTTTCGAGCCACTCATTCTATGGCGATCGCCATCCTACCCCTGGGATATTACGAAGGATACGATCGTCGTCTCTCTAATCTAAGCTACGTCTTGATCAACGGGATGCGTGCTCGCGTCTGCGGACGAATTTGCATGAATATGACGATGGTTGATGTCACTGATATTCCAGGCGTGCAGGTGGGCACGGTGGCAACTCTCCTCGGCAGCGATGGCGACGAACGGATCAGCGCCGAACAGCTTGCCTCATGGATGGGAACGATCAATTATGAAGTCGTCTCTCGAATTCACGCCTCTCAGCCTCGATGGGTGGTTGAAGGCGTTTCCCAAACCGCCCCCCAACCCGTTGATACGAGTCATCACGTGCCGTCTAGGGTCAATGCTGCATCGTCCTATAGGAGTTAGTGGGGTCAACGATCAATGCATTCAGCGATAAACTTCAGCGATAAACTTCAGCGATAGACACATCAGCGATAAATTATGGCAATTTTCAATTGCGATACGCTGTAGGGTGCTGTTAGGCGTAGCTGTAACGCACCACCCCTGATTTCGTAATTCAATCATCAAGACAATTGGGCAATATTCAATGGCTAGAAGACGAACAAAGCGCGTTACTCTCTCCGAAATCGCAAAATCGGGGCTTCGTGCCCTCTCTAGCACCCACTTAAAATTCATCATTCCTTTGGTTGTGTTTCTCGTGCTGGCAGTTTTTTGGGTCTTCGGGACACTGCCTTGGCTTGTTATTAATTTTTTCCTGTGTTTCCCGGAAGAAGGCGTTGCATGTAGTGACGCGGAGGCATATGCCCGGTCGGCTCGGCTGATTCTTTCGGTTGACATTATTGTCATCTTGCTGTCAGGATTTGCGGTGTTTCAGATTAAACGCCTGCGTCGATCCCGGCAATGATAGGATTAATGTAGCGACAGACTGACAAATCTTTGGTGTATGGCGGTTATAAACGCTTTGCGGCTTTTTGCAGAGTAAATCGCTGCTACACAGGAAAAGCCGCCTTGCCTCAGGCATGCTGCACATTGATGTCGCTTGCGAAACGCGGGTTCAAGCAATCGGCGTAGGCCGACTTTGTGCGTATAGGCGCGGCTACCCTGCGGGACGCTTCGCGGACAGCCGCCAGTGTTCCGATCGGGGTGTTAAGTTTGACGCTGATTAGTTGGTGGATATTCTGACAGCCTTTTACCCGATTTGGCGTGTCAAACGGGAGCGGAAATGTTCCTGATTTTGCGTATAACCGAATGCTGTGATTCGGCTTTTACGGCCTTAAACCGATTAATCCATCGTTAACATTTCGTTACAGTGAAACTAATAGCAGTGAGATTAATATCAGTTCATCTCTATGGAATGGTGTTATCCACTCTGAATTCAAAATCGAACGATTTAGAGGTCGCCTTATGAACGGCAACATTCGTGTTGGAAATTTATTTGGGATTCCGTTTTATATCAATCCCTCCTGGTTCATTGTGTTTGGGTTAGTGACGTTTGTCTATGGCAGCGACTTAGCCCAGTTTCCACAACTCACTGGAGCCCTTCCCTGGCTGTTGGGAATGGTGACGGCATTGATGCTATTTGCGTCAGTGCTGGCTCATGAGCTGGGGCATAGTGTCGTGGCGATGAGTCAGGGAATTGAGGTTAAGTCCATCACGCTGTTCATCTTCGGCGGCCTCGCAAGCCTGGGAGAAGAATCGAAGACGCCATTACAGTCATTTTTAGTGGCGATCGCTGGCCCGGTGGTTAGCTTCGCGCTATTTGGCGCATTTTTTATAGTGAGCACGTTTGCGGGCCTCTCAGGGCCACTCGCAGCAGTCGTCGCTCTGCTGGCTTACATCAACCTAGCGCTGGGTGCATTTAATCTCATTCCCGGATTGCCCCTCGACGGCGGCAACGTGCTCAAGTCTATCGTGTGGAAGATAACGGGGAAGCCCTATCGCGGAATTGCATTCGCCAGCCGAGTCGGACAATTTTTTGGATGGGTCGGCATTGTGTTAGGGCTAGATTCTGTGTTTGGATTTAGCACCCTGATTGGTCTGCAACCGATTGGTAGTATTTGGACATTGCTAATCGGCTGGTTCCTGCTGCAAAATGCGGGGCGATCGGCTCAGTCTGCCGCAATTCAGGAGCAACTGAGTGGTCTAACGGCTGCTGATGCAGTATATCCGAATAGCCCCATGGTGTCTGCTGATCTGTCACTGAGAGAATTAGCAAATAACCACATCATCGGCAGCGACATGAATTGGCGGAAATATTTGGTCGTCGACGACGAGAACAAAGTCATTGGCGAAATCGAAGTCAACGCTATGAAAAACATCCCGACCAACGACTGGTGGACTGTCAACGTTCGTGATGTGATGCAGCCTGCCGAGCAGATTAAAACCGTCTCATCAGACAAGCCACTGCTAGATGTCATCGGCATGCTAGAAGACGAGCAACTGTCTGCCCTGGCAGTCACGAAAGACAATGGCGTTCTGGTTGGTCTACTTGAGAAGGCATCGATTACTGAGCTGCTTCGCAAGCGCGCAGAAGGCGACGCTCCGATAGAAACAACCGCTGCATAATTCAAATGGTTTAGCCTACAGGGACGTGGCGTTCCACGTCCCTTTTTATGTGCCCATGAATCAGCAAAATCGAATCTATGGATAAAAGCTGAGCTGAGGCAATCCCATCGTTTCATCCCATCCCATCATCAAATTGAGACATTGCACGGCTTGCCCAGCTTGCCCCTTCATCAAATTGTCTATTGCCGAAATCACAATCACGCGCCCCGTCCGGGGGTCAACCTCAATGCCGATGTAGCAGAGATTAGTGCCGCACGCCCATTTTGTTTGGGGATAAACGCCATTCGGCAATATTTTGACCCACGGGGACGACCGATAAAATGCCTGGTAAATCGTCAGCAAATCATCGCGAACCAGCCCCGGATCGCGCAGTGTGGCGTAGACAGTTGCAAGAATCCCCCTCACCATCGGAATAAGATGGGGCGTAAATTGAACGAGCACATCATGGCCTGCCAGGTCACTACAAATCTGCTCGATTTCGGGGGTATGGCGATGGCGACCCACTCCGTAAGGGCCTAGAGAATTATCTGCTTCTGCAAGCAGCAGATGGGTTTTAGCTTGCCGTCCTCCGCCAGACGTGCCAGATTTTGCGTCAATGATGGCAGTTTCAGGAATAATTAACCCTTGCTTCATCAGGGGAGACAGCGCCAACAAACTGGCCGTAGGATAGCACCCCGGACACCCAATCAATTGAGCATCTGCAATGCGGCTGCGATACAGTTCAGGCAACCCATACACGGCACGTTGCACGACATCGTTGTCAGTCCGATCTTTGCCATACCATGTTTCATAGGTTTCAAGGTCGCTAAACCGATAGTCTGCCGACAAATCCAATACGTTGCAGCCTTTTTCTAATAAAACGGGAGCGATTTGACACGCCAATCCGTTGGGCAACGATAAGAAAACGACCTGACACCGCGCTGCAATGTCGTCTAGATCAATTGCTTCAACCATGAGGTCGGTGCAATGGCCGAGATGGGGATAAATATCGGAAAAACTACTTCCGGCGCTGCTTTCACCGCCGAGATAAACCAGCTCTACGGCTGGATGAGCAAGCAATAGTCGAACTAACTGCACCCCGCCATAGCCAGACGCGCCAATAATGCCGACTGGAATGCGTGTCAAATCACCCATGATGTTGAACCATAATAGTTTCAAGATTAACTATCTGACGAGAGTCATGCAGGGGCTCAAGACTGCACAATAACACCTCTCTAAAAGGTGCATTTTAGTACCAAAATCCTCATTTCGGGGAGTCTATTCCTATGAATGGCACGCCGAAAACCTGAATGGTTCGATAAAGACGGTCTCTCGGTTGTCTGAGACGGCCAGACGGTTGAAAAATCAGTAAATCAGCCGTACGATGCCGCTATTCGATAATCTGCGATCGCTACAATAAAAGTAACGCAACTTTAGAATAATTAACGTTCATTAGGTGGAAAGAGTCCTGTGGAACCGCTGCATGACGAAAGCATTCATTCATCGCCAGCTCTCGATTTTGAATTTGATTCGATCGAAGAGGCGCTCGCTGAGCTGAACGCGGGGCGCTCCATCGTCGTGGTTGATGATGAACATCGAGAAAATGAAGGGGACGTCATTTGCGCTGCTCAATTTGCGACCCCCGAAATGATTAACTTTATGGCGGTCGAGGCTCGCGGGTTAATCTGCTTGGCAATGACGGGCGATCGCCTCGATGAGCTTGACCTGCCCCTAATGGTCAGCAACAAGACAGACGAGAGCGAACAGACGGCCTTTACGGTCAGCATTGATGCAGCGCGCCACTTGGGAGTCACCACCGGCATTTCTGCCGACGATCGCGCCCGGACGATTCAAATTGCCATCAATCCTGCCACGAAGCCCGATGATTTGCGTCGCCCCGGCCATATCTTTCCGCTTCGTGCTAAAGCGGGAGGGGTGCTTAAACGCGCCGGACACACCGAAGCCGGAGTTGACTTAGCTCGGCTTGCCGGGCTTTATCCGGCATCGGTCATCTGCGAGATTCAGAACCCCGATGGCTCGATGGCGCGGCTGCCAGAATTGGTTCACTATGCCCAAACTCATGATTTGAGGCTGATCAGCATTGCCGATTTGATCAGCTATCGGCTCCAGCACGAACGGTTTATCCATCGAGAAACGGTTGCTGAATTGCCGAGCTTATTTGGTCAGTTTCAAATTTATGCGTATCGTAATTTGCTCGATAATTCTGAGCACGTTGCCATCGTAAAAGGCGATCCATCCACATTTAAAGACCGCTCTGTGCTGGTTCGAGTTCACTCCGAATGTTTGACAGGTGATTCACTGGGCTCTCTTCGCTGTGATTGCCGAGGTCAGCTCCAGTCTGCGCTCAAGATGATTGAGAATGCGGGCGCAGGAGTGGTCGTTTACTTGCGGCAAGAGGGGCGTGGTATTGGGCTGATCAACAAGCTCAAAGCCTATGCACTGCAAGATATGGGCTTAGATACGGTGGCGGCGAATGAGCGGTTGGGGTTTCCGGCGGATCAGCGCAATTATGGAATGGGAGCCCAAATTTTGAACGATTTGGGCGTGAAAAGGTTTTGTCTAATCACGAATAATCCCCGAAAGATTGCGGGGCTAAAGGGCTACGGGTTAGAAATGGTCGATCGCGTCCCGTTACTGATCGAGGCCACGTCGCATAATGCCGCTTATCTGGCTGCCAAAGCCCAAAAGCTTGGACACATGCTGCTGCAAACGTATTTGGTTACGGTTGCGATTCAGTGGCATGACGAAGTTCATTTGGTGAAACAGCATTACGATCGCCTCGAGAAGCTTCGCCACCTTGCCAAGCAACATCATCTACTGCTGCAAGAAGAGGCGCGTCCTGTGGCGATCGCCCTATTTGGTCGCTCATCGCTCACCTTTCATTTGGGGTTTGATCAGTCTGAGGGAGTCTCACCCGATTGGTATAAACACCCCGATCATCCCCATGTGAAGGCGATCGCCCAGATCTTAGACGAAGTTGCAAGCTGGTCGTTTGTGCAGCAGCTAGAGTTTTTAGTGTCTCCCGGCTGCGATCCGATGACGAATTTGAAAGTGCAGCTCGATCGCCAGATTTTCTACCTTGAGCGATCGCCCAACCCCAATCGGATTCAACCTTCAGATGTGTGCAATTCGTTAGAGACTCAGCGCATTTATGTGTTTTCTAGCCACACTTTAAGTGATTGACTCAGGGAGAATTCGCTAGGTCTTGAATCAGGG
>JBNPEG010000243.1:0-8277 GCA_051117555.1 Elainellaceae cyanobacterium | reverse complement strand
TAGTACCGTTGCATTTGAGCTTCAATGGGAGCAGGGTAGGGGCGCATTGGTTTTCCGGCTCATCGTCTACTTCTCTAGCTTACAGATGCAGAAGGTGGAATTACAGCTTATTTAATCCACGATCCTAGTTGGCGACAGCCTCCAACCCCTCAGACCACCGATCGATAAACGCGTCTCGTTCCGCATCGCTGTAAAAGTGAGTTGCATACCGAGAGGCATAAATTGGACGGCAAATGCGTTTGGGGATCTGAATCGTTTCTTTGAGGGTTTGATAGAGGTCTGCGAACTCCTTCTTGTCTCGCTGGTTAACCGAAATCAATGAAAGGGGCTGATCGAGCTGAAGAAAGTCAGCCAAAACCTGGCCACCGCATCGGTTTAGATCTTCTAAGCGCAAGAGAAGAAGTTCGATATTGCCCTGGCGAATAACCTGATAGCCCATCTCTGGAGAAAAGGGGTGAGCAAAAATATCGATGCCAAATGTGGCGTTGAGTTCTCGATCAAACCAGGTACAGACTCGATTCGATGATTCATCAAATCGCTTTAACTGACGGCGAATCTTCTTCATTATTTCCTCTAAAACCAGATGATTGTCATCGCCTGGAGTACTCGAAAGTCGATCTGACTGAGCTTCGAAGAATGATGAAATGAGTAGAGCAATCGGTTCGCGAGTCAGCGTAATAATTCGTAGCGGAACGCCATCAGTGTTTAGACTATCAAGCTTATGCCTCAGAGATTTGCTGATGGCAAGACATTCAGCGATATAACGAGACTGAGGAAATTGCTGACGTTTTGCCTCATATCGTTGGATGCCTGCATCAGAAAGACTATGAACTTGATAAATCGGATTGGGTAAAGCAGACTGCCGGAGCGATTTACGAACAGTAGACGATCCAACTTTTCCAAACTGGTAGATCAGTACTGGGGGATATTTCTTAAAATCGTGACGATTAATTTCGAGGCTAAGAAGATGGGAAAAGAAGACAGGTGGTAACACCTCGTGAGTGATTTTCTGAAACACAGCCAATCCCTAGCTCAGCTTGGTTAAAACATTGTGCTTATCATACGCAGGAATGTTTCATCGAGACTACCTGTCTTAACACCAAATCTGTGCAAGATTACGAAAAGGAGCCAGAAGAAATATGACTCTTCTGGCTCCCAAACTCAGCCAAATCAGGTAAAAAGTTGAATCCTGCAAGAGTAGACCGCGTCTAGGCTACACTTTGTTGAGATTGATGCCGGCTTCTTTTGCCATCGCTGCGATGCCCTTTGTATTTAGGGTTTTGATTGCCTTGGTCGACAAACGCAGCGTCACCCATCGATTTCCTTGGGGCCACCAGACTCGCTTCGTCTGGATATTGGCGTGCTGCAATTTCTTAGTCCGGCGGTGGGAGTGAGATACCGCGTAGGCGTTATTTGCCTTTTTGCCAGTCAGTTGACACTTACGAGCCATAGCATTTACCGGGTTGAGCTTTCTAAAAATAGCACAGTCTATGATTATAGACGAAACGTGAGCAGATTTGAATAGCAGCAGGGTCTTCGAATCTGCTCTACTTATCCGTCAGCTCGGTTAATACCTGATTCGACCGCTCAACAAAGGCTTTCATATCATTCGCGGTAAAGCTCTTTTGAGCCATGAGCGCGAGATCGTAGATATGATTGCAGAGCATCGTGGCAAGTTTTGCAGATGGAGACTCGCCACCGCCCACGACGATCGCCCCCTGATTAAGCTCTAGTAAATTTTGAACCAGCGGATGAGAGGTATTAACCAGCAGAATGTGTTCGTCAGGGAATTCGGCAGACTGTTGCTGAAGCATCGCAGTCATATCGCGGAGACGACGCATCGCTTCTGGTAATAACACGATGGCAGGGGGCGTCGAGGCGTCGTCCGATTTGAGAGATTCAGCGCGGATATTAACCGTTGGTTTATTGAGCGCCTTCTCAAACAGTTCTTTAATCTGGTCACTCCGAGTCTTATTCGTGGCTGGATCGACAATTTCTTTATCCTGGTCTTTATTGACCAGCGTATCGTCAAGCTCAGCATCTACGCGTGAAAATCGAACATCGGCATACTCCCGCTCTAGGAAGCTCACAAAGTGAGTATCAATGAACGAATCCATGTAGAGCACTTCTAAGCCCTGATTTTTGAATAATTCTACATAGGTCGCCTGCGCGGATGGCTCTGTGCAATAAAAAATTCGATTTTCATGGCGTTCTTTATTGCGTTCTAGATACTCGCTGAGCGTCGTATAGTAGAACCCATTCTCATCGGTTGCGTCGGATGCCTCGGAGGCTACCATTTCCCATGCATCTCCCTCATCCGATTGCACTTCGACCTTAGCTGCCTGGTCGGTTTTGCCAAGATTAGCAGTCGTGCGGAAGA
The DNA here is from genome assembly GCA_051117555.1 of Elainellaceae cyanobacterium. Lineage (GTDB taxonomy): Bacteria > Cyanobacteriota > Cyanobacteriia > CAZCXK01 > CAZCXK01 > DBGGTD01. The sequence goes on along the minus strand of JBNPEG010000243.1, from coordinate 5,897 downwards.
TGAGAATATCTTCGACCTGCTTTTTGAATTTATCGTCGTTGAGCGAACCGAATTTGACGAACGTTCCCAGGTCTTGCCAACACTGGATATATTTAGCCCGATCGTCGCGATACAGCTCTTTGAGGCGATCGCCCACTTTCTTGGCGATATAATCAGCAATTTTGCGAACCGTGCGATCGTTCTGCAAAAAGCTACGAGAAACGTTGAGAGGAATATCAACGCTATCGATTACGCCTCGCAAAGGCAATAAAAAGCGAGGAATGACTTCTTCACAGTTGTCACTGACAAAGACCTGATTGCAGAACAGCTTGATGTGCCCCTTGGTCACGTCGATGTCGGGTTTGAGCTTGGGAAAGTAAAGAATGCCGTTGACGACAAATGGATAATCGGTATTTAAGTGCACCCACAAAAGCGGGTCTTCTTGAAACGGATAGAGATAGCGATAGAACTCTAAATAGTCGTCATCGCTTAAGCTATTGGGCGACTCTTTCCACAGAGCCTTTTGCCGATTGATTTGCTCCCCGTCCAGCTTAATGGGATAGGGCATGAAGTCGCAGTAGGTGTGCACGAGCTGCTTGATGCGCTCAGGCTCTAGATAGTCTAGTTCCTCATCTTGCAGCGTCAGGGTTACAGTGGTGCCGCGATCGCCCCGAGTAGATTCGCTGAGTGCAAATTGAGTGGTGCCATCACAGCTCCAGTGAACAGCCTGAGCATCGTCTTTATAGGACAGCGTGTCGATATCGACCTGTTTGGCCACCATAAATGACGAGTAAAAGCCTAGACCAAAATGCCCAATGATTGGATCGTTAGCATTACCTTGATACTTCTGGACAAACTCTTCCGCACTAGAAAATGCAACTTGGTTGATATAACGCTTAACCTCATCGGCTGTCATGCCGATACCGTTGTCAGAGACCGACAGCGTCTTATTCTCTTTGTTGATAGAAATATTAATCTCAGGATCACTCATCGCCCCAGAGAACTCGCCAGAGCGAGACACCATGCTGAGCTTTTTAATCGCATCAACAGCGTTAGAAATCAGCTCTCGGAGGAAAATTTCGTGATCTGAATAAAGCCACTTCTTGATAATCGGAAAAATGTTCTCAGTATGAATACTGATGTTGCCCTGTTCTAGAATCGTCGTCATAAGCTTTTTGGGTGCTGATAGACAGATGTAGAAATGATGTGGGGCGTGCCCTCAATTCTTAATAGTGAGCGATCGCCTCTATTCTAATCAGTAGGCGTTCCCGACTGATGAGTTCGGATTTCCCTACCTAACTATAGCGATCCTAAATCGCTTGTGAATTGTGTGTGAGCGGTGGACACTATCGGATTTTTTACTTTCTCTCTTTACCCTCAAATGTAGGATGAATCGCACTGATTTGCGCTGTGGCGATCGCACCATAATGCGAGTCCATCAGCCATCAGACTGATTCCAGGTGACCTATCTATGGCGCGCTGAGCGATTTGATTCTAAATCCTAGAAATATGAGATGTAAATGGACGTCTCAAAGGAGGGCATATCGTGAAATCACAATTAGCCGATAAGGTGATCATCATCACCGATGGCGAAACGGCAATTGGTGCAGACATTGCTCAAGCGATGGCACGTCAAGGTGCCAAGGTCGTCGTTGGCGGCTCGGCCCAAAGTTTGGCAGGGAGTGTTGTTCATACGATCTGTGAGCAAGGCTTGCACGCCACGCTTTATGATGGCGATTTGACCCAGGAAGCTCACGCACTCAACTGTGTGCAAACGGCTGTTGACCGATACGGGCATCTCGATATGCTGCTTGCCAGCATCGAAGCTTATCCGTCAGTCATGTTGACGGAAGGGAGCCCGCTTGCAAATGCGGAGTGGACGCACACCATCTTGCAATCAACGTTTCTCATCAGCCACTACGCTCTGCCTTATTTGCGGCAAACTTCTGGCAGCCTGCTAACCGTCTATTCAGAGCTTTGCACCGTCGCGTTTCTGCACCATGCCCCCCACGAAGTTGCGATGAAAGCTTGGCTAAATGGCTTAGTTCAAGGGTTTGCCAGGGAACATGACGACGCAGGAGTTCGTGCAAACTTCATCTGCTCGCGGTTTCCTAGCATGGCTTGGGCGGATCGAGAGGCAGCGTATCGAGGTCAAATTGAAGGGGCGATCGCCTCTGAATTTGGAATCAACCCTCAAGATGTTACGAATCTTTGCCAGTTTCTAGCCTCCGATACGGCACATTATGTGACTGGCGCAGTCTATACCATTCGAGACGACATTAGCGCGTCACTCGGTTCGTTTATCCCGTGTCAAAGCAATATGCCTCAAGACATTCATCACGGGTTAGCCTCTGCCTAAATTGGGAGAATACGGGGTACGGGTAGCCTCAAGAAATATCAATGCTCGATTTTGGATGTATAGCCCCGAGATTACGGCTCCGCCCGACTCCGCTAGCGATTTCGGATTCACAGACTAGGACTGGTTGGCAACAATAAGCCAACCATTTAAGTGCGGGCATCTTGCCCGCGACGTGAGCGAGACGCTCACACTACGGGTATGAAACTTCCGCCATCTTGTACTAGGGTGCCAGGCTAAGATCTTTCGGCTCAGGGTTGGATTCTCAAAACAAAGCCAATATGATTGACTACGTTCAAACTTGCAAAATCAGGCTTCCAGTAATCCAAGAGGCGGAGTGGAGCATGAGAGTTTTATTGGTGGAGGATGATGAACGCATCACCGACGCCTTGGCAGAAGATTTAACCGATCAGTATTACATCGTTGAAATTGCTCACGATGGTGAAACTGCTTGGGATTTAATTGGGGCGTTTAGCTACGATCTCATTCTGCTGGATATCATGCTGCCTCAGGTTGATGGCATTACGCTCTGTAAGCGAATCCGAGCGGCGGGATACGGAATCCCTGTCTTGATGTTGACAGCACGTGACACAGTAGATGATCGGGTGCTTGGCTTAGATGCTGGAGCTGATGATTACGTAGTCAAGCCATTTGATTTAAAGGAATTATCCGCCCGGATTCGGGCATTACTGCGGCGAGGCACTGACGTGTTGCCCCCGGTTCTAAGCTGGGGCAACTTGCGCCTTGACCCTAGCACCTGTGAGGTTTCATATGGCGATCGCCCCCTCCAACTCAGCCCCAAAGAATATAGCCTCCTAGAGTTTTTCTTGAGGCATGGTCGTCGTGTCTTTAGTCGCGCTCAGATCCTTGAGCATCTTTGGTCGTTTGAAGAACTGCCTGAAGAGACGACCGTTAAAGCGCATATTCGAGGCTTGCGGCAGAAATTGGAGTCGGTTGGGGCTCCTAATTTGATCGAAACCGTCTATGGCTTAGGGTATCGTCTTAAGCCTGAGCCATAAGAGAGTTTGATAATGCCCGATACCAATAACAGGACAATGTTTCGCAACTTGCGTAACCGTTTGTTATTTTCCCAGTTGATGGTGATGGCAGCCATCCTTGCCGTGTTTGGAACAGGGGTTTATGGCTTCTTTATCCGGAGCCTGCATCGTCAGCTCGATAAGAAGTTACTCACCCTTGCTCAGTCAGCGACGCCTGTACTGGCTGAGATCGAGTCAACCGGGGATGAGTATTTGGATGGCGTCAATGAGGTGCCGTGGCGTGATATTTTCAATCGCGATCGCCAAAGCCTGGAATGGTTTAATGCAGATGGGCGTCTGCTTGCCCATCGAGGCACGATTGAATTGAGCCAGTCGCCAACGATTGGCGCTCATATGCTGCTGACCACCTCGGCTGAACAAACTCAGGTGAGAGTCTATACGGTGTCGGTGTTTCAAGACGGTCCAGGGATAGATCAGCCGATTTTGGAAGGTTATGTGCGGGCAAGCCAATCGGTACAGGATATCGAAACCGTTCAGGCGCAACTGATTTGGGGGCTTGGCATGGGTGGGGCGATCGCCCTGGTGGGAGTGGGAGTAGGAGGGCTTTGGCTCACTCGACGATCGTTAGAACCAGTTGAAACCAGCTTTGAGCAGCTTAAGCAATTTACCGCAGATGCATCCCATGAGCTACGAAGCCCATTGACGGCGATTAAGACCTCCGTTGATGTGATTCGCAATCACCCAGAGCGCATTCATCCGAAAGATGCACGAAAACTGACGGCGATCGCCAGCGCCACCAACCAGATGAGCCAGCTCGCCGATGATTTGCTGTTTTTAGCTCGTGCCGATGTGCCTGGGGTCGCTAAGATTCAACAAAAGCCGATACTGCTGCCTGAGGTGTTACACGATGTCGTTGAACTGTTAGACCCGTCTGCCCAGGCTAAGTCGATCGCGCTGACCTGTCAGTGTCGCGTAACAGCCATCACCCCCGGCGATCGCGGACAGCTCTATCGATTATTCTCAAATTTGGTTCATAACGCCATTCAATATACGCCAGAAGGTGGCAAGGTCATGGTCACGCTAAGCCAGGTCAATTCTCGCACCGCGCTGATTCAGGTGGAAGACACAGGAATTGGCATTGCGAAAGACCAACTGCGGTTTATCTTTGATCGCTTTTGGAGAGCTGACCGAGCGCGATCGCGGCGACACGGGGGCACGGGGTTGGGGCTTGCAATTGCTCAGGCGATCGCCCAGCGCCATGGTGGCAAAATTAATGTTCATAGCCAATTGGGCAATGGAAGCTGTTTTCAGGTGCGACTGCCTATTAATTCAGGAATCGAGCCAAAACCTAAAGAGATTCTTGAATAGCAGACACACAGAGCGCGCGTCCTCCTATAGTGGAGTCTGGTTTGCGTAAAGTGCAGCTAGCAGGCGATCGCGGCTTAGCCAAGTACATTGAACATTGTAGGAGATGTAGGAGAACAAATGCCATGACGTCTAATCAGCTTAAGCAATTTGCAGCACTCACATTCCGCATTCTCGTATTAGTGGCGATCGCCCCTTTCATCGTCCAATTTGTTGCATCTTTACCGTAGTTTGTTGAGTTAACTATCAGTAATCAAGGCGATATTATTAACTATTAGGAATTAATTAGAGATCATCCATTTCTTGCTATCTCAGCGAATTCATCGTTGGATTAACACATTCGGGATGTTACCAAAGTTGAATACTATATCAGTCCAAAATATCAGTCCAAAATTAATTGTGAGAAAACTCAAATAGGAGATGGGGGCTAATCCCCAGCTCTTTTTTATACATTATGTAGGGCCGTCCTGTAGAACCGTCCTATGAACTAGTGATATACGCCATAGCTCAAGTTTTGCGACTCGTCATCTGCCTTCAGAACAGATTTGGTGATTCTAAAAGGCATAGCAGACCCATGCCCTGAATCTGCCTTTCGGGAGAATAATTAGTTTTTAGATTAACGTTATAACGTTAGTCAGATTCCGTCAGTCGCGCCCTCACAATCTCAAATTGAGAGACTTGATCTTCTAATTTGTAGAATGTCTACTGCAATAAGTCGTTGAGTTGAATTCAAGTCGTGAGTCTAATCGAGCATATTGTATGGATTGAACTGGACAACAGTTTGATAGCAGCGTTTTGTTAGCAATCCTGGCATGGTGGACAAGTATAGACCATTGATTTTCGGGATGCTTGATATATTAAGCGTTGCTTACTGCTGAGTCTTACGCTCATAGAAACGCTTTTGTCTCCCTTGATTAAGTAGGTGGGTGGAATCAAATGTAGGATGGGTATAGCCCTTCGGGCATGGCTTCGCTAAAGCGATAGCGTAACCCATGCGGGCGTTGGGTTATTGCCTTTGGCAAGGCTGCGCCTTTCTTGAATGCCCCTTGGGCTATACGTACCTCAACCCAACCTACACAGGTCTCATATTTAATTAGTCCCACCTACTTACTACATTCTGGGAAGAAGAAAGCTGACGTGTTTCAGAATCAGTACATTTCATCAAGGTAGACGTAAGCGTTTGTTTTAAAAGCCGTCTA
>JBNPEG010000029.1:0-8278 GCA_051117555.1 Elainellaceae cyanobacterium | reverse complement strand
CTAAGAATGTGGATGAGCCGTCCTGAAACGACATCATGGTTCATTTTTGAATCAATCTTTATGGTTTATTTTGTTTTGTGTCAATTCCTAAGCCAATTTGCTAGACGCATTAGACGCTGGACTCGCTCCGTCCGGCCCCGAATGCACGCTGGCATCCTGCTGCTCGTGGTTATCGGCTTTTTCGTGCCTGCGTTTCCTAGCCGAGCCGAGCCGCCATCTTCGATAGATCCTGAAGCCTCAGTTGAAGAGATGGCCCCAAACCGTCCAGACCTTGATGCTGACGATATTTCATCCGAAAAAGTAAATCAGTTTGTTCAGGCATATCTGGAGGTGAAGACCCTGATTGAGCAGCGGGAGGGAGAACTATCCGGTGCAGAAACCGAATCTGAATCGATTCGAATTCAACGCGATATCGAGGCTGACGCATTTTCAGTCATTGAGCAGGCGGGGCTTACGTGGCAAGAATATATCCAGCTTTTAGGGTTGGCAAATAGCGATCCAGAATTTGGTGAACGCATTGCAGCCCAGTTGGAAGAAGCAATCGGCGGTTAGACAACCGCTCAGCGAAGAATTTTTGATAGGTTTGATAGATTGGGGTTGGGTAAGAAGGAGACTGCTGTGGCTAATTCTCGTGTGATTTGTCTAGGTGAAATTTTGTTTGACCTCATCTCAGATCAGCCTGGACGATCGTTAGAGGAGGTTACATCTTGGACACCCTATCCGGGAGGTGCGCCTGCTAATGTGGCCTGTGGTTTGGTCAAACTTGGGACGTCGTCTGGCTTTATCGGCTGTGTGGGCGAAGATGACCCTGGAAAAACCTTGGTGAATCTGCTGGAGACTACCGGCGTAGACGGTACCGGAATTCAGTACCATTCCACCGCCCCGACTCGGCAGGTGTATGTCGTGCGAACAGCCGAGGGCGATCGCCAGTTTTCAGGATTTGGCGATCGCGCGACCACTGAATTTGCAGACACGCATCTACAAGCGGATCAACTGCCTGTCGAATTGTTTGAATCAGCCGATTTCCTGGTGCTTGGCACGCTTGAAATGGCATATCCAGACACGGGACATGCGATTGATCGGGCATTAGAACTGGCAGAACAGCACTACATGAAAATTTTGGTCGATATCAACTGGCGACCCATGTTTTGGCCCGACCCCGATGGGGCAAAGCCGCTCATTCGCGAACTCGTTAAGCAAGTTGATTTTTTGAAGTTGTCTGATGATGAAGCAGAATGGCTGTTTGACACAACCGATCCCGGCGTCATTACCCATCGCATTGAGAATCTAGAAGGCGTGTTGATCACAGCGGGCGAACGGGGATGCGCCTATTGCCTAGGGGGCAATGAAGGCAAAATCCCAGCATTTTCAGTCGAGGTGGAAGAAACGACGGGGGCAGGAGATGGTTTTTTGGCAGGCTTCATTCATCAGGTGTGCCAGTTAGGCATTCAGCAACTCGACGACCCCAATGCTGCCAGACAAGCCGTGACCTATGCGAGTGCAGTCGGAGCGCTGACCACGACCCGACCTGGCGCGATCGCGGCCCAACCCACTACCGCAGAAGTCGAGGCATTTTTATATCTGAATAAAAACTCTGACTTCTCTTCATCATCGTGATCAGAGGTCGAAATGGGACAAGAAATTGAGCGAAAATTTTTGGTCGTTGGCGACGAATGGCGATCGCACGCTTGCGGCACTCCCTATCGACAGGGCTATATTCCTACGCACTCAGGCGTAACAGTCCGCGTACGAATTGCCGGAGAAATGGGCTATCTGACCCTCAAAGGACTGACCTCAGGCATCAGTCGAAGTGAATTTGAATATGCGATCCCCGTTGAGGATGCTAAACACATGCTCGACGAATTGTGCGATCGCCCGCTCATCGAAAAAACACGATATCGTCTGAGCATTGAAGGCACAATCTGGGAGGTTGACGAATTTGAGGGTGAAAACCGAGGACTCATCCTCGCTGAAGTCGAACTTACCCACCCAAATCAATCCGTTTCGATTCCTGGGTGGGTCGGGCAAGAAGTGTCTAATGATCCCCGTTATTTCAACGCCTATCTAGCAAACCATCCGTTTAGCCAGTGGGGATGATAGAGAACTCAAAACGCCTGGAAAAATCACCCAAATCTATACCCAAACTTATTGAGAGATAGCAGGCGTTGCTAAATGGCTAACTGCATCTGCAGGACCAACTAGCGACACATAGGGTTCCTTTGTGAAGTAGCGACATGCGGCATCCTGAGCTTCGTCTGCGCTGATGTTAGCAACTTGCTGCTGAAACGTCTGGTCGAATTCGATTCCCAAGTTTAAAGTCTCATACCAACCATATAGTTGCGCAAGTTGAGCATTCGTCTGTTTGCCAAGGGCGTATTGTCCTAGAAGTTTGTTCTTCGACGCCTGTAGCTCATCAGGAGATAACGATGCAGTGCAGAGCCGCTTCACTTCATGGTTGAGGCCATCGAGCGCGATCGCAGCATTGTTGGGGGCTGTGCCCATATAGGTCACAAAGTGAGACGTATCAAGCCGAGTTGAATAAAGCGCCGAAACGTCATAGGCCAATCCCCGCTTCTCACGGAGTTCGACAAACAGTCGGCTCGATAGCCCATTACCCAAATAAGTACTCAATAATTTCAACACCGTATAGTCATCATCGTGGACGGATGCTGCTAAATATCCCGCCATAACGATCGCCTGCTGAGTATCTTGAAGAATCACCGCGCGTTCGGGGCGAGATACGACAGGAATACGCGCGATCGCCCCACTTTCCTGATCCGCGAGGGTGGTATCGATCCGATCAGCCGTAGGTGTCCAATCCCCAAAAACCTCGTCAACTAAGGCGATCGCCTTGTCAGGGATCATCCGCCCTGCAATGCTAATCACCATATTGTCAGGACGAAAATGCGTGTGGTGATAGTCAAACAAATCGTCTCGGGTCAGTTTGGAAACTGTGTCTTCCGTCCCTAAGCCCGACAAGGCATAGGGATGATCCCCGTATAAAATCTGACGAAGCTGCTGATAGGCAACCGTGAATGGTTGCTCCTGCATGGCTCGGATGCTGTGGAGGGCAAGACGACGTTCGAGATCTACTTCTGCCTCTGGGAATGCGGGCGATCGCAGCATTTCTGATGCAAGATGCAGCATTTCTGGAAAATCAGCCGCTACCGTTTTTAGACTCATGAGGCAATAATCAGATGCCGAATCAGCTCCCATGCTCGCGCCTACGGATTCGACCCGCTCAGCGATCTCCTGCGACGAGAGGCGATCCGTTCCTTTGGTCAGAACTGCGGACAGCAGATGAGAAATTCCGGCTTGGTGAGGGGCTTCGCATCGGCTACCGCACCGTACTAATAGTCGAGCAGCAACGATGTCTGCGGCGGGGTTTTCAACAGCTAACACGACTATCCCGTTGCTCAGCACGGCGCGATGAATGGTTCGATTTTGGAGAGAATGCGCCACGCTCGATTTCACAGTCATAGGTCTAATAAAAAGGGTGTCGAATAGTGGATATTTAAGTCATGAAGGAAAATAATTGCCAAACTGAGAGGAATCAGCTTGATGCGATCGCCCGTCACCTCAGCCCAGGTGTATAGGCCGAAGGATCTACCCCCTACTACTCTAGAAGGGATTAAGGACAGTCGCTACATATCGCTCAGGAGACAGAAACCGATGCGCTAACTGCTGCAATTCATGGACTCGAAAGCTACGAATTTGTTCTGGGTACTTAACGGACATTTCCGCTTGCGCGATGGTGTTGTAATACCCATATAGACCTGCCAGTTGGCTCGATGTTTCGGTCGAGAAGGCATAGTCATTGCACAAAAGCCGTTGACATCGGTTAAGCTCTGCCGAGGATAGTGGGCTATTTGCTAAATCAGCAAGGCGATCGCAAATAATGGTTTCAACCTGCGCAACATGCTGTGGATCTAGCCACGCGCTAATCGTCAGCAGGCTAGAATCGCGCTGAAGCGAAAAATTGCTGCCAATTCCCTGAACAAGCTGACGTTCTTCTCGCAATTCTCGAACGAGCTGAGATGATCGCCCCCCTGCTAAAACAATCGAGAGTAAATCAAGCCCGTAGGCGTTTCTCAACTGATCGATCCCTGTCCCTACCCATGCCATTAATAGCCGTGCTTGATCGATGCGAGGCAGAAAAAGCTCTTGACGACGAATCGTATCCACAGGCAGCTCTGGATGAAAATCTGCCAAGGGACACTGCGGCGGCGGTGAAAATTGGCTAAACGCTTTATTTACCAGATCTAATGTCAATGCTTGATCAATGTCGCCTACCACTACCACTGTCATATTGCAGGGTTGGTAATGTGCCCGATGGAATAGGCGCATCTCGTCGGGCGATCGCTCTAGAAGCTGGTCTTCAGTTCCCAACACAGGGCGACCATAGGGATGCCGTTGATAAGTGCTCTCCATCAACGCTTGGAATGCAACCCAGTCGGGATCGTCTTGAGACTGGCGAATCTCTTCAAGAACGACGTCGCGTTCCCGGTAAAACTCATCATCGGGGATCGCCGCATTCACCAATAGCTCAGCCAAATAAGGTAGCGTTTCGTCGAGGTGGTCAGTGGTCGTGGTGATGTAGTAGTGAGCATAATCATGGCTAGTTGCCGCATTGGTGACACCGCCTCGATTTTCAATCACCTGGTCGAAACAACCGGGTGGAAGCTGGTCGGTGCCTTTAAAGATCATATGCTCTAAAAAGTGAGCCATCCCAAACCAAGGGTCTGGTTCGGCGATCGCTCCAGCTTTAACCCAGACATCAACGGCTACAACTGGAGACCCCGGCAGACGATGATGAATAACCGTCAACCCGTTATCGAGGGTACATAAATGGGCGGGAAATTTTTCGCGTGTTAGCAGTTCAGGTCACTCCTCCCAGAGAGAGTTCAACGATCGGTTGATTTAGGTAATTTCGCCATCATACCATCTGAAATCCCGCATCTGGCAATGAGAGAAAATCAGCGGAGTCTGTATTCCTGGATACACGCTACCTCAAAACAGGAACATCTGCACAGTGCGAAGCGAGAGATCGGCAATGCGGAAGCCAATGGAAGACGGCATAGTGAGACGGAACTGGCTGGAAAAATTGGCTGATCAAGCCGTGGAGGGCAGAGCCGAAAAATTTTTGGAGAGATGTGATATGAAATTTGTCGGAGATGGGCAAGTTATATCCAGGAGTTAGAAATCCAGTATCCCGCAACTCTAAGGAGAAACATTCTATGAAGACCGAACTCAAAGCAAAATTCCTTCAGCATCTGGTTAACAAGAAGAAAGATCAAGGTTTCACCCTCATCGAGCTTCTCGTCGTTATCATCATCATTGGTATTCTGTCTGCGATCGCTCTGCCTTCTTTCTTGAACCAAGCAAATAAAGCCCGTCAGTCTGAAGCTCAAACCTACGTGGGTTCTATCAACCGGGGTCAGCAAGCTGAATTTCTAGAAGAGAACGAATTTGGTTCTGACCTAGAAGCATTAGAATTAGGTATTTCCGATACCGAAAATTATACCTATGCAACGGGTCTGGGTGGTGGACCTCTGACTGGTACAAACGCAACCGTCGAGACAACAGCAGAGCCAGAAGGAACTCTGAAAGGATTCGCGGGTCGTGTTTTCGTTGGTATTGGCGACGACAACACTGCCACGACTCTAGCGGTCTTGTGCGAGGGTACAGCAGGAGCAGTTCCAGCTGTTGGTGGTGTTGCAGAGCAATCCGACTGTCCTAACGCATAGGTTGCCACTGAATAGCGCACACTAGCTGCTTGCAGACATTAGGTTTCATCTCAAATTACCCAGAACCCTCCAGTTCTGGGTAATTTTGTAAGCAGGCGGGTATCTTAAATCTAAATAACTTAAATATTTAGATTTAAGTAGGTGGACATAAATAAACGGTGCAGTAGGGTGCTGTTAGGCGTAGCCATAACGCACCACCCCACAAAGCTTTGATGCGTTACAGCTATTGTCGTGACATGTCTAAAATAGTGCGAATTCTTAAAAAGCTGAAACTCTTGAAATCGGTGCGTTACGCTGCGCTAACGACACCCTACCTAATGCACTGTTTTGGTTGTGCCACGCCACTATAAATAAATAGGGCTTTTCACTTGAGATTTTGCATCATCAGAATAAACTGCCTCGTTAGCATCAACGAATTGAAATGCGTCAGAGCAAGCAACTTATTGAGATAACAACAAAATTTAGCTCAGATAGTTTTCTGGATTTGCGATGACTTCCCAATCTACCGACCTACTTGACCAGGCAACCGCAGCCTACCACAGCCAAAACTATAATCATGCAGCTTCAATCTTCGAGAAGCTTTTGGAGCATCATCCGAGTGAAAAGTCATATTGCTGGCAACTGGGGCTGATGCGATTGCTGGAGCGGCAAGAATCTGAGGCTCAACTGATCTGGATGCTGGGGATGGCGGATGCCGAACCGCAAGACATGCAGCAATGGATGCTTGACTTGACACACCTCTTAAATGCAGAGGCTAATAAACAGGCTCAAGCTGGCTCATATGAGATGGCTTGGCTGATTCGACACCATCTCAACCAAATTGATGCAGCCAACATTGATAATCTGCTGCTCATCATTCAGCTCTCAGTCGCCTTAAAGCAATTCACCGAAGACGACTTGGAGACGCTAGAGGTTGTTGAACGACTCCAAGAGAGCGAGGGTTCTGACATCAACCCTGAGTTGCTGCTGCAAACCTTTAAGGTGATTCCCCCTGAGCAATACAGATTGACCTGGGTGTTTAAGCTCGTTCAGGCCGCAGCCAAGGTGGCTCCAGACCGATCGGCCTTCATTAAAATCCTCATTAAAAAGGCGATATTCATTGGCTACGTCTTAAACAATTTGACAGATTCGCTTCCCTATCTCGAACTTTGTTTTGAGCTTGATCCGTCTAACCTGATCACAATCCATCACTTGACGGACTACTACCTCAAGATGAGGAAATACGATGACGCGATTAAACTCGCCGAAAAACACTGTGACCTAGCAGAAACGATCTATCAAAAAGTACGGGGTAATGCTCTCCTACTTAAAGCTTTAATGACAGCCGGGGGAAACTGGCAGCTAGCGACTGGAGCCTATGAACGGACGAAACATCTATTGAAGGAGTTTGTAGATCGTTACCAGTACAGCATCGAAGAACCTCTCGGAACCTCTTTCCTCGGTATTTCAACATTTTTCTTTCCTTATCTCAAAGACGATCCATTCGAGCATCGTCTACTGCAAAATCAAATTGCTCAGATTTATCAGCAGGATTTACGGTCTTTTATCAAAGATTCAGTTTTGCAGTATCAGCAGAGTGACGGCCATCTTTTCTCGCATTCACGTCAAACGCAAGGCAAGACAAAACTTAAAATCGGCTATGTTTCGATGTTTCTTCGCAAACATTCGGTCGGTTGGTTGAGCCGGTGGCTATTTCAGCACCACAATCACGACGAGTTTGATGTGTATGCGTATTTTGTTCAGCAAGCTGAAGCAACCGACTTTACCCGCCAGTGGTTTGCTAAAAAAGCATCGTCTGCGAGTTGCTTTACGGGAGATTATTTGGGCATTTCGGAGGCGATTCATGATGACCAAATCGATATATTAGTTGACCTAGATAGTTTGACATCAGACTGTACAAGCGCAATTATGGCGCTGAAGCCTGCTCCCGTTCAGGTAACATGGTTGGGTCTAGATGCAACTGGAATTCCTGCTATCGATTATTTCATTGTTGATCCATACGTTTTGCCCGAAAATGCTCAGGAATGGTACGCTGAAACGATTTGGAAATTACCTAACACCTATATTGCCGTTGATGGGTTTGAGGTCGGAATTCCTACGCTGCGTCGCGACCTGTTAGATATTCCCAGCGATGCCATCATTTACTTTAGTGCTCAGAGTGGTTTCAAGCGTCATCCCGATCATGTCCGCCTACAGCTCAAAATTCTCCAGGCAGTACCCAATAGCTATTTTCTTATCAAAGGGGTTGGAGATGAAAATTCTATCCGCACTATGTTTGGAAAACTTGCTGAGGAAGAAGGAGTTTCACCCGATCGGCTTCGCTTCTTACCACGCGATTCGGATGAACTTACTCATCGTGCCAATATGCAAATCGCCGATGTCGTCTTAGATACGTTTCCCTACAATGGCGCAACTACGACATTAGAAACTCTCTGGCTTGGTATTCCGCTAGTGACTCGCGTAGGGCAGCAATTTGCTGCTCGTAATAGTTATACGATGATGATGAATGCTGGCATTACAGAGGGCATTGC
>JBNPEG010000211.1:0-8304 GCA_051117555.1 Elainellaceae cyanobacterium | reverse complement strand
TTACACAGTGGTGGGATGTGGGCAACAACAAGTCCAAACACCTTAACATCTCGCTCGAACGGGCACTGAGCAGGAATCGTTCGAGAAATGAGACGAGCTACTTTAGGATCGCAGATTTCAAAGTCGTCAAGCCAGTTCCGGATTGGATTGAGGAAACGGAGACGAGATTGATTGCCTTGGGATTGAGGTGAAAGATTATTCATAGTTTCTTCAACCATTCGCGATCGCGCGATCGCCCTAATCAAGTATTCGTTCTACTCAAAGATACAAAGCAGATCGTTGATTTTCTTGAAGGAATCAGGAAAAGTCGCAGAGATTTGCTAAAGGGTTCGTGAAGACTGCTTGCCTAATACGATTTTCTCTGCGTGAGAACTCCATCTTCCACAGCGTTGGTATCGGGTTGAGAGGTAATCTGGCTACCGCTATACTTGCTACGCCGCAATTATGTTAGCTTCGTGGCTGTGGGCATCGACTGTGATGGCACTGTTAGGTTGCTGTAGTGTCGCAATTCTACAAACGCGAGTTTTACAATAAGGACACTGCAAAACGGACACTGCAAACGGAGAAACCGCAGGGTCTCGTCAAGCTCTCCAATCGACAGAAATTTTGGATGATCGCGTCTGCTACCGTGAACCAAACGAGTTCGAAGGCTGAGATTACATTGCAATGAGCCACGTCATGATGATGAATTCTCCTTTCTCGGCTGGCATAATCTCGATTATTTCGGCACTATTGCTCTTAGGCGGATGCTCGGTTGTGCAACCCTCCGTTGAACCGTCGGATACCCTCCAGAAATCGACCGATACTGAATTTGACCCATTTAGAGAAGCCGTCAATATGGCGATGGATGCCGCTGAACAGACCCAAACGGCTGACTCTCCAGACGAATGGCGATCGATTGCTCTGACGTGGCAAGAGGCTATCAACCTAATGAAAGCCGTGCCTGAGTCTAGCCCAAAATACGATATTGCCCAGCAGCGCGCGTTTGAAGAGTATCCTCAAAATCTCCAGTATGCTCAGGAGAAGGCTGGCGATCGCGCGATCGCAGATCTGGCGGTAGATGATGACAAACTAACCCAGGTCGACTTTGGCGAAGGTTGGCCTTTTACGGTAGACGGTGAAATTGACTGCGAACGGATTGATGCGGGAAGTTATGAGATTGACCTCGTGTTTCTGCGCAGCATTGGGCAGATGTATGCCATCAACAGCCCAGCCGAAGCAAGAGCTGAGGAGAGAGGCTGGCGACAGGTTGATGAAATTTGGCGGAATGATGAGGATAGCGGCGGCAAGGCTCCGCTGACGTGGGTGATTATGCGGGGAGAGGCACTATGTGCAGAGGATAGGGGTTTAGACGCAGAATCAGACTCAGAGGGCGATCGCCCCACAAACTAGATTCACGCCAAATTCAGATCAGATCCCGTCCAATTCAGTGCAGCAAGACTCCATTCAATTGGTAGGCTATAGGATGTCATTCCTGGATTTAGTCTGCGTCAGGCTATATCAGCGTCTTAACGCGAGAGCGTAAGGCTATATTGGTTCATGATGTTGCATTCATAAGGCATCCGTGTTTTTAAGCGTCGTTATTCCGACCTACAACCGCAAACCCATTTTGGAGAAATGTCTGCTTGCGCTAGAGCATCAGCATATTCCAGACACTAGTGCGATCGCCCACTATGAAGTTGTGGTTGTTGATGATGGGTCAACCGACGGCACTATTGAATGGTTACATGCCCACGCAGCAGACTTTCCCCATGTAAAAGTGAACCAGCACCAGCATCAAGGCCCCGCAGTAGCTCGCAATCTTGGCGTTGAGGTTGCCAGCGGCGATACGATTATTTTCATTGATAGCGATTTGGTAGTCACTGAAACCTTTCTTCAGTCTCATGCTGATGCCCTAATCCAAGGTCAAAAACGGCTCAAGAGCGATCGCCTTTTTACCTATGGTCGTGTCGTCAATACCTGCAATTTTGAGAACCCGACGACTGAACCGTATAAGATCACAGATTTTTCAGCCGCTTATTTTGCCACGGGTAATGTGGCGATCGCCCGTCATTGGCTATATGATGCTGGCTTATTTGACACCCGCTTTCAGCTCTACGGTTGGGAAGATTTAGAACTTGGCGTTCGCCTCAAACACCTTGGGCTGACGCTGATTAAATGCCCTGAAGCAGTTGGCTACCACTGGCATCCTCCGTTTACTCTCGATCAAATTCCCAATCTCATCGAGAGAGAAATCCAGCGCGGACGCATGGGCGTTTTGTTCTACCAAAAACATCCCACGTGGGATGTCCGCATGATGATTCAAATGACCTGGATTCACCGAGTACTATGGGGCCTATTGACCCTTGGTGGTAGGCTCAACGAAACGACCATGGCGCCCCTTCTTCAATGGTTAATCAATCAAAATAAGCCTCAACTTGCCCTGGAAGTCGCACGAATTTTCTTGAACTGGTACAACGTCAAAGGGGTGTACGCGGCCTATTCAGAGTCGCGGCAACAAGCATAACCAGCAAATTATGCTACCCTAGTAGAGTTGTCAAAAATCGCACACTCAGGGTTTCGGGTGTTTCTAACTCTTAGAAATGCGCCTGGGTGGAGGATAAACCCGAAAAGGAGATTAAATTCATGCCTGTTGTTTCATTGGCTCAACTTCTAGAGTCAGGGGTTCACTTTGGTCATCAAACCCGCCGGTGGAATCCAAAGATGTCTCCCTATATTTACACTGCCCGTAATGGCGTACACATCATCGATTTGGTGCAAACTGCACAATGCATGGAAGAAGCCTATGACTACATGCGGACTGCAACAGACGAAGGCAGGAAGGTGCTGTTTGTCGGCACCAAGCGTCAAGCGGCTGGAATCATTGCACAAGAGGCCGCACGATGTGGCTCGTATTATGTCAACCAGCGCTGGCTTGGCGGTATGCTGACCAACTGGGCGACAATCAAAACTCGCGTTGAGCGTCTCAAAGAGCTAGAACGTCGCCAAGAGAGTGGTGCGCTCGATTTATTACCCAAGAAAGAAGCATCCGTGCTTCGCCGAGAGCTAGAAAAACTGCAAAAGTATCTAGGCGGTATCAAATCGATGCGTCAGGTTCCTGATATCGTGGTCATTGTGGATCAGCGTCGGGAATATAATGCCGTTCAAGAATGTTTGAAGTTAGGAATTCCAATTGTGTCTTTGCTCGATACAAATTGTGATCCTGATTTTGTGGATATTCCCATTCCCGCTAACGATGATGCGATTCGGTCAATTAAGCTAGTCATAGGTCGTCTAGCAGACGCGATCTATGAAGGTCATCATGGTGAACTAGATACCGATGATGATTACGAAGATTACGATGGTGCAGAAGCAGATTACGATTACGACGAGAGCGATGAGGCTTCTGATGATGAGGACGACAGTGATGACGAGGACACGGATAACTAATTTGGATAGGGGTTGTGCATTGGCTCTTTCGACTCAACCCATTTTTATTTGCTAACTTGCTAACCATTAAGCAGAGTAGGACGTAGGCACAATGGTGGAGATATCGGCAAAACTCGTCAAAGAACTGCGCGAAAAAACTGGCGCAGGCATGATGGATTGTAAAAAAGCCCTGCAAGAATCAGATGGAGATATCGCCAAATCCGTAGAATGGCTAAGGCAAAAAGGTATCTCCTCAGCAGAGAAAAAGGCAGGCAAAGTTGCTGCTGAAGGCTTAGTAGGCAGCTATATTCATACGGGAGGGCGAGTCGGTGTGCTGGTTGAAGTTAACTGCCAGACCGACTTTGTTGCTCGCAATGAAGAGTTCCAGGGTTTGGTTCGCAACATTGCGATGCAGGTCGCGGCTTGTCCAAACGTCGAATATGTCAGAACCTCAGACATCCCTGACGATATAGTGACACGAGAAAAAGAGATCGAGATGGGGCGCGACGATCTGGCGAGCAAGCCTGAAAATATTCGGGCGAAAATCGTCGAAGGTCGCATCGGCAAGCGTCTCAGCGAATTGGCGTTGATGGATCAGCCCTACATCCGCGACCAAAGTATCACTGTGGATGAGCTGGTGAAGCAAACGGTGGCACAGCTAGGTGAAAATATCCAAGTTCGCCGGTTTGTCCGGTTTGTGTTAGGCGAAGGGATTGAGAAAGAGGAATCTGATTTTGCGGCTGAGGTTGCCGCTCAAACGGGCAAAGCGCCTGAGCCAAAAGCTCAACCGGCAGAACCAGAAGCCGAACCGGAGGCTGTAGTAACACCTCCACCCAAGCCTGAGAGCGGTACAGGCGAGAAGAAAAAGAAGGGTGGGAAAAAGAAAAAATAAGAGACTCGCTGTTTGTAGCATGCGATAGTCCTTTAAGAAGCCCTCACGTTTCTGCCTCGCGCGGCATAATAAGGCAGGTCATCATACTTGACCTGTCTTTTAAAGTTTTTGGGTTCTAGTTATAACCTTTTAGACCAAAATCGCTATGCTGGGATAGCAACGATGGAAATTCAGTAAGATTGGGAGATATGGCGGGAGCAATTGATCAAATTGAGCGAGATATCGCAGTTCTAGAGAAGTCGTTAGAGGCGATCGCCCTAGAATTTCAAACGCTATATACTCGCTACCTTGATGCATTAGGTCAGACAGTTCGCCAACAGCTCGTTGTCACTGGTTTTCAGATTTGTACAAAGGGCTATCCAGAAAGATTTTTAAGCCTGTCTTTAACTCAGCGCCAAAAGGTTCAACAAGCGCTTCGACAACTCGCGAATCAGTCTAGAGAACAAATTAGCGCGCTATTAGACGCTAGCTTGGCAGCACTTGAAGAGGAAGAACTGGATGATGATGATGATGATGATTTCAACGATATTGAAACGCTAGAGCTAGAGTTTGAGAGTCATCTCCACGAAGATGTGATGTCTGACCCTGTCCCTTCTACCGCATCGTCTCGCTTACCAGAATTTTCATTAGAGACGCTCATCAACTCATCCTTATCCGAGTCTCAAGAGTCAGAAACGCCTCCAGACACTGAGTCATCCGATCACGGCGAAGCGGATAATCAAAACGAAGGCGTGGATAATCAAAACGAAGCCGTGGATGAGCAAGAGGAAGACACGGATGAGCAAGAGGAAGACACGGATGAGCAAGAGGAAGACACGGATGAGCAAGAGGATACAGACTCATCTCTTACCGAGACAAATCATCCTCTAACGCCCGATTTGCTGCTAAATCAGCAAGAGATTTTAGAAGAAAGCATCAACGAGGTTCTGCAGAATCTTTCTCATGCCGCAAATCGACTGATGCAACAGTCTGGAATCTTACCGAAGAAAGTTCCTGAAAAAATCTTAGAAGCTGCGGCCAAAGCCGAGCTTTCCACTGAAGTCGTTAGCCCACCTCATTTACTCAATCTGATTGTCGAGACGGATAATGGCGATGACGATGAATCAAAAATCACCCACATCATGGCAATTCGCCTACGGGCATCTGAGATTGAATTTGGAGATACAAGGTTATCCGCATGGCGATCGAAGATTCGAGAATTTTCAGCCCGGTTAAATCGATTAAATCAAGATTATGAGAGCAAGCATCACGAGCTTGCCATTGCTGAAGCCGAGGCGGCATGGCGGTCGAGCTGGTATGACGACTAGCGATCGCCAGGTAAGAATTCGCGTCTCACTGTAGAGCAGCGAATTTTGGGCCGCGCGATTCGATACGTCTTTAATTTTTCGAGTATTCCTTTCTCTCAAGCTCTCTGATCCCTGATATGGATTGGCTGCGATTACAAAAAGCCCTAACTGTCGAAGCCGACCGTGGTTTCAATGATTTGATGGGAAATCAATATCGCTTTAGTGAATTCCTCAGCCTGAACTTGAGGGAAGCTCCTGCTAATCTTTCGGCAGATGAGCAAGAACGGTGGCGAGAGTTGTCATCTCAGTTTGCTCGCTATTCCGATATGACCTTTGCCCAGCGTCGTCACTTGGTTGCTGATGCTCGACGGTGTTTGTATCAATCCCAGCGATCGCTCGAAGACCCCCCCCCTCGTCTCACCGTTGGAGAATCATCACCAGATGGCGATGAAGAATCCAAACACTCTACCCAGTCAACGCGATCAAAAACTCCCAAAACGACTCCAATTGTTGAACCCAAACGCAGCCCCCCCGTTGAATTGGATCAGGCAGTCACCTATTTGCCGGGAATTGGCGCAAAAAATTCTGAACGATTAGCAAAACTCGGAATCTTCACCGTTCGAGATTTGCTGTTCTACTATCCCCGCGACCACATCGACTATGCGCGTCAGGTCAACATTCGAGACTTGGTTGCGGGTCAGACTGTCACCCTCGTGGGGACGGTGAAGCGCTGCAATTGCTTCGGTAGCCCCCGCAACTCAAAACTCACCATCTTTGATTTGACGATTCGAGATAAAACGGGGCAGATCAAGCTCAGCCGATTTTTTGCGGGAAACCGCTATCGCAATCGCGGCTGGCAAGAACAGCAAAAGCGAATGTATCCCATGGGTGCCGTCATTGCCGCATCGGGATTGGTTAAGGAAAACAAGTACGGCATTACCCTCGATGATCCCCAACTCGAAATCATCGACCATCCAGGTGGTTCAATCGAGTCAATCAAAGTCGGGCGAGTTGTGCCCGTTTATTCATTAACGGAGGGAGTGTCAGCCGATGTGGTGCGCCGGGCAGTGGTGGCATCATTACCGGGTGTGCTTCAGCTTCAAGACCCCTTACCCGACAAACTGCGAGAGAAATATGGGCTAGTTGGGATTCAGGAGGCGATCGCCCATATTCATTTTCCCCCAGATGGAGATGCTCTAGAGTTAGCGCGTCGCCGGTTAATCTTCGACGAGTTTTTCTACTTGCAGCTAGGACTGCTGCGGCGACGGCTTAATCAGCGACAGCAGCAGACAAAAGCCGTCTTAGCGCCAACCGGACACCTCATCGACCAGTTTTATCAGGTGATCCCCTTTGAGCTAACCGGAGCCCAGCGGCGGGTGGTCAATGACATTCTCAACGATTTGCAAAATCCTGTACCGATGAATCGCCTCGTGCAAGGAGATGTGGGGTCGGGTAAGACGGTGGTTGCAGTGGTGGCGATTTTGGCTGCCATTCAATCGGGCTACCAAGCGGCGCTGATGGCTCCGACCGAGGTGCTAGCCGAGCAGCACTATCGCAAACTCGTGAACTGGTTTAACCTCCTGCATTTGCCCGTAGAACTTCTGACCGGGTCAACCAAAACCTCGAAGCGCAGACAGATCCACGGAGAACTCAAAACAGGAGAATTGCCGCTTCTCGTTGGGACTCACGCACTGATCGAAGATCCAGTCCAGTTTCATCAGTTGGGGCTCGTGGTGATCGATGAGCAACATCGGTTTGGGGTCGAACAGCGTGCCCGATTGCAGCAAAAGGGCGACCACCCGCATGTATTAACGATGACAGCAACACCGATTCCCCGAACATTAGCGCTAACGCTCCACGGGGATTTGGATGTCAGCCAAATTGATGAACTTCCGCCTGGGCGTAAACCCGTTCAGACGACGATTCTCTCAGCGCGCGATCGCGCTCATGCCTATGACCTTATCCGTCGAGAGATTGCTCAGGGGCGACAAGTTTATGTGGTGTTGCCTTTAGTGGAAGACTCTGAAAAACTCGATTTGCGATCGGCCATTGATGAATATCAGCGCCTCCAGGAGACAGTGTTTCCAGAATTCAAGGTGGGACTATTGCACGGGCGCATGACCTCAGCCGAAAAAGACGGGGCGATCGCCCAATTTCACGCCAACGAAACCCAGCTTCTGGTTTCAACCACCGTTGTCGAGGTCGGGGTAGACGTACCCAACGCAACTGTGATGCTCATCGAACATGCAGAGCGATTCGGGTTGTCACAGCTTCACCAATTGCGGGGGCGAGTAGGTCGCGGCGCAGATCAGGCGTTTTGTCTGCTCATGAGCAGTTCTAAAACCGAAACTGCTCGTCAACGTCTCAAAGTCCTTGAGCAATCTCAAGATGGCTTCTTTATTTCAGAAATGGACATGCGCTTTAGAGGGCCTGGAGAGGTGCTCGGAAGGCGACAGTCTGGTTTGCCTGACTTTGCGCTGGCTAGCTTGGTAGATGATCAAGATGTTTTGGGATTGGCTAGAGACGCTGCGGAAAGTGTTCTAGACAAAGATCCTCAGCTCGCTCGCTGGTCACTACTCAAGAGTGAACTGGAGTATCGGTATCGCAAGCTAATGGGCGGCACTATTTTGACCTAATGAGAGTCAGCAGAATCCCAATATGAGAGTTCACTATCGATACAGTCGCCCAAACCCTGACGATGAGGGGCACCATGACAGC
>JBNPEG010000003.1:0-69512 GCA_051117555.1 Elainellaceae cyanobacterium | reverse complement strand
GTGTCTTGTCTTCAGGGGAAAAATTTGACTCGGCTAAATTAGTCCCACACAACACTTGACCTACAGTGGCCTAAACAGTATCTACACAGGTCTCATATTTAATTAGTCCCACCTACTTACAGCAATCAGGCTCAACGCAAAATCGGTCTGAGTCAAAACGAGAACGGTCTCATATCATGTGAGGCGTTTCTGATTCCCTACACAAATACTCTTGTTTCACATGAGAGCAGTCTCATCTTATGTGGGATTTTTCTCATTTTATGTGAGGACAGTCTTATTCTATGTAAGAGGTTTCCGATTCCATACAAGAACTCTCTCATTCTATATATAGCGATCCTAAATCGCTTGTGATCCGCCAGCGTTCAAACGTTCAAAGTTGTGTCAGTCAACACGAAAATAGTCTCGTCTCAAGTAACACCATTACCTGAAAGTAAGGCAACAATTTATCAACCTCACTGACTGCCAAGGAAAAAAGCACCCTCCGTTTGAGAAAGGTGCATTGATGTCAGACACATTCAAAGAGAAGTAAGCAAGTCGCAAAACCACTAGCCTGAAATTACAGGAGCCCGAAAAGCAATCGGAGTCTCTTCTCCTCCGGCAAGGTCAAGCGGAAAGTTGTGAGCATTTCGCTCATGCATGACTTCAAAGCCTAAATTGGCTCGGTTTAATACATCCGCCCAACTCGGAAGCACTCGCCCCTGAGAGTCGAGAATGGATTGATTAAAATTAAACCCATTTAAGTTGAATGCCATGGTGCTAATTCCTAAAGCCACACACCAGATGCAAACAACCGGCCATGCTGCTAAAAAGAAATGCAGCCAGCGAGAATTGTTAAAGCTTGCATACTGAAAGATGAGACGGCCAAAGTATCCATGCGCTGCAAGGATATTATAAGTTTCAGCCTCTTGCCCAAACTTATACCCGAGATTTTGGGATTCGTTTTCGGTTGTTTCCCGAATTAGGCTAGATGTCACCAAAGATCCGTGCATTGCACAAAATAGTGATCCACCTAAAACACCTGCCACCCCAAGCATATGGAACGGATGCATCAAGATATTATGTTCAGCTTGAAACACGAACATAAAGTTAAAGGTGCCGCTAATTCCCATGGGTAAACCGTCTGAGAAGCTTCCTTGACCAATCGGATAAATCAGAAACACAGACGTTGTTGCCGCAACAGGCGCACTGTATGCCACACAAATCCAAGGTCGCATTCCTAGGCGGTAGCTTAATTCCCATTCTCGGCCCATATAGCAAAGTAGGGCAGGAATGTAGTGGAACGCAATCATTTGATAAGGTCCACCATTGTAGAGCCACTCGTCTAAACTCGCAGCTTCCCAGATCGGATAGAAATGTAAGCCAACCGCGTTTGAGGTAGGAACAACCGCTCCTGTAATGATATTGTTGCCATAAAGCAACGACCCTGAGACGGGTTCTCGGATACCATCAATATCTACAGGAGGAGCACCAATAAATGCAATGATGAAGACGGTGGTAGAGACTCCTAGAAGAGGAATCATCAAGACTCCAAACCAGCCAATATAAAGTCGATTCTCAGTACTTGTGACCCAATTACAGAATCTCTCCCATAGGTTATTACCCTCACGCTGAAGAGTTGTAGTCATAATTCTCGAACCAATTCAACTATGGAATAGGTTCATTAGAACAAAAAAACATGAAGTTTTTAGGAAGGCTCAAATTGGCGCGACGGACACAAATATTGACTGGGCAAGTAGCAACGCCCCAAACTCGATAGTATTATGATATGCGCCTTTGCCTATGCTGTGATGCCTCAAAATCGTCTAATCTCTAAGATGTGGGGGCGATCGCCTTCAATCGCCGTCTAAATTCTTCAACCAATTCTTCTTTTGTTCTTAGCGGTTGCCCGACATTAAGATAATGATCTGCCAATTGTTCGAGTTGCCCGTTTAAGACTAATCTTCCAACCTGACCTGATCCAATATTTGTAAATATAAATCCATCCTGCTGAGCATAGTTAGCGATCTTTCCTTGGAAGTATTCGGGGAGACGATGCCAGGGCATCGCTGGATTCTCGTGATGCTCAATATGATAGCCATCGTTAAAGTTGAGAGAATTTGTCGGAGTGTTAATACAAGCATAGGTTGATTTATAGCTGTTACTAGAGTCGTCTGGATCAACAAAGATATGTTGTTTCCAGTTTCCTTCCATCAGGGCAAATGACAGAATCACAGTTGGCAAAACAAATACAAAAAGCGTTGCAATGGGGCGTAGCGAAAAGAAATAGTAGACGCTGCTGAAAAAAAGTAGCGTGCCTACTACGCTACGAAGTGCGACTTTATATCGTCTGCACCGGATAAGATGATACGGAAGCTCAAACCATATCAAAAAGACATAGCGAAGCATATACTTTAGATGTTCGAGCTTAGAATCTCGCTGATACGGCATCGTGGAGCTAACATCATGGGGCAACATATTATTTTCACAATGATGCATCGCAATGTGGTGGGCGTAGTAAGTCCATAATGGCATCCCAAAGAAATTGCATAAAATACTGGTGTTAAGATGCTTCAAAGATTGCCATTTTCGGTTGAAGATGGGAGTATGCGTCGAATAATGGAGCGCTAAAATAAATGATCTGGCACAGAAAAGCAGGTTAAACAGCACATAGACCAATCCCAGGAGCGATGTAAACGCATCGGGCACTCTGCCTTCGATCAGGTACAGAAAAATAGCGAACGGAACGGTCGTCAGAAGAACATTTGCCATCACATAGACAATACATATATTTTTTTCTTCTTGACCCTTTAAGAGATTAATGATCACCCATTTACTAATTCCATTCGGCAGCTTAAAGAAGTATTCGTGGCGAGCTTG
Source organism: Elainellaceae cyanobacterium (assembly GCA_051117555.1). Lineage (GTDB taxonomy): Bacteria > Cyanobacteriota > Cyanobacteriia > CAZCXK01 > CAZCXK01 > DBGGTD01. The sequence continues at coordinate 66,656 of JBNPEG010000003.1, read as the reverse complement.
TTCTAAATCTAGTTGATTTAGCGCTGAATCCATTTTCAATTCTGTATCCATTCGATTTCTACCTTGGTCTATGAGATGAGAGGAATATTCAAAATCTGCCCAATGCAAGTTGTCACGGTAGTTAATCGTGTCAAAGCAATTAGCCGATATTGGCACAGCGAGGCGTAAATATCAAGATATTTGTCTTGGGATAGCCCTTACGTTAATAGAACGGTTGCAGTGGCGTAATCAGACGCTAGTTGATCGAAACCAAATCAAACGTCATCAGTTTTATAGCGGTACGCGCTTGAAAGCAGCGTTGCTGTGATCGCTGTGATCAAGGTGGGCGATCGCCCGTTTCCCTAACCCAATACGTTAAGGTAAGCTTAACGACACTGATCGTTTCGTTGGCGACTAGCGAGCAACTACCTGTGCCAATTCCATCCCCCTCCCCCCCCCCAGTTCAGCGTCCCGATTACTTTGATGTTCTCATCGTGGGAACAGGCGCAGCAGGATTATATGCCGCCCTTTGCTTGCCCAGTGATCTGCAAGTTGGGCTAATCACCAAAGATACGCTATCGCTCTCAGCAAGTGATTGGGCTCAAGGAGGCATTGCCGCCGCGATCGCCCCTGACGATTCTCCGGAGTTGCATGTTAAAGATACCTTAGAGGCTGGAGCCGGATTGTGCGATCAAGATGCCGTCGCATTTTTGGCACATCGCGCATCTGATTGCATTCGTTCTCTTGTTGAAATGGGAGTTGCCTTCGATCGCACGGGTCAAAATCTAGCATTGACCTTAGAAGCAGCCCATTCTCGTCGTCGCGTCTTACATGCAGCCGATACAACTGGGCGAGCGCTAGTGACGACTCTGAAGGCAGAGGTTCTCAGCCGCAAAAATATCCAGGTCTTGTCCCAGGCATTCGCCCTCGACGTATGGATGAATCCTGATACTCAAACATGCCAAGGAATTTGCCTCATCCATCACGGGCAGCTCATCTGGCAACGGGCTCGTTTTGTCATCTTGGCAACGGGTGGAGGTGGGCAAGTCTTTTCTAGAACAACCAACCCCAGCCTTAGTACAGGCGACGGCGTGGCGATCGCGTGGAGAGCAGGCGCAGTGTTGCGCGACTTGGAGTTTATCCAGTTCCACCCAACCGCGCTCACCAAGCCCAATGCACCTCGATTTTTAATTAGTGAAGCCGTGCGCGGTGAAGGCGCTCATCTTCTTGACCATCAAGGGCAGCGGTTTGCGTTTGACTATCATCCATCTGGCGAGTTAGCACCACGCGATGTAGTGAGTCGAGCCATTTTTGATTACCTCAATCGCAATGCGCCGCCTGATCCAGACGGCCTTTCCCACGTTTGGCTAGATTTGCGTCCCATTCCAGAAGAGACCATTCGACATCGGTTTCCCAACATTATCCAGGTCTGCCAGACATGGGGCGTTGATGTGTTTCGAGAACCCATTCCCGTGGCTCCGGCTGCCCATTATTGGATGGGGGGAATTGCGACTGATTTGCTGAGCCAAGCCACTATTCAAGGCATCTACGCAATCGGTGAAACGGCCAACACGGGCGTTCATGGAGCAAATCGCCTTGCCAGCAATTCTCTACTTGAATGTCTTGTCTTTGGGGCGCAACTGGCTCAGCTAGACAGGCTACCCAACGTTCAACCAGACCCCGCTCTCCCTCCCCCCGATAACCATGCCGTCCATTCTTCCCTGTCACTTCAAGACGCACTCGAAGACTGGTCAACTCAAGAGGCAAGCCTGCATCGCTGGGGGCAAGAACTGCCAGTGCTGATGTGGCGAAGCGCTGGCATTAGCCGAGAACAACAGTCGCTCGATGGGGCGATCGCTCAAGTCGAAACATGGCAGACCGAATTTGCGCAGTTGCCGATTAGTCGATGGGTTGAAACCCTCCAGCCCTCTCTTCCCTTTTCGATTCCTCTTTCTAAGCCCGATCAGCAACTGCGACTATGGGGTGAAACTCGAAATCTGTTAGACATTGCAGCGCTGATCCTGAAAAGCGCTGCATTTAGGCACGAGAGTCGGGGGGGACACTATCGCTCTGATTTTCCTCAGCCCAACCCATCCTGGCAGTATCACACCTCCGTTCAGGGAGAAACCATTTGGCTTTCTCCGACGCATTAACCCCATCCACAACACGCCAGCGCCTATATGAATTAGGCACAAGCTAGGCACACGCCCCGTTCAACAACCTGAGAAATCAAGCCTCATCGCGCTATCGCGTTCCAGATCCCTGACTCGTATCAGGTCCTCCCGTATCAGGAGGAACATATCCAAATAATGTCGAACGGTCAGATTCAGAGCTAGCAGATTGTAGCAGCGAAGCACTAGATGAAGAGCATCCCAGTGCTACAGCGGGGTCTATTGCCAACTGCATTCCCACGGTAAAAGCCACTACCAGTCCCGAAAGTTTGAGGAAAGCGTTCATAGGACAGCACCAAGCACCTGAAAAGTAAAGGGGGAAAAGATCAGGGCAGATGGCTTACAGCAGCTCAGAGACCACACAAAATAATTTGCCGGATCCAAACCCAAATAGTTAGTAGATGCAAGCTCTCCCCGCTAAACCAATAGTAGTACATTTACCTAAGATAGAGCCACATTCAATCCGGGAGTCAAGTCAAAACCGGCATAAATGCTGAATTTTGAACACACGCAAAACTATGCTGCTCCCGATTAGAGTGATTTTAACGGCAGAGAGAGCTTAAGCCATTTCCCTGTTTTCAATACATAATCAGTAACTCTTTCAGGAAATGGCGTCGGAAAACTCCTCTATCGTTTTAATGATCGATATGAGCCAAGTCTATAAATCTTTATTATCAAGGTTGATTTCTTTATGAATTTTATGACAACCTCTTCCACCCCAGATTTCCCAACTTTACCAAAAATTTAACATTTGTATCGGGTTTCAGAATCAACGCCTTAGAATGAGGATTGCCTTGATTCATAATCTGACTGATAGCCTTACGCTCTCGCGTTAGGGCATCGAACGTGTGTCAACCACACAAATCCGAGCCCGTGGGGCTCACATACTCAAGATATACACAATCTCTCGGCCTTGATGGAAACCCATGAAAACCATGCAATTCATCTGGCAACAGCTGACTCTCAGCCGGTTGTCGATTCGCGAGTGGAATCAATCAAGTTATCTCCATCAGATTGTGGGGCTAGCCGGAGCATGGCGCAAGGAAAGTTGGCTGCTTCAATGGGCTGAGCTCATCGCAACGGGGTTTGTTCTCCTAATATTTGGTTTATCTCCAGTATTGTCGACAACGTGGATTGGGCTTTTACTGCTCGTCTGTGGTGGATTTTGGGTGCTGCTAACGGTATCCGATGAATCGGGCGTTGGGGTCACGCCGATTCATCTGACTATTTTTCTATATTGGGGAATTGCAACTATTGCAACCGCACTATCGCCAGTCCGGATATATGCGTTCGACGGCTGGATCAAACTCACTCTCTACTTATTACTATTCGCACTGTTAGCCCGACTGCTGCGATCGCCCCAGATTCGTAGCGTTGTGATTGGCGTTTATTTACATGCCGCGTTGCTAGTTAGCATTGTGGGATTACGTCAGTGGTTTTTTGGCGCGTCGGCACTGGCCACATGGGTTGATCCAGAATCCTCCTTGGCAGGCACAACTCGCGTATATAGCTATCTAGGCAATCCAAATTTGTTAGCGGGTTATCTAATTCCGGCGGCGATATTTAGCGGCGTTGCCATCTTTGGCTGGAAACACTGGGGCGCAAAATTGCTAGCTGGTGTTATGACGCTCGTCAATTTGGCGTGTTTGGTGTTGACCTTTAGCCGAGGCGGTTGGATCGGAATGGTCGCGGGTGGGTTTATTGCTGTCCTTTTGCTCATTCACTGGTTTAGAATTCATTGGTCTAAATTCTGGCGCAGGTGGACGTTGCCACTCGTCTTAGGCGGCTCTGCTGCACTTCTAACCTCCGCTGTGCTCACTGTCGACCCACTTTATGATCGCGTATCGAGTATCTTTAGCTGGCAAGACGACAGCAGCGGCGGTTTCCGAATGAATGTCTGGAAGTCTGTGCTAGCTATGATTGGCGATCGCCCAATATTGGGAATCGGTCCAGGCAACGACGCCTTCAACAAAGTTTATCCTTTTTATCAAGAAGCGGGCTATACGGCACTCAGCGCATATTCCGTATTTTTAGAAATTATCGTCGAGACAGGATTTATTGGATTTATCTGTTTCCTGTGGATCTTGCTCGTCACGTTGAACCACGGCTGGATACAGCTTCAACGATTGCGTCAGGGGGGCGATCGCCAGGGTATCTGGCTCATTGCGGCGATCGCCACTGCCGTTGGGATGTTAGCTCATGGATTAGTCGATACCGTTTGGTATCGTCCGCAAGTGAGCACCGTTTGGTGGTTCACAATCGCACTGATTGCAAGTCACTGCACGCCGACTAGAGACAAACAGGCAAATACCAGCGAATAGCCACTACGATTTTCGGCAGATCCCCAGATTCTCTCGTCCAACGAAAGACGTGGAATTGACCGGTCAGAGGTATGTACCCCTTTAAAAGCTGTCTCAATCAGTACCCACACCCTGCACTCCATAGCGATAAGCTATTGAAATCATTTAGAGACGAGACGAAGAATGGTTTAATATTTCTCAGCAAATTAATGCAATGAGCGGTATAGCCCTATGCTCTCGCGTCAGACTATCGGACGTAGAACCCTGCGGCATGCGGATTTTAACCACAAATCCAAGCCCGTAGGGCTATGAGCATCGATCAACGCAAGATTATAGATGGTGTGAAGATGGTGTGAGGTTCTGATTCATGACAACTCCGATGCTGGCACTAATTGCTGCCACGACGCAGCGTACGAGAAAGGCATTTATTCGCAAAACCTATCGTCCAGGCGAGGCTCAAGAAACGTTCCTTTTTTCACTGCTGCGCGCGCATCGGCAGACCGAATTGGGGCACGATTTAGGACTTGCGTCCATTAAAACCGTTGATCAATTTTGCGATCGCATTCCTATTCAGCCCTATCAATTTTACGAGCCCTATCTAGACCGCATTGCTCAGGGCGAAGCTAATGTGATGACCCCCGATCCCGTGATTTACCTAAATCTCACCAGTGGATCAACGGGTAAGAAGAAGCTCATTCCGGTCACTCACGGTGCGCGTCGCGTCCGCAGTCACGCCAATCACCTTGGCATGGGATTTGCCTTCGAAGCCGCTCACCGGCAAAAGCGCCCGATTGGCAAGATGCTATTAACCAGTTCAACGCAATTATTAGGGCATACACCCGCCGGAATTCCGTATGGTCCGGTGAGCGTTGGCGATTTGCGAATGGCGGGGTTTCTGCATCGCCAAGTCTTTGCGCATCCCCACGATGCGCTTCGACCAGCAGATAGTTTAGCGCGTCATTATGTGTGTTTGCTGTTCGCATTGAGAAATCCCCAGACAGGCGTCCTGGGTGCCAACTTTCCGGTCTTGGGACTTCGGTTGTGTGACTATTTAGAACACCACGCAGACTCTCTCCTCGAAGATTTAGAAATCGGGGCGATCGCACCCTGGCTCAAGCTAGAACCCAAACTCCGTCACACGCTTGAGCGACAACTGTCACCTGCGCCTCGGCGAGCGGCTCAGCTAAAAGCGATTTTGAAGGCAGAAGGTCGCCTGACCCCAAAACTTGCGTGGTCTAATTTGTCGTTTATTGTGACGGCGCGCGGAGGAACGTCAAATTTCTACTTTGAACGATACCCTGACTATTTCGGAGACACGCCTATCTTTGGCGGACTTTATGCATCAGCAGAAGCCGTCTTTGGCATTTATCCAGACTTTAATACCGATGGCACCGTTCTATCGCTCGACACCGGCTTCTATGAGTTTATCCCGCCCGATCAGTGGGAGGTCGATCAGCCTAAAACCTTACTGGCAGAAGAGGTGAGAGTTGGAGAATCGTACCGCATCTTGGTCACTAACTATAACGGTTTTTATCGGTATGACATTGGAGATGTGGTAGAGGTGGTTGGGTTTTATAATCAAACTCCTCTGGTGACATTTCGCCATCGTCGGGGTGGGCTGTTGTCATCGACAACCGAAAAAACAACTGAGTTTCACGTGACTCAAGTCATGCAAGCGCTCCAGCGAGAGTTTGATAGTCCCCTTGAGAATTTCTGTATCACCCTGTCGGGCGATCGCATTCCGCCTCATTATCTGGTTAATATTGAACTTCCATCGGGATATTCACTCGATCATCCCCAAGCATTTATCGTCCGGTTTGATCAACGGCTTCAGGAAATTCACACCTCCTATGCAGTGAAGCGTCGAGATCAGGTGCCGCCTCCCCGATTGAGGATTCTGTCACGTGGAAGTTTTTCGGCACTTCGCCAACGGTTTCTCCAACATGGAATTCCTGAATCTCATATCAAGTTCCCAAAAGTCAACGAAGATCGTCAGTTTTTAACCGGGCTGACCGTCGAACAAGAGGTGAGAATGCCGGGCGATTCTTACGAGCTATAGGATCATCCCGTTACAAAAATAGACTGAGCAACACGAGGAGTGAATGAAAGGCATTTTTGATTTCGTAGTTAAACGACTTGAGAAAGCGGTTCCCTATATCGAGCGGCTCGTTCCAAAGTACTCGCTGGTCGGAGACTCAATCTTTTTCTCAGCAGAGCAGTTTCCTTGGGCACACGAGTTTGAGGCAAACTGGGCCGTCATCCGCCAAGAGCTTGATCAGGTGCTTCAAGACGTAGAGGCATTGCCAAATTTTCAAGATATTTCCACACGCCAATATCGAATTGCCAACGATAACCGTTGGAAGACCTATTTCTTTAAGGCATATAGTTTTAAGGCTCAAAAAAACTGCGATCGCTGCCCTGAGACAACCCAACTCTTAGAGAGAGTTCCGGGGCTGAAAGTCGCCTTCTTTTCAATCTTGGCGCCAGGCAAACATATCCCCCGTCATCGGGGCAAGCATAAGGGGCTAATTCGCTATCATTTGGGGCTCAAAGTTCCTGAGCCTAGAGATCAATGTCGCATCCAAATCGACGATCAAGTCGCGCATTGGGAAGAAGGAAAAAGTTTAATTTTTGACGACACCTATTATCACGAAGTTTGGAATGACACCGACGGCTATCGCGTCGTGCTATTCCTTGACGTGCTGCGTCCGATGCGTTTTCCCTTGTCGTGGGTCAATTGGCTGGTTTGCCGACTAATCGAGGCTTCGCCCATCATTCAAGACGCCAAAGCCAATCACGATGCTTGGGAAAAACGGTTGGAAGAGCGTCGGTCAACCTCAGAGGCGATAGACCCTGACCCCAAAATCATAGTCCGGTAGAAACCAGGGCGATCGCAATAACCATCCTCATCAATCACGCGATTATAGCGGTATGCACTTGGGTTAAGTACGGTGGTGTGGGGCGCGCTCCACACACCGTTTCTGTCCTTGACGCAATTGCAAATTGCTATGTATAGAATTCTGTGAAAGAATCACGATTCCAATTCTCGCTGAAAGAAAACGAGTAAGCCAACGATGAGAGCAACCCCTGACGCACCAAAGAATACGGCAGCAAGTCCGACTGTATCCCAAATGGGTCCGAGCATAAGGGGTGAGATAAATTGTCCTAGAGAGTTAGCCCCTGTTCCGATTGCGAGCACGCTCGATCGCACGTCGACTGGCGCAAGAGTAGCCAGGGCATTATATATATTCGGAATAGCCACACCGAACCCCATACCAAACAAAACTGCCGTGGGCAAGATCCATCGCAGCTCGTCGAGAAACGGAATTGTCATTAGCATGAGTGCCATGACGATGAATCCTAAGGCAATAGTTTGGTTAGTTCCGAGGCGCTTTGCCAATCGGCTAGCAAGCACCGCAGAGACTACCGCTGCTCCGATCGCCCGAATGCCCAATACAAACCCATTTAGGGCAGGCCCTGCACCCATAACCGTTTTGAGGTAAATCGGAGTATAGATAACAACTGCATAGACGATTGCCGCCGCCAGCATGATGGTCAGATATAGCCTCAGCACCTCGGGCTTTCGAATGGTTTGAACCAAAATCTTGTTCTGTCCAGCCGGAATGAGGCTGGACGAATGCGATCGGGTTTCTCTGAGCAGCAAAACGGCAACCAAGGCAGTAGGAAGACTCAATCCATACAGAAAAAACGCAAATCGCCAGTGAAATGAACCGACCCATCCCCCCACAATCGGAATCAAAATGCTTGCCGTGGTCATCGCACTCGTCGCGTATCCCAAAATGCGCGATCGCGCCTCACCCTCATACATGGTCCCTAGCAGCCCAATGCTTGCCGCAGCGATGCCAGCGCTGGCGATCCCAAGTAATATCCGCGTCGCGAGCAATGGCGGCAGAGTGGGTACAAACGCTCCGACGACCCCAAAGACTGCATACAGCATTAAGGCGGGGATCAACACTCTCAGCTTGCCAATTCGATCGGCCAGGATGCCCAACAGAGGCGTAAATATGGCGATCGCCAACGCGTGTATGCTGACCAATGTCCCCGCCCATTGCCGATCGAGGCTAAGCTGTTGCATCATCTCTGGCAAGATTGGTGAAACCACCCCGCCCGTCATCGTCGTTAAACATCCGGCTGCGACCAGCACGCAAAGCTGATAGAATTTCTGCCGAGAATTCGGATCCGGATTATTTCTAGCCGATGGTTTTGTAGCAGGCAACATAGAGAATTTCAAAAACGGCGGCATAATTCCTGCACGTTTGCGACTATACCACTCATTAATAATGACCGAATTCAGCCCGTAAATCAGCCGTAGGATAGTAATAAGAACACACAATGGTCAATTCTTCAAAATTGACTGACTAGGAGCATTGACGTATAAAAATAATCTAAAACATAGCCGCAATTGGCAATGAACAACCCCTCTACAGCAATCCCAGATGGGTTGTGAATTGTGAGCGGCGCCTGCCCCACCGCTCACAATTCACAAGCGATTTAGGTCGCTATAGCAATTCCCTTCTCATAGGGTAAGAGCTTGATTATGCCATGATAAATATTTGGCCACTTATTGGTCACTCAGGCTGATTCAATTGAGAATTAGTCAGCATTGAATATCGTTTGAGAACAGTTTGAGAACAAAGGGAAGAGCAGCGCAGATGGAATCGGCACCAATCCTCAAAGGTGAAACTGTCCAAAATGTGATTCGAGAGGTAGGAATTAATCCGAATCACTGGTATCCACTCGGGTGGGCAGATCAGCTAAAACCCGGGAAAATGATGGCTGCTGAAATTTGGCAGCAGGCGATCGCGGTGTATCGAGATGCAGACGGACACCTCCATGCTCTTGAGAACGCGTGTCCCCATCGAGGTGTTGCGCTCCATAAAGGCCAGGTGAGTGGCGCTCATATTGTCTGCCCCTATCATGGTTGGGAGTTTGATGGACAGGGGCGCTGTGTCAATATTCCCTATTTATCTGATGACCAAAAGCTTCCCTGTGCCGTTGCTCGCAGCTATCCTATCCAAGAAAAATATGGGCTCATCTGGATCTTTCCCGGTGATTCAGACGTAGCACCCGAGCGTCCAGTGCTGGCAGTACCAGAATTCGATCAACAAGACGATTGGCTCATGGTGCGCGTCACTGCTCACTTTAAGGCTCATTTTTCAGTGTGCAATGAAAACGCAATGGATGTATTTCACGGATTTCTTCATCAGGATCTTCAAGGATGGTTTAATCCGATTCTTACCAATCTCGAAACGACGCACTCATCGGTTCGCGCCGAATATCACGTATCTTACAAGGGGCGGCTAGCAAAATTTCTGGGATTGAGCGATCGCTCCGACGAGGTGACCACGCTGCCAATTAACGTTCACTATCGCTATCCCCACTTTGCCAGCTCAATGCCTGGAGTGTCTTCGCTATATCTGATGCGGCTTCCAGTCGGGCTAGCCGAAAGTCGATCGTTTGCCTTGTTCTTTTTTAAGGTCAGGGTGCCAAAGTGGCTGCTAAATCCCTTTAAGCCGCTGCTTAGCGTCATCATTGAGCGCTTTATGCTGAATCGATTCTTAGCTCAAGACATTGACATGATGGAAAGCGAACAGCAGACCTATCTCAGAAATCCTAAGCAGCGTTACGTTGAAATTAATCCTGCTATCATTGCTCTCCAGCGAGTGATCGTCAGGCAGTACGAACAATTTATGCAACCCGACCTTACCACCTCTCCAGACATCACAGCTCACCCCAGTTCAAACAATTCTGCATCCAAACCCGCAGAGACTTTACAGCATCAATAGCCATCCATTGCGACAGTTCACAAATTGCCACACTTCAAATATTCTATGAATTCGCACTCTAGTGCGTAATCCAATTAAGATTAAACGTTTAGGGAAAGTTTATCTAGCGTTTTGCCCAATGCTACTCAGAGATCCAGTCAGCGAGTGTCAAGTCCACGATCGAGCCCAAAATATAGTATGTAAGAATATACAGGACAATCGAGCCCACCGTTAGATTCATTTCAGGACTGATCCCAAAATGACTCAGGCAGTGATGCACAGAGGGAAATTCCTGTCTCTCGATTCCGGGCTATGGTCTGAAAACGTCGAATTATCAGGACTTTACACATTTGAATGAACGGAACTGTCACAACACCACCAGACGCACTCATAAGTTTCTGGCAAAGTCGTAAGAAGAGGTGATTAATTAGCCCTCTTTTTTAAAATTCCATTCTTGAGAGAATGGTTCTAAGGTCAAGATCACGGTCATGAGAGTCTCTTTCATCAAATGTTGGTTCAGGCGTAGGTAGCGCATCTTGTCAGAACCGCATGTGATCGAGTCAGAGTCTAATTGGCTATCTATATATCAAGAAGGTGAGGGGAGTATTACTGTGCAAGTCGTTAAAGAATACGTTCAACGCTGGTACGAAAGCGGATTAGACCCTGATGAATATATCTGTCATGGAAGGCATGGCAATTTTATCGACATCGAGGAAGCGTCGAGTGGCGATCGCCGGACGGTGCTAACGTTTTGTACCAACGATGTCCTCGGATTGGTGCAAAATAAGCACGTGCAGCAAGCTGCAATTGACGCAATCATGCAGTACGGCACGTCAAATAGCTCGTGCTCAGTCTTGAGCGGTCGCATTGACCTGCATCGGCAACTCGAAGATGAAATCTCGACATTCAAGCATTTATCGCATACCCAGCTATTCTTGAATGCTTGGATGGCATTACAAGCACTGATGGATGCGTTTTGCCATCTCGCTATTCCGGTTCCCGGCTTTCAGAATACTCGTGAAACGTTGATTTTGAGTGATGTTCTCAATCACGGCTGCATTGTTTCTGCAATAACAAATGCTGGAACCCGTTCAGGCAAGCTATTTGGCTATAGCCCCCGGGTTCGCGTTCGTGCGTATCGTCACTGCGATACTGAAGACTTAGCCCGAAAGCTGAAGCGGTATGCCCGACCTGATGACCGCATTATGGTCATTTCAGATGCTGTCTTTTCGATGGATGGAGACATTGCCCCGCTCCCTGGCATGATCGATGTTATGGCAAACTATGAGGGCAGTGTTCTCGTCATGGACGAAGCACATGCCAGTGGAGCGATTGGTGCGACGGGTCGCGGTATTTACGAACATTTTGGCATTCGCCCTCAGCACGCCATTGAGCGAGGCATCGTTCCGCTGATTATGTCCACATTTTCCAAATTTGCGGCATCTGCAGGAGCTGCCATTAGCAGCAACGTGGCTGAGCTAAAGCCGCTGCTAAACGTCTCCCCAACCTCGATCGGGACAATTTCCCTCCCGCCTCCAACAACAGCCGCTGCGCTTGAGAGCATTCGTCAGGTCAAACAAATGCCCGAACTCGTTCAACGATTGCAAGACAATACACGCTATTTGCGATCGCGCCTGATCGAGCATGATTTTGATGCGATTGGCGAAACCAACGTGATTCCTGTCATTTTGCCAACCGATGTCGATCCGAAGCTCTTTGGTCAGACGATGATCAAGGAATATGGCATCTGGGTTTCTCCAATTTGGTTTATCGCGAAGCCTCGGCTTCGCATCACAGCCAATGCTCTCCATACTCACGAAGAAATAGATCGATTAATCGAAGCGATGGTAGAAACTCGTGAGGCGCTTTATAAGCCCACTATCACACCTGCGATTGGGGTTCATAGCGGGCTAGAGGCGGTTTAAGCGAAGGCTGAAGACCCAAAATCAGGTGGAATATCTTGCAACCGACCCGGACCGACCGCGCGAATTGCCTCCTTTAGTGAAATGTCTCCGGTATAGAGAGCTCGCCCAATGATGACTCCACTGACGCCCACAGGTTCAAGGGCAAGTAAGCTCAGCAGATCTGTGATAGAAGAAATTCCACCAGAGGCAATTACAGGAATCGAGACAGCGTCTGCTAAATCTCTCAATGCCTGCCGGTTAGGACCTTGTAATGTTCCATCTCGATGAATATCGGTATAAATGAGGCGACTGACTCCGCGCTCGGTCATTTGTCGAGCGAGATCAACTGCGCCAATTTCCGACATCTCAATCCAACCACGAGTTGCAACCTTACCATCGCGAGCATCGATGCCGACGATGATTTGTTCGGGAAACTCCTCACACAATTGCGCGACCAAATCTGGATTTTCGACTGCAACAGTTCCTAAAATTGCCTGATTCACCCCTATTGAGAACAAATCAGAAATGCTGTGGCGATCGCGCAACCCTCCTCCAACCTGGACAGGGATATCAACTGCACGAATAATCGCTTCAATAACTGACTGATTGACAGGATGTCCTGCTTTTGCCCCATCCAAATCGACAAGATGCAATCGGGGTGCCCCCTGATCAGACCACTGTTTCGCTACAACGACCGGATCGTCACCAAACACCTGCGATCGCTCGTAGTCTCCCTGATAGAGCCGAACGCAGCGTCCGTCTAACAAATCAATAGCTGGAATTACATCCATTTTTAGTTCTCTCCATATATCCGCATATCATGGCGCTGGGGTGAGCAACACTCGCCAGAACAGATTAATACTAATTTATTGCTTTATTGGCGAACTCTATGCGGAAGTGGGTATACTTGCTGCGTAATGAATGATACAGAAGGATTATTAATTAGGAGTATTCCTCAATGGCAAACGGCTCTCTTCCAGGCGCAGAGAAAAAAATTGCAGCCGGTATCTGCGGAATTTTGCTGGGATCGCTGGGGATTCATAAGTTTATACTGGGGTATCAAACAGAGGGGCTGATCATGTTGCTGGTCAGCGTCCTAACGTGCTTCATTGCCTCGCCCGTGATCGGCATCATCGGGCTGGTTGAAGGCATTATTTATCTCACCAAGACTGATGAAGAATTTGTGCAAACCTATATCAATAACAAGAAAGGTTGGTTCTAAATATGTAGTCATTCAAAGACGCGAGAGCAGAAACGTCATGCATCACTATAAGCGATTCTTCATCGTCTTAATATTCGCACTAGCAGGAGCAGGATACTTTGGCACATTTTCCCAGCTAGACATTTATCCGGGTCTAAAGGGCTATCTGACTCTCGTGCCTCTGCAAATTGGAGCACTGATTTATTGCTACATCTACTCAAGAAATCATTTGAATACGCATAAATGACGATTATTATTGTCACCTGTCAAGAGGGATATCATGACCGGACCTTCCCCCGAAGACGCCAATAAGAAAATTGCGGCGGGTATTTGCGGAATTCTGCTCGGTGCGCTTGGCGTTCACAAATTTATTTTGGGCTACACCCAAGAAGGCATTATCATGCTGGCGGTTTCCCTTGCGGGGATGGCGCTTTCATGTTTTGGGTTTCCTGTTTTAGCAACCGTCGCTATGGGCGCCATCGGTTTAGCCGAAGGAATCATCTACCTCACCAAAACGGATGAAGAGTTTGTCAATACGTACCTTGTTAATAAGAGAGAATGGTTTTAGTGCAGCCTGCTAATCTAGCGTAGATTTGGGTCGTATGATCATATTCAATCAATCCCGCCTATCAGCGAATGGCCGCTTCTTGAGGGGTATTGTTCTTGGAATCAGCGCGGCGCCGATCGCAGGCGCAGTTCTCTACAACCACAGTTGGCAGTTGTCAGAACACCCCTGCTTGTTCCAACAAATCATGGGGTTTCCAAGTCCTGGATGTGGAATGACGCGGTCATTTGTGGCGATCGCCCGAGGAGACTGGAATCAGGCATTCATGTATCACGGGTTTGGTCCATTAGTATTTGGTGCGTTTGCAATCGCAGCCATCCATACCTCTATAGAATTGACTAGTGGGCGATCGCTCACCGCCAGGTACATTCGCTGGTGTATGAAACCAGCCATTTTAGTCGCGGGTGCTGCGCTATTTTTGGGCTACTATGGGCTCCGACTCTATGCTCGCTACCCGGGAGCAGATGCAGGTTTGCCGTTTGGCTGGGCAAATCATTCCCTCTGGCAGCTAATCGTGGCAGGCGCACAGCGTCTCTAAGCGACTCACCCTCTGGCTAATAAACAGGATTCATCCAGCTCAAAAGAAATTAAAATAATTTAGCCAATTTAGCGACGCTTGGCCTACGCTCAAAGAAGACGCATCTAATTTGCAGCCAATTTTAGTTAATTTGAGCATCCATGCAAACGAGCCAAAACCAAGCGATCGCCCCCTCTAACAGTGCTTCCAAAACATCCACAATTAATGTCGGCGGCATGAAATGTGCCGGATGTGTGCAGGCTGTCGAAAATCAACTCAAGCGTCAGTCGGGTGTAACATCGGCAACTGTTAATCTGGTAACCGAACTCGCGACCGTCGATCACAATCCTGAGGCAGTCAGCGCAGCCGATTTAGCAAATACTCTCACCGAATCAGGGTTTCCGTCTGAGCCGCGTCTGCCGCACCATGACGCATCGCCTAACGGGAAAGCTGAAAATACGGCAGGGACACTTGATTTTGCGGAGAAGCAGCGGTTAGAACTTCAGCAGCGACGGTGGCAACTGGCGATCGCCAGCATTTTGTTAGTGTTTTCAGCCGTCGGCCATTTAGGGCAATGGGGATGGGTTAAGATTCCAATTCTTAGCACCATCGAATTTCACTGGGGATTAGCCACCCTAGCCTTGCTGGGGCCAGGACGCTCTATTGTAATTGACGGCTGGAAGGGGCTTTGGCGCAACTCTCCCAATATGAATACCCTCGTGGGGCTGGGCATGATTGCGTCCTATACGGCTAGTGTGATTGCCTTGGTTTTCCCCGCATTAGGGTGGGAGTGTTTTTTCGATGAACCCGTAATGCTAGTGGGATTTATTCTGTTGGGTAGAACGCTGGAGCAGCAAGCACGGGGCAAGGCAGCATCCGCCCTCCAATCTCTGATTTCGCTTCAGCCGTCTCAGGCTCGCCTGCTACAAAACCAGACATCCCTTGGGTCTGGCGCGCTCAGTATTTCCAACAGTGTTCAGATTCCGGTCGAACGCGTTCAAATCGGGCAGTGGTTGCAGGTGCTCCCAGGTGAAAAGATCCCCGTTGATGGCGAGGTCTTGGCAGGACACACTGCCGTCAACGAAGCCATGCTCACAGGTGAACCCATGCCCATTGCAAAGCAACCTGGAGAGCCTGTCATGGCAGGTAGCATCAACCAATCAGGGGCGATCGCCATTAAGGCAACCCAAATTGGCGAGAAGACGGTGCTTTCACAGATTGTCAAACTGGTCGAAGATGCTCAAGCGAGGAAAGCCCCCATTCAGAGTTTGGCAGACACGGTCGCCGGATATTTTACCTATGGAGTGATGACTGCCTCCTCATTGACGTTTTTGTTTTGGTATTTTGTCGGCACCTCACTCTGGTCACACGTCTTGTCGAATGAGGGGACATGGGCTGTGGGCAGCCATGACATGGTGGGTCATGGTATGACAGCAGATGCGCACACCTCACCGCTATTGCTGAGCCTAAAGCTGGCGATCGCCGTGTTAGTGGTTGCTTGTCCATGCGCGTTGGGCTTAGCAACCCCGACTGCCATCTTAGTAGGGTCTGGGATTGGCGCAGAACGCGGGCTCTTGATTCGTGGGGGAGATGTGCTAGAGAAAGTTCATCAGCTGGATACGATCGTATTCGACAAAACAGGAACCCTGACGACTGGCCAACCCATCGTTAAAGACTGTATTTCTCTTTCAAATAAAATGTCGGAGTCCCAACTATTACAGATGGCCGCAACGGTTGAAAGTGGTACGCGCCATCCATTAGCTGATGCGATTATGTTCTCAGCCCGCCAGCAAAATCTGTCAACTCTTGCGGCTGAAAATTTTTACACCGAACCTGGCTTCGGAGTCTCTGCAGATGTAACCGGACAACACGTCGTCTTAGGCACCTTGTCCTGGCTCGAAAACTGCGGCATTGCTACGGCTGAATTTGATCAAATTCAACCTCAGCAGCTTCTAACAGAGGGCAAGACGGTTGTTTATTTAGCAATCGATGCTCAGCCCGCTGGAATTCTCGCCATTCAAGATACGATTCGACCCGAGGCTCGCGAGGCCGTCTATCAACTGCGTCAGCAAAATCTGGGGGTTGTTTTGCTGACAGGCGATCAGCAGATTGCAGCAGAGGCTGTCGCAAAGACGCTGGGCTTATCCTCCGAGCAAGTCTTGGCAGGCGTTCGCCCCGATGAAAAGGCCAGTGCGATCGCTCGTCTGCAGCAAACTGGTCAAAAAATCGCCATGGTTGGAGACGGAATCAATGATGCTCCCGCTCTAGCACAGGCGGATATCGGGATTTCGCTACACTCTGGAACCGACATTGCTGTCGAAGCAGCAGATATTATTCTCATGCGCGATCGCCTAAACGACGTCGTTGAATCAATTCATCTGAGTCAAGCAACATTCAATAAAATTCGTCAAAACTTATTTTGGGCATTTGCATACAATGTGTTAGGTATTCCTATTGCGGGAGGAATTCTCTTGCCCGCGTTTGGGATTTTATTAAGCCCGGCAGCAGCAGGCGCATTAATGGCATTTAGTTCAGTTAGTGTTGTTACCAATTCACTGCTGCTGCGGCGCAAATTTCGCACATCCTGACACAGCTCCCCTGTAGATTCTACGTAGTATTTGCTGTTCAGTGACCTGCCCCCTCATACGCCATGATGGATCTCGGCGACTGAAAGGGTATTATAAACATTGAACGTTTAGCTCTACAGTTGAACTAAACTGGGCTAAAGTAGTGGGAAATATGATGGAATCCTCCCTAACATGCACTGAAGGGGTATTTCTATCTACCGTCAGATGTTTGCTCCGTGCAACAATTGACTCGATTTGGCAGTTACCAGTCATACGGTTAGTGTCTCGATGGCTTCAGAAGCACACCAAAATCACTTACTGATTATTGAGGACAATAAAGGGCGGCGAGAATTCACACTAAATAGTCCAGTCTACTCGATTGGGAGAGATCCCAAGTGTGATATTCGCCTAGTTTCTCAGTTTGTATCTCGTCGGCACGCCACTCTTGTTCAACTTCCTAACGAAGAGGGCGGCTACTACTATCGAATTGTGGATGGCAATCTCAAAGGCAAACCCAGTGCAAATGGGTTGCTCATTAATGGGCGAAAGCTGCAGGCACATGACTTGCAGGACGAAGACAAAATTGTTTTTGGCCCCAATGTGCATGCAGTTTATTACATGCTAAAAAGAGATGCCATTTCAACAGTGCCACCTGATGAGTTTGACATCACCCTTATCAGCCCTAATATGGTGGGTGAACCCGAAGACTAGCCCCAAAGATGTGAATAAAAACCCACATAATTGCTAGGTCTTAACGTTTCACGCCGACAGCTAAAACTGCCCTGCTTAGCTCTCCAAGAGCAAGTAGGGCGCAGTTTTATGCTTCTGGGTCGCCTACCAAGTCAAAGCCACCGAGGTTGTACGGCTTCAATCAGTAACCTAGCTGGCAACCTGATCAATAAAATGGAGCTGATCGTTTTCTACAATGGCTTGGCTAACCAAATTGAATTTTTGGTGACAATGGTTGTCAACCTTCAAAGGCAACTCTTCGTTCTTCACTACAAAATTCATGCGAACTTCATCATCGCTTGTTGCTTGAAACTTATCAAACAAGACCTCTACAGTCACTAGTTTCGCAAATGCAACCCGTCCGGGGACCTCACGCGCTACGAGATAGTCCCCTGTTTCATAAACGATATCAAAGTTGCATGAACGCAATGTTTCAGCAAGCAACTGCCGGAGATTGTCAAGTGATGCCCCAACAGTAAATAAACTTGTGTAGCGGGCCATAGGCAACCTCGGACGCACAACATCTAAGACTTCTAATAAACCAAGTAGTAAACCAAGTTACCTTTTCTTAAGGATGGGTTATTTGCGATCGCCCTTCAAATCAAGACAACCTTTACTCTATCCATACGCTAGACAACATATCTACTTAGAGTACAATTGCCTCTGACTAGAGAATGTCGACATTAATACAGCGTGCGGTTAGGCAATATGTTGTTCTAACTACCACCATGCATCCTCTTTCATACAAAATTACTAACTCAGTTCTATCAAAAGCAACTTATGCGCCTAGATTATTACAGAAAAGTCATTTTTTCAAACGTTTTGCAAAGACACAGATGATTAACTTTGCATAAAACTACAACCCATCTGGGATTGCTATAGCTGATATGTCAGGAGAAAACTAAACCTAGGCACAGGCCGATGGATAGTCAGTAAAATCAGGCTGATCGGAGTTCAATATCGAGTCGCGTATGAAAGGAAAGCTCATTGTTTTCGAGGGAGTTGAGGGATGTGGCAAAACTACTCAGATTAAACGAACAAAGGCTTGGTTACTAGAGAATCCAGTCGTTCAACACATGCAGAGAGGCGATTTTCAGCGTTGGGTCTGTCTAACTAGAGAACCAGGAGGAACCGATCTAGGGACACGTATCCGCCAGATTCTGTTAGGAGAATCCGGCGATTCTGTTCAGTCAAGCATCCATGACCATGCAGAATTGCTGCTATATGCGGCTGATCGAGCACAGCATGTCCAGGAATTCTTAACGCCTCATCTCAATCGGGGGGCCCTTATCTTATGCGATCGCTACACTGACTCAACAGTGGCCTATCAAGGATATGGACGAGGATTAAATCTGCAGATCATCGAGCAACTCAATTACATTGCCACAGGCGGACTAGAGAGTGATTTAACTTTTTGGTTAGATTTGGATGTCGAGACCGGCCTGACTCGAACTCGAAACCGGGGAGGGTGCGATCGCATCGAACACGCTAATCTAGAATTTCATCGTCGTGTGCAAGGTGGGTTTGCAACACTCGCAGATGCGTATCCGAATCGCATCATTCGCATTGATGCCCGGGGCACAGAACAAGACGTCGCCGATCAAATTCAGTCGGTTTTAGAAGAAAGACTCCTTCAATGGTATCCAGCCTCAGCGTAATCCATCCCTTTTTCGAAGAACTGCTAGGTCAATCTCAGGCAGTTGAGTTGCTCAGCCAGGCGATCGCTCATCAGAGGATTGCGCCCGCTTATTTATTCACAGGGCCGCTAGGAGTCGGTAAATCTTTAGCAGCTCGGTGTTTTGCAGAGGCTCTCTTCTC
Source organism: Elainellaceae cyanobacterium (assembly GCA_051117555.1). GTDB lineage: Bacteria > Cyanobacteriota > Cyanobacteriia > CAZCXK01 > CAZCXK01 > DBGGTD01. Next base: position 47,119 of record JBNPEG010000003.1, on the reverse strand, counting down.
AATGCCATGGATTCTGCATGGTGAGGACGGGACAAAGCAGCAGTCAATAACTCGATTGAAATCAAATGTTCGTCAAGGCAACCATCCTGATTTGCTGTGGGTAGAGCCAACGTATTTGCATCAGGGTAAGCGGATTTCTGCATCTGAAGCAGCCGAGATGAATCTCAAGCGGAAGAGTCTGCCACAAATCCGTTTAGAGCAGATTCGAGAAATCACTCGATTTTTGAGCCGCCCCCCCTTAGAAGCCCAACGGACAGTAGTCATTTTAGAGCAGACAGAAACGATGGCAGAATCAGCTGCCAACGCGTTGCTGAAAACATTGGAAGAACCCGGACAAGCAACCTTAATCCTTTTGGCTCCTAGTGTAGATGCCCTCCTCCCTACGCTCGTCTCTCGCTGCCAAAAAATTCCATTTCATCGACTCAGTCACGATGCAATCGTGCGCGTTCTAGAGGTGACTGGATATGCTGAAATCGTAGGACAGCCCGATCTACTCGCAACGGCTCAAGGCAGCCCTGGGGAGGCGATCGCAAGCTGGAATCAGTTACCACAAATTCCTGCAGAGCTCTTGCAATCTGTGGTGAGTCCGCCGATCAGCATGCGGCAAAGCTTAGAGCTGGCCAGGGACATTTCAAGGACCCTCGACACTGATACCCAACTTTGGCTGCTAAATCATCTACAACATCGGTTTTGGTGTGAGCAACCATCCCATGAAACGCTTAAGACTTTAGAAACAGCTCGCCGCCAGATACTGAGTTATGCTCAATCTCAACTCGTTTGGGAGGTGACTCTACTCACAATCCTAGATACTTATAGGGCATCATCGCGAAACTAACCAAACCTTAGAGCATAAAGCGCAGCAAAAGCATTCCCATCGATCCCAGGAAATTCAAGAAGTTAGATCCTCTGTTAGACGATTCACTCTCGTCTTCAGCCTCTTGTACCGCGATGATTCCTTCTGTCATATTGGCAGCAGCTTGTTGACCTTGGGCTTGTCCTTGCGCGGCAAATAGTTCCTCGGCGCGTTCGGCATCCTCCAGCGCTCCTGGGCGATCGCCCAATTCGTAGCGAGCAATACTGCGCCCCAAATAAGCAGCAGCAAACGTCGGATCAAGCTCTAACGTCTGGTTGTAGTAAGCCACTGCTCCTTCAAAGTTGCCTCGTCTAGTTTCAATCAGTCCCCATCCGTAGTAATCGTTGATTCCGAGAATCCGATCTGGAATACCGATCGCACCCCGCAGATTCGCGCCCTCAATGTTTGCCCCCGTTAGATTTACATCTAGCAAATAGGCATTTCGTAAATCTGCACCCCGCAAATCCGCACCCTGTAAATCTGCGCCTGCCAAATTCGCGCTGTATAAATTTGCCCCAACCAGATTAGTTCCTCGAAGCGTCGCTCCAGATAAATTAGCTCGATTCAAGTTGGCACGACTCAAGTTTGCTCCCGTTAAATCAGTTCGAGATAAATCTGTGTAGACCAGCCCTGCCTCCCGAAGCTCACACGCTTGACATTCTCTAGTCGTAATCAGCTGATGCACATGGTCGACATTTTCTGCACGCACGGGAAGGGTTAATCCGAGCGTAGTAAATGTGAGGATTATTGAGGATATGGTAGATAGTTTCATAAAAATCTTTAGGGAGCCAGTAATTCAGCAGCAGACTTAGCGATTCAAAGACTTGCTTACCCCACTTTATTCAACCTTTAAAGAAAAAATCACAAAATTCCACTTAATTCTAATCGCCCTTAAAGAATTAGCCCAAATTCACTCGTAATATAGCAATCCCAGATGGGTTGTGAGCGGTGGGGAGCCGCCCGCCCCACCGCTCACACGCAATTCACAAGCGATTTAGAATCGCTATATAATTCGTCTCACATCCTAGACACTATATTGTCAGATGACGAGTTATAGAAGATCGCGCCCCCTGTGATGTATCCAATCTCGAACAAAGCGATATTCAATCACCCCAATTGGATTAATGCCTGAAATTCTTGAGTATGGCGAACGCTGTCAAAGGCTGAGTCGGTTTGAGCCATTAGCTTATAAAGATTAGGACTCGTCACAATGGCCCGATATAGACTTTGGACGGTCATATCGACCACCTCTTGAGCCGCGTGAGCACACGCTTTGCCATACCATGCACTAGGATTTTCCGAGCGGCACGCCAAAGAAATCTCGAAGCTTTTCACAGCATCGTCATACCGCCCCAATTTATTCAACACAATTCCACGATAATTCCAGGCATAGTGGCACGTTTGCTTGATTGTCAGAACAGTATCTAAGCTATTGAGAGCTTCGTCATATCGCCGCAGTGAAGCCAGTGCAGTACCTCTGATGTACCAAGCTCTGTAAAAGTTTGGCTTTAGGTCAATGGCGCGATCGAGGCTCTCTATCGCATCTCGATAACGATATAGGCAGATTTGAGCGTTTCCTTGGTTATACCAGGCTTTATGATCGTCAGGATTATATTTCAATGCTTGGCTAAAGTTTTTGATTGCGTCTTCATATTGATTCAATTTCGCATGCACAATGCCTTTCCCGTGCCATGAGAGGGCAAAGTTAGGCTGAATCTGAATCGCGTTGCCGAAGCTAGCGATCGCCTCGTCATAGGCTCCCATCTTCAGCAATGTATAGCCCCGCTGATTCCAGGCTTCATAATTCGCTGGATTGATATCAAGCAGCTTATCTAATTTGGCGATCGCGCCCTGGTAGCGTCCGACTCCGTAGAGAGAATTGGCTTGCCCCAACCAAGTGTGAATATCGTGACTGTTTTCCATAGCCGATCTAGCAGGTTCAATGAATTCTTTAGAATACCCATTCCGGGCACAGCCTGACTGGCAATGACCCGCTAAGGTTACCGCCCAGCATATTTACACGATTACGGTTCCAGCTTAGTCCTCCCGAGTGATTTTCTGGAACCGATAATCTTCGCGAATTGCGTCAAATTTTGAATCAGTTTTCGCCATAAATCGGTATAGATACGGGCTGAGCACAAACGTCCGATAAAGATTCTTGACGGTTGAGTCGATATCGCCTTGAAGCGCATACGAACAGGCTTTACCATACCAGGCATTGGGGTTATCGCGTTTATAGTGCAGCGATTGATCAAAACTGGCGATCGCCTCATCATGACGAGCCAGGTTAACAAGCACCAACCCCCGATAATTCCAGATGTAATAGCGATCGGGCTTCAGCTCAAGGGCCGTGTTAACACTGTCTAGTGCATCGTTATATCGGTGAAGCGCCCCCAATGTTGTCGAGCGGTTATACCAGGCATGATGATCATCTCGCTTAAGAGCCACCGCTCGATTAAAGCTAACAAGCGCCTCATCATATCGGTATAGCCGGAGAAGAGCATTGCCCTGGTTGTACCAGACCCGCTGATCGGTTGGATTGATCTTCAGGGCTTGCCGAAAACATTCAATCACGTCGTCATAGAGCCCTAGTTTCGCTAGAGCTAGTCCTTTGCCATGCCACGCCAGTCCAGACTTTGGGCAAATTTGAAGTGCGCCGTCAAAACTCTTGATCGCATCCTGGATAGCATGAAGCGCATACAGCGCATAGCCACGATGAACCCATGCATCGTAGTTTTCAGGGTTTGTCGCTAAAATCTTGTCAAACCGGGCGATCGCCCCTTCGTATCGACCAATGTCATAGAGCGAACAACCCTGCCCATACCAGGTTTGTAAATCGTTATCTCGACCCATATCCGTTCTAGCCCAGCCTAAATCTGGGGTCAATGGAAGAGCACCTATTTTTCCTAGTATTCCCAATTTTGCCAGGCGTTCTCGCTTGGCATGAGGGGTCAAACCCCTCATCGAATTTTTGTCACAGTTAATTTATTCAAATGCTGAAATTTGGCAAGATAAACAGGTTAATACACCACTCAGAAATATCACGATGCAAAGCCAAGATTCCTATACCCAACTAACCTTTCACTATCTCGACGGAAAGACTGAATCATTTAATGTGTATGCCTCTCTCGACGATGCTGCAAACAATCAAGAGGTTCAGCTAGAGGTACGGCATATTTTGAAGAAAGACTGGTGGATTTTGAATTTGCCCGAACAAACCGTCTTTATCAACATCGACAACGTGATCAAAGTAGAAGTCAAGCCTCCTCTACCTCAGCTTCACGGAGAAGACGTATTTTCAAATGCTGAACGAGTCACTGCTTTGAACCGCATGCGCTAAGTTGATCGGGGATGACAGACGAGCACGTTGATGATTATTCGAGGAACACGATTAAGATATGGAACACCATCAGCCAATTGTGAGCTTATTGCGGTCTGAGACTTATGACATTCCGGCATTACAAGATTCTCTTGAACAGGTACTCGCGCCGCTGGGTGGTATCCAAAGCGTTGTTAAACCGGGCGATCGCGTCTTGCTGAAACCTAATCTCCTGACTGGGTCACGCCCTGATAACGAATGCACAACGCGCCCAGAACTCGTCTACAGCGTGGCAAAGTTGGTTCAAAAAGCGGGGGGACATCCATTCCTGGGCGACAGTCCAGCCTTTGGAAGTGCGCATGGAGTCGCCAAAGCCAACGGTTATCTCCCGTATTTGCACGAGTTGGGTATTCCGGTCGTCGAGTTTAGCGGTAAGCGCTACGAAACCGTCAATGCCGAATTTAATCACCTGCTTCTTTGTAAAGACGCCATTGATGCGGATGTCGTCATTAATCTCCCCAAAGTAAAATCTCACGCTCAGCTGACGCTCACATTGGGGGTCAAAAATCTTTTTGGCTGTGTTCCTGGCAAAATGAAAGCTTGGTGGCATATGGAAGCCGGTAAGGATCGCGATCGCTTTGGCACAATGCTGGTTGAAACGGCGAGGGCGATCGCTCCTGATCTGACGATTATGGATGGCATTATTGGGCATCAGGGAAACGGGCCGAGCGGTGGTGAGCCTCGTCGGCTGGGCGTTCTTGCTGCCTCGACCAATGTTTTTGCGCTCGATCGCGCCTTGATCGATATTCTAGGTGTCGAATCTGCCCAGGTTCCAACGGTTAACGCATCTCAACGACTGGGGCTTTGTCCAGACATAGCAGAGATTGTGTTTCCGCATCTTCAGCCTGGCGATTTATACGTGTCAGACTGGAAGCTGCCTGATAGGCTCGTCCCCATTGATTTTGGCTTGCCGCGAGTTCTGAAATCTACATTTAGGCATTTCTATATCCGTTTCATTAAAGAACCCATGGCTGCGTATGCAAGCCGATCGATCTAATCTCTAGATTTAGAGACAACAATCAAACAATTTTGTCAAGACAGGATAGTCTAGAGTAATGCTGTAGAAGATCTCGAAAAAAGATGGATACTCGCGCCGATCGGTACAAATTTTTGGAATTTCTTTTACTTAAGCCCGCCTTGCTTCGCAACACGTCAAATATTCAGCCTTCTCTGTGGGCAATGATTCGACACTTCATATCGGGTCGGTTCTTGCTATCTGTGATTTTGCCTGCCGCGATTTGGGCAACGGTTGGCATCATGACTCCAGTAAAAGCTCAGTTAATTTTAGAACGAGGCGAGACCGGGCCAGCAGTTGAGACATTACAGCAACAGCTTCAAGACCGGGGCTATTTCGTCAATGTCGATGGAGTGTTTGGTCAAATAACCGAAGACGCACTCATTCAGTTTCAGCGAGATGCGGGATTAGTTCCCGATGGAATTTATGGGCCCGCAACGGAATCAGCGTTGTTTGGTATCCCATCCGCATCGCCAGCATTTACAAACGTTACATTTGATACTCCGTTCCCTCCCGCAGACTCCCCCTACATCGATGCCGCCCCTGGCAGCCGAACGTTATATCCGGGCGATCGCGGCTCTGATGTCGAAGCTCTCCAACGAGAATTAAATACCAGAGGATATTCTACAGGCGGCACAGATGGAGTTTACGGTCCGTCAACCGAAGATGCTATCCGCAGTTTTCAATCATTTCAAGGGCTTTCAGTGGACGGAGTAACGGGGCCAGCAACGTGGAGAGCGCTAGGGTTTACGCCTAGCGGTCCGACCGATCCAGGAGCGCCGAGCGCTGGTGGTTTAACCGTGTTTGGTCTACCCAGACAAGGGCCTTATATCGTATCTGTTCCGGCTGATAGAGACGATATCGACGAGCTTCGGCAAGCTCAGCGAGTGGTTACCGGAGCAAGTTTTGCGGGGTCTGGCCGGGGTCTATTTATTTTTGCAGGAGCTTACAGCAGCCGGGCTGAAGCGGAAGAAATTTCATTACGATTGCGATCGCTCGATTTAGATTCTAGGGTGGAATATTTCAGGAATGAAATCATCCTGAGATAAGGAAAATAGTCTATACGGCCTCAATCTACTCAACCGAGACGATTGTCTCCCCCAAACACTAATGGGTTCTGCAATCCAATTAGTTAGTATTTGTATGCTCTTTTATAGTCGCCCATGGCATAACAGATAGTTTTTAAGCTACGGCGAACCCGCGACTCTAGCTCGGAATTTTGAATGGTTTGAGCAACGTGCAAGCGTTGTTCATGATAGTCCAAAGCTTTGATATAGTCGCCCGAAGCATCATAAAGAATCCCTAAGTTTTCGAGGGCTTGTTCTTCGTGATTAAGATCGTGTAATTCCCGAGCGATCGCGAGTCGTTGGTGATGATATTGAATCGCACAATCTGGCTTTCCCGCCATGGCGCAAATGCTGCCCAGGTTTTTAAGAAGCTGCATTTCTGTGCGGCGATCGGGAATGCATCGAATACTATTTAACACGTCTTCATAGCATTCAATCATCTTATCATAATCACCGAGTACATGATAGGCGTTTCCAAGATTTCTCAATACCTGACTCTCCAGGTACCGATCGTGGATTTCTCTAGCAATAGCGAGGCTGGCTTTGTAATAGTCGATCGCCTTATAGCAATGTCCCATTGCCTTGTAAACCATTCCCAGGTTACTTAATGCAGAGAGCTCACCCCGGCGACTCTGAATGTCTCGCGCAACGTCTAAGCTCTTTTGAGTGTATTCGATTCCACGAGCATAGTCTTTGCAGTGTCGATATGCATTTCCTAAATTGGCCAGTGCTTGGTGCTCAGTGAAGCGATCAAGGGTCTGACGGGCGATCGCCAAACCTTGATAAGAATAAGTCACGGCGCGATTGTAATCGCCTAAAGCGTAATAGACCAACCCTAATCCGCTCAGTGTTTTTCCTTCTTTCTGCAAGTCCTGCGTGTCTCGAAAAATAGCAAGCGCTTGTTTAAAAGCATAAAGTGCACCACTAAACTCTCGAATTTGATAAAATTCGATGCCTTTTTCCAACAGTTGACTAGCATCAATTTTAGGGGCGTCGTTATAGTAAGACAGGGTATCGTCGCTGAGACATCCTCTTTCTTGAGGAGGGACGAATGTTCCGCCAATGTCGTCAAATGATTTGTCCATAAGCTAGGTTGCCTTCGGGGTTATACCTAATTTGGTTCTAGGCGAATAGAAGCAGAATGATGTCAACTACACACAATCTTCATGATGATCGACAAGACATCTTAAAGTTAGTCGAATATGCAATTGGAAAACACAGTAAATGTTCCAGATCAAAATATCGAAACGATTAAATTCAAAGAATAACCTCAGTGTTTTCCACAAAACAAAATCCCATACCCAAAAGATTTTCTCTTTTTTGATAGCGAGGGCTTGATAATTTCAGGCCCCAAACCCAATAGATTTGACCGAGCCAAATCTTGCGTTCCAAATTTCAATCTCACTGTTCTTTAGAAACCCCCAATCGGAAACGATTGTATCCCCCCTTATTTGGCGTTGCTAATCAATGGCTAGGGGTGGGCAGTGCTAGTCTGAAAGAGCAATTCATTCTGACTTCAACGCGCCTGTGAGTTCTCCCTTTTCCTCCGAACGCTTACTGTTTACCCCCGCTGTGGCTCATAGTGAGGCTGTACCTCTCGTCTTTGCCTTTCCAAATGAATACAGCGTTGGGATTACTAGTTTGGGCTACCAAATTGTCTGGGCAACGCTAGCCTCTCGCTCGGATCTCAGCGTCAGTCGCCTATTTACTGATGCCCACGAGTCGCTTCCGGCTCAAGTCGAGTTGCTAGGGTTTTCGGTGTCTTGGGAGCTAGATTACGTCAATATTCTCAGCATGTTAGAGTCTCTCGACATTCCTGTTCGGGTATCAGAGCGATCGCGCAAGCATCCGCTCATATTTGGCGGAGGCCCAGTTTTGACAGCGAATCCAGAACCATTTGCTGACTTTTTTGATGTCATTCTCGTGGGTGATGGCGAAAATTTGTTAGATGAGTTTATCGATGCGTATCAACGCGTCCGTCATGAGCACCGGCATATTCAGCTTCAGCATTTAGCCACGGTTCCAGGTGTTTATGTCCCCAGCCTTTACAGTGTCACGTATGCAAGTCCAGAGGGTCCAATCGAGTCAATCCAACCGCTAGAAGCAGAAACACCACCGCAGGTAGTTAAGCAAACCTATCGCGGGAATGTTTTATCTGCCTCAACCGTAGTCACTGAGCGTGCTGCATGGGAAAACATCTATATGGTTGAGGTCGTACGGAGCTGCCCAGAAATGTGTCGCTTTTGTTTGGCTAGCTATCTCACCCTGCCGTTTCGGACTGCCAGCATCGGAGAATCATTGATTCCAGCAATCGAACGGGGGGTGTCGGTTACAAGGCGAATTGGTTTATTAGGCGCGTCTGTGACCCAACATCCCGAATTTGAAACACTGTTAGACCACCTCAATCAACCTCGGTTTGACGATGTGCGCCTAAGCATTGCCTCAATGCGATCGAATACGGTCACGCCTAAACTCGCTGAAATATTGGTCAAGCATGATACTCGCTCTATCACTATCGCTGTAGAAAGTGGGTCCGAGCGCCTGCGTCAGATTATTAACAAGAAGCTCAGCAATGATGAAATCATTCAGGCTGCTATCCACGCAAAAGCCGGTGGACTTAAGGGAATGAAACTCTATGGGATGGTCGGCATCCCGGGAGAAGAACCCGAAGATCTTGACCAAACCATCGAGATGATGCATTCTCTGAAACGGGCTGCACCTGGGTTACGGCTCACGCTGGGATGTAGCACGTTTGTTCCTAAATCCCATACGCCGTTTCAATGGTTGGGAGTAAACCGGAAAGCAGATAAGCGACTCAAGCAATTACAAAAGCAGTTGCGATCGCACGGTATTGATTTTCGTCCTGAAAGCTATAACTGGTCAGTGATTCAGGCATTAATTTCGAGGGGCGATCGCCGCTTATCTCGCGTGCTAGAACTAGCCCGCCATTTTGGAGATTCAGTTGGCAGCTATCGCCGCGCATTCAAACAATTGCGTGGACAGTTACCCGATATGGAGTATTACGTTCACGACCATTGGGCAACTGATTCTGTCTTGCCGTGGAGCCACATCCAAGGGCCTCTGCCGCAATCAACCCTACTGAAACATCTCCAAGATGCAACGTCCCATGCCGATTCCGGATATTTCCCAATTCAGGATGGGCTCGCTCATCCCCCTGAATCTGGTCGTTTAACGGCTAAGAGAGCATGAATCAACATAAATTGGTTATTTTTCTATGAATACTAATTTAGAACGCATCGAATCGTTGAAAGCAGGAATTGTAGGCAGCGGAGCGGCTGGCGCAACGTTTGCTACTACAATCCTGGTTCACCAGCTTCTATCTCTTCAGAATGAATATTTGCCAACGATTCTGATTGTCAGTTTCACTCATCTCCAAACAGCGATTAGTGGGGCGATCGCACTCGTGTCAGGGTTCTTATTCGGCATCACCTACCGCTACATTGTCCGAACGGATCAAAACGCTCATCTCAAATCTGGAGCTGTTCTGGCGTTTGGGCTGGTTCGAGGATTCGCTGCAATCGAGAATCGAATTGTAATGCAAGGTGAATGGGGTTGGCTCGCCGTGAGAGTGACCGAAAGCATTCTACTATTTGCGATCGCTCAGATAGCACTCGACTGGGCAATGCGCCAAAAGCAGATAAAACCCTTTCAATCCTCAGGGTGAAATACATCAAACACGGCTAGCACCGCCCAAGAAAATGCAGGAATCAGAAGACATATAAATTAGAAAATGACCAATCTTTGGAACATGACATATTTTTGGCGCGTCTCTTGCGATAGAGGCGCTATGTCTCAATCTGAGGGGTTGGGGGGGCTAACCCCTCAGATATCAAAATTCTAGAGACACACTATTTCAAAACATGTGCGAATCGAGCCGCTTACCTGCTACTGAGCCGATGAGCGATTCGTAACCCGACTCGCTTCTTGAAGAGACTTCCAACCTTTTTCCTGATATCCAAAATTAAATAGCTCGGGGTGAAGGATTTCTGCCAAAATTTCTAGTGAATCGATTAACCGAGGCCCCGGACGGTTAAAGTACTGATTGCCATCTGCAATATATACCCGTTCAGTTTGCGCTGCTTTTAGAGCAGACCACTCTGGGCGGTGGATTAGAGGCTGAACCTCTTCACGGGTTTTATTTAAGTCATATCCGCAGGGCAAAAATACAATGACATCAGGATTAGCAGCACATAAGCTATCCCAATCGATCCAGGCAGATTGATGACCAATTTCGCCAAAGAGCGATCGCCCCCCCGCCAATTTGACGAGCTCCGGTATCCAATTTCCAGCCGCCATTAATGGGTCAGTCCATTCAATACAGGCAATCGTAGGACGATCAGACTCATTGATAGATTGCGTCTTTTGAGCACACGTATCCACGCGGAGCTTCAGTTCAATTCCCAACTCTTCACCATCAACGCCGAGAACCTCAGCAACTCGATAAATATCAGACAGCATATCTGATAAGACTTTGGGTTCTAGAGAAATGATTTGAGGATGAGTATCAGTCAATTGGGCAACAGCATCCTCCACGTCGCTAAGACTGACCGCACACACCTCACATTGAGCTTGGGTAATGATGTGTGTGGGTTGCAGATCTTTCAAAACATCTGTTTTGATGGAATAGATGCTGAGAGCAGACTCCAGTAGATCAGTGACACGGGCGTGAATCTCAGGGCTAGATCCGTCTGTGTTGAACCGGGGTCGGGTGCATACTGGGCGATCGCGAATATCAGGGGGATAGTCACATTCGTGGGATCGACCCACTAGCCGATCTGCCAAGCCTAATGCAGCCACAATTTCAGTCGCACTAGGAATCAGCGAAACAATCCGGAGGTATTCGGGCAACATAGGAGAGTCCCTCATCTCACTCATTATTTATTGTGACTGAGTTTCGTTTAATGTGAACCGAGAGTCATGCGATCGCAATTTCTAGCAGCCGCAAAAAATTAACACAATAATTTGATATCCAGGAATTTACCTACGACAATTCTGTGCGTCACCGATGCACAATAGGATTGAAAGGTGTAGAGGACTACAAAATTCTGTTAAGCTTAATCCCTAAACCGTAATGTAAATATTCATTAGCGTATCTACCAAGTTGAGTTAACACCCCTTCATTCTCTATTTTTATGGACATAGCTGGTAGTGGATGGCAACATCTATTCGTCGAAACAAATCGGATTCGTCTTCATTGCGTCACTCAAGGAGAGGGAGAGCTCGTCATTCTTCTTCACGGGTTTCCTGAGTTTTGGTACTCGTGGCGCTATCAAATTCCTGCGTTAGCCCGGCACTTTCGGGTTGTTGTCCCCGACTTGCGAGGATACAACGACTCTGACAAACCTAGTCATGGCTACGATTTAGATACTCTCAGCGCTGACATCTACGGATTAATTGAAAATCTAGGCTATCTACGGGCTCATATTGTTGGGCATGATTGGGGAGGAACCATAGCCTGGAATCTCGCCCATCGATTCCCTCAGTGTCTCGATCGGCTAGCCGTTCTAAATGCTCCTCATCCTCAGCGTTTCATGCATGAGCTCATTGGTAACCTTGATCAGCTTCGCCGAAGTTGGCATGTCCTCGCGTTTCAAATTCCTGATTTGCCCGAGCGGCTGATTCGCTCAAATCTCAAAAGCTTTGTGGAGAATATGCTCCAAGAGCAAGCCATTCGTAAAGGAGCATTTACCAAAAATGATACAGAGATCTATCAAGCTGCATTAGAAAAGCCAGGCGCGCTTTCTGCTGCCCTTGGATACTATCGCCAGATGCTCTCTCCTCAAAGTTGGTTAAGAAATTGGGGGCGATCGCCCGAACCCATCACCGTGCCTACGCTCGTTTTGTGGGGAGAAGATGATTCAATGCTGACTCAGCAACTGACTAATGGGCTCGAAAAATTTGTAAAAGCGCCATTCTGTCTCAAGTTTATTCCTCAATGTGGGCATTGGATTCAGCAAGAAGTTCCGTTGACTGTTAACCGAGAATTGCTCAGCTTTTTGAGATAGCGCCGCGCCACAGGTCGGGCTTATGGGCAATCAACGAAGGCGTCTAAAGAATTATGGGGCTTAGCATGGCTGGGTCCCCAATTTATAGAATCTAGGTAATTTAATGAGCTCTATAGGGTTGCCGCTTCATTTTCCCGTATTTGTGCGGTTATCGAAACTCGGCTTCCGAATTTATCCTGAATAGGAAGACAGCGATATTTAATATTAATTTAGCCAGAGCGATGCAAGGGATTTTCCACCCGAACCCTAGCCCTAATTTCGATCGGTTTAGATCGATCATCTCGTTGGTTCTGGCATAGACAGAATACAGGTTTGAAAGTATTGACCTATGCTTGACGCGAACGCATTAATTGCTCATTCATCAGATTTTCTTAACGCTTCTAAGTGCGACACTGAGCTAAAGCAGCGCTTAGGACTTTATCAGCTATTTCTAAAGCTTTATGACCATAATCGAAGCCTTTTGGATGAAATTCTCAATCTAGAAAATTCGAGTAGCCGAGCCTCAGTTGGAGTCAATCGTTATTTTATGCAGGGCTTGGTATTCAATAATGACGTGTATCTCGTTACCAATCTTCTGGGTGGCAAGACTCAATCCTGGTTTCAATCTGACCACATTTGGACGGTGGGGCGCGATCCAAAGCAGGTTGTCATGCCAATTAGTGATAGTCGGCTTTCTCGCTGCCATGCCGTCATTCGATATGCCGATGATCAAAACTTTTACATAACAGATCTAGGCAGCAGTAATGGAACATTTGTCAACGGTGAACGAGTCCGCCCCTGTTTTCGGCTTAGAGATGGCGATCGCATTCGATTAGGAACATTAACTTTTAATTTTTACATTTGTCACAAGACCAAATCACTGGACGCTATTTCATCGGATATGCTGCATCGGCTAGCAGAAGCGGGAGCATTGCCGGTAACTAACCCTCATGTGCCGGCATCTCCGCCACAGAACCAGGCGATCGCATCTGAATCTAACGAAGAAAAGACTCATCGTTTGCCGTCCGACGAAACACTCCAATTTATGCGATCCGCGAAATTTTGACCCTGATAGGAGCATCTCGGGTGTTTATCGAAGACTACCGACTAGAAAACTTCTGATATCGGGAACTAAGCTGCAACACACCGTACCGACACCTGCTAGAATATCGAGGTTGTACAGTCTGGAATTGGATTTGAGTCAATCGATAGACCTACCGAAGGTAGATGAATTTCTTCAGGAGTTAGCGACGATTCAGCAGACTGGCTCAAAGCGAATCGCACTGCTAGGGTCGCGTCATATTCCTATCACTCATCAAAATCTGATCGAGTTACTTAGCTTTGCACTAGTGCAGGCCGGCAACACCTTGTTGACATCAGGAGCGACAGGGACTAATTCTGCCGCCATTCGAGGCGCGATGCGGGCCAATCCTAATCTAGTTACGGTCATTCTCCCCCAGAGCTTAAGACGCCAACCCCGAGAATCTCGCAAGCAGTTAGAGAATGTGATTCACTTGGTCGAGAATCCTGAAAATGACCATATGGCTCTCTCTGAAGCAAGCGCTTTGTGTAACCAAGAAATTATTTCACGCTGCCAGCAATTAATTTGCTTTGCATTTCACGATAGCCATACTCTTCTGACAACGTGCCAAGATGCTGAAGATCAGCGCAAGATTGTTACGTTGTTCTACCTTGATTAGTTTTGGATTACAAAATTTTGACATCTTGAAGAGGGCACTGTGGCTTTTCTGCAAAATTTGTTGCTCGATATTCCTGCCTCTGCAACGCTGCTCTATTCGATCGTTGCAGCATCTATATTGATTTATGCTCCGTTTGGTGTCGTCGGGTATGGGCGGATGCAAGCCGGATATGACACACACACGCCTCGGGCGATGTTTGACAAGTTGCCCGCTTATGCTCAGCGAGCCGCATGGGCGCACCAAAATTCGTTTGAGTCATTTATGATTTACGCCGCTGCTGCCTTGATGGCATATGTAACGGGTGTAAATAGCGTATGGGCGTTGGGGGCTGCGATCGCCTATGTTGTTGCTCGTGCGCTATATTCTCTGTTCTATATTTTAGATATTCCTCTCTTGCGATCGCTGATGTTTGGTGTGGGATCGCTCAGCATTGGAACGCTATTCGTCTTAAGCTTGCTACAACTCGACATTTGAGCCTCTATTTTTCTAGTGAGTCATTCGTCATTAGAATCAATCTGTGTTTGGCGATCGCCGATTTAGGGTAAGCATTGGTAGGATGACAAAAGAATATCCACTATCCTTCGAGTTAGCACCTATCCGAAAACCCGTCAGGGGTTTTAGAATCCAAAAACTCTAGCGAATTTTCGGACAGGCACTTAGAGTGTAACTATTGAGACTGATTCGGATTGTCTATGGCTTCTACATATTCATTTGATATCGTGAGCGATTTTGATCGGCAAGAACTCGTCAATGCCATCGATCAAACCATGCGCGAAATCAAAAGTCGCTACGACCTCAAAGACACCAATACGACGATAGAGTTGGGTGACGATTCTATTGTCATCAATACAGACAGTGAATTCACGTTACAGTCTGTGCACACGGTCTTACAAACGAAAGCCGCAAAACGCAATCTCTCTCTCAAAATTTTTGACTATGGCAAGGTCGAATCTGCGAGCGGTAATCGAGTACGCCAAGAGATCAAACTGCAACAAGGCATTAGTCAGGACATCAGCAAGCAAATCTCCAAGCTGATTCGCAATGAATTGAAGAAAGTGCAAGCATCCATCCAGGGAGATTCAGTACGCGTATCAAGCAAATCAAAAGATGATTTGCAGGATGCCATGCAGCTTATCAAACAAGAAGATTTTCCGGTTGCGCTGCAATTTACGAACTACCGTTAAATCCATCTAGCTGCCATCTAGACAATTTCTCACCCTAGATGGCTTGCCTGCGAAGGGCTAGCAGAGCCGTACCATATGCTGCTTCTCGATGAATGGGCTGAGCTAATTCAACATTTAGATGACGGGCTCGTATACTCGTCCATGTTGAATTTTGAGCACCTCCTCCAGCCGTATACACTTGCGATAGTGGTGTTGCGCCCAGTTCTTGTAATCGCTGATAGCCCATCGCTTCAATTCGGGCGATACTTTCTAGAAGCCCGTGGAGAAAATCAACGGACTGTTCGGGACGAGGGGTCAGCCGAGGAGAAAACTGGGGATCACTGATGGGGAAACGCTCGCCAGGTTTGGTTAAGGGATAGTAATCGAGTGGGCTTTCACGATTGGGATCAATGCGTTCACTCAGGGACTGCAATTCCTGACTATCGAAGAATTGACTCAATACTGCTCCACCCGTATTGGATGCGCCGCCAACGAGCCATAGGTCGCCGAGACGGTGGCTATAAATGCCGTAGTGCGCATTGTCGACTCGATTGGTGCTTAGAAGTTTCAGCACAAGCGTTGAGCCAAGCGATGTCACTGCTTCACCGGGTACATGAGCCCCACTGGCCAAAAACGCTGCAATACTGTCTGTAGTTCCTGCACACACTCGACAGTCTGCTGGGATCTGCAAACGACTCGCAATGTCATGCTGAATTGAGCCAATCGGAGTTCCGGGTGCTATTACCTGAGGACACTGAAATTCGTTGGGCACCTTTTGCATCCAGTCAGGATAGCAAAGATTGCCGACATCGTAGCCAAGTTTGAGGCTATTGTGATAGTCGCTGATGCCGAGTTTTCCGTGTAGCAGAAATGCAAGCCAGTCGGCCTGATGAAGGAAATAAAGAGGGGCATTTGTGGATTGAGAATTGAACTTGCGCTCGGCGATCGCCCGTTGGCATGTCCACCAGAGGAATTTGGCAAGACTCGATGTCGCGCTCATCACAGGATGGTCGGGCGGTGCGATCGCCTCCAAGATTCCTAAGACCGATTTCCCTCGGTCATCGTTGTAGAGAATGGGATCTGTAATGGGATGCCCCTTTTCGTCGCACAACAGCACCGTTGATGAGGTGCCATTGATGGCGATCGCCCTTAATCCACTTCGGACGTGATTAGGGAGTTGGTTGAGCAGGTACATCAGCGCATTCTGCCAGCGGTCGGTCAGTTGACCGCCAGATAGCGAATCTGAGGAAAAGCCGACGCGCACTTCAGCGCAAACATTTTGATCGGCTGTAATGGCGATCGCTCGTGCACCTGACGTACCAAAATCAATGCCAAGATAAAATGCCATAGTCAAACCGTCAAAAAACGGGCATTTATGAACTAGCTTGATTCGACTCGCTGAAGCGGAGTCAGCCTAGGATCTACAATCTTTTGCCCCAAGCTAGGAAACTTAATTGCTAAGCAAATTTTGTTGCCTGCTCCGAAAATATGAGTGACGTGCCCCGGCCCAAATGCTTTGTGAATGACGCGATCGCCCACCGTCCAATCATCCTCATGGGTGCCTGGTCGATTAGTGGAGTGCTGTTTAATCTCGCGAATCGGGGTGGTCATGCGGCGCGGAATTGCAGTTGCAACATTGCTCAGCAGCAACTCGGCAGGCAATTCACCCAAGAATAGCGACGGACTTGCAGGTTCCCGCGATCCATACAGACGGCGCTCGCGGGCATAGGTAAGATAGAGACGTTCCTTGGCGCGAGTGATGCCGACATAACAAAGCCGACGTTCTTCCTCCAACGATGCCGGATCATCGAGCGAGCGATAGTTGGGAAACAAGCCCTGCTCCATACCGACCAAAAAGACAATCGGAAACTCCAATCCTTTCGATGAGTGTAGAGTCATCAACGAAATTTTATTCTGTCCTTCTTCGTGATTATCTAAATCCGACGCAAGCGACGCATTCGCTAAAAACATATACAAATTTGCGTCTTCGTTTTCTTCTTCAAATTGTCGAACCGCATTGTAAAGCTCTTGAACGTTCCCTAGTCGGTCATTCGCCTCTTCTGTTCCTTGGGCTCTTAGATCCGCCACATAGTGGGAATCGTCTAAAATCCCCTGCACAATCTGAGAGGCAGGCATCGTATCGGCTTTTTCCTGCCATGAGTGAATCATCTGTGCGAAGCCAATCACCGACTTTGACGATCGCCCTGCAAGAGTCGTAGCAGACGTTTCATCACTCAAAATTTGCCAGAGAGACATATTTAGCTCTTGGGCTGCTTTTTCGAGCCGATCGAGGGTGGTTTTGCCAATACCGCGTCGGGGAGTATTAATGACACGCTTCAGGCTCACCGTATCGTCAGGATTCGCAATGACGCGCAAGTATGCCAGCACATCTTTAATTTCCTTTCGATCGTAGAATCGCAGCCCTCCCACGATGTTGTAAGGCACCTGATGACGGGCTAGAACTTCCTCAAACGTTCGCGACTGGGCATTCGTTCGGTACAAAATCGCGAAGTCGCCCCAGGTGAGTTCAGGATTGTTGCGCATCAGAGAGCGCATTTGCTCAAAGACATAGCGAGCTTCTGCCCCTTCATCATCCGCCCGATAGCAATAGACCGACTCCCCCGTTCCGCGTGTGGGTCTGAGGATCTTATCGATGCGCTCTGTGTTGTTTTCGATGAGCTGATTGGCAATTTGCAGAATGTTTTCGGTCGAACGGTAATTTTCTTCGAGTTTGACCATGGTGCGCGTGTCACCGTCTGTTAGGCGATCGCCAAAATCGCCCTGAAAGTCCATTAGGATTGTAAAATCAGCGGCTCGAAAGGAGTAAATCGACTGGTCTGCATCGCCAACGACAAAGATTGACCGATAGCCCCACTCATCAAACTGGCTAGAATCCTTACCATTAGTGACTAACAGCCGGATGAAATTATATTGGGTGCGGTTGGTATCTTGATACTCGTCAACTAGAATGTGGCGAAATCGCTGATGCCAGTAAGCTAGGACTTGCTCATTTTGCTGGAAAAGCTGCACCGGAATCAAAATCAAATCGTCAAAATCTAAGGCATTATTGGCCGCGAGGGCCTTTTCATAGGCTCGATAGACGTCTGCAATCACCCGGCCTCGATAGTTGGGCTGATCCTGCTCAAAGTCTCCTGGAGTTTGCCCTTGGTTTTTGGCATTGCTGATGGCATAGCGAACCGAGCGGGGCTCAAATCGCTTGTCATCCAGGTTCATCTGGTTGACGACGATATCTTTGACGAGGCTCTGAGCATCCGACTCATCAAAAATAGAAAAATTCCGCGTCCATCGATACCCGCTAGCGCTTTCATATTTCTCGATGTCAAAGCGCAAAATTCGAGAACACAGCGCGTGGAAGGTGCCAATCCACAGGTCTTTTGTTAATGATTTATAGATGTGCGATCGCAGCTTAGTCTGCTCATAGTCCGTCAGCGCCTCCAGGGGCTTTCCATATTTCGCCTGAGCGTCTTGGTCTGCGAATAACTTTTCGATTCGCTCCTTCATTTCTCTAGCAGCCTTGTTGGTGAAGGTGACTGCCAAAATATTTTCAGGATTAACGCGATGGGTTAACACCAGATTGGCAATGCGATAGGTGAGGGCACGGGTTTTCCCTGAGCCAGCACCCGCAACCACCAAAAGCGGACCGCAGAAATGCTCGACTGCGCGACGCTGAGATGGATTGAGATGACGCAGAAAATCGACGGTAACAGACATGAATGATTGAGCGACGAGCAATATTGAGGTGAGAAATTGGAGTCAAAAACACCATTCCTCAATTAGCCTATCGCATCTTGCGGGATTGAATTATAAATACCTTTGATCGGGGGCGATCGCCCCCTCGCTACATCACATCACCGCCCTTATCGGACAAGCCCAGCTCGCAACGCCCGAACAGCAGCCTGAGTCCGATCGTCTGCACACAGCTTATTCAAGATGCTGCGAACGTGGGTCTTGACAGTACCGACTGTCACATATAGCTTCTTCGCAATCTCTGCATTGCTGTGTCCAGCCACAATCAGTTCTAAAACCTCAAGCTCTTTCTCAGTGAGTGAGCAGTTTGCAATAATTCGCTCATACTCCGGATCGACCGCCCCAATCATCGTCGTCTCACCATACTTACGGTGGCGATCGCCTGACTTAGCACTTTGATTTTGCCTCAAGACAATCCGAGCAACTGATGGATCAATCCAATTGTCACCCTGGTTTGTGACTTGAATCGCCTCGATCAATCGGTCAATTCCCGCATCCTTAATGCTGTAAGAATCGGCACCTGCCGCAAATGCTGCCAGCACATCTTCTTCATTGTCATGCATGGTTAGCATCATTACTTTTGTATGTAATGAACCAGAGGTTGCCTGAAACTCCTTAAACCGTCTTGTCAACTCGATTCCATCCATTTCAGGTAAACCGATGTCTACCAAAGCAACATCGGGCAAAGCAGTTCTGAGGGCTTTCAATCCATCTCTGCCGTTCGTCGCTTCAGCCACGATTTGAATATTGCCTTGTTTAGGAAGGGCGGCTTGCAACCCGATTCGCGTCAAATCATGGTCTTCGATAAGAGCAACGCGAATTTTATTCATATATCACGCTCTAAATCTCTTTAATAGTTATTTACTATCATCGGGAATACAGAAAGGTATACGCATCTATCCTTAGAAGTAAATAAAAGCTTAAAGATCTATAAAAGATCTATAATGAAAGGATTAAAATTAGAACCGGAATAGTGCGATTATCTCAACGTTACAGGCACATTGATTGAATATCTTTCAGTCCTGCACTTTATCGTTTCTACTAAACATTTCTTTAAGTATTTTTCATACTTTCTAATAATATTTTGGGATCAGCTTAACCTTACCCATCCTTTAAGGGGCAGGGTTAAGCTGATCTTTATTTAAAGAATCTATTAAATTCTCACGCAAGAACATGTCATGTTGCATTCAGTCGATTAGTAAATTTCACCTTCTTGATGAGTGATGATGGTGCAATCAGATGTTGGACGACCAATGCAGGTAAGCACATAGCCTTCATCAATTTGCTCATCATCTAGAAACTGCTGCTCCGATTGATCAATTGATCCTTCAACCAATTTTCCGGCGCAGGTTGAGCATGCTCCTGCACGACATGAGTAGGGCAAATCCATACCATACTCTTCTTCTGCGATATCGAGGATATACTCTTCTTCGGGAACCTCAATCGTCTTGTTTAAATCTTCAGCTTCGTTCTTCAAAGTAACCTGATAGGTTGCCATAGTTTGCCTCCTAATTGACTGATTTGGTATCTTCTGTTGTCTGAAAACGTGCGACTTAGTCTTGAACCTTTAATCGTCTGAGCCAAGAAATTCGATTGGTTAATTGTTATCAACCTTATAGGGTTGGAGCGCAAAACATCTTCCACCCTGAGAAACACGATGCAGAAAAAGCCTTCAGTCCTTCGACAGACCCATTCAACGAACAGCGCAACCATTCGAGCCTGTGTGGGGAGGATGTAGAGGCATCATAACGCCGGCGTTCCCGCAGATAGCCGCGCCTACACGCAAAGACGCTTCAACTTGTCGTTAGGACATCTGACGCTGTGAGACTGCCAGGTCGAGGGCGACGCTTTACCATAAGAATTAAGGGTTTAGTCCAGCTTGGATAGGTCTGCCGTTAGAAGAGAAAGCTTTTAAGCGCATACACGTCAACTTAGGCATAAATTTTGAGCATGAGCCGTCATACGTCTTGTATATTAACCAGTCGGGAAGGGGGTAGTTGCAGCAACTCTTCCAGATTTCATTTGAAGCAGATTAATGAAGCAGACTAAGCTTTAGCACACATCAACATGGCTCAGTTTTTTTCGTTAAACCATATCCGAGGACTCTGGTCTAATCTACCCAACCATCGACGCCGAACGATTATCACGACGATTCCGGTGATTTGCCTGACGTTTGGTTTGGGTGCGTGGGTAGTGGCACGACAACAGGCAATTGAGATTCATACCAATATCAATCAATCGAAATCTGTCATTACAGAGACTGACCGTTTGCTGATTGATTTTTTGAGCGCTCAAACTGCAATTCGAGGGTATTATGCGACTCAGCAACCTGAGTTTTTGACGGCCTACCGACAGGCGATCGCCAATTTCCCCAGTTCAATTGATCAGCTTGATCAGCTTCTTGAAACCGATCCGGCACAGCAGACTCAATTGGCTCGGTTGGAGGGCTTAGTCAAACGTGCGATCGCCACCTCAGCCGAAAACTTAGAACGCCTCGATGCGACAGCACAAAATCAAGCATCCGAGCAACGCGACTCTATTCAACAACCGTCCCTTGATCTAGTACTCAGCCAAAATACCGAATTGATGAGGCAAATTCGTGACACACTTGAGCAATTAAACGCTGAGGAACAGCGAGCACTTGCCCAAGAACAGCAAGACTTGCAGCAAATTCGACGCAGCACCACCCTCGTCATCGGAATCGCGATTGCTCTAGGGTTAGTCGGTTCGTTAGCCGCCATCTATCTGTTGGAGCGAATTGAGCGAGAATTGCAGGCGGGAGAGCTTCAGTTGCGTGAAAGCCAAAACCACATGCAAGCCATTGTTGATAATGTTGTGGATGGCATCTTAATTCTCGATCATCGCGGACGCATTGAGACGTTTAATCCAGGTGCTGCCAAAATGTTTGGGTATCAGCCCGATGAGGTGATTGGTCAACCTCTCCGCTTTTTACTAGAAGACCCTCTGGTTAACGAAAAGGGGCACGGAAAGACAGTCTACTTAGATAATAATCAGGTTCTTCTAGACCATCCCCATCGCACCAAGGGCAGACGCAAAGTTGGCGCATCCTTCCCAGTCGAAGTCACCATTACAGACATGCAGCTTGATGGTCGACTGATCGCCATTTTTAGAGATGTCACCGAGCGACAGCGATCTGAAACTGCACTGCAAGCACGAGCCAATGAGCTAGTGCGACTGACGGCAACCTTAGCTAAGACAAACGAAATGCTGGCGAATCGCAACCGAGAACTCGACCAGTTTGCCTATGTTGCGTCTCATGATCTTAAAGCACCTCTGAGAGCGATCGCCAATCTATCAGAGTGGATCGAAGAAGACTTAAACGGGCAACTCCCAAACGAAGTCCACCATCACATGGACTTACTCAGAAATCGAGTGCATCGAATGCAGGCACTCATTAACGGATTGCTTGACTATGCGAGAGTCGGACGGTCAACAGCGCCAATCGAAGAGGTGAATACAGACGCGCTTGTGCGCGACGTCATCGATATTCTTGATCCCCCTGCCGAATTTGAGATTAGCATCACATCAGAAATGCCAACATTTTCGGCACGTCCGGTCTTATTAAAACAAGTCTTTGCCAACTTAATTGGCAACGCCATCAAACATCACAATCGCCCCGATGGCCGAGTCGAAATAGCTGCAAAAGATAAGGGGCAATGGTATGAATTTAGCGTTGCAGATGATGGCCCCGGTATTCCCCATGAGCAGCATGAGAAAGTGTTCACAATTTTTCAGGTGCTTAAGCCAGAGAAGCGCGCGGAAAGCACGGGGATTGGGCTATCTGTTGTGAAAAAGATTGTCGAATCTGAAGGTGGCAACATTTGGTTAAAATCTGAGCCAGGTAGCGGAACGGTGTTCAGTTTTACATGGCCCAACTCAAAATAAAGATAGGGTATCAAATGACCTTTCGGTAGATTCTAATCTCTTTCGCTATGCTGAGAAATTAAGCGCCACAGCGCTCTTAAACTATATTAGAAACACCCTTTAAAAAAATCAAAGATACATTTCGAACAATTTGACTGAAAAATGCCGAAAAAGTTGCATACGCTGTATGCACATGAATATTAGTGGTTAATTCAAGCGTTAATAAAGATAAAGTCAATGTTTTGCTGGTCGAAGACGATGAAGTAGACATCATCAATGTCAAGCGCGCCTTACAAAAAAGCGGCATCAATTTACCGCTCTATATTGCCAACCATGGACAAGAAGCTCTGGAAATGTTGCGAGGTCACGGAGGAAAGCCTCCCGTTGTTCCCCCTGATCGTCGCTTGATTCTTTTAGATTTAAACATGCCCACTATGGATGGGCTCCAGTTTCTAAAAGAGCTTCGTGAAGACCCTCATCTTCGAGGGACACCAGTCGTGATTTTAACGACGTCCGATGCTGAGCAAGATCGGCAACATGCGTTTGACTTCAACGTGGCAGGCTATATGCTGAAGTCGTCTCCTTTCACAGAATTCGCTAGGATGATGACTTTAGTGCATCAATATTGGACAGCAAGCGAACTACCTTGATCCAGTTAATCCTAGTCAAACTGCCCGGAGACACCGCGCCCCCATGCAGGATGAAGCCATTAGAATTTTGGTTGTTGATGATGATGAGGTTGATCGGCTCGTCATCTGCCGCGCTCTTAAGAAAGCAGGCATTCAGGTTAAGCTAACTGAGGCGTGTGATTATTCAACGGCGATCGCCATTTTAGAGCACGATTCATTTGACTGCGTATTCATCGACTATCGCCTACCTGATAAAGATGGATTAGCGCTGGTGCAAGATTTGCGAGGCGCTGGAGTAGATACTCCGCTGATCATTTTGACGGGGCAAGCCGATGATCAAATTGCTGTTGAATTAATCAAAGCAGGCGCATCAGATTATCTATCTAAAGATAGAATTTCGTCGCGATCGCTCTCTCGGCGTCTCCAGAATGTCATTCGGATTCATCGAGCCAATGTAGAAGCAACGGTCGCCAACCAAAAGCTGCGCGAGACGGAAGAAAGATTTCGCTTCGTCCTCGAAGGCGCGAACGACGGCATCTGGGATTGGACAATCAATACAGGCGAAATCTATTGGAACGATCGCTTATTAGACATTGTAGGATTTCAGCGATCGCAGATTGATGCAACCTTTGAGACATTTTGCGAGTTGGTTCATCCAGACGACCGCCAGCAGTTTGAAACGGCAATCGAAGCTCACCTGAATCGCAACACCCCCTTTGATGTGGAGCTGCGATTTCGTCATTCGTCGGGTGCAGACCGATATTGCATTGTTCGAGGAAAGGCGCAGCGCACTATTCACGGTCGCCCCACGCGAATGGCGGGCGTAGTGGTCGATATTACTGAACGGAAACAGGCTGAAGAAAAACTAGCCGCCCAAAACGAACTGCTCAAGCGCACTATCCAAGATCGAGACGCCATTGCCAAACAGCGAGAAGATTTTGTCTCTCGGCTGACGCACGACTTGCGAACGCCTCTGATTGCGGCAGATCGAATGTTTCAGCTCATTCAAGACGGCATGTTTGGCGACATATCCCCCTCATTGCAGCAGGCGATGGCCACGATCGCCAAAAACAACAAAGACCTGTTGCAAATGGTCAATAATCTTTTAGAGGTCTATCGCCACGAAGCGGGGCGCAAAGAACTGACGCTTTCGCCGTTTGATATTCAATCGCTCGTTCAAGAAGTCGTGGATGAACTAAACCCGCTTGCTTGCGAAAAAGGATTGACCATTAATCTACATGTCGAGTCTGATTCTGATGTCCTTCAATCATTTGTGGGCGATCGCCTCGAACTTCGTCGGGTGTTAACGAATTTGTTGGGAAACGCCATAAAATTTACCCAGCAAGGGACAATCGATGTCCGTATAACAGAGTTTTTATCTTCTCCTCACTACGATTCGTCTGATCATAAATCGTGGGTTGAGATTGATGTTCAAGACACAGGCCCTGGCATTTCATCTCACGAGCAACAGGAGATCTTTAAACGGTTTCGCCAAGGTCGAGAGCGTCGGTCTGGCAGTGGTCTAGGCTTACATCTATCTCGCATTATTGTCGAAGAACATCAAGGGTCGATCGAAGTTAATTCCAATGCGGATGAGGGAAGTGTCTTTACTGTTCGACTACCGACGCGGCAAAAGGCTTATCAAAATTAGCTGAATGTAGCAACTCGTATCGTTTGGCAAAAATTAAACCAATCATTGATTGATGTGAGAAACGTTGACGTGAGCGAGACGCTCACACTAATGGGTATGAAATTTCCGCCCTCTTGAGCTGCTGCAATCGCATGTTGGGCGATCGCATTGGTAATATCGCCCCTGCAATGGCATGTTGACCCATCGCATTAACATGTTGAGCGATCGCATTGGTAATATCGCCGCTGTAATCGCATGTCGAGCGATCGCATTGGTAATATCGTCGCTGTAATCGCATGTCGAGCGATCGCATTGGTAATATCGCCGCTGCAATCGCATGTTGAGCGATCGCATTAACATGTTGACCTATTACAATTCAAAGATCATCGATTACATTCGTATGTCAAGCCATCACCATTCGATGTTTCTCTATGACAATGGCATATTGAGCGATTAACCCGGTTTCGACGTCGCTCAACCCACTATTCCAAATTCCAAAATCCAAAATCCAAAATCCGAAATAGTTTCGACGTCGCTCAACCCACTATTCCAAATTCCAAATTCCAAAATCCAAAATCGGCATTGCCGCGTCACTCCTTTAATTCGGCAGCTCCTCAGCGTGGCATTGTATAGTTTTGTAATGGAGTGAGTGATCGATCGAGGGTGAGGAGTGTTTCGGTATGCAAATTCAAGATAGAACCCATATTGCTGGGTTAGAGCAGGCGATCGCCGCCAGTCAAACCTACTTTCTATCGCAGCAATATCCCGATGGCTATTGGTGGGCAGAATTAGAGTCAAACGTGACAATGGCGGCTGAGGTCGTCTTGCTGCATAAGATTTGGGGCACTGATAACACTCGACCGCTTCACAAAATCGAACACTATTTGCGATCGCAACAGCGCGATCACGGCGGGTGGGAACTCTTTTACGGCGATGGCGGGCATCTCAGCAACTCGGTTGAGGCGTATATGGCGCTGAAGCTGTTGGGCGTTTCTGTTGATGATCCGGCGATGGTGACGGCGAGACAGTTTATTTGCGATCGCGGCGGCATTACAAAAACTCGCGTATTCACCAAAATGCATCTGGCGCTCATTGGCTGCTACGACTGGCGCGGCGTGCCCTCCATCCCGCCGTGGGTTATGCTGCTGCCCAACTCATTCCCGATTTATGAAATGTCGAGCTGGGCGCGAGGCAGCACGGTGCCGCTGCTGATTGTGTTTGACCAAAAGCCCGTTTATGTGACCGAACCAGGAATCACTCTAGATGAGCTGTATGTCGAAGGTCGCGCCCATGCCAATCTTGACTTTCCCAGCAGTGGGGATTGGTCTGACGTGTTTCTCTGGCTTGATAAAGGCTTTAAGCTCGCAGAAGATTTAAATCTAGTTCCTTTCCGCGACGAAGGATTGCGGGCGGCTGAAAAATGGGTGCTCGAACGGCAAGAAGCCAGCGGCGACTGGGGCGGCATTATTCCAGCGATGCTAAATTCACTACTGGCGTTGCGATCGCTCGGTTACGATGCTGACGATCCAGTCGTAGAGCGGGGCATGGCATCCGTCGATCGCTTTGTGATTGAAACAACTGATACATACCGAGTGCAGCCTTGCGTGTCTCCCGTCTGGGATACGGCGTGGGTGATTCGCGCCTGCATCGATTCGGGAATGCCTGCCGATCACCCCGCCCTGGTCAAAGCCGGTCAATGGCTCTTAGATCAGCAAATTCTCGACTATGGCGACTGGGCCGTCAAGAATACGCAGGGCAAACCGGGCGCATGGGCATTCGAGTTTGTAAACCGCTGGTATCCTGACGTAGATGATTCGGCAGTGGTGGTGATGGCGCTGAGCCAGTTAGCGTTGCCGAACGAAGACTTGAAGCAAATGGCGATCGCCCGCGCCCTCGACTGGATTGCCACCATGCAGTGCAAACCCGGTGGCTGGGGAGCCTTCGACCTCGATAATGACCAAGACTGGCTCAATGCCCTTCCCTATGCCGACCTCAAAGCGATGATCGACCCCAACACCGCCGACGTCACAGCACGGGTCGTAGAAATGATTGGCTATGTTATCGGAATCCACTCCTCAAAATTTACGACTCAAACCTCTTCGTCTCCCGACAGTCTCTCTCTCATTCCCACATCCCAAAATCCTGCTCGTCTTACCCGTGCCCTCGACTACCTCACCGCCGAACAAGAAAGCGACGGCTGCTGGTATGGTCGTTGGGGAGTCAACTACATCTATGGAACGAGCGGCGTGCTGTCGGCTCTTGCCCTGGTTGCCCCCATTACTCATCGCCGTCAAATCGAGCGAGGAGCAACCTGGTTAGTCAGTTGCCAAAATCCGGATGGGGGCTGGGGTGAAACCTGCTTTAGCTACAATGACCCATCTTTAAAGGGACAGGGAGACAGCACGGCCTCGCAAACGGCATGGGCATTGATTGGCTTAATTGCCGCTGGTGATGTGACTGGACAACCCGAGCTAGACGCGATTCAAAACGGGGTTCGATATTTGATTACGACTCAGCGATCGGATGGTGGTTGGGATGAGCCCTATTTTACAGGCACCGGATTTCCCGGTCATTTCTATCTCAAATACCACATGTATCAGCACTATTTCCCATTGATTGCGCTGGGGCGATATCAGGCTCGCTTTGCATGAGCATAGCCTTTGAAAACCACTCAACTCCTGATCTTTTGTCAGTCAATCAGACTCGACTCTCACCGACCCATCCAAAATCCAAAATCCAAAATCCGTATTAAGACTGCTCAAGCTTACGTGCGTGCGTGCGATTATTCTTCCATTTGTCAAGCACATCTCGAATCACAATCTCTCGAATCCAGACCTGCCCTACAACCGCAATCGGCAAGGCGAGAAACAGTCCCAAAATCCCAAAGAAAATCGCAAAACTTGCCTGCAAAAGTAACGTGAGTGCAGGCAAGAGGGATACTTGCTTTTCCATCACGAGGGGCGTTAGCACGTTGCTTTCAATTTGCTGAATTGCAACATAGATGCCCAAGACGACAACAGCTTTCCAAGGAGTATCTAAAAGGGCGATCGCCATAGGCGGAATCACGCTGATCGTAGGTCCAACATTGGGAATAAAGGTCAGCAACCCAGCGAGAAATGCATTGGCAAGCGGGAGCTGCACGCCCAAAATCCATAAGCTCAGACCACTGAGCACCGTAATCACGGTCATATTAAACAAAATACCTTTGAACCAGCCAACCAACACTTTTTCAGACTGATGCAGAATGGCATCAGCTCGACGCCGATAAAACGACGGAAAAAGCTGGAGACATAAGTGGCGATAGGCAGACGGGTTGACGAGAAACATCAGCGTCACCACAATCAGCAGCAGCAGCTTCAATAAAAACTCGATCGAGCTAAAAAAGATCTGAAAAAAGTTGCCAAACAGGTTAGAGAGCCAGGATTGAATATTGCTAACAATTGCCCCAACTCCACCCAATCCGCGAACATCCTCCATGACTTGTTCCGGCAGGAAATTTTGTATCCAGCTAATCCACTCTTGCAGTTGCTGAAACCCATCCGGGACGAGATCAACTAATTCCATTGCCTGTCGCACTAACGGCGGCACAATCAGCACGATGAAAACAATCGCAATCACGAGGATGAAAGCAACCGACAGAACAAGCGCCAATCCCCGTTTAACTTTATGCTGCTCTAGGTAGCGGACTAACCGATTGATAACCGTGGCAAATACGACAGCCGCAAACCCCAGCAACACGATTTGCTGAATGCTCCAGAGGATATAGAGCGAAATAAGGAGAGCTGCAAACCCAATCAATGAGCCAAATCGCAAGGGAACTACCCCCCTGTGAAACTATGTAGGTATAGGGCTGACTGTATGCGAAATCGTGCTCATCGTCGTCTTCCCCAGGAAAGCTTTGTAAAACAAACTGCTCATTCGTGTCTTTCATTGTCGCTGTGTCGAAGCTAGGAAAGGGTTGAACACCTGCGTTGCTTTGACTGCGAGATCGATTCAACCCATGCCCTTCTAATCGGAGCCATCGGGGAGAGTTTAGAATTGACTAGTCAAGAAAATGCACCATAGTCATGACATTCTTTGATTCTCGATAGCCTTGTTCACGGTAAAAGTCTCCCGCCTCGCTACCTCGCAACGTAGCTAAATACACTTTAGTCACCCCCTGCTTGACCAGCACTCGCTCCAACCGAGACACAAGCTGACTGCCAATGCCTTTTCGTTGCATATCTGGTTTGACAGCAATTTCATAAAGGCAAAAATTTTTCGACGTATCCCACTGTTCACAACAGCCAAATGCATACCCCACTACCCCATCCGACCAATAGATCAGACCAATAAATCCGGGAGTATTGGCAATTTCCCATAAACGAGTTTGTGCAGTTTCAACCGTCCAGTTTTCATGCCACGGCTCACGATTGCTAACCGCAACCATGATTTGAGCACAAGCGGTTAAATAGTCAGGTGAAAAATCTAGAATTTCCTCTGCCACGGTAGATGTTGATATGCCACTAATTCTCCAGACAATCCTATCCGATCCAGAATCAATCAAACTCCCGCTCTGCGGGATTTCCTGACTTTCTAGTTGGTTGTTGTTTAGAATTGAAGATTTTGTAATGTTCTAACCTAGGCGTACTGAAGGAGGACTCATTTGAACGTCATCATGCCGACGCTGATTCGTTTAGACCAGATTCAAGCTGCCGAATCAACCAATGGCAACGACATCCGCAACTATCCGATTCGGCTTTGGCGCTATGGAGCCAACTCACAAACTCAGCTAGACCTAACTCGCAATACGATTCTGGTGGTTCATGGTCGACGAAGCCAAGCTCCCGATCGCGATCGCCCCCTTGCCGAACTATTTCCTCGGCTTGATGAGTTATCCCAAACATTAGCGGCTCAGCCCGACACTCAAATTCTATTTTTAGATTGGGGAGAAGCTGCTACCGAGGGACAACTGCCGCCGTTCGCCGCCGCCGGACGCATTCAACCCGTGGCAGACTGGGTTCTTCCACTGGTATCGCCAATTCTAGCGTCTGGAAACCAGCTATCTCTGGTAGGGCACAGCCTCGGCACCTATGTTGCATCCGAGCTTAACCAACAGCTTGGCAACCAAGCCGATCTGATTGCCCTTGATCCTGCGTTTCCGGCGCTAGAGTATGACATCAACAGCCTAGATCCTGACCCGTTGCGGGTTCCAGCATTTACCTCGATTGCCAATCGATCATTTTCGTTTGTGGTCGCGGATGATATTTTTCAAACAGGGTTGGCAGGAGACAATGCTCAGGCGGGTACGGCTCAGACATCGTTTGTAGTGAGGCTCAATGGACTGCGCTTTGGGTTCTTTAATGCGGATGAAGCCCACGGCGCCATGATTGATGTGTATGCCGATTTATCTACCTTCATTGCGCCCCAAAACGAATTATTTAAAACCCTGCTCGATGCATTTCCCGACAACCAATATGACAATTCGGGCGATCGCCGCAATGGGCTGCACGAGGGAGTGACCTATGCCCGCCGAGGTGATGACGGTAATTGGCAACTTGAGCGAGTCGATGGAAATGGGGTTGATTGGTATTTCGTGCGAGATGAGAGCGATCGCCCTGAGAATGACGACGGAGGACTCGACACGATTTTGTCGCAGGTTTCGTTGACGCTAGACGAGACATTTGAAAATTTGGTGCTGGGAGGGTTTAGTGATTTAAGCGGCACTGGCAACGACTTGGATAACTCTATCTATGGCAACACGGGCGATAACGTCTTACAGGGCAGAATGGGAGACGATTTGCTCGACGGGCAGGACGGCGATGATGTGGTCTATGGCAATACAGGAGCGGATCGTCTCTATGGGGGCGACGGCAACGATTGGTTAATTGGGAATATGGGGAACGATACGCTCATCGGCGGCAGCGGAACCGATATTCTCCTCGGCGACAACGGGGGGGATCATCTGATCGGCGGAGCGGACTCCGATATCTTTGTGTTGCAGTCAGGACGAGGGAAGGCAACGATTCAGGATTTTGAAGACGGAATCGATCGGCTGTCGCTGCCCGATGGCATTACGCTTGCCAATGTAGACATTCTTCAACGCGCGAACGGAGCGCTGATCCGAACCGGAGACGATGCCCTCGCCCTGATTTTAGACATAGAAATAGGACTGATTGGCATGCCAGATTTCGGGGCGATCGCCTAACCCACTCCAAATCAGGATTAGTCTGGACGCACGGCTGTCACCTCGATTTCAACGAGCCAGCCTGGAACGACCAACCCCGCCACCTGCATGGCCGATCGGGCAGGCAAATTGGGCTGTTCGTCAGTGCCAAAAAACTGAGTATAGCCGTCCATAAACCCTGAAAAGTCCATCGCCCCATCCAGCGCCGGATCGCCGACCAAGAACACCTGCATCTTGACCACATCTCCCATCGACATGTCCAGGCTTTCTAAAATCGACTGGATTTTTTCTAACACTCCGATGGTTTGAGTTGTGGTATCGCCATACGCCGCAATCGAGCCCGGCTCAGCACTTTCATCGATGACCGGAGGCACTTGTCCGCTCACATAGACGACGCTTTTTCCGCCCGGCACCTCCACTGCTTGGGCGATGGGAAAGTCAGAATCAGGAATCGGAAACCGCACCACGTCCTGAGCTGAGGAGGGTTGGGAGAGGGAGATTAACAGGGCGATCGCCAGCCCAATGGTGGTAAAGCCGATTAATGCAATTTTTTTCCAAGAGATCATGATTGAGGTTCCGTATTCGAGTGATGGGTTGCAATCTTCTGAACAGCTTGATGGGCTGAGAGCACCGCGCCTTCCTGCCAGCCGACTAGATAGCTGAGGTGCTCTCCGGCAAGATAAATCGGCCCATCTGGCTCATTCAAAATAGGATAGGCCGTTTCGAGAGCGTCGTCCTCCCATTCAATCCAGCCGCCTTGGCTGTAAGGCAGTTTATGCCACGCAATGCTGAGGCCGGTTTCAGGTGATACCTCTTGACCATAATCGGGGTGAATCATTTCGCCATCAACAATGGCGTTTAGGAGTCGTTGGTTGAGTGGCGTGTTGCCAAACCGTTCGCCAATCTCGTTATCCCAGATATAAGCCCCCACAACGACGCCTTTTTGAGCATGGAAGCGATTGGACGGATACCAAATTTGCGTGATGTCGCGCTCCGTCCATGAGATACCGCCGTAGATGTTGTAATCTTCTTCCCAGAAGCGCCGATTTGCCTGGAAGCCAACCTTTGCAGCTTTGACGTAGGATTCAGAGCCAGTGGCGATCGCCGCCTGATAGGCTGGCGAAAAATCAGCATCAATGCCCGCCAAAACCGACAACGGAAATGTGCAAATCGCAAAATCCCCGTCGAGGGCTTGCTGACCGCCAGTGGCAGTATCGGTATACACCACGCGGACCCCAGAGCCAGTTTTACGGATTTCACTGACCTCTGCGTTATAGGTAATCAGGTGCCCGACGTGTTGTTCAAATGCTTTGGCGATTTGATCCATCCCTCCAACAGGCTGCATCATGGTTGCGCCTTGGGTATAGCCTTCGCCAAAGTGCATTTTGTATATCCAAAAATCCGATTTGAGCAGTTCCGAAAAGTTAATCGGATCATTCGTTTCACCCGGATTAAGCCCTGCGCCTGGCGGGTCTTGATATCCAGACCGGCTGGAACCATTGAATACATAGTCGGCGTTGAGATTGCCGAACCGACTCACAAACTCCAGTAGACGCTCCTGATCGTCGACCGTGATGTCTTCTTCCAGTGCATTTTTGCGAAGCGCTTTGGCAAGGAGTTCGGCAATGTAGCCACGACTATCATTCACGACGCGGCGATTGAGCACAGGATCGCCCCCAAATGCTTTGTCATCTTGGAAATAGGCAGCCCGATTCTCGTTGACGATCACTTCTAAAGGCACGTCAAATTCTTTGCAGTAGCCCAAGATGCCTTGATGATGATACGGAATGCGAGCCGGTCCGGGGTTGAGATAGAGATAATCGTCACTGTCAAACGGGCACGTTTGAGTGCTGTCTGTTTCCTTGATCTCATCTCCGCCTCGAATCGTCCAGCATCGTCCCCCAGACCGATCAAGGGCTTCAAGAATTGTGCAAGAATAACTTGCCTTAGATAGCTCGTAGGCTGCGGTCATACCCGCAATTCCGGCTCCCAAAATGATCACACTGGAGCCGTCTCCCGACCCGACGGGCAAGTTGGGTCGCTCACTGCCTGTTGCGTCAGCATGAAGCAATCCCATTGCTTTCATAGTGGCGAGGGTAGCAGCAACGCCTCCTGCCCTCCCCACAAATTTGAGAAATGTGCTGCGTTTCATACATCCTCTCTGTAAAATCGTGCTGCGATTGTTGCCGACCGTTGTCAGCGCACTAAAATTTGAGACTAATTTGCCAAATCTAGGCAGATTAGCCAACGTAGCTTGCACGGTTAATGATTAAACCGTCGTTGTATGTCCCTGCTTTTTATGTCCAAATAGGGAAGAATTCGAGATTAGACCCCGCATCAATCAGATCAACGCGTGGGAATTGTCGCTAAGACTATTGGTATAGCGCCTCTATTCAGAGCGAAATGTAGCGGCTGATGCGATCTTGGGGGAATGAGCTCGGAATTGAAAGAATTTGAAATTTCTTCCTAGAAGGGGATTCGAAAGGTTCGCCCACCCGTCGTTCCTTCCTCAATGACCAAGACCAGATTTTGAGAACCTGAATCTTTCCAACGCTGCCCCAAGACGAAGAGTTGCCCTGAGAGGCGATCGCCTCGTTCGACGACCGGCTCGCTTGAGTTGCCAAATGAAATCCGCGAGGTGATGGGTTGTCCCCATTCTGTTTCGATGCGAGCCGCATAAACGGGCACAAAGGCAAAGGTGCGATCGCTCTGGTTCTCAATCACCAAATTGGCAACAAATGTACCACTGGTATTGACATGGGCACCATCTAAGCGCACCGACACATCATCGAGGTTTTGGGCTGCCAGTAACGGAACCGCACCAGATGCTGACGATCTCGTCGGGGATGGGGGTGGCTGAGAAGCGCGAGGACTTGAACGCTCAACGGGTTGAGACGATCGTTGGGGTGATGTTTGAGAGGGCGATCGCTGCACAGGGGGTCGGATCGCATTCGAGGAGGGTGACGTCGGCAGCGAACTAACAACCTGCTCGGGGGAGGGAGGTTGTGATGAACCACCAGAATCTTGAATAGAGCCAGACTGCTGCCCTTGAGCAATGATGCGGTTCACTCCCTCAATCCGAGCCTGGTAGTCTTGCAGCCTCTCTGCTGCAATGTCGTATGCCAATGACGAGGGCGGGATCGCTTTTACCTTCAGCCGGGCATCTTCCCAAAATCGCTTCGCATCAACCTGGTCTTGAATTTTCGTCGAAGTTTCTAAACTTTCTTCCGCAGCTTGTGCAAGCGCTTCAGCTTCACTGAGAAGGGCAGCATAAGGGAGCTCTGTTTCGATGCGGTTTTCGAGGTCGGTCAACTCCCGCCGATAACTCGTCAATGATTCTTCAACCTGGGGGAAAATGTTGGCATCACTCGGAATCGCCCCAAGATAGTCAATCGCAGTTTGCAGGCGATCGCGCGCAACAGTTAACTCTTTAAGAGTCTCAGCCCCTTCAGCATCCACTAAGGCAGATTTAGCGTGGTCAATGGCCTCCTCATAGGAGGTCATCAGAGTTTCTTGATTCAGACAGTTTCTAGATAGCCAGCACCACGAGTCATTCTGAGCTGTTTGCACTCCAGCCAGCCCTGCGGCGAGCAAACTGACCGCAGTTAAACTCAGTGCAGCATACTTCCAGCGAGGCTGTTCAAAATGCACTAAATACCGAAATGCCGTCGTCAGCAACCGTTGCCCCTTTTGCAGAGGTGACCAGTCTTGAAGACTCAATAGTGATGCGTCATCTGATGTTGTCGCAATCGGCGATTCTAAAATGGTTTGCGGAACAGTTTCATGAACTTGGTTTGAGAAGGCGTTATTCGAGGCCCATTCAACCTGCGCACCTACAGGCGGGGGAGATGTATGAGATGAATTTTGACGAGATTCATGGGCATCTGCTGTTTTCAGAGCATTCATAGCCCGCGAAACGGATTGCCGCAGTGACGGTTGCGCAAAGGAATCTAGGCAGGCACCTTGGGGCGAAAGTTCAAGCTGCTGAAGATCCGCCAAAACAGCTCGCGCCGAGGGGTATCGATCCTGAGGCTCTTTAGCCATCATTTTGTTCAGGATTTGGACTAGGCGACTGTCAATGCTAATTCGTTCTTGCCATATCCACTTTAGAGTGGATGGGTTAATGAGCTGGTTTGGTTTTCGCCCCGTTAGCAAAACCACGGCGCTAACCCCGAGAGCATACAGGTCACTTCGGGGCGAACATTGACCCATGTAAATTTGCTCGTAAGGAGCATAGCCATATTTGCCCACTAGCACTGATGCTTCCATCGAACTCTCGTCATCCGAGAAATCGCTTCCCTGTCCGCTGTCACTTTTCGTTGGCTTGACCACTCCAAAGTCAATTAAGACTGGAAAGTCTTTGCCCTTGGGCAGCATGACATTGTCTGGCGAAATATCTCGATGAATGATGTTTTGATCGTGAATGTAGCCTACAACCGGCAGCAAATCCTTCAACCAGCGAATTACTTCAGCTTCGGTGAAGGTTTTGCCATACTGCTTGCGCTCTTGGAGAATCTGCCAATAGGTTTTGCCATCAACATATTCTTGGACGATAAACAATCGACCTTGATCTTGAAACCAGGCTAAAAACTTGGGAATCTGAGGATGATCAAGTTTGTGAAGAATCTTGGCTTCACGCCGGAAAAGCTCACTGAGCTTCTGCGTTACCGTCGCATCATTGCTGTCGCCCGGCGCAAATTCTTTGAGAACGCAGGACTCACCAAAACGTCGCTCGTCTTGAACGAGGTAGGTGCGCCCAAATCCACCCTGCCCGAGTAACCGCTGAATCTGATAGCGGTTATCAATCAATTTTTTAGGAGATTTCTCCACTGATGCTGTCACCCTCTGGTCATCCTTGTTTAGAGTTCAAGAGACGCGGTGGCAGTTACACCCTTGCCAGGACTTATCGAGCACTAAATCGTGACCTTCTTAAGATTTTGCCTGGACTCCGTAAGACTCTTAGCCATCATCATAGCTAACGAGTCGGAACGGCCTTAAGCAAAGCCTGGCTTCTTTATAAAATTTTCGTACGGGTTTATCTTACATCAGGACTTCCCCAAAGGGTGTAGCGAATTTTCTCGGAAGGTATCTTATTCGCACTGATTAGGTGTCCAATTTTGTCGTATTCCGAGCCTGCCTTAGATTTCTGGAACATTCCCGCTGCCAAATTCATCAAATCCACTTACTTAACTTGCAAGGCGTTATACGGAATCAGAGGGCTTCAGACTGTTTTCACATCCAGACGGACTAATTTGATTGCGTTTGTGGTTAACGCCTTGGAAACCACAAACCACCTGGAACCGTATTGGGAGCAAACTAGATGGGTAAGGGGGTGCTAGATATGAAATCTGATGGGTCGCCCAATACTATGCTCACGGCGATCGCTCTCACCATTGCGCTCTGCTTGTTGGCAACAGCTCAGCAACTAGCGTTTATGACAGAGACGCCTCGGGTGATGCACGTTACTCCTGAGGTTGACCGGAGAGCCGATGATATTGCCAATCGCCGTCAATATCGGCACCTGTTAAGTTGGCTCATGACGCTACGACACGACTCTCCTAATCAGCCGCCCTTTACCTATCAGCGATCGCCTGAAGCCGCTAACCGATAAAGTTGGCGGGCATTTCGCTGCAAAATGGCGATCGCAATATCGTCTGCCTCGTGAGCTGTCAAATCGTGATCGTCAATGGCCTGATCAAGCACCTGCCCGAGTGCCATCCGCCCCCATTTTGCACCGAGATAAAACAAATCAGGAATCATGTGAGCATCCGATGAATACATAATTTTGCTGGTCGGACTAAGCTCCAGCAACATCGAAATTGCCTGTCGCATGCCGAAGACGCTCAAGAAGGGAATCGCTAAACCAAAATCGACATACACGTTGGGATAAACCGATGCCAGATAAGCAGCCTCTCGCGTGAATGGATACGCAGCATGGAGTAACACAATCGGAACCTGTCGATATTCCGGGATTTCCAATAAAAGCCTTAAATGAAGAGGGTTAGCGAGACGTAAATCGAGGTCAGGATCCCCAAATCCTGTATGAAACTGAATTGGCAATTGATAGGTCGCTGCAATGTCAAACGCATGCAGGAGCAGAAAATCAATTAGGGCTTTGTCAGTGAGGCGGATGCGAGTCTCCTGTCTCTCCTGTTTGAGTTTCAGCGCATAAAAACTTTCCTCTGCCAGATCTGTTGAGATCAATTGCACATCTAAGCCGACTCGATATGCAGCAATACTCTTAAACCCGACCACCCCCTTCGGCGGCGGGTCAAGTTCGCTTCGAAACCATTCTAGAAACACATCAAAACGACTCGATTCATGAATGAGATGCTCAGCTAGATATTCTAATCGCAACAGCCGCTTGGTTGAGACGAATTGCTGATGCCATTCCACTGGTAAGACGGTGCTGGGTAAAAAACCATCATCAAGAATCAGCCCATCTAGATTGGATGCAGCAAAACATCGAGCAGTTAACGCGTCCCATCCCAATTCAGTTCGACACTTTAAAATGGCCTCCTCTGAGGGAGCACATCCCAATAGATCAGCCATATCTCCTAAACTACGGCGATAGCACAGGGAATGCCGGGCATGATGATGAATCGTCTGGGAGTCACATCCTTCGGTAAAGGCAGACTGATAGGGCATCTCAGCCGCCACGTCAGGTTTTAGTACATTATGGGCATGCTGATCAATCACAGGAATTTGCCAGAGATCCATCATGGGGTGCCCCTTTTCCCTCATCGCCATGCTATGAGCTTAGCAGCGTACAGGCCCATCAAAGGGTTTTCTGACAAGTCTGCTTCATACTGCCCGATACTAAAGACTTTATAGAGAAGTACACGACCCATGCCCAACCCAACGTCAGATTTGGATCTCAAGCACCGATTGCGATCGCACCTGGAGCAAATCGTGCGAGAACGTAATCCCTACATCGCATCTGAGGGGCATTTTTATGTCCGAGAATATGTACGCACAGAACTCGCTCAGTGGGGTAAGGTCGAAGTTCATGAATTTCAGGTGCAGGGGCAACCCCATCAAAATCTTGTTCTGAATTTGCCCGCACAGGATTCAAACTCCAATGGTCCACCAATTCTCATCGGGGCTCATTATGATGCAGTTCCGGGTAGCCCTGGCGCAGATGATAATGCCACTGGCGTTGCTGGAATGCTAGAGTTGGCACGATTCACGAAGGCTCATCCCCTTCGATATCCAACTCGTTTTGTGGCCTTCGATATGGAAGAATACGGCATGTTAGGAAGCGAAGCCTACGCAACAGACCTGAAGCAGCAACGGCAAGCGCTCCGATTGATGCTATCGCTTGAGATGATTGGCTACTGCGACCCAACTCCCGGTTCGCAGCATTACCCGGCTGGGTTGCAGGCGTTTTATCCCAATCGTGGAGATTTCATCGGGCTGATTGGCAATGTGTCGACTCTTCCCGACTTGATGACGCTTAGCCATCACATTAAGCAGGTCGGAGTACCCTGCGAATGGCTTCCAGCAGGCCAGCGCGGCCTGATTGTGCCCCAAACGCGCCTCAGCGATCATGCGCCGTTTTGGGACCGGGACTATAGAGCCATAATGGTAACCGATACTTCGTTTATGCGAAATCCTCACTATCACTTAGGGAGCGATCGCCTCGATACGCTTGATTTAGATTTTCTAGCAGGTGTTTGCCAAGGTCTAGGGGCAGGACTTCAAAAGCTATGATCTTCCGTGAGGTGCGCCTTCTCTTGGATAACATTCGCCTGAGTCGTATGTGAAAAATTGATCTGCATCGCAGGGAATTATAAATAGACGGTGAAAGTAGAAAGTAAAAGACACGCTAATTCAATGATAAAAATTTTACAGAAGAAAAAGCGGTTCACGCAGTTTTTCTAACGATTGAGTGATGAACGTTCCCGATTGTTAGTTCCGTTTCCAAGTATTCAGACCAATTTTTAGAATCGTCACAGGCGTATCTTTATTGAGATTCGTTGCACGCATCAGGGGTTAATGTTGACGAATCCGAATCGCCCAATCCACCGTGAGTTCCTAGCCTTGGATGCAATCGTATGGAATTTCCGTTGCCTGACAACGAATTGGCACGACTCGAAAAACTCTATGAATATCAAATTCTGGATACGTCTCCAGAAGATGCATTTGACGATTTAACCCATCTGGCTGCCCAAATTTGTAATGTTCCAATTGCTCTGGTCAGCATAGTTGATACAAATCGCCAATGGTTTAAGTCTAAAGTTGGCCTAGAAACGACTGAAACCTGCCGTGAAGTGGCGTTTTGTAATTACACGATTTGCCAAACTGATATTCTTATCGTTCCAGATGCGGCAGTTGATAGCCGTTTCAGCCAGAACCCGCTTGTTAAAAGCAATCCGCGCATCCGATTTTATGCCGGCACTCCTCTAATCACCCCCACCGGATATACGCTCGGAAGCCTCTGCGTCATCGACCACGTCCCACGTGAACTTACTCCAGAACAAATAAGCGCATTACAAGCATTAGGCCGTCAAGTCGTCACTCAGCTAGAATTACGGCGCAATCTAATCGAACTGTCGCGAGCAACCGCTGCTCGTGAGCGTGTCGAAGAAACCTTGTGCCGATATACGGTGCAGTTGCAGCAGGCCCTCGATTATGAGTCAAAACTCAAACGCATTACAGATAAGGTGCGCGACAGTCTAGACGCTAATCAGATTTTGGAAACCGCTGTTCTTGAGCTTGCCTCGTTGCCTCAGGTTTTTTATTGCAGTGCGTCAATTCACAATATTGAACAACAGAGTATCACAGTCAAGGCTGAATGTTCTGCGTCAACCCGCCAAAATCATTGCAATCCAATACTCAATCCCTCAGAGTTTTCAGATATCTATCATCAACTCAAAAGTGGCGATAGCTTTCAATTTTGTGCGTCACTGCCGACATTTGCCCAACATCAGATCGAGGATCATGTGTCGGTCTTAGTATGTCCAATTCTCGATGGTCAAGGTGTGTTAGGTGATTTGCTGCTGATTAAAGACAAAGATTTGAGCTTTAGTGAATCTGAGATTCGTTTAGTGCAGCAGGTCACCAATCAATGTGCGATCGCCATTCGACAAGCCTGGCTATATCAATCTATACAAGTTCAAGTTAGAGAACTAGAAAAGCTCAATTCGCTTAAAGATGAATTTCTCAGCACAGTTTCCCATGAATTGCGAACACCTATTTCTAACATTAAAGTAGCCATTCAAATGTTGGACGTTAGCTTAAAGAAGACGGGGGTTCTAAGTTCACCTCGACAGCCGATCGCTAAGTATCTAGAGATTTTGCGTAGCGAGTGTCACCGAGAAATCTCGTTGATTAATGATTTGCTTGACTTAGCACGGATTGATTCGGGCATAGAATATCTCGTGCTGACAGACATCAACCTCCAAAGTTGGCTACCCAGCATTGCAGAACCATTTGTAAAACGTGCTCAAAGCCAGCAGCAAAAATTTCAAATGGACCTTCCCTCTGGATTACCAGACCTCACAACCGACGTATCTAGCCTGAGTCGAATTCTCTGTGAACTCCTCAATAATGCCTGCAAATATACTCCTTCTGGTCATACCATTCTTGTTGCAGTGCACGTTACATCTACAGAGTTCCAGCTCAGCGTTAGCAATTCTGGAACGAGTCTATCTACTAATGAACTTAAGCGAATCTTTGACAAGTTCTATCGTGTTCCCAAGAATGACCCGTGGAAACACGGTGGAACTGGTCTAGGGCTAGCACTGGTTAAGCAGCTCGTTGAACAACTTCAGGGAAGCATCACAGTGACTAGTGAGCAAGAATGGACATGCTTCTCGATGTGCTTACCTCGTCAGATTTCCAACGGCGATCCGGACAGTAGATCTACGCGATATCAACATGAGTCATGATTGTCCTGTCGTCATTGATTCTGCCGCCTTCAGACTGTGTCTTATTTATTGAGCTTATGCTTCAACCCATACCGATACAGATCCCCCCTTACACGAAAACTGTCCCCATCCGCTCGAATTCGTTCGCACTGGGTCAGACATATGCTCTGTGATGTCATAAAACATAGCGTCAGGTTTCCCGACTTCCATCCATTTCCAACCGTCCGCCCCATTCGTCATAACCACTGCCATCGCTTTGGGATGGCGATCGCTTCCAAGTCGCGTCCAGCCAATTGTATTGGGATGATCAAAATAGTCATATTGATCGCCATAGGCAAAATTCGTTCGAGCATGTAAGAACTTGTCGATTATCCAGCGATGAGACGGCATCCAAATCTCATACTCATTATTATCTCTACCCCTGCCGCGATAATGGGCTCCATAGTAGTCTGCGTAAAACACACACGGATATCCCTCTCGGCGCAGCAAGATAAATGCATACGCCAGCGGCTTAAACCACGGTTCGACAACCGATTCAAGCGACTGTAAGGGTTGAGAGTCATGGTTTTCAACAAATGTCACTGCTAGCGCAGGTTGTTGCTGCATCAGCGTGTTGTCAAGCAGTTGCCGCATATCAAAGTGAATGCCTTGCAGGCTAGCTCGATGGAAATTGTAATGGAGTGGGGCATCGACCAAAGACATCCGTCCTTCCGTATCTGAAATATACCAATGGAGCGCTTCGATATCTTGCGACCAATATTCACCGACAGCAAATAAATCTCGCTGCGCATAATCTCTGACGTGATCAAGCCATAGGTCGAAAAACCAGGCGGGAATGTGCTTAATAGCATCTATGCGAAAGCCATCAACACCCGTTGTATCGAGATACCAGCGTCCCCAATACAAGAGTTCTCCTCGCACTTGCTCATTATCAAAATCTAGGTCGCACCCAAGCAGAAAGTCGTAATTGCCTTTCTCAAGATTGACGAAATTATCAAAACTCCGCCCCTCTAACAGATAGACCGTGCCATCATTGGGACCAATCATGTTGTGATTAACCGCATCAAAGTGCCACGCATTCCACTTCATGCTGGAGTATTTGTCGCCCCGTCCAGGAAACGTGAAACTCGTGTAAACTTCGATTTCTTGCAAACCTCCCTTCGGCTCAATTCGATTGTCTCGGTCGTAGGGGGTTGCCATCACTCGTTGAGTTTCGTCGCCACCGTCCTTGTGATTGAGAACGACATCTGCATAAACCTGGATATTGTGACTTTTGAGCGCTTGAATCGCAGCTAAATATTCGTCGCGCGTTCCATATTTTGTCCGACACGAATTTTCGTGCTTATTCTTTTGCTGAAATTCGCCTAGATCAAATAAATCATAGACTCCATACCCCACATCATATTCACCCGCTTGTCCTTTATAGGCAGGAGGCAACCAAAGCGCGGTAAAGCCTGCACTGGCCAAATCCTTTGCCTTCATTTCGAGCTCGTTCCAAAGCGTGCCATCGTGAGGAATATCCCAATGAAACGCTTGCATGAGTGTGCCATTCAGGTCGGACATGTCCGTTATCTCCGTATGAGTATAGATGTCAACTAAAACTGAGGTCTTTTATTTGGCATAGACCATCACAGCTTGGTCCTACCCCAACGGGTTATTCTGGCGCTATGGCATCAGACGGTAAGAAGAACCATTGACGAGTATCTGTGACGATGCTCATTTTTCCCTCAAGTTCGCTAAATTTTTAATACTTAATGTTCCTCAATGTGTGATGAGCACATTCCCGAAATTTGGTGCATGGGTTTAGGAGGCTGATATGTCGGTTCGTCGCTCACCATTCAATCAGCAGAGTGATCATCATTCGCAGCGCTGGCAAT
Organism: Elainellaceae cyanobacterium; assembly: GCA_051117555.1. Taxonomy (GTDB): domain Bacteria; phylum Cyanobacteriota; class Cyanobacteriia; order CAZCXK01; family CAZCXK01; genus DBGGTD01. Next base: position 4,110 of record JBNPEG010000003.1, on the reverse strand, counting down.
TTTGGATTGACCGTGGCGGAACGTTTACTGATGTTGTTGCGCAAACTCCGTCTGGTGAGCTGATTATTCACAAACTGTTGTCTGAAAATCCAGACCGCTATTCCGATGCGCCACTTCAGGGAATTCGGGAGGTTTTAGGATTGGCAACCGATGATTCAATTCCCGCGGATCAGATTGAAGTGGTGAAAATGGGAACGACTGTTGCGACCAATGCACTGCTAGAACGGAAAGGCGATCGCACGCTTCTCTTGATTACCAAGGGCTTTCGAGATGGGCTTCAGATTGCCTATCAAAACCGTCCCAAAATTTTTGCTCGCGAAATCATACTGCCTGAAATGCTCTATGAACGAGTGATTGAAGTAGATGAACGCTACAGCGCTCAGGGGGAAGACCTTCAACCACTCCAATTAACCGATGCATTTTTATCAGAGTTGCAGGAGGCATATGATACAGGTATTCGAGCCTGTGCGATCGCCCTTCTACATAGCTATCGCCACCCTGACCACGAACGCCGACTGGCTGAGATCGTCCGCGATATTGGTTTTACTCAGGTTTCCATTTCTCATGAAGTCAGCCCTCTCATCAAGCTAGTGAGCCGAGGTGACACCACTGTTGTGGATGCGTATCTTTCACCCATTCTGCGCCGATATATCGATCGAATTGCATCTGAATTGGAGAGTAAGGAAACCGGAAAATCGCAAATCTCTGTCCCGCGCCTTATGTTCATGCAATCAAACGGCGGACTTACTGATGCTACCTTGTTTCAAGGAAAGGACAGCATTTTATCGGGGCCAGCAGGAGGCATTGTTGGAGCTGTACAGACCAGCAGAATGGCCGGATTTGAGAAAATCATTGGATTTGACATGGGCGGTACATCGACAGACGTGTCTCACTATCGAGGCAACTATGAGCGCACCTTCGAAACCGAGGTCGCGGGCGTGCGACTGCGAGCACCCATGATGTCGATTCATACCGTTGCCGCAGGAGGTGGCTCAATCTTGATATTCGATGGGTCGCGCTATCGTGTCGGACCTGAATCTGCCGGGGCTTATCCCGGACCTGCTTGTTATCGAAACGGCGGTCCTCTAGCCGTTACAGACTGCAACGTGATGGTGGGCAAGCTGCAATCTCAGTTTTTTCCAAATGTGTTTGGTCTAGAGGGTAACTCGCCTCTAGATGCACACATCGTCCGACAAAAGTTTACGAAATTGGCAGATGAGATTCACCAAGCCACCGGGGATCGGCGATCGCCAGAGCAAGTTGCTACAGGCTTTTTGGCGATCGCTGTCGATAACATGGCAAACGCGATCAAAAAAATTTCTGTTCAGCGGGGGTATGACGTGTCCGAATATACTCTCTGCTGCTTTGGCGGAGCGGGGGGGCAACATGCCTGCCTGATTGCCGATGCATTAGGGATCAAGCAAATTTTCATTCATCCCTACGCGGGCGTGCTTTCGGCATATGGAATGGGACTTGCCAATTTGCGTGCCCTACGTGAAAAAACCATTGAGCTCAAACTCACCGCTGACGTGATGCCAGACATTGAAGCTCAGCTTGCAGAGCTGACCAGAGACAGTAATGCCGAAATTTTGGCTCAGGGATTGTCGGATGAGCACATTCAAATTCTGCAACAAGTCCATCTCCGCTATGAAGGCACTGATTCAGCGCTGGTCGTGGATTTTGATACGCCGGATGGGATGATTGCTCAATTTGAAGACGCGCATCGTCAGCGCTATGGATTTGTGATGAGTAAAAAGCCGTTGATTGTGGAAGCGGCATCGGTGGAAGCAGTTGGGCACATGCCGATTCCTGAAGAGCCAACGATCGACGATCGTCGCGCTGGACCTCCGAAACCCAGTGCAACGGTGCGAGTCTACACTGCCGAGTCATGGCACGAAACGCCAGTCTTTGAGCGCGATCGCCTCTCCCCTGGCTTTCCCATTACCGGACCTGCCATCATCATCGAATCCACAGGGACTAATGTTATTGAACCAGGTTGGCAAGCAGAGATTACGGCCAAAAATCATCTCGTGCTGAAAAAGAGTGCTGCCAATATTCAATCTTCAACTCAACCCTCACAAACTGACACTCAAAATATTCCTACTCTTTCCAATTCTCCTGATCCCGTCATGCTCGAAATCTTTAACAACCTGTTCATGGCGATCGCCGAGCAGATGGGCTTTACATTACAAAACACCAGCTACTCAGTCAATATCAAAGAACGTCTGGATTTTTCTTGCGCCATTTTCGACGGCAACGGGCAACTCGTTGCCAACGCACCACATATCCCAGTTCATTTAGGTTCCATGAGTGAGAGTGTCCAATCGTTGATTGAGGAAAAAGGTGACACGCTCAGATCGGGTGATGTGTATGTTTTAAATAATCCCTACAACGGCGGCACTCATTTACCGGATGTGACCGTCATTACGCCCGTATTCATTGCCCAGAGCAATGAGGCATCCCATTGGAACGATGAAACGCCTTTATTTTATGTCGCCTCCCGTGGGCATCATGCTGACATTGGTGGCATTACGCCAGGTTCTATGCCGTCCAATAGCACCTCAGTCGAGGAAGAAGGCGTTCTGATCGATAACGTTCAACTGGTTGACCAAGGACGATTCTGTGAAGACGAAATCCTTGCTCTCTTGACTAATGCGCCTTATCCGGTGCGGAATCCAATTCAAAACCTGGCTGACCTGAAAGCTCAAGTTGCTGCTAACGAAAAAGGAGTCCGTGAACTCCACAACATGGTAGACCACTATGGTCTAGAAACGGTGCAAGCGTATATGCAGCACGTTCAGGACAATGCAGAAGAATCGGTGCGCCGGGTGATCGACGCATTACGGGATGGCACTTTTACGTATCCGCTTGATAACGGCAGCCACATTCAGGTTAAAGTTAGATGCGATCGCCAGTCTCGCACAGCTCATATTGATTTCACTGGCACGTCCCCCCAGCAGACCAATAACTTCAATGCGCCTCTAGCAATCTGTAAAGCAGTCGTTCTCTATGTGTTTCGGACGCTGGTAGATGCCGATATTCCTTTGAATGCTGGGTGCTTGAAACCATTAAATATCATTGTTCCCGAAGGCTCCATGCTCAACCCCAACTATCCGGCAGCCGTGGTAGCCGGTAATGTGGAAGTCTCGCAAGCGATCGCCAATGCACTCTATCTTGCCCTGGGTATTATGGCAGCATCTCAAGGCACCATGAACAATTTCACCTTCGGGAATGAGCGCTATCAGTACTACGAAACTATCTGCGGCGGCTCAGGGGCTGGGCAAGATTTTGACGGGACTGATGCCGTCCATACCCACATGACCAATTCTCGCCTCACTGATCCCGAGGTCCTGGAATGGCGGTTTCCTGTATTACTCGATAGGTTTGGTATCCGGGCAACCAGTGGTGGCAATGGCAAACACACGGGCGGTAATGGAGTCATACGCCGCATCACATTCCGTGAACCGATGACGGCTGCAATCCTCTCTAGCCATCGTCACGTTCCGACATTTGGTTTAGCCGGTGGAGAATCGGGTGCCACCGGGCGAAACTATGTTGAACGGCGAGATGGTGCGCTTGAAGAACTCGACAGCACTGCAACGGTTGAGATGAATGCCGGAGATATGTTTGTCATCGAAACTCCCGGTGGTGGCGGCTACGGTAATCCATCATCAGGAGGAACCTAGATTTCACATGATAGAGGCAGTGACTTTCCATCGACTTCGACGAGAGCATCCAGGCGAATAATCAGACCGCTTCTGAGTTTGATAAACTCTTCGCCATTTTGAGCATACACATCGTCAATATAGTCCTGAACGCGCATTTCTCCATCAGAATTTCGATAGACGATAACGCACTTGTTTCGGAGAGTGGCGATCGCCTCCAATTCGTCATGAAAATCGCAGTTAATTGGGCTGTAGGATTCATTCATAAGCCCATTCCTAGAAAAGGTTATTATACAGAGTTTTCTGACTCATTGAGAGCCTGAATGGCTAACAACAATTCTTCTTCCTGAATTTCAAATTCCTCTTCTGAAAGTTCACCCATGTCAAACGCTAGCTGAAGCGCCAACAATCGCTTGTTCAGGTTTTCCTTGTCGTCAATCTCGGT
>JBNPEG010000145.1:0-8492 GCA_051117555.1 Elainellaceae cyanobacterium | reverse complement strand
GGCTGCGGGCTACAGTCAAAACCTGTGAGCAAACCTTACAACTGGCAACGCAGCAGAGCGAATCAATTTTACAGGGGACAGCAGAGCTGTATCTGGCGTTGAGCGAGATTCGCTACGAACAGGGAGAGTTGGAAGCCGCTAGCCATCTGCTGCAAAGGGGTGAGGCTCTGCGTGAGCAGGTTTCAATATCGGGGGCTAACTATCTTTGGTGGACAGTCAAGGCTCAACTAACAGCCGCTCAGGGGGACTTAGACACTGCCCTTGACCAACTGCACGAGGCCGCGCGGCTATATCGGCGATCGCCCGTGCCAAATTTTCGTCCAGTTGAGGCTCTAAAGGTGCGGTGGTGGTTGCAGCAGGGGAGACTGGCAGAAGCGCTGGACTGGGTGCGAGCGTGTGGTTTGTCGGTAGACGATGAGCCGAGTTACTTGCGCGAATACGAACATTTGACTCTCGCCAGAGTTGCGATCGCTCAATACAAACACAACGGCACAAACGAGGCGATGGATCAGGTCATCGGCCTGCTGAATCGCTCGCTGGCCGCCGCCGAAGCCCAGGAGCGCACGGGCAGCCTGATCAAAATTCTGGTGGTTCTGGCTCTAGCGAGAGAAGCTCAAGGGAATATTGAGGCAGCGATCGCATCACTAGAGCGAGCCTTAATCCTGGCCAAACCAGAGGGCTATGTGCGCATCTTTGCAGAATGTGGAACCCCGATGAGGCAACTGCTGCGGGAAGCCATGACTCGCCGCATCACCCCCACTTATACTCAGCGGCTCTTGGCCGCCTCAGAAACCTGGGGACAGCATTCCCAGGAACCATCTGCATACTTTAATCAAGCTCAGAACGAACTCAGGGCAGGTTCCTCACGCACTCACCCACTCACGCACTCATCCACTCATCCACTCATTGACCCCCTCAGCCAGCGAGAACTCGAAGTACTCCGACTACTCACCACCGAACTCTCAGGCCCCGAAATCGCCCGTGAACTGGTCGTGGCTCTGAGTACTGTGCGGACTCATACCAAGCGGATTTACAGCAAACTCAATGTCACCAATCGTCGCGCCGCAGTGAAACGAGCGGTAGAGCTAGAGCTGATTTAATGACCTTCATAGGTTGACGCCACTTTTGTTAGGACAAGGTATGTTCTAGACCCTGCGCGCTACGAGGGGGCTAGAACTTGCACCGTCCTCTATCGCCCGGCGGGCGCTATACCATAGCAGTGATGTAAAATTTGCTGGCGAAGCATGATGAATTTCCGGTTTTTGCGAAAAGGTCTAGACAGCCTAGCTATCGGTCGTGAGGTGTTCATGGACGATCAGCCATTGGCCATCAATGCGCTGCCAAACGTGAGTGGCGCGCTGCCGGAAATCAACAGGATTTCCCGCCTGATCAACGCCACCGCCTGTCAGAGTGAACACTGTGACAGCTAAATCGCCGTCTACCTTGACCTGAATATCTCCCTCAGGCTCAATCTGCCACTCGGTGAACTGGGCCATAAACGGCTCCCATGTCTGGCGATAATCTGCCCAGCTGGTGAGCACCACGACGCCGTCACCAGCATCATCGAAGACTAACAGTTCGTTGGGGGTCTGCACGAAAAGTTCGCCCATGGCTTCCCAGTCAACCGGGCCGCGACCAGGGCTCCAAGCAGCGAACCATTGAGCTGTGAGCTGGCGAATCGCCGCTTCATCGTTAGCTTGAACGAGCGTCTCAGACCCTTCTGAAGGGGCGCTCTCAGCCGTTCGGGCGATCGCCGGAATGGCCAAAGCACTGAACATCAAGCTCGAACTCACCAACCCTGAGAGGCTAAAGCGCAGAAAAGACCGAAAAGTTGTAGTCATGGTGACAACTCCTATTTCTAAACGATTCGCTTCGTATATATATTTTCTAAACGATCCGTCTCGGAAATGTCAAGTTCCCCAAGGAAGTTTGCTTACAGTGCGTATCGTATATGATGCGAAAAAGCAGAAAATCTTTGAAACAGACCATGCCTAGGAATAAGTCGAACCGTCCAGGTCGTCAGCAATCGCCGGTTTTCGAGCAATCAGCCGTTTCCCCACCCTCTCCCATAGGACGGCCCCGCTCGGTGGAGTCGGAGCAGGCGATTTTAGCGGCTGCCTGGCGATTGCTACAGCAAGGCAGCGTGCATCAGGCGTCTATTGAGGCGATCGCCCGTGAGGCTGGCGTTGGCAAAGCCACGATCTACCGCTGGTGGCCGAGCCGAGCCGCCGTCATCGTCGATGCGTTTTTGGATCAGGTGGAAACGGTGCTACCGTTTCCTGAAGCGGCAACCGCCACTGAGGCGCTGACGCGACAAATGGCGCAGCTTGTAAAGGTCTTTCAGGACGACGTGGGTCGCATCGTGGCCCAGATTATCGCTGAGGGGCAGTTTGATCCCGTTGCGCTAGAGAGCTTTCGCGATCGCTTTTTGATCCCTCGCCGTGAGGCCGCCCGGCGGGTAATTCTCCAAGGTGTTGAATCGGGCGAATTTGATCCGCAGCTAGATCCAGATCTCGCCATGGATATTTTGTACGGGCCGATTTATTATCGGCTGCTGGTACAGCATTTACCATTGGATAAGGCGTTTGCAGCAGCGCTATCGCAACGAGCCATTGCTTGTTTGAGACTGTCCGCTTAGTCACTCAATGAGTCGAGGTCAGTTTCAATCAAGTACCTGAATTTAATGATCCGGCTGTTTGCTGGACTTATCTAATTACCGCTCTGCAGGCCATTCAGCCGAACCTAGGTGAGCAATCGCTCTGGTTACTGCAATCGTCCCAAATATCCCCCATTGAGTCGGTCTTGATGTCGTTGCTCAACGAACTGACTGCGGTTGAAGCGGGTATTGCCCTAATTTTGGATGACTACTATGCGATCAAGACCCCGGCTATGCATGACGGGCTCGGCTGCTGGCCGCCGCAGAAGCTAAGGAGTGCATGGGCAGCAGCATCAAGTTCTGGTGGTTCTGGCCGTGGCGAGAGGAGCCCGGGGGGATATGGCGGCGGCAGTCTCGTCATTAGAACGGGCCTTAATCCTGGCCGAACCCGAGGGCTATGTGCGCATCTTTGCAGAATGTGGAACCCCGATGAGGCAACTGCTGCGGGAAGCCATGACTCGCCGCATCACGCCCACCTACACCCAGCGGCTATTGACCGCCACAGAAGCCTGGGGGCAACAGAATCAACCCTCCCTACTCCTTTACTCCTCCACTCCCCCACCCCTCATCGAACCCCTCAGCCAACGAGAACTGGAAGTACTCCGACTACTCAACACCGAACTCTCCGGCCCCGAAATCGCTCGCGAATTGGTCGTGGCCTTGAGTACCGTACGCACCCACACCAAGCGGATTTACAGCAAACTCAATGTCACCAATCGTCGGGCCGCTGTGAAACGAGCGGTAGAGCTAGAGCTGATTTAGTAGTTTATCCCTACAAGCCCCGTCCATAAATCCCCACATCCAATCCCTACCTCTGGGGACAACGGCTCCCCATATCTGTTTGTAGTTTTGATCAGACATGCAAACAGGAGAACGACTATGAATTTGCAGAAGCAACTGCTCACGATAGAAACGAAGGCAAAACTTTCGACGCTGTAGATGTTTCATCTCTTCAACGTCATCTTTCGGGATATCTATGAGTTTGTTGAACTGGGATTCATTGAACAGGTCATGACCGGCACCTTCAGATGACTCCACTCCGTGCCCCTAGCGGCTCATAGCTTTCTAACAATCAAATCCACAAAGCGCATAGCCCTCTGGAACCAGAGGGTTGATTTAACCATGCTATTAAAAACAACAATCCCCACATTAGACCACTGGAGAACCGCTCCCAGTATCGACACCCTGCGATCGCGCTACGATGCCTCTGCCGATCACTGGGACGACCATTTGGCTCGTTTGGGGCAGCTCCACGATTATCAACTTCTGTTCAAAAGTCAGGCGGTGCGCCCCTATTTGAAAAAGCTTGACCAGTCATCTCATATCCTCGACTGTGGCGTGGGCACCGGAGCCTTCAGTCTGGCGCTTTTAGACACTATCGATCAGCCTGCTAATGTCTCCGGCATGGATATTTCTCACTCAATGTTGGCCCACGCTCAACAGAATCTGCAACATCGCTGTACAACGCTCGATTTGCAATGGGGAGATATCAGGCACTTACCGTTTGCCGATGAATCCTGCGACGCGGTCATCTTTGCCCATGTGTTGGAGCACTTGGCCGAACCCGTAGCAACGCTGCGCGAGATGGGGCGTGTCCTGAAGCCGGGTGCCCCGCTGATGGGTTCCGTGACTCGCAAAGGACTGGGTCAAGTGCTCCTATCCCTGCGCTGGAAAAATCGAGGATATGCCTCCCACCAACTGGATGCTTTCCTGCAAGCCGCCGGACTTGAGTCTGTGAGGTCGTTTGACTATGGCACAGGCTGGTCGAAATGGATGTGCATCGCCGCGATCGGGATTAAGCCAAGAAGCGCGATCGCCCTAACATCACCCCGATAATCTCAGCATTTGGGAGTGCGATTATGCTGAATGCGTCTATCTAATCAACCTTACAGGGGAATTATGTGGAATCATTCTCTCCAATTACAAGTTGGGTATCAAGATCAGAATATGGATATTGAATTTAGAGAGCTAGGCACAGTTGAAATATCGGATTTAGTCGAACTAATGAACAACCCATTGGTACGTAGGCACATGCCACTATCAAACGATAACTTCGGCGTTCGTGAATGTGAGTCTTTTCTCGCCGCAAAGGAAGCTTTGTGGCGAGAATACGGATATGGCCCTTGGGCTTTCTTTATTGATGATGAATTTGCAGGCTGGGGTGGATTACAACCTGAAGATGGATATCCTGATCTCGCCTTAGTCCTGCATCCCAATCATTGGGGAGTCGGCAACATACTCTACAAAGAAATTGTCCAACGTGCGTTTGGAGAAATGAAACTTAAAGCAATTTCAGCACTTCTGCCGATCAGTAGAAAAAGTGCCAACAGCCTTTTAAGACTAGGATTTCGGCAACATGGAACAGTCACGTTAGAAAAAAAGCAATTCAACAGGTATTTGCTTGAAAACCCTGCGTACAGCAGGAACTCCAAAAATTGATACCCAACAATGCCTTGCAGCCGACCCACTTTCCGCTACTTCCCCTCGGTCATGCGCTCCGAGTAGCCTGCCAAAAGCAATCGTTAAAAAATGGAATTTTCTACTGGGTACGATAGGATTTCGGCGTCATCCCCGTCAGTTGCCGAAATTTCCGTCCCAAATGGCTGTGGCTGTTAAAACCACACTCCAGGGCGATCGCCACAATGGGTTTATCGGTGTGCTTCAGCAGTGTCTTAGCCTGCTCTACCCGTTGTTGCAGCAGATATTGATAGGGCGATAGGCCCAGCGATCGCTTAAACAGACGACCGAAGCGAAATTGTAATTGCTCAGGTCAACCCAGTTGAGCAATTACAGCCAGGAATCCCCACAGGACTTACCCGTCAATCCTCACATCTAATCCCCACATCTGGGGACAACGGCTCCCCACATCCGTTTGTAGTCTTGATCAGACATCTAAACGGGAGACTGATCATGAATGTGCAGAAGCAGATGATGACGATGGAAACGAAAGCCAAGCTATCCACCCTGTGGATATTTGTCCTGCTCAACATGATATTTCGGGACCTGCATGAATTGGCCAAGCCGGAATATCTGGAAGAATTAATGAACGGAGAAGTATCAGAACAGATTCTGCTGTTGGCTGGCTTCATAATCGAGGTGCCGATCGCCATGGTGCTCCTTTCTCGACTACTGCCCTATGGTGCCAATCGCTGGGCTAACATCATTGCCGCTACGGTTGTCCTCTCCCTAGTCCTCTTCTATGGCACCACCGACCTAGACGATACCTTCTTCTTAATCGTTGAGAGCGCGGCGCTGTCACTCGTCATTTGGACGGCATGGAGGTGGCGAAACCCGTATCTCAAGCAACATACAATTGGTCAGGAGGTGTCGTCATAAAATCTGTTGTTCAGACATTTACCAACTTGATAGGAGAACATCAACATGACTGATAAACAACATTCTCTGCTGAAAGCATCAGACATCAATTCAATGGATGCGTTTGAGTTTCATCATCCGCTCAATCCCAATTCGGAAATTTATTTACGGTTTCTTGGGCGTGCCGTCGGTCTCAAACGCATTGGTGTGACGATCGCTCGCGTACCTCCGGGTAAAGAATCTTTTATTTACCATGCTCACCAGAATGAAGAAGAATGGGTTTACATCTTGTCAGGTCGAGGGATTGCGGAAATTGGAGATAAGGAATACGAAATTGAGCCAGGAGACTTTATGGGATTTGGGCTGCCTCAACAACCCCATCATCTTCGTAATCCATTCAGTGAAGACCTTGTATACCTGATGGGTGGAGAAGCAGGACGCTTAGATGTTGGCGTTTTTCCTCGGCTTGGTAAACGAGTGATTCGGGATAGTGAGTCAGCTTACATATTTGATGAGTCAGCGCTTCAACTTTTTTGGAGCAGTGAGCAATCTGCTGAGGATTGATGTCTGCTGGAGCGATCGCTGCATAACAATTCAAATGCAACGGGCGACCGAAAGCTACAGATGCTGAGTTCGCTTCTGTCTGCTGCCGATTTGAGCCGTTAGGCGGCTTGTGAAAGAGAAGAAACCCATGAAAAAAGTTGCTGTATTTGGCAATGCGGGCGGGGGAAAGTCCACCCTTAGCCAGCGCCTGGCGGACATGACAGGACTCCCCTGGGTACCGCTCGATTCCATCAAGTACCAACCCGGTGGCGGCAAATTGCCCCATGCTGAGTTCAAAACTGCCCATGATAGGCTGCTAAAGCAAGACCAGTGGGTCGTGGATGGCTTCGGCTCCCTGGATACTGTATGGGAACGGCTGGAAATAGCCGATACCCTGGTATATCTCGACATGCCCGTATGGCGGCACTACTGGTGGGTGACGAAGCGATTCCTGCAAGGGGCTTGGGTGCCACCTGCTGGCTGGCCGGAGGGCAGTCCGTTATGGCAAGGGACGCTGAATTCCTACCACACGGTCCGGTTGTGCCATACCAAACTGACGCCCAAGTATCGGGAGTATGTGGAGCAAGCTAAGGCGACAAAGCAGGTTTACCATCTGCGATCGCCCCAAGACATCGCTCAGTTCTACCAAACCATAGCAGCGCAAACTAACGTTATGTGACTCAGGAGTTAAATCGTGGCTCAATCTACCCAATTTTGGGACAAAATCGCCGAGAAATACTCTAAGCAGCCCATTGAAGATGAAGCCGCTTACCAGAAGAAACTAGCGGTCACCCGCGACTACTTTCGCCCCGACATGGACGTGTTGGAAATCGGCTGCGGGACGGGGTCAACGGCCATCCTCCACGCGCCCTACGTGAAGCACATCCGAGCCATTGATTTTTCAGCGAACATGGTTGCGATCGCCCAGGGCAAGGCCAAGGCTGAGCATATCGATAACGTGACCTTTGAGCAAGCCACCATTGAAGACCTCGACATTCCAGATCAGAGCCTGGATGCAGTGCTGGGACTCAGCATTTTGCATCTGTTGAAGGATAAGGAGGGGGCGATCGCTCGGGTCTACCAAATGCTCAAACCAGGAGGCATCTTTGTTTCCAGTACCGCCTGTCTGGGAGACACCATGGGCTGGTTTAAGCTGATCGCGCCCATTGGCCGATTCCTCGGGTTTTTCCCCTTCGTCGCCGTCTTCACCACCGAAGAACTGGAAACTAGCCTGACCGATGCCGGGTTTGAGCTGGACTACCAGTGGCAACCGAGCAAGGGCAAGGCCGTGTTCATTGTGGCCAAAAAGCCTGTGTAAACGACCATGAATCTGAAGCTAGATCACGTTTTTATACTGGTTGAGCCGGAAGCTAAGGTAGCTGATCGGCTGCTGGAACACGGCTTTCAAGAAGGGCCGAGAAACACGCATCCCGGTCAGGGCACGGCCAACCGTCGCTTTTACTTTGCCAACGGCATGCTGGAGTTGATCTGGGTACAGGATGCCGATGAAGCCAGAAATGGGCCGGGTCGAAGCCTGCACTTTCCTGAGCGAGCTGAAGATCCTACCGCCTCGCCGTTCGGCATTATTTTTGTGCCAGGTAAGGACAATGCCAGTCCTGAAATGCCTTTTCCTGGCTGGCATTACCAACCCGATTACTTTCCACCACCCAAAGGCTTCCATGTGGGCGCAAATTCTCACAACATTGCTGAACCGCTCTGTTTCTATTTCCCGTTCCACGATCCAGGAGTTCCCCGACCCCAGCCCACACGCAATTCTCAAACGATTAGTGAAATCGTGATTTCGATACCATCAACCGATATCGAAGGTGTCCTAGCACGGGTTTCTCAAGCGGATCTCCTTTCGATGCGATCGGGCCAGGAACATCTCATGGAAATCACGTTAGATGATCATGACTCAGGGCGTACGGAAGATTATCGCCCTGCAATGCCGCTAATTCTGCGCTGGTAGAAGGAATGC
>JBNPEG010000011.1:0-8536 GCA_051117555.1 Elainellaceae cyanobacterium | reverse complement strand
GTGGGGGAGTGGGGAGTGAGAAATTTAATGGAAGATGGGCTGAGTGGCGCGATCGCCTTCTGAGGTGTTGTTTAAGATATCTCTCAGATGTGCGGTCATATCATTAATGCGGGCAATCCAGCTATGATGAGCGATCGCCATGTGTCTCGCCTGGCGGCCCATGTGATCAAGAGTTGAGTGTTCACTGGTATAGGCGGCATGGGCGTCTCGCAGTGCGCGTTTCAAATCGTCGCGATCGCCCGGTTCAAACAAAAATCCGGTCTTGTTAGGTTCGAGGGTGCGTTTAGCATCCTCAAAGGCAGATGCCACAACGGGTTTTGCCATCGACATATATTCGTAAAGCTTCAAGGGGGAGTGATACATCTTGCCGACCTGCATTTTGATTTGCCCGGTATAGCCCACATCAAACCCTGCAATATAGCCTGGTACATCCGCCCAGGGCACCTGTCCCACAAATTTCACGCGATCGCCAATGCCGAGTTCTTGGGCACGGGCTTCCCAGGGCGATCGCATCAACCCATCACCGACGACGACAAACGCAATTTCGATACCTTCGTCGCGGAGGTCGCGGATTGCTTCTAGCAGTAGATCGAGTCCATGCCACGCATAGAGCCGTCCCACAAAGCCGATGGTAAATTCTGGGAAAAGCCGTTTGGGCGTGTGGCGTTCGGGGTGAAAGCGTTCTGTATCAACGCCGTTGGGCACCACGACGACTTTATCGGACGAAATCCCCGAGGCATCGACGATTAAGTCTTTGAGCGCGCCCGTCACGCACACTAGCGCATCACAGTCTCGATATGCCTGCAACTCCAAGCGTTGAGCCAGGGTGTGGAGCACGGTGGTTTTGCGCTCGGTCTTCGCTTCATAAAATAGCGGCGCATGGGTTTCAAGAATCCAGGGGAGGTGATGGCGCTTAAAGATGCGCCCCATCGCTTGAAAGGGAGCAAATCGCTCGTAAACCCAATCCACCTGACCGTTCAGCTCTCGCCACGCTTGACGAGAATGCTTGATTCCGAGGCCGAGGCGTGCCACATCGAGCGCCAGTGCCTTTACAAAGTTGCCGCTCATTGAGGTTTCTGATTTTTTAGTGACCATCGCTTTGGGGAGGCGATCGCCCACAATGAATGACTTGACCTCCCAGCCTAGTGCTTCTTGGGCACGAAGACAGCCGAGGATATGAGCGCGAGGCCCGCTGATTTCGGCATCAGGATGTGTCGAGATGCGCGGGGCTCCGCTCAGGTAGCCCATCCGAGATTTCAAAAGCGTGTCGGGTCCCATAGGTCTATGTTGAATGGTGTGAACTAGAGGCGTGCAATCTGCATGTCTGTGCTGCATGGAGTCGAGGAAGATGAGAGAACAGTGTGATATAGCTCTTCGAGGTGTTGGGTTTGGCGATGCAGGTCAAACTGTGCCCGCACCCGCATTTGCCCTTTGTGGCTGAAGTATTGCCACAGGTCTGAATCGTTGAGTACCCGCAAAATATGCTCGGCGAGCGCTCGCCAGTCTCGCTCAGGGGCAAGCAAGCCGGTTTCTTCATGGGCGATCGCCTCTGGAATACCACCGCTGGCAAAGCTAACAGGTGGCAACCCCATCGCCTGTGCTTCGGCAAAGACGATGCCAAAGGTTTCTGCATCACCCGATTCAGCAATGATGCTGGGCACACAAAACAGCCGGGCACGGTTCATCCAGTGGCGCACCTGCTCCGGGGGCTGAATTCCTAAAAACCGATAGCGCTTTAGAGTCGCTTGAGCCTGTCGCTCTAACTCGTCCCGCAGAGGTCCATCCCCAATAATCACAAGCTCCACGTCGGGCATCACCTGCTGCACCTGGCTCATGGCACGAATCAGATACTCGCATCCTTTTTTTTCAACTAATCGCCCCGTAAACAGCACAATTGGTTCGCGCCGAATCGTCGGCTCAGGCTGAAACAGTTGCGTGTCAATGCCAACATAGTGAACTACAACTTTTTCAGAGGGGTAGCCCTGCTCCAGCATCTTGCCGCGAATAAAGTCAGAAATAGCGATGAACAGGTGTCCTTGGCGTTGAAGTTGCCCACGGCGTCGAACATAAGTTTTATGGCTATATGACTTGCTCTGCATCACGGCATCATCGGTCATGGTCACGCCATAGCCATGGAACGTGGTGATTAGTGGCACTCCCAGCGTTTTTGCAAGGGGCATTGCTCTCACCGCATGGGGGCCAAAGTGGGCATGAAGTAGGGCAGGCTTGAGCTGTCGGAGGCGAGAGGTAAACCCTGGCGCGATCCCCAATAGCTTGAAGGCACTCTCGGTGAGTTTGCCGGAAAGGCCACCTGGGTTGATAACGTGGGTGCGATCGCCCGGTAGTTCGAGCCCAGAAACGGTGCGGCAGCCCACATAGACCGGCGTAAACTGATGCAATGCTTCGGCTTGCGATCGCACAAATGTCGCTGAATATGCCAGCAGTTCGTCACAGTAAATGAGCGCAATGGGGGTCTGAGACATGTCAAATCCACCTGCAAGGCGGTGCATAGATTGGTCGAAAGCTCCGTCAACGCCCTAACGTCGACGCGTCACGGACTACAAAATCGAAGTCCTGGAGTCGAAGGGATAGTCACGTGTAGTTCAAGAGTGATAAATGCCCTGTATTGATGCGAATCATCAACGATTCGAGCGCGGCATAAGCGGTTCGGTTTCAGACACGGGCAACAGGGGTGGAGATGCATCCGTTTGAGCCGGTTTGACCAACCGCTGACTCAGTTCGACCGGGCGCGCTAATACAGTCGCCACATACAGCACCCAGAAAAAGCTGTTGTGTTTCAAAATTTCGCTTTCGCTGAGGTTAGAGAGAAATATAAAGCTCAGCGCCACCAGCGCCCATAACATCATGGGATCGCGCGTAAACCGCAATCGTTTGATTGCGCTCACGATGTTGAGAAAAATGCCAGTCGTAAATGTAATGACCCCAAGCAGTCCAATATTGAGACACAAATCGATAAATCCGTTATGCGAGTGGGGAATTTCATCCCAGCCCGTCGCCCGAATGATGTATTCTGACGGGCCATATTCGCCTAGCCAAAATGCGCCATAGCCATATCCCAGCCATGGGCGCTGCTGAATCATATGAATCGCTGCGTTCCAAATATCGGTTCGCCCGGTCAGCGTGAGATCTTTACCGAGCTGATTGACCACAATATTTTCTAGATTGGCAATGAGCCACAAACTCATTATTCCGATGAGGGCAATCAGGATCAAAAAGACCGGAATTGCCAGCCGATCCCTCCATCGGAGAGGGCGATAAAAATAGAGCAACCCGACGAGGGCGACACAATACACCAGCGCACCCGCCGATCGAGATAGCACCACGAGCAGCGCCGATAAGCCAATCATGCCCCAGACGATCAGCTGATGAGATGATTTGCGGGGCTGTACGAGCATCAAAAACGGAACATTGAGCGCCATCATGCGCCCCATGAGGTTTTTGTGTTGGTATACGCCTTGCCACGACCCACCCGACGTCACGCCATAGGCGGGCAGGGCGATCGCAAACACGACACTCATTACCGCACCGACGCTCATCACCCACACCAGCAGCTTAAACAGCTCTCGGGCACTAAAGCGAGTCGGCAAATACATGCCAAATAAGACCGTGCCTAGCAGAGCAATGAGACGATACATCGTCGTGCCGGGAGCTGTTGACCAAAATACCGATGCACATGCAATGCCAATCAGCAACAGTAGCAACTTGTCTCGACTCACAAACCACAAGCCGCGTTTCCAGCGTCGCAAAATCAGCCCAAAACTGACGACATAGATCAGCAACCATAAGGCTTGCAAAATACCGTAGCTGATGATTCCTGCCCGGTTGAGGGTGACGAAGAACGCACCGGTTGAGTATTGCAGCGCAATGAAGGCAAAGGCATATTCAAGTTTAGATTTGAATTCATGTGAGCTAATTTTCAACAAGCGCCCTCCTCCGATACGGGTGCCACATCACTAGAGGAATAATTCAGCGCTTTCATGCGCGACCCGCAAAGTTGTTCAATTTTGGCAAGATTGCGATCGCCAAAAAAATCGTGCCAGTCAACGGTGCGATTGCCTTTAGGCTGAAACTGGACATCGAGGCGATCGCGAATGTCATGGCACGGGTGTAACCCCATTTCCTGCGCTACCGCCATCAGGGTTCCAAGTTTATTGGTGCGAAAGTCTTCATAGCGAATCAGCTGCATCTGCTCAGGATGATTGAGATAAACATCTGCCATCAGATTCCAGCGAATCGCCAATCGCTCGATATAGCTACTGCCTCCTTGCCCTAGCCCATTGGTGTTGAGAATGAGCTGCCATGCTAGGGAAATCGTCCGCTGATCGGCAGGCGTCAGTTGAGGACGATGACCGGGCAGATTTAGGCGATTTAGAATGCTGCGAATGTTATCGCGCGGATCTCGCAAGACAAATACAAAGCGAGCCGAGGGAAAGTGCTGTCTCAGCTCTGGATAGAGCAGAGTAAGATTGGGTTCTTTAATAATTTGCTTTGAAAACTCAAGCTTATGAGTCTGGACAAATTTAGAGAAGGGCAACTGTCCCTGACACACTCGATGATACGTGGGCTTTTTAACCTCTTTGCTGAGATCAACGGCGACCGATAAGCCCGTTAAATCGCCGAGTAAAGCAGCGATCGCGGATGTGCCAGATTTTTGATTCCCTAAAATAAAAATAGGATGAGAATTGACGGTTACGCGAGTGGCTTGCAAGTCATAGCTAATAAAAAAGCCAGTCGTCCGAATTTGACGTAAAATCGCCCGAATCGGTTGAGGAAGTGAATCTTTGACGTGTTGAATCTGCATGGATTTGTGAGCTGTAAACAGTCGTCGACATCCCGCAGATGCATGCCCTGATTAGTGGGTTGATGGCTTCAGGTAGTGGTAAAACGCCCGCATCATGATTTCTGGTTTCTCATGTAGCGCAACCGATGCCAAATAATGATGAATGGTTTGATTGTTTTTATAGCTAGATTCGTGAGCCTTCCAAAGCTGCCCCAACCCGATCGCGAATAATTTATTGGCAGACTTACTCAAATTGGAGCATTTTTTGCGTGCCCAGTATGCCGTTAGCACCCGGGTATAAGCTCTTAGCGCTTTTTTGTCATTGCGAAGCGAATAGGCATTGTTGCCGTGAATTCGCAACACGGCTAGCTGCTCATCTAGATAGAAACCTTTGCTAAGCGCAACCGCCAGCAGTTTTAGATAGTTATCGCTAGTAATCCGAATCTCTTCAGGCATGGGCAAAATTTGCTCTAGGAGCGATCGCCCAAAGCACAAGCCGGTCGTGGCGGGAGCCGTAAAATTAAATCGCCCATGCTGGATATCCTCTCTAAAATCGCAAGCGCGCGTTCCGCTTTCGTGGCTGAGCCTCACTAGATGTTGCAGGGTTGAGTCTACAAACCGCAGGCGATGAAAGCACCATCCAATATCAGGGTATTTTTCGAACATCGCGGCAATGGTCGCTGCTTTTTCGGGGACAAAAATGTCGTCGGCGTCGAGGAAACAAATAATATCGCCCCGACTTTTTTGAAACCCGAGATTAAATGCAGAGGCTTGTCCGCCGTTTGGTTTCAAGACAGGAATAATGCGATCGCCATAGCGCTCAATGACCTCGTGAGACTGATCGGTTGACCCATCATCAACCACGATAATTTCAATGGAGTCATAGGTTTGGTTGAGGGCACTCTCGATCGCATCTGCCAAGAACTGACCGTAGTTGTAGTTATTAATCAGAATGCTAACTAGCGGACGATTGCTCATAATGAAATACCTTCATTGGGGATAGTTAAGAAGGCAATAGATAACGATAGGCTGCTTTTGAATTAATCTCTAAACGCTCGGTAATAGGCACTGCGCTCAGATAGGTTTGGATTAGATCATGTTGCTTGGTTTCACCGCTCTGCATTTGCCAATAGGCACCCATTCCTCGTGCAAATAAATTGTTTGCAAGTTTTTTAAGAGTGGGAAATCGATGACGAATCCAATGTGCAGTG
Source organism: Elainellaceae cyanobacterium (assembly GCA_051117555.1). Lineage (GTDB taxonomy): Bacteria > Cyanobacteriota > Cyanobacteriia > CAZCXK01 > CAZCXK01 > DBGGTD01. The sequence goes on along the minus strand of JBNPEG010000011.1, from coordinate 2,524 downwards.
GTCGGCAATGCCGCAGCATCGAGTCTGAATCGCTCTATCTGGGGAGAATAGGCCAGGGTCGGATCAACCCGCCGACCCGCTAAATTTTCAGATAGACAAAATCCTTGGCTGAGGGCGGGCGCCGTGAGCTTAAGCGCATATTCAGCAACAGATAATGAGTATGTTTGAGGAAGGGGAGTCATCTGCTCAAGGAGCGATCGCCGAAAACACAGCCCCGAGAAGCTGGGCGGCACAAATGGTAGCCGACCTCGCTTTTCAATCACCGACGTCGCATTAAATTCTTGCGATTCTTGCCGGTGAAATAGCTCAAGCAACGTTTTTGAATCATGATTGATTAGCTTCAACGAATGAAAGCACCATTGGCTAGCAGGATGCATCTTAAACACATCCACTATTTTGGAAATCTTATCGGGAAGAAACTTATCATTTGAGCCAAGGAAACAGACAATTTCGCCGTGACTTTCCCGCAATCCTATATCTACAAATGATGTTGAGCTAGAGTTTTGACTGACGACTGAAATCCGATCGCCATAATCAGCCAAAACGCGTTGAGATTGCTCATTGAGATGACGATTAATACAGACAATTTCAATCGGGGAATAGGCTTGATTGAGCGAACTTTCGATCGCATCTTTGAGAAAAGATTCGTGACCTAGATGACAAATTAAAATGCTAACTAAAGGACTTTTGACCATAGATTACTCTCCGATCGATTGATTACAGAATTGAAAGGTCATCATTCGAGCCGCATTATTAAATCTGTCAGCTTGAATGACATTTCTTGATAAAAAATGTTCCAAACTTCATCAAAAAGGCGATCGCAAGTAATAAACTAAAGTCATCAATTCAAAATACTATAGCTAACAAAGGTTTCGGTGCGTTACGGCGATGCCTAACAGCACCCTACGCAATCATGGCGCAATAATCATGGCGCAATTCAAAACGTGGTCCACTTCATTGTCGATCTCGAACAGAAATAAAAATAAATCAGGTGGGGAGAGACGTGTGAACGGTTCACAGACTCATTGCATGACTACCCAAATGTCCCCACCTGATTCCATCCGCTTTACCAAACAGACTACTGTTCAGTTAACACGGAAGGCTGCATTGTTTTTGCGGTCACTTGATCGCGCTCATGCTCAAGCTTCTCGAAGTGGTTCAAAAGATAGAAGGGGCCAAAAATCGCGACGACGAATCCAATGCACATGAGAAGCAACGAGGCGATCGCAATCGGGAGCGCTAACGGCAAATAGATCAATCGAGAAGGCTTTTCCCGAAGAATCGTGCGTCCCCGGCGGAATGCCTTGTGAAATCGATTGAATAACAACTGCGCTGACGTTGACTTTTTGCTGACCGTATTTAAATCTTGCGACTTGCGCCCCATCAGCCAGTCGTCGCTTCCCATCAGCAAAAATCGCCAGAAAAAGTGAAACAAATTTTCAGGGGGAGCATGGGTTGCTCTTGACTGGGGCTGTCTCCAAATGGTGTATCCCAAATTTTTGAGATTTGAGGAATGGGCGCTACAGTTTCCGCGATAAATGGGCAGTTTTGATGGAATTGGGTGTTGCATCAAAAACTCTCGCCGAAATGCGACGTTGTTGCAGAAATATCCAGATGATTCGTACAAACCAGGCTTGCGACTAAACGGTGGGAAGATATAGGTCATTGCCATTGCCAGGCTATAGGGCCCTTTGATTGCCATCGACGTTTCGCCACCAATCACCTGAACCGACGCGTCTTGACTAAAGGGGGTCAACATCGAACGAAGCCAACCGTCTTTATAGCAACAGTCCGAATCGGCAAAGATAATAATTTCACTGGTTGCCAGTTTGACCCCATGCATTTTGGAATCGTAATAATCTAATTCTGGGTCAACATATTGAACCCCAATCCACGGATATTTCTGACAGATATTGTCGATCAATTCTTTAGGAACATCGCCACTATTGATCAATAATGCTTCGTTTGCAGATTCTGGAGAAATATCCTGTTTCTCTAGAGAGTCTAGGCAATCGAGCAAACCATCTAAATCCGCAGTAGACAAGTTTTCTGTCTCTATAATGATCGAGAAACTAGGTAACGCCATAGTTTTGTCAGACTGTGCCATATTGCTCAAACCTTCTCAATTTCCGGTGTGTAAATTGTTAGCTGACAGCAGCAGTTAAATGGCAGATTCCCTGGTTCACGGATAACAAACTGCGTTGAAATCGATGCATGTTTGTTTCAATCTAAAGCTATTTCGACCTCAATTAATCATCTCCGAAGTCTATTCGTAATCCAAACAAATCTATTCAAGGTGGGGCAACTGATTTGATTGAATTAACGAAATTCCGATCATAAATTCCCTACAATTTCACTCAATAACTTAGCTCTTAGACGATCTGTCTCAAGCTTTTGATTGATGATGTGGCTAAGCTTCTAATAATCTTCATATATCTGCCCTAGTGATTCCTGTTAATTTATGAAAGCTTTAATATTTAGAGATTAACGCTTCTTGAAGTGGCAAAATACGCCCTCTGTTGGG
>JBNPEG010000065.1:0-8674 GCA_051117555.1 Elainellaceae cyanobacterium | reverse complement strand
TTGAGGTACGTATAGCCCAAGGGGCATTCAAGAAAGGCGCAGCCTTGCCGAAGGCAATAACCCAACGCCCGCATGGGTTACGCTATCGCTTTAGCGAAGCCATGCCCGAAGGGCTATACCCATCCTATATTTGATTCCGCCTACCTACTTATTATTTGTACAGATTTAAATAAAAAGATGCCGAGAATTTGTCAAAGAATTCTCGGCATCGCCTAGAGTGTTGACATTGTCATGGTGAACAATGCGCTAACTGAAGTCCTTTAAGGTCTACAGAAGTCCGAGCCAGTGGAAAAATCCTTGTCCGGTGACAAACTCGATTACTAATGCACCGAGAAAACCAATCATGGCAAGGCGACCATTCCACAATTCTGCAGATGGGTTGGAGCCGAATTCAAACTTCGTTCCAAATTCGCCATACTTCCGATCAAACTGATCTTCGTAAGTAGTTGGGGTGCTTGGATTAGGGTTAGCCATAGCGTCTAAATCCTCCTGTAAGGTCAATGTTTAATGATTGCTGTAACGCGCTGATTGATTGCGCTTGAATGATGACTTGTTCACAAGTTAACAATCTTTTACATATCTCTCACTCCTCCATGAGAGGGGTATTCTAAGACGGTCGATTTATGCCCTTTGAAAGACGATGCGATCGCTTTATGTCCTTTGAAAGACGATGCGATCGCTCTCGTCTGAGTCGTTTATCCTATTTCCGCGACCGCTTGCGCCTGGGCTTTACGACCAAATCATCAGCCTCTGTCAGCACGCTGGCTTTAGCCCGCCCATTGTGCAAGAAGCCATCCAAATGCAGACGATTGTCAGTCTTGTGGCAGCCCAAATAGGGGTGGCGATTGTGCCGCAGTCGATTCAAAATTTGCAGCGTGCGGGCGTAGTTTATCAGCCCCTTGACGCATCAACCCCAAAAGCGGCGATCGCTCTTGTCTAGAGACATCAAGACCCCTCCCCGACCGTCCAGCAATTTTTAGAGATAGTCAATCGGTCAAGCTACAGGTAGGCTTATATTACCGATAAATTTTGATGAGATCATCGGGTGATGTCATCGCGATCGCAGTGATATACCCGGATGCCGCAGAACGTGATTTGTTTTCTTCAATTATATTAATGCGCTATGGTCTACTCCCTACGATTCAAAATTGATACCTGGCTCAAACAAAGCACCGTTCAAGGGGCTAGTCTACCTGACGATCAGCGCAAATTTATCGACGCCCGCACCTCTCTCCCGATATCTGGTTTTCAGAGAGAAGGCATTCACCTCAAAGTAACCCTCGGCAAAGATGACCAGGGCAAGCAGATCAGCTTCAAAGGGAAAAATACGTGGTATGTGTACGAGCCTGCGGTTGAAGTCCTTCAAGACGGACGAGTCATCGATCTAGACAATCGGACTCCCATCGCGCCCGCTTATTCGCTCCGAATTGATCTCGATACTTGGCTCAAGCAAAGCACGGCCCAAAGCTCAACTCTACCGGATTCAGAAAAGCTATTTGTCAATGCTGGCAGAGTTTTTCCAATCTCCAGCTTTGCTCCGATTGGAAACTATCACATCAAGGTGGCTTTTGGACTCGACAAGCAAGGCAACCAAATCAGTTTCAAAGGTAAAAATACCTGGTTTGCTTACCGTCCTGCTATCGAGGTGCTCAAAGATGGGGAAGTAGTCGAGATTCCTCCCCCGCCCCAAGATGGACCGGTCTATGAACTAAAAATTGTTCTAGATACCTTTCTCAAGCGGACGACAGAGCAAAGCTCATCTCTACCTGACAATCAAAAGCAGTTTGTTGAAGCAGGAACGATTCTACCGCTTGCCAGTTTTCAGCCTATCGGTCAAAACCACATCATGGTTGCATTTGGGCTTGATGAGCGGGGCAAACAAGTTAGCTTCAAAGGCTATAACACTTGGTATGTCTATCAACCCGCCGCTGAAGTGTTGAAAGACGGTGACGCCATTGCTCTATTTCCGCCCCCTACTCCCGATGACACCCAGAACTTTGCCATCCAATTTAAGACCGACAGTTGGCTGAAGCTAACTACCGAACAGAGTTCGAGCTTACCCGACGACCAAAAGCAGCTCATCGAAGCAGGCACCCAATTGCCTCTGTCTAGTTTTTCACTCGAAGATAATCACATCAAGATTGCCTTGGGCAAAGACGAGGACGGCAATCAAATTCACTTTAAGGGACGCAACACATGGTACGCCTATAAACCCGATGTTCAGCTTCTTCGAGGGGGGCAGCCCTTTGACCCGGATTCATCAGGTTCCAATCGCACCATCAATGCCAAAGGCTTGAGACTGATTAAATCATTCGAGGGATTGCGCTTAGAAGCCTATCTCGACCCCGTTGGAATATGGACAATCGGGTATGGCACGACATCAGGCGTCAGACCTGGGATGGAAATTACCGCAGCAGAAGCTGAAGACCTTTTGAAGCGTGATTTGCGCCGATTTGAAGCTGCTGTCTCCCGAAATGTGAAAGTCCCGATTAATGATGATCAGTTTTCGGCGCTGGTGAGTTTTACATACAACGTTGGGGAAGGGGCATTGGCAAGTTCGACCCTGCTGAAATTGCTAAACCAGGGAGATATTCGCGGAGCAGCCGATCAATTTCTTCGCTGGAATAAGGCGGGCGGACGTGTTTTAGCTGGGCTGACTCGACGGCGCAAAGCCGAACGGGCGCTCTTTTTAGGAGAAGATTTCACACGATTTGTCTAGGACGTGACGATGACACCGTGTTTGAATCGAATCAGTGGGTTATGTAGAGGAAAATCGTACCGTCTCGTCTCATATGGCTAGATTAATCTGAATGGCTAGATTGATCAGATAGATACGATTACAATGTAGACCACTCACCTATCTTATGAATCTGCTCTGCATTAGATTTCAATCTAGGTATTGCCCCCATTTAGTAAACCCATTCAGCGAAAAGGTTGTATAGGAGTGGACGCTAGGCTAGATCGGTTAGAAAAGATCGTAGAGCAGATTGGAGAAGCCGTCATCGCAACAACAGAAACTGTCGAATGCGTTTCAAAGCAGGTGGATGTGTTGACGCATCAAGTTCAGCAGCAGGGCTATCAAATTTTTGCGCTGAGTGATGCGGTTCAGACGCTGGCAGAAAATCAGGAGGCTGCAATAGTGCGTCTAGATAAGTTGACTGATACACTACAAAATCTCGCACATGCGATTGAGAATACGGACGAGGCTGCATCCGATACAATATCAGGCACATAGCATCTGCGCTGAGGCTATGAGAAGAGATGAGTGAGATAGTGACAGAACCCTTCCTTTAGACCATTCATCATGTCTTTGAGCAGAAACGATCGTCAATGCAGATAAAATTTTGAGAGATGCAACGGGCAAAATCGCAAATCTGGGGTATGGGGAAAGCAAATCAATGGCAGTGGTTGAGGAATTAACGCTAAATTGGCGATCGCGGCTCCAGTCTGATTGTTCAGATCAGTCAGCTCAAACTCAAACCAGCATTATTTGCTGGCTGCTTGGAGACGATCATCAGCGGTTTGAGGACATGCCACGTGAACAGTTGGCGATCGCCCGGCAAGCGATGGATTATCGCTATCGAATTTTGCGCCAGAGATATTTAGGCATTGGTCCTGAAAAGGCTTACCAGAAACTTCTTCAGCGATTGAGTAGCCTTTTCTTGATTCGCAGCAAGATCCGCACGTGGGTGGCGCTGTCTCGCGATCGCCGCCGCACCGTGATGGATGTTCTCCAAGAAGTCATTCAAGAACTGATCCAGAGCGATCGCCACATTCGACGCCAGATCACTTTGATTGGGACCTGTACGACCAATCCTCGATTGCGAAATGCTCTCGTACTTGCCAGCATCGAAGAATACTGCCTGCGCCCGATTCGTAATCAACCTCTGCTCGTCTACCGATTTGTTAATTATCTCCGACGCTCTCAGCGAGGAGGCATGACGCAAATTCCCAGTGGTGAGCTCATTCGCCTCGTCTCAGAAGAAATGGTGTTAGACGATTCAGATAACCCGGTGAGTCTGCTCGATGGTGAAGCAGTATCGCAGTATCAAGACGAGCAATTTTGGGAAGAACAGCAGACCTTACGCAGCCGCATCAAAGACGACTTTGGTCACTATCTAGAAGAAAATGTGGGTGCTGATGCGGCACAGTGGTTGCACCTATATTTGCAAGGGCGATCCCAAGATGCGATCGCCAGTACTCTTGATATGCCCATCAAACAGGTGTATCGGCTTCGCGAAAAAGTGAGCTATCATGCCATTCGAGTGTTTAGTTTGAAAGGCGAACACGAACTGGTCACCACTTGGCTCGGAACCTCACTACGAGAGCATAGCCTGGGGCTAACTCCTAATCAATGGCGCGAATTTTGGGACAATCTGACACCCGACCAGCAACAGCTACTAGAAAATATAAAGGCTGGAAAAACAATGGATGCGATCGCGCATGAATTGGGTTCAAAACCGAGCCAGATCATGGGTGAATGGAGTAAGCTATACCTATCTGCTCAGGCATTGCGAAGCAGTGCTTGATGCGCGACAGTAGGGTGCGTTGAATGGATGAGTCTCCTCGTTGAATATACAACGCCATAAACGCTGATAAATTTCTATGATTTCTCCTCTAAGTGACCCAATTAAACCGGGTGATTATGATCCGGTCTATCAAAGCATATTGTCTCACTTTCAGAGAGATTCATTTGAGGACGGGCTTGCAAAGCGGCTTGACATTGAACAAATGTTTGTTCTAATTAATAGCGTTCTACCGGTTGAAGCATGCCTGTACCATCAAATATTGCCGCTGTTCTTGGATGGGAGCCGCCTTCATTTGGGTATGGTGTCACCCGATGATGTCAGTTCGGCAGACTATGTGCGCCGAATTGTTTCCTATCTAAACTATTCTCTCGTACCCCATCAAATCTCATCTGAATCTTTGCAGGCCGTGCTTTCGGCCTATTTGCGATCGTGCAATCAATCCTCCTCCACTCCCAAGCCCTCGATCCCTGAGTCTTCGACATCCAAGTCCTCAGTCCCTAATTCCTCAGCACCTAATTCCTCAGCACCTAATTCCTCAGTCCCTAATTCATCGATATCTAAGCCCTCGACGCCCCATTCTTCGGTTCCATCTCACGTACGCCCCTCGTCAGACTCACATCTCCCCGTCCGACCCCGCCGAAATCGCGTACCGTCTCCGTCTGATCGCAACACTCAACCCACCCTAATTGTGGATAGCCCTGAGAATCTAAATTCAATTGATTTGATGGGCAGTGTATTTGGGCTAGAGATTGAGCCCTCTGAACCTCCGCCACAGTTTCCATTTGACCCCTCCCCCCTCCAAGATAGCTCTGCCAATGCATCGGCAGACCTATCACGTCTTGATGTATCGTTCTCAGATGCGCCACCCCTTGAGACTCAAATTCCTCAGACTTTAGACGGACTTGCTACGACATTCCATCTCGATGCGTCAATTATTTCTGATCGATCCTCGTCTGATGTTGAATCTTCGTCTGATACCTCGTCAGTCTCTCCGTCTGAAGAACACGAGTCCTCTAACTTCGAGCCTGATCCTCCCTTAGGTGAGCCTGACGACACCCACCCACCCCGCGACATCTCTCATCCCGAAGTTCCATCGTTGCTGAGTCCGTTGCCGACTGTTGATGTTCGAGTCCGTTACCTTTCTGCCCCCATCGAAGCCCTGGCAGAGTTGCCCCCCGCAGATCTCTTACACGAACTACTCGGACGGGCGCTTTTGGGCGGTATTGGTCGACTCTACTTCGAGCGCCAGCCCCAACACGGGCGAATCCTCTGGAGCCAAAACGGCGTTTTACAGTCTGTCTTAGATCGGGTCAGACTGCCGATATTTTTGGGACTGATTGGCGAACTGAAATGGATGACCAAGCTTTCGCTCATTGCGGTTGATAAACCCAAGCAAGTTGAGCTAGAGCGCATGTACGATAATAACCGGATCTTGTTGCGCTTTCGGTTTATGCCAAGCGACCACGGAGAAGATGCAACAATTCAAGTTTTACGAGGAGCGGCGCTGCGGTTCTATCAGCAGCAGCAGCTTTCTTTGTTAGGTCGGGATGCGCTTAGTATCGCCAAACAGTTGCATACTAAAGTCAACGAAATGCGCGATCGCGCTCAATCTGATCCGAGTTTATCGAAGACGAACGTCGAATCGCTCCCTGCCCTGAGCCAGCTTTTGCATAATATCGAAGAACAGCTTGGAGAATTACACCATCTTAGCGATCCAGAGCCTTATACCGTCGACGAAGACGCATAAGAATGGGGTTAAACTGCCGCTACAGCAGGTTGTCGGCTCCAACGCCCTGTCGCGCGACCAATTACAGAAAGTTCATCGATCAGCCGATCAAATCGTTCCGGAGTCAATGACTGCGGCCCATCTGACATCGCCTTCACAGGATTAGGATGAACCTCAATCATGAGAGAATCGGTGCCTGCTGCTAGCGCTGCCATTGCCATGGATGGCACATATTCAGCCCATCCTGTCCCGTGGCTAGGGTCAATCATAATGGGCAAATGAGTGAGCGATCGCAACACAGGAATCACAGATAAATCCAACGTGTTTCGAGTGTATTGGCTATCAAAGGTTCGAATGCCGCGCTCACAGAGAATCACGTTTGGATTATCGGCTGCTAGGATATATTCTGCCGCCATGAGCCATTCTGTAATCGTCGCAGACATACCTCGCTTGAGCAATACGGGCTTTCCCTGCAATCCAACCTTTTTTAGCAGAGAAAAATTCTGCATGTTGCGAGCGCCAACTTGAAGCACGTCGGCAACCTCGGCAACCTTCTCTACATCTGCTGTGTCCATCACTTCTGTGATAATCCCTAGGCCGCTAGCCTCCCGCGCAGCCGCTAGCAGATCTAAGGCACTTTCCCCATGTCCTTGAAATGAATAGGGAGAAGTTCTAGGCTTGTAGGCTCCTCCACGAAGAAACTTGGCCCCAGATGCACTCACCCGCCGAGCCGTTTCGACAATCATGGGTTCATTCTCGACGGAGCAGGGGCCAGCGACAATCACCACTGGGCAATGTTCGCCAAACGACACGACTCCATTTGGGGTTTGCACCTTGACTTCGCTCGCTTCCCCATGCCGATATTCTCGACTGACCCGCTTAAATGGCTTCTCTACTCGCAAAACCTGCTCAATCCAAGGGTTAATTTCTTGAATTTGGAGTGGATCGAGGTCAGCCGTGTCTCCGACAAGCCCTAGCACTGTTTTGTGCTTGCCTATAATCTTCTCGGGTGTTAGCCCCCAGGTCTGTAGCTCCTCACAGAGATTGGATATCTCTACGTCTGGAGTACCGACCTTCATGACGACAATCATGGATAACCTCTTCTGACACAACCAAGGATGGATATTTGCTGATGTCTAAATTAAAAAATTTTCGCTTTCGATATTCTTTAACGATATTCTAAAGCGCTAACTGCTCGTTCACGAATGCTTTAGCGAGACTAAGACCCATTTTTCTCAGACTGCCACGCTTGCCTCATGCGCTGAAAATTGGTCGTAAATTCAGACCATCCCAAAACCCCGCCTCGTCTGTCTTCATCCCAGGATGCTGACATGGCGCCATAGCTAAGCCCTAAAACACCCAGGCCAAAGAAGCCGAGACTGACTAACAATACAGCGCTATGCGGGAGATCAAGCACCCCCCGACTGACAATCTGATAACTCACCAGAAAGGTTGAAATCCCTAAGAGAGTTGGAATACCACAAAACAAGACCATTCTGCGAACCATTCGCTGACTGACAGCCTCAGGAATTCCAGAATCGGCTCTCCGTCCTTTCCGATCAGACCGATTCGAGGCTTTGCTCGACTCCTGCGTGCTGGCAGCCGATTGCGCAGTCGCGTTTTGATCGGGCTTATCGGGTTTTTTACGAGTCCGATTGGGCTCAAATGGAAGACGGTTTTGATTGCCTGACTCTGGAGAACCAGATTTGGATTTAGAAGCCATGTCGTTAATTCAGCTAATATTAGGCCACTGTTCGGTTACGGCTACCTATGGACTAGCCACGGATTCCTAGCCGTTTGATAAGCTCCCGATAGCGATTTGGATCTTGATTGATGATGTAGGCAAGAAGACGCTTACGCCGGCCAATCATCTTGAGCAATCCTCTCCGAGATGCAAAATCTTTCTTATTAGATTGCAGGTGTGAACTCAAACGATTAATACGCTCAGTTAGCATAGCAACCTGAACGTCAGCCGATCCGGTGTCGGTTTCGTGAATTTGATAATCGTTGATGATTTGTTGTTTTTCTTCTTGGAGTAGCGTCATAGATATAGAGAAGTTTAGCCAACACAACAATACGCGCAGTCAATTATCCTATCATAACGACTACTCGGATGAGGTTGGTAGGGAAATTTTTCTGAGAGACTCTGAGAGACATAGACCTACGATATAGAGTTTTCGGGATGAGTTTTCGGGATAGAGTGTCTGCCGGCTGATTGACTGACGAAAGATTTGGAGGCTGGCGGTTAAAAACGCGCCGTGTCCGCACGAATATGTGGCACAACGCTCAGCTAAGATGCGGCTCGTGAAACATAGACTCCATATTAATCGAGCGTTCCGGAATGTTCGGGAGCGAGGCTGAATTAGAAAAGAACGTGTATTCAGAGTCCATGAGGTCAAGTCCACCATGCTGAGTAACT